>CAKOOJ010000003.1 GCA_934098385.1 uncultured Bacilli bacterium
TCAAATATAAAATTAGATTTATCTATATATGATTGTTCTGTTATTTCATTGTTTCTTTCTAATTCTTTCATTTGTTTTAAATCTGGATTTTCTATCGTAAAGTACATCATCATTATTATGAATGATTCCATTGAAGTCATTAACAATAATTCTGGATAAGCTCCTTGTATAAATGTAACTGCTCCACCTATTACAAAGAATGTAAATACTGGATAATATTTTTTATCTTTTATATTTTTAAAATTACAAATTATACATATTATCCAAACAGTCATACATAATCCACTTACAAAGTATAAGAAAGTTGCAGATGGTCCATAAGAATATATAATTTCATTTTCGTTTTTAAAATATAATGGTAAACTAGAAGTTATAATTATGAATATACAATATATTATTGATGAATATTTTATAAATTTTTTTATTCTTATTTTTCCTTTTGTTTTATCTTTTAAAGATATTGTAAATATATATATTGTAAATAAAAACATAAAGGTTAATAAATATAGCAAGTATATTTTAGCAACTATCATATTAATTAAAGGGATTTTATCCATACTTTTAATTGTAAAAATACTTGCAACATCAAATATTAGACCAAAAAAGTTTGAAATCATCATTAAAATATATATTTTATTTTCTAATACATTCAATCTTTTTTTAGAAAAATATACAAATAATAGCAGTGATATATATAAGAAACTGCAAATTTGAATTAATATACTATTCATAAAACCACCATATCCTATAATAAGTATAGCAAACTTAAAAAAAAATACAAGAAAAAACAGAAATTAATCATTTACCTTTTTCTGTTTTCTAATACTAATTTTTTTATACTATCTCTAAGTATTTTATTTGCCTCATCTATACTATAATTTTTTGTATCTATAGGTTCTCCATAAGATAATATTAAATTGTTATTGCAAATTTTATAATCACCTGTTACTCCGAATGGTACTATAAGAGTGTTAGTTTCTTTTGACATTCTTATTGCACCATTTTTGAAAGGTAATAAAATATCGTGTTCATCATAATCATATATGTGTCTATTTTCTAAATCTTTTTTTACCATTTTTAATTTTTCTTTGGCTTGTTTCAACTCTTCATAATATGAAGCAGTATTTCTATTTTTTAAATTATTTTCATATTTATTTAAAATATTTATGTATTGTTGTCTTGCAAAATATAATTTATTTCTTGTGCCTTCTGGAAATAGTCCGATAGAATCTCCATTTTTTAAATATTCTATAGCAGTTTCCATAGATTGATGTGGGTTATTATATCTATCTACAGGTATACATTCGAACATTTTGTAAAGCCATGCCATTTTAGTATCAAAATATTCTTGTTTTGCCATCCAATGAATAGTTTTGTTGGTTGAGCAAATTACTGGTACTTGATCCCAAACATGTAAATGATTTCCGCAAAATATAACTGGTTCATCTTTTGGAATTATTTCTTTATTTATTATTCTTGGGTGATAAAGTGGAATAAAAACACTTTTTACTACTTTTCTACTTATCTGATAATTTTCCATTATAATTCCTTTCTTAACACTTTTTGTTTTGCTTTAGCTTTTTCTTCTAGATTTTTATAATCTATTTTATTCATCAATGTCTTTGGAAGACTGTCTATTACTTCATAGTCAAAAGGTTTATAATATTTATTTGGTAAAGTATCACATAACTTATCTAATTCTATTTTAATTTTTTCATTAAAATAATTTCCTTCTTTTAAAACAAGATATGCTTTTGGAACTTCATATTTATATTCATGTGGCATTTTGACTACACAACAATCTTTAACTAATGGATGTGTACATATTTTATTTTCTATTAAAGAAGGGTAAACATTTACTCCACTTACTATTATTAATCTTTTTATTCGGTCAGTAACAAATAATTTTCCATCTTCGTTAATATATCCCATATCACCTGTATGTAACCAAACTTTATTATCATTATGCATTTTTAAATCGTTTTTTGTAGATTTATCGTCTTTATAGAAACCTAACATAATAGATGGACCTGTTGCACATATTTCACCTAATTCATTATATTTTAACTCTTTAGTTGTACCGGGTTCAACAATTTTAATTTTAGTATTAACAAGTGGTATTCCTACACTATTTATGTCATTAGAATCTTCAAAAGTAAATGTTAAACTTGATGTTGCTTCTGTTAGACCATATCCTTTTGTAACTAATTTATTAGAATTGTGTTCTGATAAAAATTTGTTAAAATCTACTTCATCTGCTCCTAGAGAACCACCGCCTGAAACAATATAATTTATAAATGAAAAATCTATATTTTCATATATTTTGTTGTTCATAATGTCTTTTATGAGAGTTGGTACTCCCATTAAATCACTAGGTTTATATTTTTTTAAAATATTTGCTAATTGTTTAGCATCATATTTTGGCATTAAAATAACTTTTGCACCCAAGCAAAGTGGCATATGTATACAATTGCATAAACCAAATCCGTGGAATATCGGCATTATAGCAACCATTTTATCTTCGTTTGTAAAGTTTGCTTTTACTCCATATTGGTGTGGCATGCTATTAAAATTATCGTTAGAAAGAACAGCACCTTTAGGTTTTCCAGTAGTACCTCCGGTATTAAGTATAACTGCAGGATAATCTTTTTTATAAGGAAAATCTTTTAGATAATCTAATTTACTTGCACTTAATTTTATAAAATTATTATAATTGATAAAATTATTATCTTCTTTTAAATTTGTTTTTGTTTTGCTACAATATGCTATTTTTATCATTAATGGCATAGAATCTTTAGGTGATAAAATTACAACTTTTTCTATAGAAGTTTCATTAATAATGTTTTTTATTTTTTCATAATTAAAATCTATACAAAATAGTATTTTTGATTTTGTTTTATTTATATTATCAATTATGTTATCAATACTAGAAAATGGGTGAATAAAATTAACAACTACACCTAATCTGTTTGCTCCATAGAATGTGTATAATGCTTCTGGTATATTGTTAGAGCAAATAGTTATAATTTCTTTAGATATTTCATTTTCTTTAATATCAATCATATTAAATATATTTTCTAAAGATTTTTTTGCATTACTAATATTATCTAACATTTCTCTACCAGTAATTGTTTTACCTAAATAATTTATAATTTCGTTATTTCTATTTTCTAAGATACCATTTTTTAAACATTCATATGCTGTATAATTTGGAACCTTGCTTATTAATTGACTATGTGTATAATACTTTTCCCAAGGTTTATCAATAGAAGCAAAACCAGTCAATTTATTATTATTTTCTTTTGCATTGTATATTTTTTCTAAAGTTTTTAAATAGTTATCTACTTCTATCCAGTTATTTGCTCTAAAAACATTTTCTTTTACACTATCTATATTATATGGTTCATTCATTGCTATTATTTTACAATATTTACTTAATTCATTAATGTTATCTTTATTATCTTCTATCATAACATTAATATTATTATTTTTAATTTCATTGACTTTACTTTTTCCGCAATAAATTATTTTATCATAAGATATTTTATTTGTTTTTAACCATTCTGAAACAATATATCTCATTAATTTTCCTAGAAAGTTATCTTTATCAGTAAATTCTCTTGATGTAATTATGAATACTTTATTATCTTTATGTCTTATATTATTAATAACTTGTGAAGCATTTAATCTTGCTTTAAAGAAAATAGAATATTCTAATAAATATTTTGTCCAAAACTTTTTTGATTCTTCTTCATTACAATTAAACATTTCATTTATTGTAAATCCATTTTTATTATTACATTTTCTGTTAAAAAATTTTTCTCCTTTTTCAATTTGAAATTTTCTTATATCTGTTAAAACTCCATCTATGTCTATACCTATATTCATTACTGCTTTTCCCCCTTAAAAATATTTAATATTATAGAACAAATGTAAATTTATTTTACTAAATATGTCTAAAACACTTTATTTTGTGTTTAAAATAACTATATACATGTTTATGATAACATATTTTATGAAAAAAATCTTTAATAAAATTAAAAAAAGGATTTAATAATTATCCTTTCTTAATATCTTAGATTTATTTTTTTCGTTACTACTTTTATTTCTACCTATGTTATTAAGTTCATTAACAACATCTTTATATTTTTTTAATTCTTCTATTTCTATTTTTCTAATATCTTTTTTTAGACTTTTATCATTATCTTTTTTATTTTCTTTATAAGTATTGAATTCTTTTTTATATTCAACTTCAAGTCCATCTAATATCATTTTTTCATTATTTAATTCATTATTTATATTATCAATTGATTCTTTTATATCTGTTGTTTTTTTGTGTGATTTAATTATTTTTTTCATTTTTTTAACAGAATATGTTAGTAATCCTGCATCAACTACTAATGATAAAACTGTTATTAAAATAGGAATTACATTTACACTTATACTAACATAGCAAGCAATAACAAGAGCTAAACTTATAATAATAGCACCAAATGCTTCATATGATAGAGCAGTAACTTCATCCCATTGTTCTATAAAATTCAATGTTAATTTGTTTTTTTCTATATCTAACTTTTTTATATAATCTTTCTTTTTTGTAATTTCTCTTAATAAATTTTGATCCATAATAACACTCCCTTAAAACTATAAATAGTATAGTTCACACATTTGTTTTTGTCAAATAAAAATTAAAAGGAATTAAGCTTTTTCTATCTTAATCCCAACATTATGTCCATTGATGTCAATTATGTCTAAATTGTCATTAGTTTCTTCAAATACAACAGATAATGTTTCATCCATAATATATTTTTTAAACATATTAAATGTTTCTTTTATTTCATCATCACCATTGTAATATAATTTAATTCTATCACTTATTTCTAATCCTGTTGTTTTTCTTAGATTTTGTATTTTACTAACTGATTCTCTTGCAAGACCTTCTAATAATAAATCTCTAGTTAATTCTGTATTAAGTATAATGAATTTATTATTTACCATACCTACATTAAATCCTTCTTTAGCTTCTATTCTAACATCAACCATATCTGGAGTGATATCAAGTCTTCCACCATCAAAATCTATTGTAATTGTTTCTTCTTTTAAAAGTAAATCAATATCATCTTTGTTTAAATCATTTAATGCTGTTTGATAATCTTTCATCTTAGGTCCAAACATAGCACCACATACTTTAAAGTTAGGTTTAATTGTAAAATTCATATATTTAGTTAAATCACTAACAAACACAACTTTTTTAACGTTTAATTCTTCTTTTATTAGATTTACTAAATCTCCTAAAATAGATTCATATTTACCATCTATTAAACATTCACTGATTGGTTGTCTTACTTTTATTTTTGTTTCTTCTCTTACATATCTACCAGTAGAAATTAAATCTCTAACTAAATCCATTTTAACTTCTATTTCTTCATTTATTAAGCTTTCATTATATATAGGAAAATCACATAAATGAACAGACTCTTCGTTTGTTAAATCTTTATATATTTCTTCTGTAGTATAAGGAATTATTGGAGCACATAATTTACATATTCCAGTTAATATTTCATAAGTTGTTATATAAACACTCTTTTTGCTATCATCTAACGTACTAGCCCAAAATCTATTTCTATTACGTCTAATGTACCAATTTGATAAATCATCTGATACGAAACTAGTTATTCTTTTAACTACATCGTTTAAATCATATTTATCATAAGCTTCTGTACAATTAAGTACTAATTTATTGAATTTAGAAATTAACCATTTATCTATTTCTTCTCTATTTTCAATTTCTACATTACATTCTTTGATATTTATGTTATCAATGTTAGCATACATTTGGAAGAATGAATATGTATTTCTTAATGGATTAAAGAATTTAGAGTGTACTTCTTTTAATCCTTCTTCATCAAATTTTAATGGTGTCCATGTTGGACTAACGTATGCTAAGTACCATCTTACTGTATCTGCGCCATATTTTTCCATTATACTAAATGGTTCAACAGCATTTCCTTTACTTTTATGCATTTTATGTCCATATTTATCTAATAATAATTCATTTACTAATACATTTTTATATGGACTTTTGCCTGTAACGAATGTTCCGATAACAAGAAGTGAATAGAACCATCCTCTAGTTTGGTCAATTCCTTCTGCAATAAAGTCTGCTGGATATTGACTTTCCCATAATTCTTTATTTTCAAATGGATAATGATATTGACTAAATGGCATAGAACCACTATCAAACCAACAATCTATAACAGATTTATCACGGTTCATTATCTCACCACATTCTGGACACTTAATGTGTATATCATCAACGTATGGTCGATGTAAATCAATTGTATCAGGATTTACATCTTCAATTGCTTTTTCACTTAATTCTTTACGAGAACCAATCATTTCCATATGTCCGCAAGAACATTTCCAAAGTGGAAGTGGTGTACCCCAATATCTATTTCTAGATATAGCCCAGTCATTCATATTTTCTAACCAATTACCAAATCTTTTTTCTCCAACGTATGATGGATACCAATTAACTTTCTTATTTTGTTCGATAATCTTATCTTTAATTTTAGTAACTTCTAAGTAGTAACTAGGTCTTGAATAATATACAAGAGGAGAATCACATCTCCAACAATGTGGATAATCATGTTTAATCTTTTGTTTTTTAAATAATTTATCATTTGTTTTTAACCATTTAATTACTTCTAAATCTGCTTCAAAAATATTCATACCTTTCCATAATCCTTCAGTATATCTAGCATCTTCACCTACTGGATTTACATAAGGTAATTTATATTTTTTACCAACTTTAGCATCATCTTCACCAAATGCAGGAGCAATATGAACTATACCAGTACCATCAGTCATAGTAACATAAGTATCACACGTTACAAAGAAACCTTTTCCATTTATTTCTATATCGCTAGGAATTAATTGTTCATACTCTGTGTATTCTAAGTCGCTACCTTTCATAGTTTTAAGTACTTTATAATCTTCACCTAATACATTATTTGCTAAAGCCTCCGCTACTATAAATTTATAACCCATAGATTCTACTAAAACATAATTTTCGTTTGGATTAACACATAATGCAACATTAGATATTAAAGTCCAAGGAGTTGTAGTCCATACTAAAAAATATTCATCTTTATCCTTTAATTTAAAAGGTACTATAACAGTATTTGCATCTACTTCTTTATATCCCTGAGCAACTTCATGACTTGCAAGTCCTGTACCACATCTAGGACACCAAGGCATAATCTTAACACCTTCATAAAATAATCCTTCATCAAAGAATTTTTTTAATATCCACCATTCTGTTTCAATATAATTATTGTCATAGGTAATATATCTATTATCTAAATCTATAAATTGTCCCATTTCTTCTGTTAATCTTCTAAACGCATTTTCATTATCCCAAACAGTTTCTTTACATAATTTATTAAATTTTTCTATACCAAATTTTTCAATATCGTTTTTACCAGTAAATCCTAATTTTTTTTCAACATTAACTTCTACCGGTAATCCATGAGTATCCCATCCAACTTTTCTAAATACTTTATGTCCTTTCATAGTTTGATATTTACAAAATGAATCTTTTAAAAATTTTGCAACCATATGATGAAGTCCTGGCATTCCATTTGCAGTTGCTGGCCCATCATAAAACACCCAATTTGAAGCATTTTTTCTATTTTCTATTGTTTTATTAAGTATATCTTCTTTCTTCCAATTATTTAAGATATCTGTTTCTACTTCATGTACTTGTCTTTTGTCTAATTCCTTAAATTTTTCCATCTTTAACCTCCATTAAAAAAATTCATAAATATAAGGACGAAGTTACTCGTGGTACCACCTTATTTCATGAATTGATATCATCTTATTAATCTTAACGCGATTAACGTTTTTTCTTTATCAGAAAAACACATCCAAAGTGATACATTTATAAATACTCTATTCTTTGTTTCCACCAACCACAAATTCTCTATAATATTTCTTTATAAAACGTCTTCTTCATTTGCTTTACAAAATTAATTATAAGATAAACTCTATATTTTGTCAATTTTTATTTTCATTGCATCTTCATATATTGGAACTAAACCACATTTTTCAGTAACAAAACTAGGTTTTATTTGATATATACCAGGATAACAATTTCCTTCAATTAAACTTGCACCATTTTCTGTTATTGCGATATCCCATCCTACATATTTAACTTCTGGTATTATTTTTGCACATTCACTTACTAATTTAATACATTTATCATAATTAGGAATTTTGTATCCTATTAAGTTAACGTGACTTATTGGATGTACTTTAAATATATTATCTTCTCTATCTATAGCAGGTACTATAATTTTACCATCTTTAATAAATGTATACATGCTACCCGAAGAAAAATTATCAGTAACTCCACCATTTCCTATCTTTAAAACAGTATTTAATATATAAGTGTTATTATTATCATAATATGTAACAATTCTTAGTGTATTAACACTACTATCATTTAATTTTGCCATATCTTTATGTTGTATAATTTTTTCTTCAATTAATAATTGTTTATTCTTAATTAATCTATTATAAATAGTTTTTAATTTATTTTTATTTATTTTAATTAATTCTACTCCTACGCCTCCACAACCATCTATAGGTTTCACAATTATTTCTTCTAAGTCATTACAAAATTTAACAAATTCATCATAGTTATTATCTAAATATAACCATTCTCTTTTTAAATATTTATCAAATAATTTATTAAATTCATATTTATTATCAAATAAATAAAATTTACTTTTATCATTAAATTTTTTAACAATAGCATTATTTTTAACTCTAGTTAAATATGTTTTTCTTTCTTCTTTATTTAAATTATAAAATTCAAATTCTTGATAATCATAATATCCAGTACCATATTTATTAGAACAGATAATCATATCCATTAATAAATAACACCTATTTTTATTAGTTTTATTATGTATATTATTAATAACATTTATCATTTTATCATAATTAATATTTTTTAAACATTTTATCTTATATCTTATATTATCCATAAACTACTCCTCATTAATTATTTTACCATATTTTTTTAAATTATAATTAATAAGTTTAATTTATTTAATATTTTTTTTATTATCATCTAAATACATTTCACTTACGTACATATCTTTAACAATTTTAAAGGTTTCATCTGTAAGTGGAATTTGATGTTTTGATATAAAATCAAATATTTTTTTCTTATCATCAATAGTTAATATAGTATTGTTTATAAAATATGTTTTATCAAATATATATTTAATCATATATTTATCTAACGTAACTCCACTAGTATTTTTATCAAAAAATTGTTTTAGAATATCTATATCTTCTTTATTTAAGTTATTTATACATATTTTTGATAATTCATTTGGATTTATATTTAGTAATAAATAATAATCTACTATGTTATTTATTTTATTATTTTTTATTCTATCTATTAAATTATATATTCTTTTTTTATATTGGTTAAATTTTTTATTATTAATATTATTTGAGTGATTAAGACATTCATAATGTATAGATTCATGTGTATCTTTTATAGATGATAAGTATTTTATAGTATTTAAATAATCATATTTTTTATCTACACAGAATTTGTGTAAACTGTCATAGTTGCTATTAATATATTCTATTAAATTATTGTAATATTGTTTTTCTTCATCATTTTTATATGGTTTTCCATATAAAAAGGTTTCCATGTATTTTGAATATTTTACAACTTTTTCATGTAATAATTTTATTTCATCAGGACTAAAATATTTATTTAAGTATTCTTTATTTAACATTTTCATTAAATCATTGTATCCATAATCATATTTTGAATATAACGCTTCATAATCTTTCTTATATTTACATTCTAATAATATTTTAAATAGTTTTATAACTATTAAATCTCCATGTATATTAACATCCATATAAAATCTCCTAACTAAATTAAAAAGATTATTTTTTATAAGCTTCTAATAATCTTTTATGTATACCTGGTTCAACAATATTTATAGCTTTTATAGAATTTTCTAAAGACAATTTAAAATTACCTTTCATAAATGCTATACTAGCTTTTTCTAAACCATCGTCTATTTCTTTATTTCCTACTCTATATCTATTTCCATATACTATTGCATTTTCGGCCATCCAAGCAGTTTTTATAGTTTCGTTACTTGTGTTATATAATTTTAGTACTAAATCTCTTGCAGTATCAACTCTTATATTTAATGTTTTTATATTTATTGGTTTTGCTTCTAATTCTTTAATCATTTCTCTAATTGCTTCTGTAGCTTCTTCAAGTTCAATATAATAACATTTTGGAATAACTGGTAATTTATATGAAATAATCTTTTCTTTTGCATTTGATAATATAGTTTTTATTTCTTCAAGTTGTTCTCTAGCTCGTAATTCATCTTCCTTTAGGCTACCTAAACTTTTTAGTGTATAATCTAATTTATCTTCTGTTTTAGATAATTTAACGTTTAATAGTTCCATTTGTTTACATAATTTTGAATAACTATATAATTTATTTCTATAATCTTCTATTATTGCTTCATATTCACTTTTAATAGATTTACTTGATAAGGAAATCTCATCTATTATTTTTACTTCATCATCTGTTAAGTCATAACTATATTTTATATCATCAATTTTTTTATTAATATTAAATACTATATCTAATATTTTTTTACATCTAATACCAATTGTTCTTGTATATTCCATGAACATTTTTTTACTAACTTTTTCTCTTTCAAAATCATTATATAAATTATCATAATAATCAAGTATAGTTTTTAGTTCAAATATGCTATCTACTAAGTTTAAAACATTTAATCTATCAAATACATCTGCTATTTTTTTTAAGGATTCTTCTTTGTTATAATCTATTTTTAAATAATCTAAATTATATCCATCTTTGACCATCTTTTCATATATTGAATAAGTATCAGTCATCTTCTTTGGTATTAAAACTTTACCCATTAGTATAATACTTGGTGCTTCTTCTATAACTATACTTAGGTTTCCAATTGTATCATCTAGTGCTTTAACTATTTTACCTACTTCTGTATAAGCATTATTTTCCATACTTATTTCAAATGCATTAAATAATTTATCAACATTTTCAAATTGTAGTTCAATTGGACTGGATATTACTTCGTAATCTTCTTTATTGTTATTATATTTAACAAATATTTCTCTATAATCTGCTTTTAATTTAGTAACTATTTCTCTATTCTTTTCTTCACTTGTAGTTATTTCTTTAATTTCATCTAATAAAAATTTAGATCTACTTTTAACAAAATATATATCTAATTCTATTTTTGCTAGTTCTTGTTCGATTTGTTTATATTTTCTTGATTTTATAAGTTCTTCTATACTGATTAATTCATCAGTTATTTTTGGAACATCTTTATCTTTTATTGTTTTAAATTTATTTTTCCAAACATTATATTTAGCTTCTAATTCTTTATTATTTATTAGAGATTCTACTTTATTTAATTCACTAAGAATAGAAGCACTTATTATTAAATTTTTATCTCTTTCTAAAAGTTTAAGTGCATTGTTAAATTTATTTTTCATATGTTTTCTAACAACTACGATCATTGCTATAATTAATCCGACAGCAATTAATAAATAAGTTATACCAAATAACATATATGTATCTTTCATATTAGCACTTCCTCTACAATAATAATTTTAGCATATAATAATGAAAAAAAAAAGATAAATCTATAACTATTTATTTTTCAAGTATTGGCTTATTTTTGAATTGTTTTATTTCATTGTAGTATTTTTTAATAGACTATCTTATTTGTTCTATTTTATTTTGTCTAAATATGGTATGTTTTCATATGTTATGTCGAATGTCTTTAAATTAAGATTAATTTGTATTAGTATAACTAATCGAACGTCCGGTTGGTGTTTACCTTACTAACTGAATTATTTAAGAGTATAAGTTGTAAGGTGGTGATATTATGTTCAAAAATTTTAAAGAATTTATGAATAGAATCATTGTTATTTTAATATTACTCTTCTTAGATAAAGAATAATTTAAATTAAAATAAAACATCCGCCACTCAGTTAGGACGGAATGTTTACACTGCAAAGGTAGACAATCCAACCAACAGGGGGTGGACGTTCTACTAATAAAATAATAGCATTTGATATTGGGATTGTCAAATACTTTTAATTTCTTAATATTTCAATTCCGAAAGTTTTGTTAATAGCCTCTAGACTTATTATATAACATATACTCAAGAATATTAGATTTTGTTTATTTATATTTAATAAAAATTTACGACAATATATAACTAGTGTTATAATATTTTTAGGAAGTGATAATTGTGATATTAAGTATAATAATACCAGCATACAATGAAGAAGGTAATATATTAGAATTAAATAAAAGAATTAGTAAAACTTTAAATAATGTTGATTATGAAACGATATACATAAATGATGGTTCTACTGATAAAACTCTTGATAAAATTAAGAGTTTAAATGATGAACATGTTAAATATATTTCGTTTAGTAAAAACTTTGGTAAAGAGGCGTCAATATATGCAGGACTTGTTCACTCAAAAGGAAAATATACATGTATATTAGATGCTGATTTGCAACAAAATCCTAAATATATTGTTTCTATGCTAAATTATTTAAAAGAACATGATGATGTTGATCAGATAGCTATGGTGATGAAAAATCGAGATAAAGAAAATATATTAAATAGGATATCAAAAAATATATTTTATAAGTTAGTAAATAAATTATCTGATATTAAGTTAGTTGATGGTGCTAGTGATTTTAGAATGTTTAATAGAAATGTTAAGAATGCAATATTAAATTTACCAGAGAAGAATAGATTTACTAAAGGTATATTTTCTTGGATAGGTTTTAATACTGAGTATATGTACTATAATGTTGAAAGAAGATTTAGTGGTAATACTAAATTTAATGCAAAGGAACAAATAAAATATGCTATAACAGGTATTACTAATTATTCTATAAAGCCATTACAACTATCAACTATAATTGGTAGTATTACTTGTATAAGTTCACTTATATATATTTTAATAATTATTTTTAAAACTTTATTATTGGGAAAAGATGTACCTGGGTATGCTTCGCTTATTGTAATAATACTATTTATGGGTGGTTTACAACTTATGTTTATCGGTATTATGGGTATGTATTTGGGTAAAACTTATTTGGAAACAAAAAATAGACCACTTTATATAGAAAAAGAAACTAAAGGTTTTGACGAACTACTTTAGTTTCTTTTTTATTCATCTTGGAAGAAATCATCGAAATATTGATCATCCGTAATATTATTATTTTGATTAGTATTGTTATTTATTGTATTACTATCAACTTTGTTCTTTTTTATATCTTCTTTATTAGAATTTTCCATTAGTATGTCATTAAATGTCTTTGCAACATTAGCTTCATTTGCTGTTTGTTTTTCTTCTGTTATATTATTGTCTTTCATAGCATCATCTAAATCAAACTTAAATTCTTCTAGAACTTTATCCATATCTTTATTTTCGATAGGTATTTCTTCTTTTGTATTACCTTTTTCTTTTTCTAATCTCTCTTCTTCTTCTAATTCTGCAATTTTTGCATCAATCTTTTTAAGAAGTTCATCTACATCAACTTCTCCTCCACCTTGGAATGGATTAGGTAGCGAATTAGTATCATTTTGAGATGGGTTTATAGAAATATTTTCAAATGGATTAAAACCGCCGCTCATGAAAGCATTGTCGTTAGGGTTTGGCATAAAACTACCACCCATTGGATTTGGAGAAGACATTCCACTCATAACTTTATCTTTTCTTCTTTTATTAACAAAATCTTTTAAATCAAATATACCTATTTCTCCCTTTGATCTTTCTGGGAATTCTGCTAAAGGATATTTTTTACCCCAATCTATTTCAAAACTAGGTTTTAATTTAGTTTTAAATGGATTTAATCTAGAACGCATTATAATTGCTTCAAATAATTTCATTTTTTGTAAATCACTTACTGTAACCAGTGGAGTAGAAGCTGTTTTTTCTTTATCTTTACTCTTTTTTTCACCACATAATTTACTTATTTCTTCAAGTGCTGCAAGTTCTGTAGTTAATAAATATATTAAATTACCACAGTTACTTCGTATTGTTTCTGCATCTTCTTTACCATAAACATCGTTTAATTGGGCAAAGTTTTGAATTATAAATGTAAATCTAATTTGTCTACTACGTGCAGCAGTTACCATTGTTGTAACATCTTTTAGAGGTGGCATATTGGCAAATTCATCTAGTATAAAGTTAGTTCTTACTGGAAGTTTACCACCACATTCTTGTGCAACATCTATTAGTGTTTCATAACATTGTTTAATGAATATAGTTGCTAAAGCATGATATGTTGTTTTTTCATCATGTATTATCATAAATACTGCTGTTGGTTTTTTACCAATATCACGCATATTAAAGTCGCTTCTACTTAGCATTTCAGATAATTGTTCACGAGATGCAAATAATCTAATTTTTTGTCTAAATACAGATAGTATTCCACCTTTAGTTTCTGTTGGAGAATTAATTGTGTTACTAGCAAAAACATATGGTGTACTAGACTCACCTTTCATATTAAAATATTCTTTAATATAGTTACTAGGTGGACATTTTTCTTCACCTACTGTTGTAACATAACTAATTGAATTTAAGTTAACTTCATCTTCTTTTGCATCTTCAAATAAACCTAATGCAACACCTGAAAAATAATCGGCAGCACTATTTTCCCAGAATGGGTCTTGAGCTTTTTTATCTTTTAAAATATTTAATGCAACGTCATCTACCAATTCTGTAGCTTTATCAGTATTGCCAGCTTTATATAATTGATAAGGTAAGGATAAGGGATTCCAACAATTACCATGTTGTGGTTCACGGAAATTTAATACAATAATGTCATATCCTCTACTACGTAACATATTAGAATGTTCTTTGTATATTTCACCTTTTGGGTCTGTAATTATCATACTTTCTTTAGCTTTTGCTAAACTATACACTAATGGATCAACTACACTTTTTGTTTTACCACTACCAGTAGCACCGATAACTAGTGTATGATTTTCACTATTATCAACCCACATATTTTTGCCGTCATTTATTAAAACTGCACCTGCAGCAGGACTATTTTCTTCTGCAATAGGTACTTTCACTACTTTAGGGGCATTTTTTATTTCTTTTTCTTTAGACCATCTAGCATAGCCTTTTTCATCTTTTTCACCAATATTTAAACCCAAACCTTTTCCTTTTTCTCTATCAAATATATAACTAGATACGCTTGCAAATATTGCTATTAAAACAACAACAAATAACAATAATGTAGCTAAAATATATTTTGACCCAAATCCTAAAAACGGATTTAACCCTAAAAATTCTCCATCATTCATAATACTTATTGCATTACTTACAGATAAACTACAAAGTAATAACAAAAATATACAGAATATAATAAATATTACAAGATCTTTAGAACTAACATTAAATTTCATAACTTCATCCCTTCAATAAAACTATTATAAAACAAATAGTATATTTTTTCTATACTATTTATTTGATTTTTTTATCTTTTCATAAATTACTAGTATAAATAATAAACATATTATAGAAACAACAATGATTATAAAAGTAATTACTTTATCTGAATATTTTTCTATATCTTTTTTATAAGTACCAATTTTAGTATTTGACAAACTAATTTCTATATTTTTATTTTGATAATTATTTTTATCTATATACCAAATATATTTATTATCCTTCACTTCATCACAATTACTTTCAGTTACATATTTATCAGTACTAAAAGTTATTTTAATATTATTTAGCATAGGATAACTATCAAATATATTTTTTATATCTCCTAATTTTATATAATTATCTTCTATTGTAAAGAAAGAAAATAATTTATATACAATACTTGATTCCATATAATTATCTTTATTATCATAGCTATATCCTAATTTTAGACCATAGTTATTTGATTCGTTTACTAATATTTTATTATAAATAGTATAGTTTTTTAATACTTCTTTTTCACTCATGTCACCAGGTTGTACTTTATAACTTGTGAGCAAATAGCTTTTTAAATAATAATTATCTATTTCATTTTTATAGTTAGTATCCGTTATATTACCAGATGTAGTGAGACTTTCATTATATCTATTGTTACTATAATCTATATCGTAGTTCGCACTACATCCGGTTAGGATTGTTATCATTAATAACATTATTATTTTTTTCACTTTTCCACCCCTTAATGATGTCTTGTTGATTTATAATTGGCTAAATAAGTAGCAAATTTAGAATCCGTATCACTGTTACTAGGTCTCCAATCTTTGTGATCAATAATAGTAGATTGTTTTCCATAGTAAGTATCTATATATGCTATTACTTTATCTACAGCATTTAATTGTGCTTCTGGATAATCTTGTCCTCCTACGTGTACCATTTCTATTCCTATTGAGTATGAATTCATCCCATATGAAGTATATCCTTCATATCCTTTTGTAACTTGACCTTTAAGGTCATCTCCAGTTCCTTGTCTGTTATTGCTTCCAACACCATACTTACTATCGAAATCACCTGGGCCACCAAATCCAGCGTGATGTGTTATAACATCTAATTCAACTGCTTGTACAATTGTTCCATCTCTACCTACAACGAAATGAGCTGCTGTTCCACTTCCGCTATTAGCCCAAGAACTTACTATGTTTTCAGGACTAGCATCTATTTCTGTGTCATGCAACATAATATATTTTTGATTTTCTTTAGGCTTTGTACCATGATTAAATGAAGCATGATTTATCATTTTTGCACCTAAATCAGTTACCGCTCCAGTACTTCCACTGGTAGCGTTCATATATCTATAGACAGTTATATAATCGTGGCCACCATCCATTATATGTACATGTCCTCCAGAGTTACTAACTGTAAGAGCGTTATCAGTAGGATAAGTTTTCTTTGCAGAACCCCATCCAAAAGTATGTTTAGAATCAATATATATTTCTGCATGTTGACCTTTAGTTGAATAACCATATCTATTATCTGCGATTAAAACATCTCCAGTTTGTAGTTTTTCAAGACTACCAATTTCATCACTTGTATAAGCTTTCCATCCTGCCTCACCAACAGTTTTTGCCCAGTTTCCGTTTGGATCAATCATATCTAACGTGTATGAATCTGGTAAGACTTTTCCTGCAACATAAGACATATATGCAATTGCAAAACCAGTACAATCCTTTCTAAATGAGCCGCCAATAAAATCTATTTGAGCATAATCTCTTCCCTGAGAATAAATACCGACATTATCTATATAAAATTGTCCAACTTTTTGAAGAGAAGCAGTTAAATCTGCTGCATTGCCACTTGATAAAGATTTAATGTTTTCACCATTAGTTAGTTCAAGATTATGAATATCATCGTTGGCAAAAACGCAGAATACAATCATCATAATTAAAAATGCTATACTGCAACTTATAATTATTTTAAGCTTTAACGATTTAGGAAGGCTTCCCCATAGATCACCTTTGTCTAAAAAATTACTACTTCCAGTTATTTTTTTATTGCTTCCGCCAAATAAACTACTGATATTTTTATTATTTTGATTAGAATTATTAGTATCTATATTTCCTTCCATTTTTGGTGCTTGATTTTGAGCATTTGAATTATTTACAGTATTCATAACATTTTTAGCTTGTCTAGCTTTATCTGTTATACCAGTATCATTTGCTTTTTTTGCTAAATCACCAACTGGAGTTTTTGCAAGTGGTTTGGCAACCCTTTTTACAGCCTTATTCCATGTCTTATCAGCTCTTTTGCCAAAGACTGGAATATTAGAAGCCATATTTTTTGCCTTACTAAAAGTACCACCTGTATAAGCATCTAAAGCAGTTTCCCCTATAACATCTACTGCCTTTTCAGTTGCTTCTTGTTTTTGTTCTTTTTCACTTTTATTATTGTCCATATTATTGGAAACCGCTTTATATTTATCCATAATTCACCACCAAACTAATCAATTACTACAGCATATTCATCTAAATAAACTTCATAATTCATAATAGATTTTTCTTTTATGATGTACTTATTACCACTATTATCAATTATATTAAAAACTTTATTACCATTTATAGAAGTAACACTATATTTATCAACTTCCATACTATAAGTTGCATCACTTATAAAATTATCTAAATATTTTTTATATTCTTCAAAATTACCAAACTTTTTATTTCTATAATCTTCATTCAAAGAATTATAAGCTTCTTCTTTATTATATAAAATATTATTTTTATAATCATTTAAATATTTTTTTACTACATCTAATTCTGTGACATAAATATATTTAATTTCATTTATGTCGTAATGTTCTTTTATTGTTATGTCTTTTATATCATCATCTTTTTTATTATTAAATATATAATATGTAACATAACCAATTAATACTAATAATATTAATGATATACATATAATAATAGTTTTTTTATTTTCTTTTAATTCATTCATTATTATCCTCCTTAAATATGCTTCCATCATAAGGATATAAACTAAATAAATTATTATTTAAATCAAAATTTACTATGTAATACTTTTCATATTTATTATTTATATCATTATCTATATTATCTTCTATTAAGTATCCATATACATAGTATTTAATATAATTTTTATTAATTTCTTCATAATATACTTTTTTAGTTATAAATGAATAATTACCATTATATTCTCCTATAAAATTATATAAATTATTACTGTCTATTTTATTATTATTAATATAATCTTTATCAAGCAATCTTAACAGATTATCCGTATCTCTTTTTCCAAGTGCATTTGCATATTTTCCTAGACAATTATTTATTGTAAAGAATCTACTGTAATCATCCAATAAGTAATATCTTGTTTCTTCTTTAATATTTTTTTTATTATCATTATTGTTTAAGTATAATAATCCTACAATACATATTAGAATAATACAGATAATAATTAATAAAACATAGTTATCTTTTTTCTTCATTTTATCACCTAACCATAAATGTTATATCTATACTCGCCACTAACAAATAAATCACATTCTGCTTTACGTCTAGGAATATGTCCTGGATATGAAACTTTGTAGTTATACCACCAATTATCACATAAAGCTTGTGTTGCACCATATTGTTTATATTTAGATGGGAAGTCTAAAATGTTTCCTACGTTGTATTGTACACTTACTAGTGCATCCATTTGATTTTGTGATAAATCTGTTATACCATTTTTGGATAATGTTTGTTTTACACCTGCTAAATATTTGTTTTCGTAAATATCTTCAAAGATGGCATCTGCTTTGTCTTTTGGTACTATGCTTCCATAAGATAAAGTATTGCAATCAACTCCATGTTTAGAAATATACCCATCGTCAAATTCGCATACTATTCCAGCACCAAATGTTCTATATAATCCTTTTTTCTCTGCATCAATAACTTTATATCCTTCTGCAGTTTCTCCGGCAACTTCCATATCTATTAGCCATTTAGCTCCTTCACTACTATTACATGTTCCGCCACCACTTCTTGGTTCTTCTGCTTTAACAAAATTTAGTGGATCTTGACTGGAATTTGAATCACTTCCACCAACTCTTACTTCAAAATGTAAGTGAGCTCCTCTAGAACTTCCAGTATTACCTACTTTACCAATAACTTGTCCTTGATTAACACTATCACCTTGATTAACAATAATACTATTTTCATACATATGTGCATAAATTGTGTAGTTACCATCATCATGTTCTATGATAACGTGATTTCCATAGCCACCACCACAACTTGTGTCTCCTTCAGTACATCCAGTAGTAACTGAGTAAATTCTTCCAGACATCGCTGCTATAACATTTGTTGTAGCCTTAGTACCACCTATATCAATGCCATTATGTTTTTTTCCAACTTCTCCAGTTATTGGATGTGTTCTAGGACCATATCCACTAGTTACTGTAGTACTTTCTGGATCTCCAGTAGCCATTAATGCTCCGCCATTTTCACTAGTTTCAGTACTTCCTATAGGCCACCAATATGAGGTTGAACAACTATTTTTATTAGCATCAGGTATATTATTAAATTTTTCACCATATGCTTCAATAATACTTTTTATATTTTTAATAATACGTTCTCTAGATTCTATAATAAGATCCTTATATTTTTCATAATCTTTATCATTTTTCTCTAATTCTTCCATACTATTGTATCCAGATTGAGTTAATACTTCTTTAAAATATGATTTTAGATGTTTTTTTCTATCAAAGTAGTTGCTTGTTTTTAAATATTCCCAAAAATATTCTACATCCACTTTTTCAGTACTATCTGTTTGTAATACATTTTCACTATAATTTTTTTCTTTTGCTTTTTCTTCACATTTTTTTTCATTTTCTGTTTTTAGAAATGGTAAACCTATAACATCCCAGAATGTACCTTTTAAACTATCTACTTTAGAAGCACATTTTTCACTACCAAGTATACCTACTTTTATAACGTCTAAACCGTTATCACAATATGAATTACCATTTTCATCTTTTTTTACCGCATCATTTGAAATACCATAACATTTTGAATCATAACCTACAAATGAATTAACTAATTCTTTTAAAGAATCAGTTTCTTTATCAAAATAATCTTTTGCATTCTGTACTTCATCTGTATTTATTTTTCCGATGTATTTATCTTTTGTTTCTTCATTTTCGTCTATGTTGTATGGGTTATAATCTTCATTTATTTCAGGATCTTTAAAACTATCTGCATTTAATCCATAAAATGTTGTAACAATTATATAATTGTCATTTATAAAACCTACTTTTTTTTCAACATCTGCTAATAATTCATATAATCTTTTATAATATTTTTCTTTTGTTAATAAAACTTTATCAACACATTCTTCGTCACCTTCATGACATACTGTTGTCCAAAAGTTTCTATTTTTTTCTAATATTTCTTTCCATTTTTCATCATTATATTCACTATATTTGAAACTAGCAGCATGTACGTTAATAGTAAAAAAAGTTATGAAAAGAAAAACTAATAAAAGTCCATATTTTATATAATTATTCTTTTTCATAACTATTCACCACCTTATTTTATAAACCGCCACCGGCACCAAATGAATCTAATTCTTCTTGCGTTACTACTACATTTATTCTCATACGTCTAGATCCACATACAAATAATGCCTCTCCTTGACTATATCCTTTAATACTTTCTTTTTCGTTATCATTTAAATCAATTAATTTACTTAAATCTTCAACTGCTTGTTTCTTAAGTCCCATAACTAAGTAGTATGATGCATTATCAAATATTGCTTTACCATGAACTAAGACGTTTTCTGCAGCAAAGTCTGTTGGTTGTTGAGTAATGATAATTGTACCTGTATTATATTTTCTACTACGTCTTTGCATTTGTGCTAGGAACTCTGCACCTAATTCGTTTCTACCACCTAATAATACGTGTGCTTCATCAACCATTAATACAGTGTTAACACTAGGGTCTAAACACAATCCCCATGCGTATTTTAAGATATTAAAGAATAATGCATTTCTTATACTTTCATCACTATTCATTAATTCTTTTATATTAAATACCATAAAATCACTATCTTGACTAATAGTAGTATGACCATTAAAGTAATAACGTAATTCTTTTACAAAAGGACGTATTTTTAATTCCAATCTTTCCATTACATCTTTTTCACGAGTTGCTTCTGGCATAGATAATAGTCTTCCTTTAATAGTGCTATAAACGTCATCAAATGTAGGATAATCTTTAGAAGTAAAATTACTGAAGTCTGTATTAAAATCTATATTAAATCTTTTATATGTATCTTGTACTACTTCACTAAACATAGCAAGTACATCTTCTTCTACACTAGGACTATAGTACTTTAAAAATGCTTTTAAAGATTGTAAGGTACGAGTTAACACAGTATATCCTAATCCTTCTTTTAATTCATCTTCATCTGCATCAGCGATTACTTCAAGTGGATTTATTATACCGAATTTACCACCTTTACCTAAGTCAATGAAATCTCCACCAAAAGTTTTAGTCATTTCTTCTAATTCGCCTTCTGGGTCGATACAAATAAGTTGACAACCATTTCTAATATGTGTTCTAAGCATTAATTTAGCCGCTGTGGATTTACCACTACCACTTGTACCTAATATAATTAAGTTTGCATTATTTCTATTAAATTCTTTTTTAGTTTGATATAAAAATTGATTAAATAATACAACACCACCAGAGAAGTCAACTCCTAAAAGTGTTGGTGCAGTAAACTCACCGCCTGGATCTTTAATACTATCAAAAACAAATGGATACATTGCTGCAATTGTTGGACTTGGAATTGGAATACCAACTCTTTCTTCAACATCTTGTTTAGGGAAGATAGGTATCATAGATTTAAGAACTTTTTCTTGTTCAAACATCATTGGTATACCTCTCATACCTAATGCGTCTAAATAATTTCTAGTTTGCATTTTTTTCATTTCTAATTCTTCTTTAGAATCAGCACTAATCATAACATGCATTTGGAAATCAAATATTTTAGATTGAGTTGCAGCAAGCATAGAAACAAAACTTTCTAATGATTCATAATCTTGTCTAATAGATTCTTGCATTGTTCTATCATTTTCATGTTGATATCTATCTTTTAAATCTGCAATTTCTTTATTAATCATTTTACTCATTGTACTAAATTCAATAGGAATATGTTTTACTACTACTTTAACACCAGGTAGATTAGTAACATTACTTAAGAAGCCAGGACCAATTAATTTAGGAAAATTAATTATAGTTAGTATTGTACAAAATTTATCACTAATTACAAAATCATTTAATTTAAAATCTATTCCCTTAGGGGCTATCTCACTTTTAAATGTATTAGACATTACTCATCACCGTCCCAAATTCTGTCTTCATATTTCCATTAAAGAAACTATCTATTATAACTCTTAAATCATCGTCAGTTACTTGTCTAGAATTTAAACCACTAGTAGCTAAATTACTAATTAACGTATGTATTCTTTTTTGTAATACTTCACTCTTTTTATCTCTAAATAGAATGTAATATTCAGTATCAACTGCATTAATTGTTGTACTTCTAAAGTTTTCTCCTTTATTAATATCTTGATTAATCAATTTTCTTATTTGCTGTGTAGGAGCATTTGCATACATTAATTGTAATTGAGCTAAATACATGTTTATATCTACTGGTCTATCACAAACTACTAACCAAAATTCATAATCTATAACATTATAGAAATTTCTTAAATTAAATATAATATTATTTTGTTCTTGATAATCAAGTATGAATATATTTTTTGGTTCTATTCTTATTCCAGTTACTAAATAATCATTATCTAGTCTAATCATTCCATCTTTAATATTTTTTATAGGAACCCAATCCTCAGTATATTTACTAGTATTATTTTTTGCCACGATTTATACACCAACCTCTCCAAAAATATGTTCTTCTATTTGTAAAATATAAATATATATTTTTTATAAATGTTCTTATATTATGATGATTAGGAACAGGAAGAACTAAAAATGCTCCAATCAATGCTGGTGTAATAATAAACACCAGTTGTTTTAATGTTTCTTTTGGTATTGGGAGTATTAATAACAAGAATGTTATTGCAACTCCAGTACCAAATATTATCAAATCAACTACGTTAAAGAAACCTAAAATCAACATAGATTTCTTTGAGTTAGCCGGTATTAAATAACTGTTTTCCACTTTTTATTCCTCCTATTTCTTATTTGAATCTTTTTGATTTTTTTTGGCTTGTTGTGCTTCAACTGCTATTTTATTACTAATTCCTATACCTTTTGTAGCAGTTTTAATTTCATCGTGTATTTTATATACACTAGCCATATCGATATTCTGCTGTATATTAGTTTTACCAGTAGTATCCATTAAGTCTTTTAACCTATTTTCTAAATCGTCCATAGTATGAATATCTAAATTCATTGGTCTACCATTTATATCTGTCATATCACTCTTATTTAATTTTTCGAATAACTTATCGGCAAAGTCGTTTCCAAGTTTAGGAAGATCTTCTCTAATTCTCTTCATTAATTCAGTATTAGCTCTATCAAATCCATCTTTAATATTATCTTTAAGTTCATTTTGTGCGTATGCTGCAGCGATTCTATTTTTAAATGATTTGTTAATATTTTTACCAACGTCACCTTCTGCGTCATTTACTGTTGTGACGTTACCATTTGCATCTGTTTTTTTCCATTCGGTTGCTGATATTTTGTGATAATGTTCACCATCAAAATCAAAGTCTTTGTCAGCATTATAATTCTTCATTATTTCAGTTCTACCAGCTTTAATATTAGCAATGCTAGCATTTGAAAAAGTATTTTCTATATTGTCTATTTTAGACATGATTTCGTTGGCAGCAGTTCCTCTTTCGCTTGATGCTACAGAACCAGTCATAAAATCTCCAAAATCACTTAATCCTTCTCCTGCGCCTGCCTTAATATTTCTATAAGTTCCTACTACATTGCTCACTCCTGGGATAACTCTGCCATTAATTTCTCCTGCGGCTCTAGTAGCACGATGTTTTTCTCTAGCAGCTTCTACTTCATCAGCTGTAGTCGAGATATTTTGACCAGATTTTAGTAGTCCACCTTTAAATCCATTTTTGGCTCCTCTTAGAGCTCCTCCAACAAATCCACCAATACCAGATGGAAGCATACCCCAGCCTTTTCCTTTTGCAACATTTCTTGAAACTCCAACAGCGGCACCACCAATTGCACCTGCAGCCATTCCAAGAGGTTTTGATGCAGTCTTACCAGCACTTTTCCATTGATCCAAGCCACCTTTAATACTAAAGTTTCCACTACTACCAAAGAATTCTTTAATAAGTGAAGGAGCTTCTTTAGCAAATTGGAGTATACCAAGTATAACAACTGCTTTAGCAAGTCCGACAACAACTATATTATCATCACCTGAGCCACCTAACTGGTTAATAACGTCTGGTATTAATGTTATTGCATATAATGCAAAATTAATTATTATCATTCGTATAAATAAATCTAAATATGTATTTTTTAATTGATTAAACCATTTATCATACAAAGCTTCTTTTTGTTTAGGAATAATTCTCATCATAACTGGAATAGGTGCAATTATTTCTAAGAAGCCTAATTTAGCAACCCTAACACCAATCATAATTGTATAACTAGCAAACATAACAATTGTTAGTATTCCACCAACAAGAGAATATAAATAATTAAAATTTAATATTTCTTGATCTTCGTCTTTTAAAATATCTTTAAAATATGCTCTATTAAGTAGATATCCGATTGATCCATTATATTGGGACATTTTAAATGAGTAAAAAAATCTTCCACATAATTTTCTATCTTCTTTGTCTTTTATTTTACTACTATCACATTCTGTTAGTTTTTCTTTATCACAACTTTTAATATACTCTTCGCAACTATCCATAGAATAATTAACCGGATATAAAAATGCATTAAGTAACGTAGGTGTCATTAAGTATGCACCTCTAACAGAAGGCGATGTTGTTTCATAATAATTATTACAACTAGTTTCTAATTTATTTATAGATATAGTTTCATCTTTAGTATCATCTAATTTTTCTAGTGATTTATAACTGGAAAAATCACAATCATCTTTTGCTCCATCTTCTCCCGTACCATTGCCTAAAATAATCTTACTTATAATTTGTGAATCAAGTACGTTTTTTTGAAAAATAGCCATATAATTAAATATTGTTGGTAATAGGATAACTAATACTAAAGATATAATAGTTTCTTTAACTGCTTTACTCATTTGCCCAGTACCTTTTTTATCTTCAGGATTAATTATCATTAAAATAATATTATATGCAAAAATGAATAACATTGCCATTCCAACAACTATGTACATTCTACTAGTAAAGGCCTCAAATATATCTTTACTAAACAAATTTACATTTGCTACTGCAACAAAAACTCTATATAAAATTTCTATAATGTTATAAGTTAACCAATTAAGTGCAAAAACAATTGTCATCCATGCATCATAAACAAATCCACCAAATAATACTAAATTCATATAATCACCTATTCTACGCAAGCACTGCTATTTATATCAAGCATCTCAAGTAATAAATCTATTAAAGCTGGTAAGAAAAAGAATACAACAGCAAGAATGATTCTTTTTAGGAAAGTATTGAATGCTCTTTTCATTCCCTTTTCTTCTTTAGCACCTGCTGCTTTAATAAAATCATAAGTTGATAGTCCTATTACAAGTAGTGGAACTATAATCTTTAAAAAATTAAATAAATTTTGTATATCAGTTAAGACAGCACCCCAACTATCATCACATAATTCTTTACTATTTTCATTTAATCCTAAAACAATAGTTTTAAAACCAAACATAACTAAATATAAGCACATAAATGTCTTTATAATTTTATTTTTTTTCATTCTTTTTCCTCAATTCATAAATTACTATTTTACATAGTAAATTATAACATAATAAAAAACAACAGTAAAGTTGTTTTTTTATTAATTACATTGTCCAGGTGATAAAACACATTTTTCACATACGTCAAATTGAGTTTTATCATTTTCATATCCAGGAGCAGCTACTTTAAATATAAATAATATTATATTAGGTAATAAGAATATTAATATACCAGCAACTACTCTGTAAATTAATCTCTTAGTTTGTTTCTTTATTTCATCTTCTTTTTCAGCAACAACTGCCTTACCAAAATCGAAAGCTCCAAATGCAATAATTAAAATAGGAACTGCAAATTTAAATATTACTAAAACCCATCCAACTACTCTTAATAAATCTTTCATGCTAGTACAAAATTCACCAACATCAAAAGCACCTAAACTTAATAAACTCATATTATACCTCTTCTTTCTTTATATATCTATTTTATAATACTTATTAGTATTATGTCAATAATTTTAATGAAATTTACTAAATAAACCTTTTTTTTGTAAATCTCCACCTAATTTATTATAACCTAATTTAGTAAGTAATTTGTCTACACTTACTACTCTATCAAGTATATCTCTAAAGTTAGAAACTACACTAAAGATTTTACATTTTGTTTCTACTTCAAATTCACCAACAGCGCTATCATCCATATTAGTTCTATTAAGTACTATTTTTTCTCCACTAATATCTTCAAATGCTTTTCCATTTCTTTTAAGTAATTTAGTTACTTTAATAGTACCAGGTTCAACTAAATAAATAACATCAGTACAAAATTCTTTATAATCATAATTATTTAAATCAACTATAACTGCATCACAATCTTGATGTTCTTTTATTTTTCTTAATACATCTTCTTTAGACATACATGAATAAATATTTGGTGTATTGAAGAAAATAAAATCTTGTTTATTCATTTCTATACCAATAGCTTTATATTTTACATTTAATTGTTTAACCATTTGTACTACTAAAGTTGTAGAACCAGCGTGTTCTGTTAAATTAATTACTCCAATAATTTTTTTATCTCCATCATATTCACCAGGTAAAGTAAAATCTTCAAATGTAAATTCTTTATTTTGATTAACACCTAACTCTTGATCTATTTGTGCATTTATATCAAAATTACTTTTACTTATTTGTAAATTTTTTACATCATCATATTTTTTAGGATTATTAAATAATTCCATTATTTCATTAAAATCAGTTGTAAAATTATATAATCCTAAAGTAATTAAATCACTTTTATATTCTTTATTATTTGTACTTTCATTTAAATATAGTATTACTTTACTAGGATCAACATTTTCAAAGAACTTCTTTATATTACTATAATCATTATAATCTTTAATACTTGTAACATCTAATATCATTTTATTAAAGAAAAAATTAGTAAACATACCAACAAGTTCTTCTACACTATATACTCCATCTACAGCTTTTATAATATCAATATTTAATGTATTTAATTCTTTTCTTTCATTACATACTATAACATTCATATATCTTATCTCCTAACTACAACTAGATTTATTACTTTCATCATTTGCATAATATATAGATTCTGTTTCTCCTTTTATTTTAAAAGTTGTAATATTACCTATAACAGGTAGGTCAACTCTAAAAAACACTATAACTCTATAATATGATTTCTTAATATCAGTATCACTACCGGTATCAGTTTTAGCGATACAATAATAACCTTTTTTACCTGATGCAAGTTTGTTTCCTTTTAAATCATAAGCGTCATACTTATCACCATCTATACTTCCACAATCACCTGTTACTAGATAACCAACATCACTTAGATAATTACCTATTTTCTTTCTAGCATTACAATTGTTTCCTTCATATTTACTTATCATATCTACTATGTTATTTTTTACATTAAATGCTTTACTATAGTTTACGGAAATAGCTAAAAAAGAGGCAAAGAACACTATAAATGTTATTACCAACCCAAATAGCCAAGTTCCTCCAATTGCCTCTCTCATATTTTATTACCTCACTTTATTGTGTTTTACCAGACACATCAATATCATTATCAACCTTACATCTGACATCTTGTGGTTTACCTTTTTCATCTAAGTATTTACAATTAGAAAAACCACTATCACCATCTATTTCACAATCATAAGCTTGAGAACAATATGTATTTCTTTTAATATTTGCTTTCAATCCTGGTAATATTAATGTAGTGAATAAAACTGCAATTGCCCCTATTGCAACTACTGCTACTGCAGTCATACTTAATTCTCCACTTGCTTCTTTCATATATATATCATATCCTTTCTTATTATATCTATAATAAAATTATACCAAATATTGTAACGTTTGCAATAATTAAATGTAAATTTTATAAAAAATATGTCAAATAAAAACGAATAGTATATATTCGCTTTATTAATCAGAGTCTAATTTACATAAGTTTTTCTTAGTTGGTTCTAATATACATTCTGCACATATTTTATATTGTTCATCATTTTTTACACTAGTTTTTTCACTTAAACCTAGGAATGCGGATACTATTGTTGGCATAAAGAATACTATTAATCCTGTTAATATTCTTATTCCTACCATTCTAAGTTTTTTGTTTAAACTCTTTTCATCTTTATCTACTAATGCTTTATATAAATCTATTGTCGCAAAGCCTATTATTATTAGTGGCACTATAAATTTTGCTATCATTAATAAATTACCAAAAAATCTTAAAGTTTTTCTTATACTTTGTTGATTACATGGATTAGAAGCAACTTGCGCTTTAACACAACTTCCTCCAGAAACTTCACAATCTTGTCTTTTGGCACATGCTGTGGTATCTAGAGTTTCACAGTTAGGATTTTTCCATTCTTCAACGGCTGGTAAATCATCTATTTTTTGTCCTTTATCTTCGGTAATATCTGTTCCTCCATCTGCTTCATATTCATGTGGACTAAAATCATTTGTAGAAGAAAAGCTACATACGATTTTATCTCCGCTAGAACCACATGACACGTACCATGGTGGACATCCATTTTCGAAATCTTCTGCTTTTAGATTAGAACTACTAACAACAATATTATTCGGTTCATATTTAAGTTCTC
This sequence comes from uncultured Bacilli bacterium, assembly GCA_934098385.1. Classification (GTDB taxonomy): domain Bacteria; phylum Bacillota_I; class Bacilli_A; order RF39; family UBA660; genus UMGS1124. Next base: position 29,639 of record CAKOOJ010000003.1, read on the forward strand.
CATTAACAGCAGTTATCTGTATGGTTACTTTTCTTTTTGATGGATCTGTAGTAGTAATAGTTTTTTCACATGTTCTATGAGTACTACTATTTCCATCAGATAATTTTTTGCCGTTATTATCTTCTTTATATAATTCAACATGTTGTCTACTAGTTTTATTATTAACTTTAAAAGCATCTCTATCTAATTCTACAACTGCTTTTAATCCGTTAGCACTAGTTTTATAATATACTGCTTCAGGGCATTTTAATTTGTTTGTTTCATTTTCAACAAATACAGTGGCTGGAATAGATTGATTGAAAGTATATGACATTTTAGAATCATCAATTTTACTATGACTAAAATTAACTGTTGCTCCACCACTTCCATCATTTTGTACATCAAATACAATTTCCCAACTTTTTGATCTATAACTACATTTAGCACAAGCGTAGTTATTACAATCTGCAGCGTATACATAAATATTTGTTATAAAAAATGATAATATAGTTATAAGTATGTATTTAAATTTTTTGTTCATAAGTCACCTCTTACATATTAATTATAAAATATTAATTATCAATTGTACATAAATTTTTCTTGGTTGGTTCTAGTATACATTCTGCACATATTTTATATTGTTCATTATCTTTTATACTAGTTTTTTCACTTAAACCTAGGAATGCGGATACTATTGTTGGCATGAAGAATACTATTATTCCAGTCAATATTCTTATTCCTACCATTCTAAGTTTCTTATTTAAACTCTTTTCATCTTTATCTACTAATGCTTTATATAAGTCTATTGTTGCAAAACCAATTATTATTAATGGCACCATAAATTTTGCTATCATTAGTAAATATCCAAAAAATCTAAATGTTTTTCTTATACTTTGTTCATTACATGGTTCATCTGCTACTTGACTTTTTTTACATGTTCCACCTACTAATTTACAATCTTGTCTTTTTTTACATTTATCTCTATCTAATTCAGTACACTCTGCAGCTTTCCATTCTTCAGCTGATGGTAAACTATTGGCTTTATCTTCTTTTTCTAATGCATCTAATTTTTTTTCATCTTCTTCTGGTATTTCTTCACCTGAAGAATAATGATTATCCGCCTTACAAACCATATGTCCTTTTGTTCCATTTTCAGTTGATATACCCCATTGACATTTTCTGCCATCAATATCTGTAGAATTACATGTTTGTTCATCACCTATATCTGAACAATATTTATAGCCTTTTTCTTTACCGTCTTGGCCGCCTTCTACATCCTCGTCACTTTTATAACATTTTTCATATAACGGTTTACTATCATCCCATTTACACTTTTTACCTTCAAAAGAATGACTTTCACATATTTCTTTTGTTCCACCTTCTCTTAAAGGATTTCCTGCAGATGAAAAACTAGCACAAGACTCATCTGCATATACATTAATATTTATTAATAAAAAAGAAAGTATAAATAATAATATGTACTTTATTTTATTCATACTCATATTTATCACCATTCTTTTTGTCCATAACTTTTTTATAAATATAATAACCTCCAGCACAAATGGATAATATTAAAACTATAATAAATAATATTTTTATAATACTAGATTTTTTTCTAATAGTTATATTAATAGTGTATGTTGTAGAAGTTCCATCTTCTGCAACTACTACTACTTCTATTTTACTACCATTTTCTAAATTATTATTTCCACTTATTTGAACTACTGATTTGCTATCATCTGCAGTATAATCTATATCAAGTTCTGTATCACTACTATTTATATGCAAATCATATTCTGTAATCTTTGGATTAAAATTTATGCTATATCCAGAAATTTCTAATGATTTTAATTTTGAATTATTGGATAATTTGACTTGTTCTTTTTTTGTTATTTTTATTTTATATTCACTATTACTTCCGTCTGTACCAGTTACTTTAATTAATATTTCTCCACCATTTACTATGTTTGTGTTTCCACTAATATCTACTTTACTAGCTTCATCTTGTGGAACAGCTTTAACATCAATGTTTACAACTTCATTATTAACTTCTATACCATATTCATGTACATCGTCTTTAAAATCTATTACACCTTGTGATAAAGTCAATGATGATAATTTTGTGTTGCTAGGAGCAGCAGTTGTTGTAGGAACTTGTGTTGTAGTTTTAACTACTTTTCTAGTTGTAGTTTTCTTTGTTGTAGTTGTTGTAGTTAAACTTTCACCGTTACTTTTTCTATTACAATCATAATACATTATAACTGAGCAGTATTTTACTGTTGATCTATCTTTTTCACTACTATTACAGCTTAAATTAGAGCATCCATTTTTTACTAATTTTGTATATGGATCTTTATTCCCATTACTACAAGTAACTTTATTACTATTAAAATAATTAGTTGTGCTACTTTTACATTTATATTCCATACAATGACCAAAATAGATATCATTATTGATTGATATACTATTGCTTTGGTATGTACTACTTGTACATATATTTAAGTTATCTCCACTATATACAGGACTACTAGCATTTAATGCTTTTACTACATTTGGCATAATTAATAATGTAATTAATAATATTAAACTCTTCTTTTTCATAAGTTTCACTCCTAACAAATAAAAGGAAGATAACATGATTATCTTCCTAAGTATTTTAAATCATATTCTCTATTAATATGATAAACTATTTTTTTAATAAAATCAATAGATTTATATGTTTTTAAATAAATTATATTTTTTAACACACATCATAAATATGTAAGATATAACACCAACTAAACCTAATACTACGAAGTATGTATTTATACCAGTACTTTCGTTGTTTACAGTAGATGAACTATTGTAACCAGAACCACTTGATGAACTTGAACCAGTTCCTGAGCCTGTTGTACTAGAGCCTGATCCAGTAGAACTACTACCGCTTCCAGAACTATTATTTCCACCACTTACAACATTACCTGTGCTTTTATCTATAACTGTTGAATTATCTGTAGATGTAGAATTATTAGTACAAGTAACACTATATTGATCACTCCAATAACTTGAATTTTTACAATCTTTACTAGCAATACCAACAATTGAAACTTTTATATATTTTTCTCCTCCACTACATGTAACCACACTGGAAATAACATTATTTACATCAGATTTTCCACCAGAATATGTTTTATTGTTAGAAGAATCTGTACGACCAAATATATCAATCAATCCTGAACCATTTATTGTATATTTTTTCCCTCCATTTTCATAATTACTTTTTAAATCATTGTATGTACTTGAGAAACTAGTAGATTGACTATCTTCTATACAAGTACTTGCTGCAAAAACATTCACACCAAATCCAAACATACATATTGTGATTATGATTATATTTAATATTTTTTTCATATCACCAACTCCTTATTCTTCGAAATATGCTTTATTAGCACTATTCTTTTTCTTTATTATTATTATGCAACTACTTGCAATAATTATAACAGCACCTACAAATATTGAAGCTATTTCTATAGTTTTGTTAAATGCATCTTTCTTAATGTCTATAGAATATGTTTCAAATTTACCATTTTCTGCAACTACTTTAACTCTTACTGTACTAAATCCAGTTAATTCATCATTTCCTCTAATGAATACTTCTGCTCTATTACTAGTTGGTATTGCAGTAATAACTAAAGTTTTTTCTTGTTTTATTTTAACAGTATAATCTCTTTTAGCAGGATTAAATTTAATGTTATAACCTAATACTTTTAGTTCTTTTAAAGTAGTGTCATCGCTTATTCCTAAACCAAATTCTTTTCTAATTATTGTTAATCTGTAAGTACTTTCTTCATTATTACTATTAATAACTTTTATTTCTATAAAGTTTTCACCAACATCTAATTTTATACCTGAACTTGATGTTAATTTATATTCGTTATCACTCTTTTTCTTATAAGTAATAATTGCTCTACTATTTTCATCTTTTGTATTCATTTTAAGATCAATTATATCATTTTCATACCCAACACTTGTACTATAGTTAGCAACTTCACTTTCAAATGGTAAATATACACCTGGTATAATTAAATCATTTAATTGTAGTGATTCGTTGCTAATAGTATCTGTACCTTTTTTAACAAACATTAATGTATATGTTCTTGTACTTCCTGTTTGGCTCTTTACTTTTAATAATTTAATAGTTGTATTATCAATGATAGATAAACTTCCAGGAGCATAACCTTCTTCATAGTCAGATAAATCACTACTTAAAGTAGCATCAATATCAACAGTCTTTGTATCTTTTGGTATTTCTACTTTATAATCTGTAACATTAGAATTAAATGTTATTTTACCTACACTTAATTGTAAATCATTTATTGTATTATCACTAGTTCTATCATCGGTTCTAGTAACTAATATTGTATATGTTCTTATTTTACCTTCTTTATTTTTTATTTTAATAAGAATTGTGTTAACACCATATTTTAAGTTAACTGTACGTGGTTCATATCCACTTATATAACTACTATCAGTACTTGTTAGTGTTGCATATACAGATATTGTTGGTGAATTTACTTCTAGTTTATATTCTGTATCAAATGGATTAAATGAATCTGCTAATACTTCACTATCATCACTCAATTTATTTGATAACATTACATATTTACTAGATTTAATTTCATCATCTCTATAACTAACTTTTCCTGGAGTTTGTATGTTTCCATTTTCATCATATAATTGTAATTTTTTAACAGTAGTATCAGTATTTGTTGTATCAATTACAGAACCACCTATTCCATTACTTATATTACCTTTTGAATCTTTAACCCAAATATATTTAGTACCTGGTGTACTTTCTATAGTGAAACTATCACCATTAGTATCTATCCAATTTGATGAATTAGTTGGCGCTAAAAATTCTTCACTATAATAATATTTTTCTATTTTACCAACAGCAGCAGTGGCTTTAACAGATATTGTTCCATATCCATTTGCTTGTACCATTCCACTACTTACACTTAATATTGGTTTTATGTTATTTCCACCATCACATTTAACATTGTATGTTCTAGAGCATTTATTGCTTACACATGTTTCATCTTCAGTTGCTATAACACTACTTATATCAAATGTATATCCGTCAGCACATTTGTAGTTACTTTCTATCTCTTTCTTTATATCTTCTTCACTTGTTCCTTCTTTGTAGCATATAGAGTAAGAACTTTCACCCATTTTATTTTTTTCTTTGTTATTGCTACTTAAACTACAAGCTTTTCCGTCATCAGTAGCACTAGATGCACTAGCATCACATACTTTTCTTGCTTCATCTTGATTTTTAGTTAAGTCGTTTTTACTAATAGATTTAGCATCAACTGTATAGATTTCTCCTTCAAATGGCGATACTTTATTATATATACAACTATCCTCGTCACAACTAGTTACAAATACTGCTTCACCACATTTGAAATCGTCACTCGCGACTTTTGTTAAATATTGTTCTTCACCACTTGCAACTGCTTCATTACTACAACCTGTTGCATCAGCTTTGTTTGATAATTTGTTCCTATAAACTATTCTATCAGTGTTTTGTCCATCTTTAGTACCATGGCATATTTCTGTTCCATCATTATTTCTAATACAATAATCTACGTAAAAGGCATCACCGCATTTTAACGGTTCAAAGCCTTCAACATCACCTATTTGAGCTCCCTCTTGAACGTATCTAATTCCACCTATTTCTTCTCTATAACAAGCATAATATGTTTCATCACCATTTATTTCAAAAGTTTCAGCATCTTTATTTATTACATTTTTTGTTACACTATTATCTCCACCTTGGCATAAAGGTTTACCATTATAAACATCTCTAGTCCATCCAATTAGGTATCCTTCATCTCCATACATTTTGTTTTGTCCAATTGTAACAGGAAATTTTTGTTTTGTCCCTCTTTTATTATTAGAATAACATAAACCGTTTCTATATGTTGTAGTACCATTATCACACTCTAAACCGTATCCATAATTCTCATCAAATTGGACAAAGTATTTTCCTTTTTCTCTTCTCCAAGAATCATCATCAGTATTGTTATTATCATTATTGCTATTGTTTTCGTTGTTATTATTATTTGTAGAAGAACTGCTATCACTCTCTTTACATTCTTTTTTAGCATTTTCCTCGTCTTTATCTAATCTATCACGATATAATTTTCTTAGAATTCCGCCTCTTGTACCATAGCAATATTGTTTATTATCAGTTCCAATATCACAATAATCGACCCAAAATTTATTTCCACATTTTATTGGTGCATAATCATCTGCAACCGCATCATTTAATAAATATCTCCAATCATTTACTTCTTGTCTAGTACCATTATGTTTAAATGCAATATTACATTCAGCTAAATTTGGATATGCAGTATTATTGCATCCACGTCCAATATTATCTTGGTTATATCCTCTGCATCCACCATTACAAATATAGTACTTTTTACTTGCTGCCTTAACATTTATCATTAATGAAAAACTAAATAAAAAACATAAAATAAATGCAAAAGCCAACTTATTTCTAAACTTCATAAATATCCTCACTCTCTATCTATAACATAATCATACAACATTAAATTATAAAATTCAAGAAAAAAAAGACAATTCATAATAAATTATCTTTTCCAATTTTAGACTTCTTGAATAACAGCAATAATCATTGGTTTACATTCAGTTTCGTTATAAAAGTATTTACTTAATTTATCTCTGATTTCTAATTTTATATTATTATAATCAACGTAATTATCATTAATATTATTTTCAATAATATCAAGACTAATCTTTTTAACTGTATCAATCATTTCTTTACTATCTTTTATATATATAAAACCTCTAGTAGTCATTTCTGGTCCAACTAATACTTTTTTAGTATTTTTATCTAGTGTTGCACTAATTAACACAATACCATTTTCACTTAGCATTTCTCTATCTTTTATAACTAGTTCTCCTACATCATCATTACTATTACCATCTATTAAAACACTACTTACATCTATTTTATCAAAAGTATTTTTTAAAACTTTATCTTCTATTTTAACTATTTCTCCATTAGTCTTTAATATTATGTTTTTAGGATCTATTCCTAAGCTACATGCTAAATCTGCATTATTAACCATATATCTATATTCACCTTCAACAGGCATATAATATGTTGGTTTTAATAAATCTATCATTAACATTAAATCTTCTTGACTAGCATGATGAGATATTTCTTTTTCTTTAGGGATACTTATTGTATTTGCTCCTAGTATTGCTATTTCATTTTCTATTCTAACAACAATTTTTTCGTTTTCATCATATCTAGGTTCTGCAAATACAATTGTATCTTCTTTATTTAATTTTATAAATTTATCATATCCACTAACTATTCTATCTATTGCAACATATGGTTTTTCTTTATCATCACATACTAGAAGGATTACGTTACTATCATTAATATTACTTAAATCTCCCATGATATCTTTATAGTCATTCATATATTTTTCATTGATAGCCATATTTATAACACTTTGTAATTTTTTACCCATTACTACTACTTTTCTTCTGGTAGATTTAGCCGCTTCAAATATTTCTTCGATAGTAAATAAATGAATTGGTAAAACAGTAAATATTACTCTTCCTTCACTTCTATTAATAGAATCTCTAAAGAAGTTAGTTAATCTATGATTAGGACTAGTGTGACCTTCTCTTTCTGAAAATGCTGAATCACTCATTAAACATAATACACCTTGTTTACCTATATATGCTATCTTTCCTATATCCATACTATATTTTCCTTGCATTGAAGGATCTATTATAAAATCACCAGTGTAAACTATTGCACCATCTTTAGTATTAATAACATACATAACAGCATCTGGTACTGAATGACTTACACTTATAGGAAATACACTTAATTTATCAAAATTAATTTTCTTATATGGTATAACTTCTTTAATATTATGATTAAAGCCATCTAATTCTAAATATTTCTTAGTATATTTTGTACAATACACTTTTATATCTGGTATTGCTTCGCATAAATCTTTTATACCACCCATGTTTTCTGGGTGTGCATGAGTTAAAAATACACCAACTATTTTCTTTTTATTTTCAACTAAATAACTATAATCAGGTATGATATAGTCTATACCTAACATAGTATCATTAGCATATTTTAAACCACAATCCATAATAAATATTTTATTATCTATTTCAATTACATACGTATTTTTACCATTTTCGTTTAGTCCACCTAAACTTAATATTTTAATTTTACTCATTTGTATCTCTTCTTTCTAAATAAATTAAAAGTATCAAAAACGTAAAGTAATTATAGCAAAAAAATAGAATAATGACAAGTAGTACATTCTATCTTGGGCGTAATTTTTTTGGGGGATATTAGCATAATACTTTTTCATCTTTTCTTTATCAAGCTCTAATTTTATAATATGATCTTGCTTTACACCATTTTCAAGCAAACTATTTTTAAACAATGCTTCTTCTTATACCAGCAAGTATTCATCATATGAAATTATTTCTCTACTTTTTTAAATTTAATGTTTTTAAATCTTTATCACTTATTCCATTACATATTCAAAAAAATACTACGAGAAATATTGATTTTTCCATATAACAAAGTTAGTGATATATTACTTTTACGATTTTCTAAAGTATATCCTTTTTGTTTAAATTCCTTTTTTTATTTAATTTTACCGTTTTCTTGTTTTAACTGTTTATAGTATAACAAAATAAAAGAGGTTTTTACAATATACCTCTTAAGAAATTTACGCCTTATTCTATTTTAATTTCATACTACATTCTCATTGAATGTGTATTTTCCATATCTTCTGACATATACTTTTGTCTAAGATTTTCTTCCATTTGAAAATTAATATCTTTTCCTGCTTGATTATATTTTGACATAAGATTTGTATATGTGCCAATTTCATTTTCACTAAAATAACATGGTTGTAATGTATTATAATTTTTTAAAAAAGATTCGTAATATTGTTCAGAGTTTTGCATTAAAGAATCAATAAGTTCTGGTTTAATATAATATCCGCTTGGAACAAACACATGTTCATTTGTATATTTATTTGTTGCTTCCCTATACAAATAAGGAAGATATATATAACATTGATTGCAAAAATTAAATACAGCAAATTTATCATTACTACAAACCTCTTTTAATACACCTACTTTAATGAAATCTTTTATAGGGGTATTATTAAAAAAATATTCTTTATCTTCTAAATTCATTATTTTAATCATCCTCTCATAATAAAGTTAAGTATTTTTTATACAAAACTTATAATTTTTTTTATAATAATATTATTTTTTAGTAATTTCTACTCACCAGCATTATACCAATATTTTTTAAGTACATTTTTTTCAAATTTTTTAGCAATACTTTTTGATATGTTTTTAACTAATTTACTTCCCACTTTAACAACATCTCCAGCTTTATTTTTCAAAGTATCACCTATGGAAGGTTTTAACGAACTACTATTTATTGCTTGATTAAAAGCTTCAGCACCCGAATCTGTACTAGGGGAGCCTAAATTTTGTACATCGTAAGATTTAATTAATTGACCAGGTCCTGCATCCCATATTTTATCTAAAACTTTACTTGCAAACGTATTTGTTATTGCAGATGTTATTGCTCCTTCTAAAAATTTGCCACCATCAAATTTTCCGTCATATAATGTAGTAACTCCTTCTTTTGTGCCTTCTTTTACTATACCAACTATATTCTTGACCCAAAGAGGAACTTTTTTTCCACCATAAAGTATTGCATTAACGCCGGTTTCTATAGTTCCATTTAACCCAGCAACTAAACATGTAACGTCACCATCTTTAACTGTTATATGTTCTCCTTTATCTTTTTTATAGTCAATTACTTTATTTACAGATTCACCGTAAGTAGAAAGAAAAGTCACAATGCCAGCACCTATTTTAACATAAGGATTGTCAATACCCATGGCAATTTTTTCAGCTGCATCAATAACTATATCGCCTAAAAATTCATAAGAGTCAATCATTTTACCATACTTATCTCCAAATATACCATCATAGATACTATCTACTACATCATAGTCGACTATGTCTACGGTTTTATCCATAATTTTTTGACCCCAATCTTCATTAAAAATGCTAACAACATTTGCAAGCACAGTTCCATTACCAAATGCTATGCCATCAAGCATATTACCTACGTAATTACCAACTGCCTTTGTTGCGCCTAAAACGGGAGCTGCAAATAAACCAAATGCTGCTTCAAGATTTGATACTCTTCCTTCATATATTTTATTATATTCTTTCCTAATTACATTTCTATCAGAAATTTCCTTAAGTTTTTCCCTTGTAGCGTCATCTAATTTATCATTATTTTCTGGATTGTCCCCATATTCCATTTGATAATATGAATAAGTAAGTGCATCACTTTCTTGTTGAATTTGTTCGATTGTATCGGAATATTGTTGTTTTAATTGCTCTCCTTCTAAAGATGTCATCTTATTTTCTGATACCATTTTATCAATAGCAGCTTTACGTCCTTCATAAAAATTTATTCTATTACTATATTCATTTTCGGCAGATTTTACTTTTCCAGCTACATATTGGTCGGATAGAAAACTTCTTCCCATTACATCCAAATCTTGAGATATTAACCCAAATTCTTTAGCTGTTTTTTCCCTTCCTAAATTTACACTTGAATATTTAGAACCAATACTCATTATGTGTTCTCTGACTTCCATGACTTTTTTAATAGATGCTACTATTGTAGTATGTGCGTTATTAATTGCATCAACTAATCCACTAACATCGCCCGGAAAATCATCAGGTTTATTACTAAGTAAATAATTTGCACTTTGTTTTGCTTCAAAGCAAGAAGTATTTGCTGAAGTTAAAGCTGCATCACCACTTTGATATTGTGCATAATTAAATTGAATTCCTGCCATTATTTACACCACATTTCATTTAAATTTAAAAAGTATTAAAAATTTGCAATTATATCACATCGAGGAACACCTTCGTCTGGATGATATTCACACCACAAATCTTCTGCTTTTTTCGCTGTTTCTTGATATTTATCAATATGTTCTTGTTTTTTAGGATTTGCTAGGCTAATTATAGTATTTATTTTCCCATCAATTGCTAATTTAGTAGGTTCCAGTATTTTACCACTAGTTGGATCTTTACCTTTAATATTTAATCCGCCTCCCAAAAAAGCTGAAGATGCTGATTGCAAAGATGATTGTACTGATTCCCATTCTCCTTTTAATTGTTCCGCAGTACTAATAAACGTCTTGTATTTTTCAATATAATCTTTTTCTTTATTTAATTGAGAAATATATTCATTTGCTCTGCTTATTGCTGCAGCAACTTGCTCTGGAGTATGACCGTATTGATTGACATTAATATCAAGCCCCGCTGCCTTTCTTTGTGCATCAAATTTGTTTTTGAATGCCATGTGCTATTTTGATCTCTTTTCTAACTCTTGTTTTAGCATTTCTTTAAATTTCTTTTCCTCATCGTCAGAATAACCTATTGCAAATATTTTTTCTATTGCTTCATGATCAAATAGAATATTTTTAGAAGAATCAACGACTCCATCAGGATATAAACATCCTACATAATCAAAAACTTTTATATTTTTTTGTCCTTGCTGATCTTTACCTATCATACAAAATCCAGTTATCATTAATTTTTTAGTAGCACCTTTTAGTATAACTACGCTTCCTATTGGTAAAAACTTTTCATATTTTTCTGGCATAATAAAACCACTACCTTTCCTACTTTAATAGTTAAACCATATTAATAGTCTAATAAAATTATATACAATATAACTTTAATTTACAAGTTATATTGTAAAAGATATTGTCAACTTTTTGTAATTAATTTAAATAAATTAAAAAGACAAATAAGTTTTGATGTAACATATTTGTCCAAACTATATTAGTTAATTCTATCTGCAGCTTGATTTTCCAATTTTTCATATTGAACTGCAACAGTATTTTCAAGATATTCTGAACAATTTGTTACAGCAGCTAAAAATGAAGGAAATTCATTTTTTACTTTATCATATGAAGCATATAATTCATCTGCTGTAGCACTTGAATATATTTGTCTAACTGAATTTATTGTAGAATTTAAATCAACATTTAATATTCTATCTATAGTTTTAGCAGAAGAATTTAAATTACTTGCTGCTTCTCTACATCCGGCTGAACTAAACGTTACTGCCATAAATACACCCTCTCTCTTATTATAATTCGTTTTCTAGTTTGATATAATCATTACTAATATCAATTAATAAATCACCAACTTGACTTAAATATTTTTGTAAGCTTTCAAAATCTGCTCTAAAACTTTCAATGTTATCAGTAAATCTTGATGCAGCTTGACCAGACCAAGTTTGTTTTAAATCATCAACTATCTCATATATTTGTTTTATTTGACTACCATATTCATCAGCAGAAGATACGATATTATTACCATAGTTCTTAGCTAATTCAGGATCAATTTGAACATTTACACCAGACATATATTAACCTCCCATCTCATTTTTTTATAAATAAGTAAACTATACTACTCTACTTACCCTAATTAAAGTATAACGAAATAGCATTAAAAAAGCAATATTTTTTTCACATTATTTGACAATTTATGACAAATCATAAAAATAATTATTACACATTTTTAATTTATAAATAGAATTTAAAATAAATTGTATTTCAATTTCTCTCCAATTGTTTTTAATTATTTCTTTTTGTTCATTATTTTTTTGATATTCATTAATTTTGTTATTTCTTTGTCTAATTTTATCATTTAACTTTTCTGAAGATTCTTTTATATTATTTTCTATTCTTTTTATTTGTTCTTGTAACTCTTCACTTATATTTTGTAATTTTCCTTTTGATATATCTTGCCCTTTACTAATGAATCCACCACTTATAAATGAGTCATATCCACTATTTATTTTGTTAATTACACCATTTATGTTGGTGTTAATATTATTTAATTCTTCTATAAATGTTTTGTATGAATTAATTTCGTTATCTAATGTATTTACATCTTTAACTAATTTATTCATAATATCTCTAAGTGAATAACATCTTTTTTGCATTGCAATTATTTCACTAGTGGTATGTCCGTAAATATTTTTAATCTCTTCCATTTATATCATCCAAACTAAATATTTTTATTGCTTCTTTTAATTCATTTTCATCTTTTAAACCAATGAAGTATTCTTCGTTATCTTTATTTATTAGTTTTTTTATACATAAATCATACTTATCTTTAACGTTTATAAAATAACAATATGTTTGATTGTTATAAACTACTTTTTTTATTAAATAATACTCTTTATTATTAAATTCAATTATATCTATTTCCATTACTTTACCCTCTTTAAACTATCATATAATTTTTGATAATATATATTTACCCATAAATTAAAATCTGCTTCATTATTCTTATTAATACAATTTTGTTTTATTAAATAATCGTTCCAATCATCATATCCTAACGATTTAATTGCTTTTTCTGTTTCTTCTTTATCACGACTAGTATATTGGTATATACCAAATATATCTTCATTAGTTAAATGTATAGTTTTATACTCTTCTATTGTATGTGGTTTATTAGGATCTAAGTGTGCTAAATACATTTTACTTCTTATTCCGTCTGTATATATAAATAAACTATCACTAACGGTTAGCAAATCATAATTAAATTCATATTTTGTATTTGCACTTTCTTGATAATTATTTACCACATTTATTCCACATACTGACACTATCATAAATATTGCAAGTAATGGAACTATGGTTTTTACTAATGTTTTTCCTTTTTTTACATCTTTTACTTTATGTATATCATTTTCCCCAATACTATTATTTTTTAATTTTTCATATATGTCTTTATTCACAATAAACCTCCATAATAGTTTTTAAACATTCGCTTAGCGGTACAGGTTCTGCATTTGAATTATAATTTCCATTTTCATCAAAATTATTATTTATAATTTTATTTTCGTCTATTACAGTTTTTGCAGAATGTGTTGAACCAACAACAATATCCAATAATTTTGCTCGTCCATTTTTGAAAGATTCAACTACTTCTTTATAATTTTCTTTGTAATTATATCCAATATATCTTGTAACATCTTTTAAATCATCATAGTTAGAAAATGCACTTACTGAATCGCCTTGTGAAGCGTAACATTGATATTGATCTTTATATGATTTTATTATTTCAACTTCTTTTTTTGTTAATGAATTATGTATAGGATTAAAAATAGTTACTTTTCCTAAACATTCTTTTCCATTTTTATCACAATATATTAATGCTTCTTCTGATAAAGATCCACCTAACGAATAACCAGATATATTTAATTTAACATTATTCTTATTTGATTCATCGATATATTTTTTTGCTACTCCTTGTGCTTGTTTTCTTTGTACTTCTAATATAGTATTTGTTGAAAGAGTCGAAATACCTTTAGAGTTTAGGGCTAAAAGTGTATCATACAAATAATCTCCATTTTTCCCAATACTATCAGTTTCAGTACAATTATAATTTATCATATAGTTACCAGTTTTGTCTTGCAATATTATGGCACTAAATCCTAAATAACCTCTATTTATTTCGACTATTCTTATATCACCGAACCCACGTTTATATAATTTATTTAAATATTCATCATTTTTATATTGATCAGTATTTAATAAATCTTTTATTGTTTTTCCTTCGATAAAATCCTTATTATTTTCTAATGCAACAAATACATTACTTAAATATGTCATATTTATATTTTGATAATCAGTAAATTTTGAAAATTCTCCAGAATAATTAATTCTTGTATAATCTCCGAAAAAAGCCATTAAAACATCTTTTGTATTTTGATCTAATTCTACACCTGATTGTATTAACTTCATTAAATAATCCATAAAAATAATTTTATTATTTTCACTCATCGTTGTTAGTAATTTATCATCAGTATTTAAAAAACTAAAATATTTAGAATAAAAACCTTTATTTATTCTTAGCAATTCTAATTTAACTCTATTAATTAAATCTACACAATTATTTATTTCATCCAAAATAGAATAAAGATTATCTTTTATGGAATATATATTATTATCGAAGTCATTTGGAATCTTTATAGAAGATATTTTATCAATAACTTCATTTAATAAAGTTACACTATCATTAACATTTGTTTCTCCTTGGCAATATAAATAACCATCTACTTTCATATGTAACCTCACTACTCTTTCACATACTATCAATATACAACATTATATCGGTATAAATCAATCAATTATATGTTTTTTTACAATTTATTTACGAATATAAAATATTAGATACTATCCTATATTTTTTAATTTTCTTATTTAAACTGTAACAAAAAAAGAATATTTCTATTCTTTTTCTATTAATTTAACAAATTTTGGAGTACCTACTTCAGTAATATAACCATATTTATTTCCTATAATTAGAGAATATGATTTATCCAATCGTGAAATTTTAATAACATTTTGTTCACTGAAGCCATCACCAATCCATAAACCACTAGTATTATCAACTGAATCTTTATACCATGCATTGTACTCATTCTTTTTAAGTGCACTAGGTGTATCTATATATATAAAGTTTACTACTCCAATTTCTTTATTTTGACTTAATATATTTTCAAACACTTTTTTACTTTCAGCACTTAATCCATTATAAAATTTATCTAAACCTAAAATAACTACTACTAATTTAGTTTTATCTTTTATACTTCTTTTATTAGAATTGTTTTTATTATATATATCATATATAGAATTAGAATAATCATATAATTGTTTTAAGTAATTGTCGAAATTATTATTTATATAATTTATTCTATTATACTTATTTTCTTCAAATGTATATTTACTATCGAAAACATAGCTATTAAAGTTTTTTGATAAACTTAATATATATAATAATCTATCTATAAAAGGAACAATATCATCATAATTTCTACCACTTATTATATATCCTACATTATCTTCTAGATTTAATTTTCCATATGATAAATCTTTTTTTACTATTCCAATTGGAATACTATTTATTTCTATAGGGCAATTAATTAAGTTAGTATATGTTATTTTATCTGGTAATACTGGAACAGGATTTGCTTTACCACCCATTTCTGCTAGTAAGGATAACATTTTAATATTAATTTCATCATATAAATTTTCTTTTTCTTTTGCATATGCTGTTTGAAATTCTACTACTTTATCTAATTTTACTAAACCTCTACCAAATATTTTACTTGGAACTACACCATTAGTATTACCAAATAACATTCTATAATCCATAGGATCATTCATTTGTAAGCATATTACATTTTTGAAGTTTTGACTTATTTTAGTACGTATTGCATTTGGGTTAGAACTAGTTAATACAAAATATATTCCATCTTTTGTACAATCTCTAGTTAATTCACTTACATTATCTAGATAATCAATGTATAAGTCGTTAAATACTTCAAATTGGTTTATAATTATTATGATGTTTGGCATTGATTCTTTACTTTTTTTAATATATTCTAAATAGCTACCATTACTTGATAATAATTTCTTTCTTCTTATAGCAATTTCACTATTAATCATTTTAAATAAGTTTTCTATTTTTTCATCATCACCACTATGAATGATATCACCTATTTGTGGTGCTGATTCAAAGTTATTTAGTACCTCACTTCCGAAATCTAGTATATATGTATTTAATTCATTTAAACTATATGTTGTAAATAATGAATATAATAGTGTTGTAACTAGATTTTCTTTACCACTACCGCTAGATCCATATATTAAAACATTTCCTTCATTACTTATTGGTATTGTAAGTAATCCTTGACTTTGTTTACTAGGATAATCGTATTCACCTATAACAGGATTTAATACAAATTCTTCTTTTTCATATTTATATTTATCTTTTAATTTATCTACATATATTTCTTTAGGTATACTACTTAACCATAAAGGTTTTATATTTAAGTCAAGTTCATTAACTGTATCTATGATATAATTTAATATGTTTGGAAGTTGTTCTCCTTTATAAACGAATTGTTTATTAGTTTTTTCTATATCACCACGTTTTATTATATTACCTATTTCATCTACAAAGTCTACACTTGAATCTACTAGTGTAATTTTTTTATCACTTTCATAGTATGGAAGTCCTGCATATGCACTTTGTCCTTTCATAAATAATTCGTTAAATCCAACTTGTAAGAAGAATCTACCTGTTTCTTTTAGCATTGCTGCATCAGGACATTTTAACATATCGTTAGAATCACTTTTATCTTGTACTTTTAAACATATTTTAAATTTAGAGTTAGACCATATTTGATCATTAACAACTCCACTGGGTTTTTGTGTTGCTAGTATTAAATGTACTCCTAAACTACGTCCTATACGTGCAGTACTTATAAGTTCGTCCATAAATTCAGGTTGTTGTACTTTTAATTCTGCAAATTCATCACTTATTATGAATAAGTGACTCATAGGTTCTTCAAGTTTACCTTGTCTATAGTAATCTTGATATTTATATATATCCATACTACTTTCATTTAGTATTTCACGAGCACGTTTAAACATTGTTTGACGTCTTTTTAATTCACTTTCTATACTAGCTAAACTTCTTTTTATTTCTACTACATCTAAGTTAGTTATTGTTCCAACAACGTGAGGTAATTTAACTCCAGTTTCTCTATTATCAAATGTTAATGCTAATCCTCCACCTTTATAATCTATAAGTACGAATTGTACTTCAAGTGGACTATAATTAAGTGCCATGCTAAGTATAAAAGTTATAATCCATTCTGATTTACCACTACCTGTCATACCTGCAACTAATCCATGAGGTCCATGTGCTTTTTCATGTAAATCAATTAAAAATTTTTCTCCTTGTTCATCTATCCCTACAGGACAAACCAAACTATTAATAACATCATTATCTTTCCATCTATTAATAATATTTAATTGATTTACGTTACCAACATCATACATTTCTAAAAAGCCATATACTTTAGGTAAAACAAATTTACCACTATTTACATCCATTGGTATATTACTAATATTTGTTATACAATTCTTTAATGAGAATCTTACTAAATCAGCTTTGAAACCAACTTGATTATCCATTGTCATTTGATTTGTAAATATTCCACTAACATCATTTTCTACATTTATAAACATACTACATTCGTTAGGTAATTTATCAAGTTTATTAACTGCAACAACAATACTATAACCTAAGTTATAATTAGTATCTAATATGGAACTTACTAATATATTATTTTTAACAGTATCGATATCATCAGTAATTACTAAATAGTATGGACTAAATAAATTATTTTTATCACTATAAACTTCTTTTCTGTAGTTATATTCTTCCATTAAATGACTAGTTAATTTATTAATATCTTCTTTATTACTAGCATAAAATCTTAAACTTTTATCATTATTCCATAAATATGGTAGGTTTCTGTATTTAGACCAGTATACATTATTTTTATCATTAGTTAATATAATAATTCTTAACATATCATATCCATGAAATGCCATTATTTGTAACATTAAGTTATCTATAAAACTATACATAACATTAACATTATTACTAATTATACCTGTTTTGTTATTTTTTCTAAAATTAAGTGTTATAGGTACATCTACTATATCTTTACTCTCATTTACTAAATCATCTATTATATCTTTTAAATCATCTTCATCTAATGTAAAATGACTTTCAGGATATTTTATTTCTATATCTGGTTTTCTATTACCCATACCAAGTCTAAGTTCTAGAAAATCATCGTGTTCTATTTTTCTTTCCCATAAATTTCTTGTTCTTGATAATATTATATTTCTTACTTTATCTATAGGTAAGTTATCTTCTATTAATACTTGTTTTTGATAATTTATTTCTTGAAATATTTCATCATGTTTTTTATTTATATATTTTTTATATTTTCTTCTTCTTTTTCTTTCTTTTTGATGTTTTTTGTATTTATTATAAAATTTTTGTAAAATTGGAAATAATACCATTGATAATAACATGCATCCACATATTAAAAGTGATGCAAATTCATCTTTTACTGTACTTTCTCCATTCATTATTTTTTGTAAACTAGTCATTCCAGTAACTAAACTCATCATACCCATTGTCATCATAGGTGCGATTGTAAATATTAATGGTGTTTCTTCTTGATTTTCTTTTTGAGTTGGAGCATCAATATTAAATACTTTAGTTTCTATTTTTCTTTTAAACCTAGGAGGTCTTTCATAAAATTGCTTTCTATCAAACAATTTTATATCTTTATCTACTAAAGAACTATAATCTTTAGTAGGATTTTCTTTAATTAGTCTTTTATTTAATTTAAGTGAGTTAAACAATGTATCATTTTTATTATCACTTATTAATAATAAACTACCAAAATAATATATAAATATACCATTTATAAATATTATATCTCCACTACTTAAGTACCATTTATTACATAATTTATAATTAACAAAACATCTTTTGCTAAGATCTAGATTAGTTAATAGTATTCCACCAACTTTTTTATCAAATTCTATTGTCATTTGTTTGTTATTAAATAAATTATTATTAAATCCTATATCAGTATTTTTGCCATTACCAATAATAATATTATTATTTTGATTATAATCTACAACTAAATTCATCATATTTTCTTTACTTGGTAAAGCATATAATATATATGGTTCTTGAGTCATTACGTTTACTAAATAATAATAATTATTTTCTTCTAAAATAATACTTTCTTGGTATGAAATATTACTTAATTTATCACCTAGAGGAGTGTTACTAATTTTTATATCTGTATTACTTTTTAATACCCATTTACCATTTTCTTCTTCTACATTTATTAGATTATTAGAACTATCGTCTAAAACCCAATAATTACCATTTATTATGTTTGGTAATCTAGTTATACTAATTCTTTCTTTACTTTCTAATACTAATCTCATAAAACACCTATATTAAAGCCAAAGTAGTACCATTTTTAATACCTAATGACTTAATGTCCTTATCTATTTCAAATATTCTGTTATCCATTACATCCATTAGTGATAAATTATTTACTATTGGAAAACATCCTGTCATTTCATTTATAGATTTATTTAATATTAATATAACCTCTCCTACAGTTTTATTAACAGGTATAAATAAATTATATTTTTCTCCGATACTAGGAACTATCAAATCAACGTTAACTTTATTATCTTTCATGATACACCCTCTATTCTAAAATAATTTTACAATAAATTTCATACTTTTACAAGGATAAATTACCATTAGAATAATACCCGTAATATTTACGGGTATTTAAAGAATACCGGAAGAAAATCGAAAAATTTACGGGTATTTTAAAAATACCGGAAATGTTTACCGGTATTAATATATATATCCAAATTATTTTTCATATACATTATTTATAACATCGTCTATAACATATTTTGCACATAATATTCCTGCGGTAGCTGGTACCATCATAAAACTACCTAATGTATCACATTTAATAACTTCTTCTGTACTTGAAACAACGTTTATTTTTTTATTTATTTTTAAGTCTTTTACTTTTTTTCTAATAACTTTTGCTAATTTATCATAATTAGTTTTATCTAAAGTTGTTATTGATAATTTAGTAGGATCCATCTTTTTTGCTGTTCCCATACTGGATATTAATTTATAGTTATTTTTTACACTTCTTTTTATAAGTTCTATTTTAGTATCTACGTTATCACATGCGTCAATTATATAATCATAATTGTTTTTTAATATGTCATCTATATTATCTTTATCTAAGAAAATTTCATATGTATTTATATTTAGGTTAGGGTTTATTGATAAAACTCTATTTTTGGCTGCTAAAACTTTTTTAATTCCTATATTTTCTTTATTAGTTATAATTTGTCTATTAAGATTAGTAATATCTATTACATCAAAATCAATTATGTCTATATTTGTTATTCCACTTCTAACAAGTGTTTCTAGTGCGTAACCTCCTACACCACCGCAGCCAACAATTAAAACTTTAATTGACTCTAATTTTTTGAATTTTTCATTTCCTATTAAACTAATAACTCTTTCAAACATAATTTCCTCCAAAATAAAAACCCAGAAATCAGTATAGGTGATAAAAAACCCGCTCTCGCTAGGTGGGCATCACATAACGTGTTTTAGGATCCTAGATCACTTAATGGCCTAGTTTTCAACACCACACATTAATTAGATTCCCAATATTTCACCTTAGTCGGTTTTATGAAGTATACCAATCCTCTAGGTATTTTAATTATATCACATATTTTAAAAAAAAGAAGATTAACGTATAACACTTTACACTAAAGTGTTAACTAAATCTTCAAATTCCATTTTTATTTCTTTTAATCTTTCATTAGTTTCAGCTTCAAATCTCATAGTTATGCTCGGTTCAGTATTACTACATCTTATTAAAGCCCAACCATCTTTAAATTCAACTCTTACTCCATCAATATCAATAAAATTATATTTTTTTTCTTTAACATAATTTTTAACACTATCAACTATTTTCCATTTCTTTTCATCTGTAGTTTTAACTCTTATTTCAGGTGTATTAAAATAGTGTGTATATCCTTCTAATAATTCGCTAGATAATTTATTTGTGTTAGTTAATAATTCATACATTCTTAAACTTGCATATATACCATCATCATAGCCATAATGTCTGTCTCTGAAGAAAATATGTCCTGAATATTCTCCTCCTATTAAAACATCTAATTCATTCATTTCAGTTTCTATAAATGCACTTCCATTTTTAACCATTATTGCTTCTGCATTTAAGTTCTCTATATCAATTTTTAAAGCTTTAGAACATTTAACATCCATAAGAACTTTTTTATTATTAGTTTTTGAGATAATATCTCTAGCAAATAGAGCTATTAATTTATCACTTTCTATTGTATTACCTAAATTATCAACTATACCAATTCTATCACCATCACCATCATATGCAGCACCAAAATCACATTTTTCTTTAATAACTAATTCTTTTAACTCTTTTAAATTATTATCGTTGTTAGGATCTGGATTATGAACTGGAAAGTTTCCGTCACTATAATCATTTATATATATTGGGGTAATATTCTTATATTTTTTTATAATATCTTTAATAAATAGACTTGTTGTACCATTACCAGGATCTATAGCCATTTTTATTTTTTTATTTCCTGGATTAATACATTTAGACATCATTGTTATATATTTTTCATTCATATTAATATATTTAATATTTCCACTACCAGATTTAAATGTTTTATTTTTTATTAATTCATATACTTTTATTAATTCTGAATGTTTTAAATGTAAAAATTTATCACCAAACAATTTAAATCCATTTTCATTTGCTGGATTATGGCTTGCTGTTACAATTATTCCAGCTTCGTTTTTTAATTCGATTGTAGCATAATTTAGTAATGGAGTTGTAACCATACCAATAAAGATAACGTTAACACCAGTGCTACGTATACCTTCCATTAGTTTTTCAACTAATACGTCACCACTTACTCTGTTGTCATAACCAACAACACAATCTAGTTTTTTATTATTAATTAAGTACGTTCCAAAGGCTTTTCCTACTAATAAGGATAAGTCTTCTGTAATGTTTTTACCATATACACCTCTTATATCATTTTCTCTTAAAACACTATAATCCATAATTAATCCTCTCTTTTAAATAGCAGTGGAGTATGTTCCATACTGCTTGGTATTTTTATGTCCATATATTTTAAAATTGTTGGTGCTACCATAGTAATGTCACCATATTCTTTAAGATGAACGTTTTCATTACAAAATATAAATGGTACAGGGCTCATTGAATGAGTTGTAACAAGGTTACCATGTGAATCTATCATTGTATCTATATTTCCGTGATCGCTTGTAATAAGCATGTCATAAAAATTATCCATAGCTTTTTCGTATACAATTTTCAATGCTTCATCTACATATTTTAAACATTTAACGGCAGCATCATAATTTCCTGTATGTCCTACCATGTCTGGATTTGCAAAGTTAACTAATATAAAATCATAATCTTTATCAATACATTTACATACTTGTTTTACTACTCCTTCTAAACTCATTTCTGGCATTAAATCATAAGTAGCAACTTTAGGACTTGGAATTAAGTAGTTGTCACATTTTTTTAACTTATCATTAATTCCACCATTGAAGAAGTATGTTACATGAGCATATTTTTCTGTTTCTGCCACTCTTGCTTGTGTCATACCTAGGTCACTAAAGTATTTTCCTATACTATATATTTCAGATAAATCTTTTTCAAATATATGTGGAACTTCAATTTCTGGTACTGGAAACATTGTAAGTACTTGTAAATTATTTATGTGTCCTATAGGATATTCATTAAATCCTACATCCGTTAAGCTTTTTAGTATTTGTCTTGCTCTATCACTTCTAAAATTTAACCATAATAATCCATCATGTTCTTCTATTTTAAATTCTGGATTTAATATTAGTGGAGGTAAAAATTCATCAGTTAAGCCACGTTTATAACAATTTTTGATAGCAATATTTGTATCTAATATTTTAAGACCTTTTCCATTAACTAACATATCTGAATATACTCTAGTTCTCTCCCACTTATTATCTCTATCCATTGCATAAAATCTACCACATACAGTACCTATATGTCCTAAATTATTTTCACTTAAAACTATATTCATTTCATCAATATATTTAAGTGCACACATACTATCAGTATCTCTACCATCAGTTATTGCATGAAAAATAACTTTTTCTACTCCTAATTCTTTTAATTCTGGTATTAAGTTTTTCATATAATTTATATCAGAATGTACACCACCATCACTTAGTAATCCCATTAAGTGTAATGTAGATTCATTAACTTTTACATGTTCAATTAATTTTAGTAATTCTTCATTTTGTTTAATTTTACCATTATCCACATTTTCATTTATTATTGTTATGTCTTGTTTTATTTTTTTTCCTATACCTATTGCAGTGTGGCAAACTTCACTATTACCAAATTGTCCATCTGGAAGTCCAACATAATTACCACTTGCTTCTAATATGCTATGTGGATATTTATTCCAAAGATTAGTAAATGTTTCCATATTTGCATCTATTATTGCATTACCGTGTGGTTCTTCTCTGTATCCAAAACCATCCATAATCAATAAAATTGTTTTTTTCATATTTATCATTCCTTTATTCGTAATTTTTACCGCAACTATTAGGCATATCATTATCCCCTAATGTATAGCCAACTAATTTCAAGTTATTTATATCATATTTAACTTTAACAAATATTATATCATTTGCGTATTTTTCTCCAGTAATATTATTTTCTATATATTCTTCTTTTTCGTTATCACTAGATATAATACCATTTCTAATTAAATAATTAACTGAGAAACATAATGTTTTATCGGGAGTTCCGTCATATGCTTCGTTTTTTAAATATCTTTCAACATAATTTAATGTATGTGCTTTTATAGTATTTTTTTTAGATTCATAATTTCTAGTTTTAATACTTTTACTAATACTATCATATGCAGGAGTAGTTATAATCGCAATTAAACTCATAATAGTTATAACAGCGATAAGTTCTACTAATGTAAACCCTTTTCTATTCATATATCCCACCCTATGATAATTCTATCATAAATGTAATAAAAAAAGTAGCATAAATGCTAACTTTTTGTAATTTTAATTTTTACTTTATTACTTGTAGATAGTAATGTAAATCTAGAATCATCAGTTTCAAGTTTTACTTCAACTTCGTAAGTTCCTTCAGTATATCCAGTTAAATCAATATATGCTTTTATCTTAGAAGTATCTAAACTTTCAAGTGCACTTGTAACACCTTTTGCTATAACTGATATAGTTCTATCACTTTCAGATAATGCAGATGCAACATATCCGTTAGCTAAATTTCTAGATTCTATAACAATTCCAGTAAACTCTTTACTACTTTCTTGATCTAATGTTACTGTAACGCTAGTAGTTGTTTCACTCATATATCTAACTCCATTTGGTTTAGTAAGTGTAACACCATTAAATGTTTTATCAGTGCTTAGTCCAGTCACGTCTATTGGAGCTTCCACGTAAGTTAAATTATCTATTAATTCTTTTTCACCATATACAGTAACTTTTGTTACAGATGAATTTATACTATTAAGAGCATAACCAGTAGTTATATTTCCTTTAGTTACAACTTTTACTGGTAAATCTACAGAATAAGATTCTACTTTTACTTTGGCACTTATACTGTTTGGAACCATTTCAACATTTTTAACTTTATTACCATTATTATCATATGCAACTAATTTAATAGAATCAATTGTGTATTCTCCTTTAGTAGTTAAATTTGCTGCTTCTAAATCAATTAATGCTTTAACATTAGATATAGTTGCTAAAGTTTCTTTAGATCCTTTTACAATAACTTCACTCTTATCTAATTCTACGCTACTAATATTTAATTTTTTATCTAATTTATTTTCATTTACTAAATCATAACTTAAATTAAATACTTCACTTTCTTTTTCACTTATTTTTATAGATACAGTTGAAGGATCTAATTTATAACTTATATTATTCATAGAATGATTATATTTTAGTTTTACTTTATATGTTCCAGGTTCATAATTAGTTAAATCTAATACAACTTTATGATCACCAATTTGTTTTGCTAAATAAAGATTACTTTTAGAACCTATAAGAGTTATGTCAACTGTATCTGGAACACCCTCTACTACATAATTTTCTTCGTTATATATTACGTTTACTTTTTGATCTGCAATAACTTCTGCTTCGTTATCAACTAGTGATATTACTTTAGAATCGACTAAATAAAATACTAGTATTGCACAAAGCAAAGATAAATATAATAATACTATTGGTCTATTTAAAATTTTATCAAACTTGCCATTATTCTTTTTGTTAACTTTACTAATTTTATAAATTAATTTACTTATTGGTGTAATAATAATTGCATCTAATATTTTGTAAATAAATTTTAATATAGCTATGAAAGGTTTAAATATCTTATTCATTTATATCATCCTCCTCATCAGCATCATAGAAAACATCATTCTTTGGTTTCAATTCATCTAATAATTTTAATTTAAATTCTTCTAAAGTTAAATTGTAATATAAATGATTATCAACAGCTATAGATATTCTTCCTGTTTCTTCACTTACTACTAATGCTATTGCATCTGTTTCTTCTGCAACTCCTAAGGCAGCTCTATGTCTAGTACCTAATTTTTTATTTACATTAGGGTTCATACTTGTTTTAAATACGGCTCCCGCACAAGTTAATCTATCACCTTGAATAATTACTCCACCATCATGTAGTGGGTTTGGTGGTAAGAAAATTGCATCTAAAAGTGGAGCAGTTATATCTGAATATATTTTATTCGCTGGTTCAATATATTCTTGTAAAGACATATTTCTTTCTAAAACTATTAAAGCACCTATTCTATTTTTCTTTAAATATTCTATAGCACCCATTATTTCATAAACAACTTTTTCTCTTTCGTCTACAGTAAGAACTTTATGTCTACCTAGAAGTTGACTTCGTCCAATACTTTCAAGCACATTTCTAATTTCTGGTTGAAATATAATTATTATAGCTAAAGGTCCCCAAGAAAGTATATATTCTAGTAGTAAACCAACTGTATATAAATCTAATATATTACTTAACACTTTTATTAAGATAATAATTAATACTCCTTTAAAAATTAATACCATTTTGACATTATTTTTTATGTTTTTAAATATAAAATAAAACATAATCCATACTAAGCAAATATCAATAATCTTAGTAACCACATTCCATATTGCAGTAAACGTCATTTTTATCACTCCTTACAATAATTATATTATAACAAATTTATTTTAAATATTCTATAATAAAAGAAGACTAAATAATCTTCTTTACATTTTTTTTTCATTTTTATTATAATCTTCTAATAAATCATCCTTATTATCATTGATTTCTTTATTAGATATTTCATTATTTACACTTTCATTTTTTATTTTAGTTAATTCCACTGGTGGAACTTCTATTGGTTTTATTTCACTAATATTTCTATCTTGTTTTTGATTTTTTATTAAATCAACTAAATATCCAATCAATGCAAATACAAAGAAAAGACCTACAATAATTATAATTAAATAATTATCCATAATTATTTGCATTTAAATCACCCTCTTTATTCTATAGTTAATTCTCTATCTGCTGGTTGTATTTGTATGAAAGTATTACCATCATTAACAGTTATCTTTTTACCATCTGGGTAAGTATATTCTGTTTGACATTCTCTACAATCTTTTTTCCAATTTATTTTAGTAGCATAACCATCTGTAATAAAGTACCCTTCTCCGTTACCAATATTATTTATGGCTTGTCTACCTTTACCTTCACCATCATCTAAAGTATAATTGCTAACTTTATATGTAATGATATTTTTAAATGTATATTGTTTTTTTGTAACGTAATCAGTATGTTCTTTATCGTTTACAAATCTATAATATACTTTTTCATCACTATTGTATTTGTATGATGTAGTACTATATCCAGAATAAGGTATAACGACGTTGTTAGCTACTACACTACCTTCTATATTGCTTAAATTAATTTCATCTACGGAATAATTTAATAATAAATCCTTTTTTCTTTCTGTTCTTTTAGAACCTATTCCATTTTTTAATTTTTCTATACTAGTAAATAAAGTATGTTCACTAGCAACACCTAATGTTTTATCTCTCCATCCAGTCTTAGAATTATCAACAACTATTCTATCAACGCCTAATTTAGAAAAATCACTTTGCGCTTGTGGACTTTGTCCATGATGAACATATATTGCATCATTTTCTAATGCATAATCCAAATAATAATGTCTTGCACTTCTTATTGATCCAATTCTTTCAGTATTTGTATCTAGAAATAATGCTAAATATCTAGTAATTCCACCTTCAACTATTATTTCATACATAATATATGCATCTTGTAACCCACTTTGAAGAGGTCTTGCTACTCCCACATTATTAATCATTACCGCAAAAGGTCTCGAAGTTGAATTAAGATCTACTATTTTTAGTTTTGATTCAACTTTTTTATCTTCCTTCTTAATTACTTTATCTTCTTTTTTATTAAATTTTGTAAATATAAACAATCCGATTAGAATTATTACTAATATTCCAACTATTATCCATAATCTTTTGTGTTTTAATTTTAGTTTTTGTTTTTTTGTTTTTGGCATCTTTATTTTTTCACTATTACTCATTAATATATCACTCCTATTAAAATGATATCATAAATATAAATTTATTAAAAGAAAAAATAAACAATTATTGAAAATAAAAATTAAGCATGATATACTTTTTCTAGGAGTTGATTAATGAAATGAATGAAAAGTTAAAAAGAATTATTTATGTTGTATTAGGATGTTTCGTTTTATTCTTTGTGGTAATATTATTAATTTCATCGTGTGGAACAAAACTTAAGCCAGATGGTTTGGAAAAGAAAATTATAGAGAGATCGAAAAACTATTATAGTACTCATAAAGATGAGTTACCTAAAGAAAATACATCTCTTACATTATCGTTAGATGATTTGGTAAATAAGAAAATCATAAAAAAATTAGATAGACTTCTTGATAAAAATACAACATGTACAGGAACGCTTACAATAGAAAATAATAATAATTATTATATGTACTCACCAAATATTAATTGTAATACTGGAAATGATATATATAATACTTTAAATTTAAAAGAAACTTTATTAGAAAACGTTGTAACGAGTGGTAATGGATTATATTCCATTGGAGATAGCTATTTCTTTAGAGGAGATAATTTAAATAATTATTTAGTATTTGATGGTTTATTATGGAGAATAGTAAAAATCAATGATGATGGAACAATAAAAGTAATTGAAGCTGGTAAAAGAGATCCAGTAGTTTGGGATGATAGATATAATTCAGAAACTACTTCTTCTACTGGAATAAATGATTATACAAATAATAATATTAATAGTAGAATTAAGGATGAATTAGATAAGATATATCAAACAAAACAAGTGTTAACAA
Source organism: uncultured Bacilli bacterium (assembly GCA_934098385.1). GTDB lineage: Bacteria > Bacillota_I > Bacilli_A > RF39 > UBA660 > UMGS1124. Next base: position 58,801 of record CAKOOJ010000003.1, read on the forward strand.
GTGATGCAAAAGGTTATATTAAACAAACTTCACTTTGTATAGGAAAAAGAGGATTAGAGGATACAACAAATGATGGATCTATTGAATGTAGCTCAAGATTAGATAAACAATATTTAGGATTACTTCAATTAAATGAATACATTACAGCAAGTTTAGATCCTAATTGTGTAAACGCAAATTCAATATCTTGTAGTAATTATAATTATTTAGCGAGTTTTAAAAATTCATATTGGACAATAACAGCAAATAAAGATAAATCTAGTCAAGTTTATAAAATTAATGATACAGTTATGGCAACTGGAGCAAGTAATTCAGGTATGGCAAGAATAGTTATTAATTTGAGTGAAAATACTAATGTTACCGGTACTGGAACTGAAAATGATCCTTACGTAGTATTGGGCATGAGTAAAGATATTAAAAAAATAAAATAAATTGGCTTATAAAATTATATGAACCCCGTTTCTTGGACATAGAAACGAGGTTTTTATATGTCAAAATTAAATTATGAAGAAAGAATAAATATTTATAATGAAGGAGAACAAGGAATATCTATCTCTACACTTTCTAAAAAGTATAATGTTAGAAAAAATGTAATTCAATATATGGTATGTTTGATAGATAAGCGTGGAATAGATATATTAAGAAAAAATAAAAATATGTTTTATCCAAAATACAAAAAAAAGAAATTATTAATAGAGTTTTAATTAGTGGTGAATCAGTATGGACTGTCCAACTTTTGGGGTTCATATCAAAATGGCTAGTTTTTTATTTACTACATGAAAAAAAGATGTTTATCACATCTATTAATCATAATATGTATATAACCATTCAACTTTATAGATTATACCATAATTACATTTGTTTTCTTCTCCGTTAACTGTAAATGGTCTTACGCATTGATAATCAACATAATTTGCTGTCCAATTAACATCAAATCCTCTGCTTGCAGCATAAGCACTCTTATAACTTGTATCATAACTAAATCTAACAGCATTTTTACTAATTGTTGCTAGAGAATCACCATCATAACGAGTTGCTTCCCAACCATTATTTCTATAGAAGAATGTGTCATTACGTTTTACTCTATATTCATTAGCAAGTTTTGCAGTATTGATTGATTTATAGAAATATATATCATTAATTTTTACTTCTTCAATATTATCTCTACTTAAATAAGATGGTAATCTTAAAGTGTGATCTATACTAATATAATCACTACCTTTATTTTCCCAACCCATAGTGTATACAGTTTGGGTATAAGTAGCAGTTTTTAATGTTTTACGGTTATTTCTATTACTATAATGATATCTATTATTATAATTATTGTCATAATCATCATCGTAGTTAGTATTATTTCTAGTAAATTTAGCAGTTAGAGTAATATTTTCTGTAACTGGTGTTGAAAAATTATACTTATAATCATTTAAATACCAACCGTCAAATGTATAACCATTTTTAGATACGCTACCTGGATTATATGCGGTTTGATTTTCATAAACTCTTTGAGAAGAATAAATATTATAACCACCATTACTATCAAATTTCACAGTATATTTTCTAGTAGTATTTCTATTTGAACTATTATTGGTATTTGAAGTTTTACCATTAAGTACAACTTTTTGTGAAACATTATTACTAATTTTAACACTTCCACATGATGAACCACAATTTGTACTAGTAGATTTTTGACTACTTGTATTATTTTTAGATGTAGTATAATTTGAACTAGATGCATAATTAGTATTATTATTTGAAGTATTATCTAATTCATTATCATTTTCACCCATATAAACAAGTGAATAACTAGATGCGTTTCCACATACTAAATTTGCTTTAATTTTTGTTTTTGTTCCATCTAATATTGCATTTACATAACTGCTTTCACCATCACATGTTTTTCCATCAGCATCAGATAAGTTTTCAATAACTCCATTACTAACTAATTCATTTAATGTAACCATAGTTGTATTACCTTCTTTTGTAGGTAATTTGTCTTTATTTTCTGTAAAATATTTTTCACCAGCTGCTCTTAATTTTTCTATATTAGCAGTAAAAGTTGAAGAACTTTTTGATTCTGCAGTTGCTGTTGTTTCAGTAGTTGTTTTCTTTTCATTATTATTACCTTTTAAAGTACTATAACCTTTTATAGCTATTAATACTACTAAGAATGCAATAATAACTTTTAAAAATATTCCTTTCCAATCAATTTTACTTTGTGTTTCTTCGTACATATATCATTTCCCCCTTCTAAGAACAAATTTGTACATATAACTTAAAGTTGTAATGTATTCTAACATTTTTATATTCATTTGTCAAATGTTAAAAAACTCCAAACAATGGAGTCATTAATAAACTAGTTGTATTTAATATTGTGAACCCCCATTGATACGAAGATTTTACCATATTTTTAACGAAAAGTCAAAACAACTATTTATTATTATTTTCTTTTATATTTTCTTTTTCTAAATTATAGTGTACTCTTATTTTATGTTCTATTTCATCCATTATTGTAGGATTATTTTCTAAATAAATTTTAGCATTTTCTCTACCTTGACCAATTTTTTCTCCTTTATAAGAATACCAAGCGCCACTCTTTTCAATAATGTCTATATTACTTCCAATATCTACTATTTCTCCAGATTTTGAAACTCCTTTGCCATACATAATGTCTACAGTAGTTGTTTTAAATGGTGGAGCAACTTTATTTTTTACAACCTTTATATTAGTTTTATTACCAATAATTGTATCTCCCATTTTTATTTGTTCTCCACGTCTTATATCAAGTCTAATTGTAGAGTAAAATTTTAATGCTCTTCCACCAGGTGTAGTTTCTGGATTTCCAAACATTACACCAACTTTTTCTCTTAATTGATTAATAAATATTGCAGTTGTATTAGTTTTGTTAATAGTACCACTTAATTTTCTTAAGGCTTGACTCATTAGTCTTGCTTGTAAACCAACGTGACTATCTCCCATTTCTCCTTCTATTTCAGCTTGAGGAACTAGCGCTGCAACTGAATCTATGACTACTACATTAACAGCTCCACTTCTGACTAATGCTTCACATATTTCTAACGCTTGTTCACCTGTGTCAGGTTGAGAAAGTAATAATTCGTCTATATTAACTCCTAATTGTTTAGAATAAACAGGATCAAGCGCATGTTCTGCATCTATAAATGCTGCTCTGCCACCGGATTTTTGTACCTCTGCTACTGCTTGTAAAGCAATTGTAGTTTTACCACTACTTTCTGGGCCATAAATTTCTATTATTCTTCCTTTGGGAAAACCACCTACTCCTAAAGCAATATCTAAACCTAATGAACCACTAGATGTTGTTGCTATCTCCATATGTTCGTTCCCTCCAAGTTTCATTATTGAACCTTTTCCAAATTGTTTTTCAATATCGGCTAATACTTGGTCTAAAGCCTTATCTTTATCAACTATGTTTTTTACACTTTTCATAATAAATATCTCCTTACATATTAATTGTAACAACTATAAAAAAGTTTGTCAACACTTTTTACGAACAAATGTATTACAAAAAATGAAAATTTGTAAAAAAAAAGAAGAAATTATTTATCTTCTAAAAAGTATTTCTTATTTACTACAAAATATTGTATACCAGAATAAATAGATAATATCGTTGCAGTAATAACTAATATGTAATCTAATCTAATACCAATTAGTTCAAATGGTAAGTTAGAAAATAATACTAATGATAATCCTACCATCATACAAATAGTTTTAAGTTTACCAGCAATACTTGCAGCTACTACATTACCTTTTTTACCAGCAACCATTTTTATAGAATCTACAACAGTATCTCTAGTAATAATTACAACCGGAATAATAAGAGGAATATTACCATTATATGCAAGTATTATTAATACTCCGTTAACTAATACTTTATCTGCAATAGCATCCATTACTTTTCCAAAATCTGTTACTAAATTATTTTTTCTAGCAATGTTTCCATCAAGAAAATCTGTTATACTTGCTATTATAAATAAGATACCAGCCACTATATAATTTAAACTAATTGTAACATTTGCACCTATTTTATATATTGGAACATTAATTCCTACACTTCCATATGGAAACATTAATAAAACTAATACTATTATAGCCATAACTATTCTACACATTGTTATTTTGTTTGGTAAATTCATAAATTGTTCCTCCTATCTAAAGAATATATAATCTGTTGCATTCATTATAGTAATTTGTCTTATGCTCCAAATAAGAGCAATAACCATTAAAACCATTGCAATTCCTAGAGCAATAACATAAGGTGTTGTTTTAATCTTTGGTATAGCTTTCGTATATGGTGAAGCCACTCTATCTTGCTTTTCTTCTATCATTATGTTTTCTCTGGTAGCTTCTTCTATTTTATCCATAGGAATCTTACTAGTTCTTTCAAACATAAATGTATTAAATGAATCCATAATTTCGTCTTTATCAAGTCCTAAATATTTAGCATATTTTTCTATATAATCTTTTAAAACAAATACATCACTAAATGCACCCATATTACCATCTTCTATTTGTTCTAATAATATTTTTGGTATATCTAAATCTGTACTAACTTCTTCTAAAGTTACCCCTGATACTTCTCTAGAATTTCTTAAAGTATCGCCAACTTCAATCAAAGTTCTCACTCCTTCTATAATAAAAAAATTAAAATTTAATAAGCCATGTTCTGTACCTATAATTAGGCGGTAAACATTTATCTACAATAATTTGTCTTTTACTCCATTCAAATTCTTTCGTAAAAACTCCCCTACCATATTTTGGGTTTCTCGCTCGCGGGGTTTACCACGTTCCACTATATTTGTTTCCAAATATACTCGTCTCTTTGGCACTTTTATATCTACTCTAACCATTTAAGGTTATTTCGAAGCCGTTAGCATAAACTACCTAAAGTTATTTATTCCTTTAGCACGAACACTACTACCATCTCAGGATAGTGCGAGCATGGACTTTCCTCTACATAATATATATGCAGCGTTTACCTAAAATTTTAATTGTCTCTTCCGTAAACTGTTTTTTCTAAATTACTTAATCTTCTAAGAAGGTCTAAATTATTAGTACCATTAGAACTTTCTCTAGCAGAATCAATATTATCTCTAAGTTTTCTATATTCATTCTTAAGATTATTATAATCGCTAGTCAAAATTCTATTTTCTTTTTCTAATTTTTTTATGATATTCATAAATTCAGTATAATCTCTCATTACCATATCTAAAAACTTATCAACTTCTTGAGGTCTATATCCCCTAGCGTCTATTTTAAATTCCTTATCTAAAATGTCTTGAGTAGTTAAATAAAATTTTTCATTATACATAGAATATCACCCTTCTTATGATATTATTCTATACTTATTAGATGAAATTGTCAAGTATAGAAAAATTAAACATTATATTAAAAAACTAAACTTATTTGTTATTTCTTTTAAGTTTAGTTACGTTTATAAAACCATCTTCAAATTTCTTTTTACATCTAAAGTCATTATCAAATAAATCTGAATATCTTTTACCATTTTTTATATCACTAGGATATAGTATACTTTTTTCTTTGATTTTTTTTAATTCTTCCAATAATATCACCATTATTATTATGGCAATAAAAATAATTATAATACATCACTATATTTATCTATTTCATTTTGTACTTTAATAGTACTTGTATTTTTAATAGCATTGTTTAGTAATTCATCTACATTAATTAATTTTTCATATTCTATACATTTTTCTATTGTAGGATTAATTACTGGATGATCTGGAACAAATATTATACAACAATCTTCATATGGTAATATACTTGTTTCATAAGTGTTAATATTTTTTGCAATATCTATTATTTCTAATTTGTCTAAACATGCAACTGGTCTTATAACCGGCATATTGGTAACATTATTAATAGCGCTCATGCTTGTTAATGTTTGACTAGCTACTTGTCCTATGGATTCACCATTTATGATAACTTTTGCATTATTTCGTTTTGCAATTTTTTCTGTAATTCTATACATCATTCTTCTCATGATTGTAATTAAATATTCGTGTGGAATATTTTTATATATTTCCTCTTGTATTTCTGTAAAATTAACTATATGTAATTTTATATATCCGCTGTATTTAGTAAGTAATTTAGTAAGTTCTATTACTTTATTCTTAGCAGCTTCACTTGTATGAGGTGGACTTTCAAAATAAACACCTTCTATTCTAACTCCTCGTTTTAATGCTAGGTATCCAGCAACCGGACTGTCAATTCCTCCACTTAACATTAATAATCCTTTTCCTAATGAACCTACAGGATATCCCCCTATACCACTAATTTTATCAAAATAAATATATGAACTATCATTTCTAACTTCAACATTTATTAAACATTCAGGATTATGTACATCAACACTTATGTTTTTTAAAGTTTTTAAAACCACTCCACCTAAATATTTAGAAATCTCCATACTATTCATTTTATAATTTTTATAACTTCTCTTTGTTTCTACTTTAAAAGTTTTAAATTTTTTATCTTTAATTAATTCTATTAAGTTATTCTCTATGTCTAATAAATTATTTCCATCTATTTTATAACCTAAATTAATTTCATGTATACCAAATATATATTTTAATTTATCTAATATTTCATTATAATTTTCATCATTAGAATATATATACATTCTTCCTCTATCAAATATTATTTTACAATCATCTTTGATACTATTACGTATATTATCTTTTAAACAAGATATAAAATAATTAATATTATCTTTTTTGGTAGATAGTTCTCCATATTTAATTATAATTACTTTTTTCATGTATACCACTTCCAAAAAATATAATAACAGATAATAAATTAATTTACTAGACTAAATTATATATTTATGATAATATTTATAATAGGTGATAGTATATGAATAAAAAGGGAACAAATAATAAAACACTTATCACATATTTATTAGTTATTCTTATGATAATATGTGAAATATATAGATTAAAAAATATATTTATAGAACCTAATAACGTTCTTGAAACAAGTATTTCTAATTTGTTATATCCATTTACATTTTTGTTAATTATATTAATATATAAGAATAGTAATTTTAAAGAAACACATAAATCTATTATAAAAACTTCTATAGTATTTTTAATATTTATTTTACTAACAACAATATTAAATAATATTCCATCAAATTATTATTCTAAGAGTATAGATGGTTTATTAAAACAAATATTAACACCAAATAAAGTTTTAATTAGCAATCGTTTATTTTATTATCCTAATTTATTGGATGTAATAACATATACTTTATTATTCTATTTTAGTCATACTTTAATTTTAATATTATATGAAGCAATGGAACCATATACGAGGAAGTTTATAGCATATAGTTTATCTATGTTTATACCATTTACTTTAGATACTATATGTTATATAGCAATTAATGATATGTTTAAGGAAATAGAATTTAATAATATGATTAATCATTTAACAGCGGGCTTTGTAATAGTAATTATAAGTACAATATTAACAACTATAATTTATTCTATTTATACAAAAAAAGTAAGTTTTAAATCATAATAAATGGTTTTAACTTACTTTTTTCATATTCTTTATATAAACTAATTAGTTCGTTATTATGATAAAATAATACGTATTTACTATTAAAACTATTATCTATAATAACTCCATTACTAATTTTTTTATATAATTCTGCATTCATATTTATTTTAGGATAGTTATTAAATATTTCTGCTATAGTATATAATTTATAGTTGTTGTTATTTATATCTTCTATGGTATAACTATTTTTTATATCAAACTCACCTTGTTTTGTTCTTATTAATCTAGTCATTGTAGCATAAGTACCAAGTTTATTACCTATATCTCTTATTAAACTTCTTATATATGTACCTTTACTAACTATACATCTTATTTTTATATTGTTATTAATATTTAATATTTCTATTTCTTTTATGTTTACTAGTCTAGTAGGCAATGGAACTTCTATATTATTTCTAGCATATTCATATAGTTTTTTTCCATTTATTTTAACAGCACTATATTTTGGTACTTCTTGATTATATTCTCCTTTGAAACTATTAATGACTTTTATTATTTCTTCTTTGTTAACTATTTTATTACTTTTTTTAGTTATGTTACCAATATTGTCAAGTGTATCAGTTTCATATCCTAATTCAAATTCTGCTAAATATTCTTTCATGTTGCTAGTGAAGTAATCACATAGTTTAGTACATTTTCCAATACATACTATTAATACGCCTTCTGCAATTGGGTCGAGTGTTCCTGTGTGACCAACTTTTTTTGTACCAAGTATTTTAGAGATAATATTTACTACATCGCGTGATGTATATCCACTCTTTTTATTTACAACTATTATCCCATTCATTTATAGCACTCTCTAAACATTTTAATATTTTATTTTTAATAATTTCATAATTTTCATTTGGGTTAATTGCAATACCAGCAGCATATTTATGTCCTCCACAACCGAATTGTTCTGCAACTTTGTTAACATCGATATTATTACTACGAAGTGAAACCCTTATTTCATCATTAAAATATCTTATTAAAATAGATACCTCAACACTATCAATTTCACGTGCAATATTAACTAAACTACTACATTCTTCTTTAGAAGCATTACATTCTTTTAAATCATTTTCTCTAATAGTAATTAGGGCTATTCTGTTGTTCATATAAAATTCTAAATTATTAATTCCTATTTTTCTTAACATAAATTCAGATTTACTTATTGTTCCAGTTGCTAATTTTATTATTTTAGTTACATCAATTATTTTAGATAATTCACTAGATATAATAAACGTATCACTATTTACATTTTTATTTTTATAGCAACCTGTGTCTGTTAATATTCCTGTATATATAGCACTTGCAATATCTTCATCTATAGTTATATTTAATTCATTAATTAATTTATATATTATCATACTACAACTAGATAATGTTTCTATGTAATTTACATCACCATATAGTGTATTGCTTATATGATGATCTATAACAACTTTCATTTTCATATTTTCTACTATATTTGGTTTATTTATTCTATCTATTGTAGCATTATCTAAAATAAAACCAACATCATATGTTTTATTGCTATCACTTTTTATATCATTACAGCCAATTAAATATTTAAATGTTTTTGGTACATTATCGATTACAACATCAACATTTTTTCCGATTTTTTTTAATGCTAGATATAGTGCTATTGAACTTCCTATTGCATCACCATCAGGATGATGATGGGCTGTTATAACAAAATTGTCTTTGTTATTAATAACACTTATTATATCATTCATTATTTTCTCCATGTATTTCATCAAGTATTTTATCTATATGATTTCCATATTCAACAGATTCATCAAATTTAAAAACTAATTTTGGTGTATGTCTTATATCAATTCTATTTGCAAGTTCATGTCTTATATATCCACTTGCTTCTTCCATTTCATGTTCAATTTCTTTTTTATCTATATCTAACATACAAGTAAAATATATTTTAGCATAACTTAAATCGCTAGAAACATCACAACCAGTAATTGTTATTGTATGCATTAATCTATCTCTAGCTTCATTATTTAGTATGTCACTAACTTCTTTAACAATTTGACTACCTATTCTTTTTAATTTAATTTGATTCATAATACCACTCATTTCTAAATATATTTTAACATTTTTAAGTGCTACTATCAATAAATTATATTATTTTAGTATAATTAAGTAATATGTCAATATTGCTAATACTATTAACTCTATAACTAATTTAAATATAATAAATTTATTTTCATTATTATTATCATTATTATTTTCCATATCAAAACCCCTTTCTTATTTTATATTTTAATTATAACATACATTAATATATTTATACAAATGTTATTTATTGTTTTTTATAAAAAAAGATTATAGTTTCCTATATCTTTTGTGTGTGTTATTTTAAGTTATTTCAGTCCTTAACCTTACCCAACTGTATACGGATTATTCTTTGTTCCATCCCCTCTTGTTATTTTTGTGGAAGATACAAGAGAAATTGATGGACGAAATCCTGTCGAACTATTATTCACACTACCAGCAGCTTCTATTTCACCTTCAGAAGATACACCTAATATTACAACACTAGGTATTGAAGCAAAAAGTGAAGGCGACAAAATCATCCAAAAAGTTTTTGCATTATTATTCAAATAATAATTAGAATTTGAACTACTTCCTCCACCTGCATATACGATTTCATCAAATGTTAGTATTCCTACTTTATTTGTATCTATTTCTCCTTCTATTCCTGTTATCTCACATTTATATGATGGAGTTTTTGTACCATAAAATTTGTTTCCAGCTGTAAATTCAAAACTATTTCCACTATTAATTAAATCATTAATTTTACCTACAATTTTTCCAGTTTGATATCTATATCCATTAGTTTGGTCTCCTATACACCATGTTTCATTTTTTAGTAGTGCTTTATCACTTTCACTAGTTATTTTTCTTTCTAACCAAGCATTTAATTTTGTTCTTACATTTCCTGTTGAATCTCCAGTACTATTTATATAGTCATTTATATAGTAACTTCCTACCATTTTATATCCATAATGTGCTGTTAATATTGTTCCTTGAGTTCCTGCGGCTCCATCTGTTGCATAACCACTTGATGTTGTCAAATTTTCAGTACTACATGTTTTTTCTGATGCAAGTATTAATTTTATACTTCCATCTCCTTCAATACGCACTATTCTCCAACACATTCCTGCATAGTTTACATAGTTATCTGTTGGATTTCCTCTAAAATAATATGACTCACCATAATCATCCTCTGCAGTAGATAATATTTTATCGCTCGCGGTTGTAATATTATCTACCATTCCTACAGCTGATAAATTAGATGTATACGTTGTACCATTAGCTCCACTTTTTGCACTTGCTACTATTACATCTTTTAATGGTGCATTAACATAAGGATTAAAATTATTTGGATCTACTATATTTGCTTTTGCACTAAATGTTTTATTCATGTCTACATTTTGATTTTCATTGACGTTTTTGTATGTTACAACTAATGTATATACTTGTGCTTTATCATCTGCTATATCATTTTGCACTAATATTGTTCCTATTGATGGGAATGTTGTTTCTTCACTTACTCCATTACATGTTCCAGATATAGTTCCAGTAACAGTCTTATTTGTTTTATCTATACTAAATCCTGTTTTAGAATATTGTTTACAATCTAATGTATATACAATATCATCTTTTCTTTCGAATTGATTTACTACATTTTCTAGTGCTACTCCATATGTAAGGGTCTTATTTCCTTTATTAGTTGCTACAAATGTTTTTGTCCAACTTTTACCTGGTTCTACTACACTATCTGTTATTAGTTCATCATTTACATCTGCATATTCTAATAAAAGATTTGCAGTTACAACAGATATACTTTTACTATTAGTATTTCCTTTTATTTTTGTTAAATAATATCCATAAGTTAATCCTATTAATATTAAACTTACTAATACTATTCCTGTTATGCTTATTATTATTCTTTGTTTTCTATTCATACTTTTCCTCCTTCTTATCACACACAAAAAAGACTTCATTTTTTACTTCTATTTATACCCCCCCCCCCGAACAAATTTTTCGAGGTCGGAGGAGAAGTACAAAGTCTTAAGTTCATCTTTTTTATGAATAGAAAATTTTTAATTTTTTGTTAATTTGTGAATTGTTGATTTGCGAATTAAAATGTACAAATAATTACAATTTATTCTTCACAAAATCAATTACACATTGGTATTTCTACCTTAGTAAAAATATAACATTTTTAATATTTGTTTGCAATACTTTTTTGTCGTTTTTTCAAATATTTTTTATATTGACACATCACTACTGTGATGTTAGAATTAATTTAAGTAGAACATTCTATATCTGGAATGTCTACCCATCGTGTAGACACTCGTATTTTTAATACGTGTGCTTTTTTTTGCACAAATATAAATACTAGTGTCTAATTGTTATAACCAAAACTCCCTATTGCTGTAGGAGGAAAAAGATTATTTTCAATATGTATAATAAAATTATACTATCAAGTATTTTAATAATAAAACTTTTAAATTTCATGTATACATCCCTTCTATTTTATTAAATAGTTGGGTAAACACTAACAGAATATAAAATGTTCTGGTTATATATACTACACTATAGTATTTAAAAAATATGTCGCTTTTTGACAACATATTTAATTTTTTTATTAAAATATGATTTACTTCTAATATATCTAAAACATTATATACTAATTCTTCTTATAAGAGTTGTAAACTCTTTTTTTGATAATATAAGTTACATTAGGTAAAACAGCATAATTAATATGTAGTGCTTATTGTAAATGTTAAAATAAAATGTAGGAAATCGGTAAATTTAAATATTGATTTTCCTAAATCTTTTTTTATTGCATATCATCTTATTTTCTAGTTATCTTTTTTTAAGAAATTCATTATTAAATCAATTAATATATTCTTTTCTTTTGGATTAGATTCTGCTATTAATAAAGTAACTGCAACTAATGTGTTATTGTCGATAATTTGTTTATTATCAATATATAGTATGTTATAAAATTCTAAAAAGTATATAAATAATGTTGCAGCAATTCTTTTGTTACCGTCAATAAAAGTATGATTTTTAGTAATTAAGTATAAAAAATTAACTGCTTTTTCTTCTATTGTAGAATATAGGTCTTTTCCATCAAATGATTGATATATATTTCCTATAATAGCCTTTAAACCATGATTTCTTTCTAGAGCAAATAAATCACTATCACTATTAAATTTTAATCTACTCACAATATCTATACAATCTTCATAAGTGATTTTTTTGTCATTTTTAGTTCCGTTTGGTTTTATTAATGTCTTATGATCGTAATCATCTAGCAAATCTAATGCATTTCTATAATTATTTATTACTTTAATTATTCCTTGTGCTTCTGTTCCTTTTAAATCAGTTTCTATTCTTCCTGCAATATCTATTAATTTAACTTTTTTTTCTAAGTATTCTAATCTTTTTTGATTAATTGCATAACCTCTAATCATGTAATTTTTTAAAATATTTGTAGCCCATTTTCTAAAAATAATACCATTTTTGCTTTTAACTCTGTAACCGACACTTATAATCATGTCTAAGTTGTATAAATTAATTGGTTTATCGCTAAATTCGGAATTTCCGAATTTTCTCATAGTTTCACTCTCTAATAATTCTTCGTCTTTATATATATTTTTGATATGCTCATTAATTGTAGATTTTGCTTTACTAAATAAAACACTCATCTGTTCTTGAGTAAGCCATACTGTTTCATCTTTCATATTTACTTCTAATTTTACATTTTGATTTTCAAATAATATAATTTCATTTTTCATATATTTTATCCCCTGTTCTCTATATTTTTTTAATTTTATTATTTGTTTTATTTAATAAATTTAATTTTATATGCTAGTAATCTATTATATTACTACTCTTTGATAAATAAAGAATATCACGATGTACTTTTGTTTGTCAATTAAAATATGTATATTATTTTTAAAATATAATAAATTATATTTGTATTGTATATTTCTATAAAATAAAAAAATGTGCCATATTTTGTCGACACATTATTTCTCTTCTAAACATTTTAAAAATTCACTAAAATATTCTGGTAAAGGACATTCGAAATACATTTTTTCTTTTGTAATTGGATGAATAAACTCCATTGAGTATGAATGTAAGAATTGTCCGAAATCACTACATTTATCATTAGTATATACAGGATCGTTGTAAACTGGATGTCCAATGTATGCCATATGTACTCTTATTTGATGCGTTCTTCCTGTATCTAATTTACATTTTATTAAAGTATAACCTTTATATCTTTTTAAAACTGTAAAATGTGTGATAGCATTTTTTGAGTTTTTTGCTGTTACAGCCATTTTTTTTCTATCTTTATCACTTCTACCTATAGGAGCATCAATTGTACCACTGTTAGTACCTATCTCACCTTTTACTAAAGCTATGTATGTTCTTGTAATACTTTTATTTTTGAAATAATCACCTAATATCTCATGTGTTTTATTATTTTTTGCAACTATAATAAGTCCACTAGTGTCTTTATCTATTCTATGAACTATACCAGGTCTAATCTCTCCATTTACATCACTTAAATTATTAGTATAATGCATTAATCCATTAACAAGTGTTCCTTTATAATTACCATTTCCTGGATGAACTACTATACCGCTTGGTTTATTTATAATCATAATATCGTTATCTTCATAAACGATATCTAAATCCATTTCTTCTGGCTCAATATTTATTTCTTCTTTAAAACTATTATCTATACTGATTATATCATTTTCTTTAACTTTATAATTATTTTTAGTTTTTTTACCATTTACTAATATATAACCATTGTCAATCATTTTAGATATTAAAGTTCTAGATAATTCTGTATTATTTGATAAATATTTATCTATTCTAATATCATTTTCTACTACTTTTACTTCCACTATTATCTTCTCCTTTTAAAATTGATATTATTAACAATGTAACTCCTATAACTATACTTACATCTGCTATATTAAATACTGGAAAATCATATTTAAATATTATAAAATCTAAAAAATCTTTTACATACCCAAATATTAATCTATCAGATAAGTTGCCTAATATACCACCTAATACTAAACCAAATCCATAAGTATTTAATTTAGTTGTTTTAAATGAATATGAATATCTAAATATAATTATTATTGCTATTATACTAAGTATAATTAATAATATAGTATTATTTTCTAATATACCCCATGAAGCACCTTTATTGTTAATATATCTTATATAAAAGAAATCTTTTATAATTTGTATGCTATCATTTAATTTTATATATGTACTTATAATTGATTTAGTTATTTGATCTATTATAAATACTATTAATGATATAATATATATTTTTTTTGACATTAATATCACCTATATAATTATATATTATTTAATTTATTTCTACAAGTATAACATCTTGTCCTATTTTTTTTATATCTGTCATTTTAAATATTGTTTCTTTATTTGATAAAAATAATCTAAATATATGTCTTCTTGGAATTGAAGTAAAGTTTATTATTTGTCCTTTGTTATCTATTTCTAAGTCTACTATATTACCAAGATTTTTTCCATCATTTATATTTATAACAGTTTTATCTTGTAAATCACTTATTTTCAAAATATACCACCATTTAATTATATGTTATTTTATTAATCTTTTAACATTGTTTATAGCACTTTTTTCTAATCTAGATACTTGTGCTTGACTAACTCCTAATTCATTTGCTATTTCTGTTTGAGTTTTTCCTACTATATATCTATCTGTTAATATGTTTCTTTCTCTTTCTTTTATTTTTGTTAGTGCTCTTCTTAAACCTAATAATTCATCTCTTCCATCGTTATTATTTTTTGTATCTGCTATTTGATCTTCTAAATATATCGTATCTCCACCATCATTATATATTGGTTCATATATAGACATTGTTGGTTTTAATGAATTTAATGCACTACCCAAATTATATTCAGTTAATTCTAAAGCTTTACATATTTCATCATTAGTTGCTTCTTTACCATATTTTAATAAATATTCATCTTTGTATTTTAATATTTTATATGCGGTATCTTTTATACTTCTTGCTATTCTAACATCAGTAAGTCCTCTTATATATCTTCTTATTTCCCCTAATATAAGTGGTACTGCATAAGTAGAAAATTGTACATTGAATGTTAAATCAAAATTATCTACTGCTTTTATTAGTCCTACACAACCTATTTGAAATAAATCATTCATATCACATTTTCCATTATTATATTTTTGTACTAAACTTAAAACTAATTTTAAATTACCATTTACTATAGTTTCTTTTGCTAACTTATCTCCGTTTCTTAATTTTTTGAATAATATAATCATTTCATCATTTTTTAATACTGGTAGACTATTTGTATTTATTCCTGCTATATCAACTTTATATTTACTCATAAAAAATATCCTTTCTACCTTATTTTGGTAAAAAGGATAATAATTTATTCATAATTTACTAATACCCATCACAATAAAACTTATAATTACTATGCTTGATACTAATTTAATTACATTAAATAATATATTTATATAATCCCTTTTATTTAACAGTAATGAATTATTTTTATCAATTAAAATATAAAGATTTCTTTTTATATTTTCTGTAAAAATAATTTTACCTTTCTTTTCAATATAATTATTATTATACACATATTTATATATTGGTATATAGAAACCTTTGTTAAATTTTTCAACATAATCATAATCTGTTACTTCTACTCTTATTATTTTAGAATTTTTTATAAAATCTATAAAAAAACCTATTGAACTAATAATAAATACTAAAGACACTATTGTCCACAATGTAGAATATATAATTATAACTAAGTCTTCCTTGTTTAATTTATCATTAATTGTAATTATTGACCATATAAATGATGGTTTAAATTTAATCAATAATATGATTATAATTATTAATAAAGTTATTGATAAATGTATAAAATATTTATATTTTTTTTGCAATAATTGATATATTATTAAGTACACAACAAATTGTAATACAATTAAAATTGAAAACCATATATAACTTCTATCTAGTACAGCAATTAAAATACTACTCATAAAAGTTATAAATATATATAAATTTAATAAAATTGAATTATTTTTTTTCATTGTTAATCCTTTTAAATATTATTATCGAAATAATATTAATTAATATTAATGTTATAGATATTGTTAGTATAGTATTTTGTATATTATTTATTAATGGTTTTATTAATATAATTAGAGTTTTTTTAATTGGTAAAGTATTTAATATAGTTGGTAGTATAAATGATAACATTAATATAATAATAGATATAATTAGTGTTGTTATGCTAATAATTTTAATAGATTTCTTATTATTTTTGTTATTGATAAATAATAATGTTACTATTACTATTAAACTTATAAGTAATATTATTAAATATTTTGTGTTTAGTAATTTAAATAGGTTTTCCATTATTCACCATATATACTTTCTATTATATAATTTCCATTATTTTTTATATTATTTAATATATTTTCTTTTTCTTTATCACTTATATTATAACCTGATTCATCAATAACTTTATCTATATTATTTTCTGCTAATTCATTTAATTCTTCTTTAGTCATTTTGTCACTCTTACCTAATTTGTAATCTATTACATTACTAGTTATATCACTTAATACATTTTGTGCTGTTTTACTATTTAATGTAGATTCTATTACTTTTTTATCTATATTTGTTTCTTGATGTATTTTGTCTGTTAATTCGTTAGTTATTTCTTTATTGTTTGATATGTTATTTGTAGTTGTATTAATTATTTTATCTATATTATTTTTACTTATTGTTATTTTTAATGTTAAATATGTTATTGTTGTTAATTCTATAATTGCTAGTAAAATAATTAATATTATATTTATTAATTTTTTCATTTTAAAATCAATTCCTTTATATTTATTTTTATTAATATCTATAATCTTTTAAAATTCATCATTCATTAAAAAATCAAATATATTTAAATGTTTAATTCCATTTTGAGAGTAATCTTCAATATCTTTTGAAATAACATATTTCTGATAATTATCATTAATATTGTCAAATGCTCTAAATTCTCTATCTCTAGTTTCTTCATTAGATAAATCATAACAAGTTTGAATATATTTTATATTTTTGTCTTTAGATGCAATAAAATCTATTTCCCCTTTAGAAGTTTTTCCTATATATACTTCATATCCTTTATTGATTAATTCATTATATATAATATTTTCAAAAGCTTGTGAATAATTAACTTCTTTACTATTTGTTTTGATTTTTTTAACACCTAAATCAGTAGCATAGAATTTATTTAACGATTTTAAAACATTTTTTCCAGTTATATCATATCTATAAACTTTATTAACAATAAATGTTGAACACAAAGCTTCTAAATACTTATATAAAGTGTCGGTAGCAACTTTATTATTGTTTTTTTCTAAATAATTCAAAACATTAGTTGCAGAAAATTCTCTTGTTTCAGTTTCTAAAACATATTGTAATATTTTATTAAATGCTGTAATATCGGTTATACCAAGTCTATCTACAACATCTTTAAGTAATATTGAATCATATACATCTCGAATATAGTTTTCTCTGGATCCTTTGTTATCAAACATAAATCTTTGTGGTAACGTACCCCATTCAAATATATCTAATAATAAATCTAAATACTTTTCTTTTTTTGTGCCAGTGAGTTCTACAACCTCTTTAAAAGATAAAGGATAAACTCTAAAACTTACATATCTTCCAGATAAATCTGTTGATAATTCTAAAAAAGTCATTTTACTATTAGATCCAGTAATAAATATACTAAATTGATCAGTTATTCTTAAAGAGTTAATACCTTTTTCAAATTCATCAACATTTTGAACTTCATCTAAAAATACATAATAGGTTTTTTTATCTTTTACTAAACTTTTAATATAATTATTTAAATCGATTGCATTATTTATATTTGCATAATCAAGTGATTCAAAATTAATATATATAATATGGTCTTCTTTTATACCACTTGCCTTTATTTCATCAATAATTTGTTTTAAAATTACAGATTTACCGCTTCTTCTTAAACCACATAATACTTTTATTAATGATTTAACATTATAAAAATCTCTTATTTTATTTAGATAACTGTATCTTTTTAACATAACATTTTCACCTCTTATTGATATTATACTACAAAAAACAAATAAGTAAAAGTTTTTTTGTTCAAATGGAAAAAAATCAATAATATATTTTTTTTTTTGATGTAATGGAAAAATTATAAAATAATTAATTTTATGAATTAAGTTTAAAATTAATGATTAAAAAATATTATGATATTAAAATAATATATTATTTACCTATAAAGTATTTTTTCTTTCCTTTTCTTATAATTAAATATTTGTTGTGTAAAAGTATATTATTATCAACAATTAAATTTTCATCATTAATAATATTTCCATTTATTGTAATGCTATTATTCTTTAGGAATTCTCTTGCTTCTCTTTTTGATGTTGATATTTTATTATTTACTAGAGTATCTAATATAGTTTGATTTAATTCTATATTAAATGTTGGTACTCCTTTAAATGCATCTTCTATTTCATCTATTGTTAATTCATTTATTTTTCCTTTGAATAGACACTCACTTATTTTTAATGCTTTATTAAATTCTTCTTTACCATGTAAGAATGTTATTACTTCTTCTGCTAGTTTTTTTTGTGCTAATCTTAATTCTGGTTTTTTATTATGTTCTCCTTCAATAGATTCTATTTCTTCTTTTGTTAAGAATGTTAATTTTTTTAGATAGTCTATTACACATAAATCACTTGAATTTATTAAGTATTGGTATAATTCATAACTTGATGTTTTATTTTTATCAAGCCATAATGCATTACCTTCTGTTTTACCAAATTTAACTCCGTTTGCATCTAGTACTAGGGGCATAGTCATTCCATAAAGTTCTGTATCTATTTTCTTTCTTGCAAGTTCTATTCCTGTTGTTATATTACCCCATTGGTCGCTTCCAGCAACTTCTAGTGTACATCCTTTATCTTCATATAAATGAACAAAGTCTAATCCTTGTAATATTGTGTAAGCAAATTCACAGAATGTAATACCAGATTCTAATCTTCTACTTATTATATCTTTATCTAACATATAATTAACGTTTATATATTTACCATAATCTCTTAAGAAATCTATTGTATTAATATTTTTAATCCAATCATAATTATTTACTACTTCAAAGCCAAATATTTCTTTTGCTTGTTTCGTTAACCCTAATACATTTTTTTCTACTTCTTCTTTTGTAATCATTTGTCTTTCTTTAGATGGTTTTGGATCTCCTATTAATCCAGTTGCTCCACCTACTAACAAAATTGGATGGTGACCATATTTAGCAAGTCTTGTTGCTATTAGAAAAGATGAGAAGTGTCCTATGTGCATTGAATCTGCTGTAGGATCTGTTCCTATATAAAAAGTTAATTTTTCATTATTTAATTTATCTTCTAAATCTGGACTGCTTACATCCTTAATTAATCCTCTCCATTTTAAATCGTCATATAATTTCATAATATCCCTCTTCCTATAATATATTTAATAATTCATTTAAATTATTAATTTCATTTTCTTTATTATTTTTACAATTTTTATTGTAATATATTGTTTTCATACCTAGTTTTTTAGGAACTTCTATATCACTATTTAAACTATCACCTATCATAACACATTCACTATATAAATTATTTCCAATGGCTTTTTTAAATGCTTCTGGATTTGGTTTTTTTCCTGCTTCTAAACCATATACTTCTTTGAAATATTTGTTTATACTTACTTTTTCTAGTCTTTTATATTGTATATCTTTATACCAATTTGTAAGTGCAACTATTTCATATTTCTTATCTAGAAATTTTAGTATATTAATTGTATTATCATTTAATAATGTACTATGTTCACTATATATTTTTAAAAGACTATGTAAAGCATTTTCAGTATAAGTTATATTAAGTTTTTTTGAAATAAATTTTACTACATCTTCTTTTTTATAATTTCCATTATTTTTATCGTATTCTTCAAATATATTATATATATCCGTTGGTTTAATATTCATTTTAGATATATTTATATATTCTTTATAAGTGTCTATACAATCTTTATAAGTATCTAGTATTGTGTTATCAATATCAAAAATAATTCTTTTTATCATATTTACTCCTAAAAAAACACCCATAAACTTAAGGGCGAAATTCCGCGGTACCACCTTAATTCTATGAATGTGTCATACTTTATTTATCTTAACGCGATGTAACGTTTTAACTCCAGGGTCGTAAATCCTTTCTTCGTTAACAATGTTATTATACCATATTATATAATTTTGTAAATAATTAACTTTCCTTAATATTATTTATATACCAATTTATTTTATCAGTCCACGTTGTACTACTTGGAGCATACTTACTTTGCATTAGTTCTGCGGTTGTTAATCCTTTACTGTAATAATTATTAAATAGTATATTCAAATATCCATCTATACCTTCTTCTAATGTATTATATTTTATAAATTTTCCTCCGCTTTTTAATCCACCAATATTATAATTATTTCTAACTAAGCTACTGCAAGTCCATTTACAACCAGTTTCATGTAATACTATTGCAACTGCTAAGTATGGATCTAGTCCAGTTTTCTTTGTGTAATTTGCAAAATATATTCCTGTATTTGTTAGTGTTGATGATAAATTTTTATTTAATTTTTCTGTTAAAAGAGTTAATGTCAATCCATCATATACTATGTTTCCGTCATCATTAATAACTTCATTATTAATAACTGGTTCTACTTTTTCTGTTTCTTGAATTTTAGTAGTAGTTACTAATGTTGTAGTCGTTTTTGTAGTTGTTGTAGTTTCTGCTTCTGGTATAATCAATTCTTCTTCAACTTTTTTTACTACATTGTATGAATTAGATTTTAATTTTACATCATTATATGCTAGATTATATTTTTCTTTGTTATTAAAATAGTTTTTGTAAAAGTATTTTCTTACTCCTAGAAAGCCAGATATACTTAACATTATACCTATTATAATAATAAAAAATTGTATATTTATTTTCTTCATAATTATCACATTAAATATTATATCAAATAAAAAAAAGAAATACAAATCTATTTCTTCCTATTATAATATCTTTTAACTGTGTTTAACCCATCTCTTATTTGATTTAAGTCATCTACATCTATTTCAGATTCTATTTTTTTATTTATATAACTTAATCTCATAAATTTATTATTAAATGCTAATAATCTAAATAGTTTTATAAAGTCATATATTATTACGCCTAATGAAGGGATTAAAATTACTAATAACCACCCAAATTTATCTGCTATTAAAAATTGTACTCTACCTAATTGTGGTATTTTGAATAGTACTTTTCCTAGAACATCATTTATGTTTACTGTTGCTTGATCTGCTTTTAAGTTATTATCTCCTTTTGTTATATATGATTTTGTTCCATCTTCATTAGAAATTATATCTACTACTCTGTGTGTAACAGTTAATCCTTTTGAAACGTTACTGTTTGATACAAATGTTATAATGTCTCCTTTTTTTATATCATTTTGGTTAAATACGTTTAAATCAACAACTACATCATATACTTTTACATTTGGTTCCATACTGGGACTAATTATTGTATATAATCCAAATTTAGGTATATTGACTGTGGGATTTTTTTCGTACATTTTTAATGATACAAAATAGTACGCGAAAAATAGTCCTAAAAATATTAGTACAACGATTATTGCATATGATAATAGTTTCATTGCTTTATTAATATAGTATCTAATTAATTTTCTACGTTCCCTTTTATTCATTTTTTTCATCTTATCACCGGACTAGTTTCTATATTTATTATATATTATCATTTAAAATAATTCAATAATAAATTTCACATAAAAAATAACTCACTATGGAGTTATTTCATTAGATATTTCTGGTGAATCTGTTTCAAGTTCTATAGTTGCTTTAAATCTTTTTCCTTGATCTTCATTTTGTACATCACCAGTTTCATATAACCAAATTTCAAAATACCACTCATTTGCAGCTTCGTAGTTACCAATAACGGCATTTTCACTTATTTTAAGCATACATACACCATCGTCATCTGTTTTAGTACAATTTGCTATATCGCTTGTAACTGGTATTATTCCAACTTCTACAGTATTGTTTTCAGCTTGATCACCTATTGTTATTATTTCTGAATCATTTAATAAACTATTATATTTAGTTTGATTAAATTTATTATATGTTAACAAATCAAATGATGATGCAATATTACCTAATACATTAGGCTTTTTATTTGTACCTTCTGCTTTAGAGTCTGTCATTTTTACTTCTTTTAAGAAATAAACTAAATTTGTTTTTTTGCTTCCTGCTCCAAAGAATTTACTTTCTAAGAATTCATTTTCTGTTATTTTTAAGTAAATATCATATGTTGTAGGAACAGACATATTTGCTCCACTTGTTAATTTAAATTGCATTCTGTTGTTTGTTAACAAATTCCCTTCCTCGTCATAAACTGCTGGTCTTCCAGGAATTGCACCTGTATAATCAATTTTATTTTTTGATGCAAATTCTACTATCATGTTTCCAGATACTGTTACAACATCTCTTGGTACATCATTATATTTAACTGTTGCTGTAAAGTATGCAAATGTAGCTCCTATAACTGCTACTAATAAAGTTGCGATACCTATTATTGTTAATATAATCATTGAACCTTTACTATTTTTATTATTATTTTTCATAACTACCTTCCTTTACTATAAAAATAGTATCATAAAAAATATTAAATTTCAACAAAAAAAGTATAATTTTTATCATTATACTTTTGGTATATTTATGGAAAAAGGAACAAAAAATAGTGTGAGTTTAAGTTTAATATATTTTAACGAACAAACGACAAAGTTCAAATAGTAAAAATAACAAAAAATTCCTTTTTCCGATTTAATATTATTATAGTAGTGTGAATTTTTTATGAAATTTTAGTGATTTCAAAATAAAATGTAGTTCCTTTGCCTATTTCACTTTTTACACCATATTTGAAATTATGCTTATCTAAAATATTTTTTACAATTGATAAACCAACTCCAGTACCCACTTTATTTCTTTTATGATTTTTTTCATTCTTATAATATTTATCCCATATTATATTTAACTCTTCTTTTTTAATTCCTTTACCTGTATCTATTATATTTACTAGATAAGTCTTTTTTTGTTCTATAACTTCTATTGTAACTGTTAAATCATCTCCCGTATAATTAATTGCATTATTTATTAAGTTGTATATTACTTGACTTATTTTATTAATATCCCCTTTTACTATTGCTTTTTTAGGCATTTTTAATATAAAATTATAGTTTTCTGTTTCTTTTATAATGTTATATTTTTTTATTATATCGTTTATTAATTCTACTAAATCAAATTCTTTTAAATCTAATGTTTCTTTATTTGCTTCTAATTTACTTAGGTTCAATATGTCATTTACTAGGATAGTCAATCTGTCTGTTTCATCAATTATTATATTTAAATTTTCATTTCTTTTTTCTTCATTATCTTTATTTATATCTCTTATCATTTCTGCATAAGCTTTAATCATTGTAAGCGGAGTTTTTAAATCATGGCTAACGTTAGCGAGTAGATCACGTCTTAATTCATCTGTTTTATTTATTTCATGGCTTGCATAAATAAGTGAATCTCTTAAATCGTCTATTTCTTTTATCTTGCTTTCTGGAATATTTAATTCTCTATTACCTGTTGCTAACTTTTTTGCTTCTTTTGTAATATTTATTATTGGTTTGTTTAACATTTTAGAGATTATAGTTGATACTATGATAGAAAGTAGTAATACTATAAGTGTGATATATATAAGTTGGTTTCTTAATACGCTTGTAGTACTATCAACATCTTCTAAATTAGTATTTAATATTATATATTCATTGTCATTAAGTTTTAAATTATATAGTATACTTTTTGCATCATTGGTGGGATTGTTTATTTTTATTATTTCTTTATAATTATTTTTTTCTATAAAATTATTGATTATATTTATGACACTTTTACTTTTTGAATTAAGTATACAATTATTATTTAATCCGTTAAATACATATACATCATTATCTGTTAAATATTCTATACATATATTATTTTTATACGCAATTGCTTCTATTTCATCTATTGTATGTGTATTTTTTGTTAGTTTAAAAACTACTTTATTTAAGTTACTTATTTGATACCGTTCGTAAAATAATGTTAAAAATAGTATTTGGCTAGCCCACATTATTAAAAGTATTATACTTGAAAATATTATTAGACATTTTAATGTTTGATTTTGTATGTTACTCTTTTTCATAAACGAATTTATATCCTACTCCTCGTACTGTTTTTATTGAGTTTTTATATTTTCCTAATTTTACTCTTAATAATTTAATATGTGCATCAATGGTTCTATCTTCTGCCTCATATGTGTATCCCCATATTTTATCTATTATCATTTCTCTAGTAAATACTATATTTTCATTTTTTAAAAATAGTGTTAATAAGTCAAATTGAGTATGAGTTAATTCCACTTCGTTGTTATCTATATAAGCTGTTCTTGATAGTTCATCTAATTTTATATTACCTACTATAATTATTTTTGTATGTTTGTTATTTCTCTTTGTTACTGCTTTTATTCTTGCAATTAATTCTTTTGGGCTAAATGGTTTGGTTACGTAATCATCTATTCCAAGATCAAATCCAGATAATTTATCAAATTCCTCTGTTCTTGCACTTAAAACGATTATTTTAGCATCACTTATTTTTTTTATTTCTTTAATAGCACTATAACCATCTAATTTAGGCATCATAATATCCATAAGTATACAATCATAATTATTGTTTTTTACTAACTCAATTGCATCAGCTCCATCACTTGCTTCATCGTATGTATAGTTTTCTAATTTTAAATATTCTTTTATTACATTTCTTATAAGTATTTCATCATCAACAATTAATATATGCATAGTATCACTCCTCGAACATTATTATACTATAAAATAAATGTGAATTTAATATGAAAAAAAGAACTAATCAAGTTCTACGTTATGATATATTTCTGTTACATCTTCAATATCATCTAACATATTATAAAGTTTTAAGAATAATTCTTTATCTTCACCTTCTAATTTTATTTTTTCTTTAGGATACATTCCTACTTCATCTATTTCATAATCTATATTTGGTATAAATGATTCTAAAGTATCCTTGATTTTATGAATGTCTGTAGGATTGCATGTAACTACTAATAATTCATCTTCATTTTCTAAATCGATTATCTCTATTCCTTCATCTAATAATTTTTCAAATACTTCATCATAATTATCATATTTAAAACCAATTACTCCTAAGTAATCATAGTTATAGCTTACACTATTTGTTACTCCTAAACTTTTATTTACTTTATTAAATGCTGCTCTTACAAATCCTACTGTTCTATTAACATTATCTGTAAGTGTTTTTATTATAAGTGTACTTGCGCCTGGACCAAATCCTTCATATATTACAGTTTCATAATTATCTTGACCTGCTCCTTTTGCTTTATCTATAGCTCTATTAATTATATCGCTTGGAACTTGACTTTTTTTAGCTTTTTCTACAATTCTTTTTAAGTGTATATTACTTTCTAATTCCGGATTACCTTTTGCTGCTAAATATATTTCTTTTGCAAATGTACTATATAATTTGGCTTTTGCTGCACCAGTTTTTTGTATACTTGCTTTTCTAACTTCATATGCTCTTCCCATATAAAACACCTCTTCTTAATTATATATTTTTTAATACTTTTTCTCAATCATATTTTATTTGTTTTTTTAACGATTTTTGATTTTTTAATAGTTCTAATATACTTTTTAAATAATTAAAATACTTTTTTCTATTTACCAAGTCTTTTAAATAGAAATTTTTTATCATGTTCTTAAATTTAAAATATTCATAACTATGAAAATATTGTGTAACTAATTCTTCATTGTTTACTTTTATTGGTTTGTTACAATTACTATTTGTTATTAATATTGAACCTTTCTTATTTATTATTTTTTGTAAGTTTTCTTTATTTTTTAATTTATATGTATGTAGAACTGTATCATTTACTTTATAATATACATTACAATCATAGATAGGTATGTTGTATCTTATATCTATATATCCAAATGGAACTTTTTTTGCTACTACTTTTGTTCTATATGGAATGGCACTTGTAATAAATGAACTTTGTACTGTTCTATTATTTATAGCTATGACATCTATATAATAATAATTATTCATGATAAATCACTTCTTTTCTCAATATTTAATTATTATAATAAGTGATTAGTTAATTTTCAAGTATTTTTTATTCAGATAATACTTTTATTGCTTCATTTAATTGATTATCATTTTCTTCTACTGGATTATTTTTATATTCTTCACTTAATTCTATATTTATATCTGGAGTTATTCCAATTTCATCGATACATTTTCCGTTTGGCATATACCATTTTGCAGATGTGTATTTTATCATGGTTCCGTCTTCTAATGCTCCCGTATTCTGAACTTTTCCTTTACCAAAAGTTTTTGTACCAATTATTTTTGCTCCATAGCTATATTTTAATGCTCCTGCTAATATTTCACTTGCACTGGCACTATTTCCATTTACTAATACTACTATGGGATAATTTCTTTTCGTTTCTGTTTCATCCTTATATTTTGTTTCACTTTTTTTAGATTTTATACTATACATTAATTTATTTTTTTCTAGAAATAATTCGATTATATTTGTACAACTATTTAAATATCCTCCTGTATTATTTCTTACATCTATTATTAGTGAGTCTATACCATCTTTTTCCATATTTAATAAATTTGTTTCAACTTGTGTATCTAGTGTATTTGAAAATGTTTTTAGGTATAGGTATCCTATTTTTTTACCATTTATTTCTTTTATACTACTTGTTATTGCTGGTACTATTAATGTTTTTCTTTCTAGATCAAAAGAAAGTTCAGCTCCATTTCTTAGTACTATTATATTTATTTTTGCGTCTTTACTATTTTTTATAATATTTGAAGCTTCTTCAGTTGTTAATCCTTCTACACTAGTACCATTTATGTTTTTAATTATATCATTCGTTTCTATCCCAACATTTTTTGCTGGCGAGTTATCTAGAACATTGTATACATAGATTTGATTTTGTTCATTTGTACTTATAGTAACACCTATTCCTTCATAAGTACCTTCTAGTTTATCATTTAATGCATCCGTTGCATCTTCATTCATATAAATTGTATAGTCATCTCCTGCATAACTCATCATACCATTTATTGCAGCATCAATTAATTTATTTTCGTCTAAATCTTCATAATATTCATCTAGTAATTTATTATATGTACTAATAAATTCATTTACATATTTATTATTTGTTGTTGTTACTTTTCCTGTATTATGTAAACGACTATATACTAAAGAACCACCTATTATAAACGTTATAATACTTGGTATCAATACTAATAAAGATAGTTGTATGTAATTTATTTTAATCTTTTTCATACTTTATATTTTAGCATAAAACAGCATTAAAAAAAAGATGATTGTTCATCTATTTTAATATATTTACAATATTGTCTACACCACTGTAGCAATTTATTACTTTACCATCTTTTATTTTATATAAAGTTGCTTCTTTTATTTTTACATCATTTGTATTTTTAGGCTTTTCTACTAATTCATCCCCTAAAACATATGAATTTATTTTTTTGTCTAAATCTATATAATATGTCTTTATATAGTTGTCACTACTTCTGTAAGTAGCTAGTACGCTATCTAGATTACTTCCATCATTTTCTTTAGAATAAATAAGAACATAGTATTCATCTTCTATTCTATTGAACATAGTACCTATTGTTGCAATATCGTAATCGATTTTTGTTTCTGCTTTTGTAGAATTTTTATCTTCTTTTTTTAACATATGATCTGTTAGAAAATATAGTCCTAAACTTATAAGAATTACAAATATTAGTAGAAGTCCTATGTTCCTTACTAAAGTCATATCTTCATTTATTATTCTTTTTTGTTTTAATTTATTTTTATTCTTTACCATTATAACCACCTATAAATTATTTTATCACATATTTTTAATATGTCATAACAAAAAAGTGATATTTCACACTTTTTTGTTGTTTTTGTTAGTTATTTGGATGGATTATTATTTTTATTGCATCATCTTTTCCATTAGTAAGTCTTACAAATGATTCTTGTACTTTATCTAATCCAACTCTATCGTCTATGTATTTTTCTACATTTATTTCTTTTTTACTGATCAAATCAATAACATTTTCAAACTCATTTACTGTATATGCGATAGCTCCTTGCATAGTGATTTCTCCCATTACTGTCATTACTGTAGGTATTGTTACTGGTGTCATACTAACACCTACTAAAACAATAGTTCCTCCTGGTTTTGTAGCCATAATTGCCTCACTTACGGCAGGAGTATTTCCACAGCATTCTAAGACAACATCAAATCCACCAATAGTTTTTTCTACTAATTTTGGTACTGTATTTGCATCGATTGCATTGTAATATTCATCAACGCATCCATATTTTAATGATTTTTTTCCACGCATTTCATTTGTTTCTAAAAGTGCAATATATTTTGCTCCTGCTTTTTTTGCAAATTCTGCACACATTAATCCTATTATTCCGCCACCAATAATTAGAACGTTGTCATCTTTTTTGATTTTTCCTAAATTAACTGCATGTAAACTTACAGATGATGGCTCAACCATTGCAGCTTCATCATTTGATACATTGTCTGGAAGTTTTTTTACCATGTCGCTACGACAACTTGAAAATTCAGCATATCCTCCTGGATTAGTTAATGAAAGTCCTACTGCTTTACTCCAAGTTAATTTACAATATTGAGGATTTCCACTTTTACATGCACGACACACGCCACATGGAGATATTGGAAGTCCTGTTATTCTGTCACCAACTTTTAAATCACTTCTTGAACCTGGATCGATTACTGTTCCACAAAATTCATGACCCATTACTAATCCGTTTGGTTCTCCCATATCCCAGTAATGTATATCACTTCCACATATACCACATGATTCTACTTTAAACGTCACGCTACCATTAGAACTTATAGGTTTATCTATTTCTCCACTTATAAATTCTCTTTTTCCATTTAATTTAACACATTTCATAAATATGCCTCCTATCATATAAATTATAATACAAAGACATATTTTAAACAATAATATTGCTCAAATTAAACATTTATTTTACACAGATGGTGCACCAATAAAATCAGGATTATGACTTTGAAAATATATTAAACATGAAACTCCCGCTATTAAAAGTGCACTACCTAATAATTTAATTCTAAAAAGTCTTTTAGCCTCAATACTAGCTTTCTTATATGCATCATAATTTCTATATATAAAATATAAATATATTAATAAAACCACAATTAAAACAAACAAATATATATCATTTGCTGTTTTTTCATCTTTTTTATTTCCTGTTTTAACATAATTTTTTTGATATTTATTTGCTACTATATTAAAAGATATTGCAACTATAAAAATTATAAATATTATATCTTCAAATTTTAATCTAGCTAAGTCATTATTTAATATATCTTCCATAATAAATTATATGAAAAAAAGTAAATTTTTAATTTCCTTTTCGATTGATACTAGTATGTTTGTTTTTTATTTACCTTCTATTTTTTCATTTTGATCAATATATTTATATGTTAAATTATTATTATTTGAAACTGCTGATTTATTTGTTTCTTTCTCATATAAAACTCTTGCACCTTTAGCAACATGTCCTCCACGTTTTGCGACTTTCATATTTTCTTTAAATCCTTTTGGATGTTCAGAAGATGCTATATCACGAGTTGCAACTTCACCTAAGTTTGTTAAAAGAACTTCTATATCAGTCATATTATCTCTTAAGGATTCTTTTCTAAGTCCTTTATAAGTTTTATATTCACTTACTTTCATACCAGACCAACTTTTATATATTTCATTAGTTAAAATTGCATATTCTTTATTTTCGTTTATTCCCCCATCTTTCCATATATCAGTTAGTTTATTTCTATCTAGTATTCCTTTTAATCTAGCTTCAATCCATTTATCAGAATATCCTCTTTTGCGATAATAATTAATTGCTCTTTTAATAGCTATTTCAGGATCAAATACTTCATCAATCCTCTCGCTACCTAAATGTGCTAACCACATCTTAAATGGTTCTGCTTTAGGACTAGGTATTGACTCAATAAGTCTTAAAATGTCATTTGTTTTCATAGCATCTCTTAATCTCATTTTTCCATCAGGTGCTAACATTTTCAACTGACTACAATTTGTAGTCACTTCACTACCTTCTTTTTTTAGTCTTGTTTTAAGTACAGACCAGTATTTTCTAGCATCTTTTGGATTTGCTAAAGCATTTACAACATCAACGACACTAAAGTAATAATCTTCCTTTTCATTATCCCAAATACTTCTAATTTCTTTTCCTTCAAACAAATCCACAATTGTTTCAAGTTTTTCTTGATTCATTCTTTATCACCTCACTTTTTTACTTAATATCCTATCATATTTTTTTATCATATTTTGTCTAATAATATCTAAATTAAATATTTTTTTTGATTTTTCTTTTTTATTATTCATCATTTTTTATGTAATGGGTTTACTATAAACGTTATTATTCCTGGTAGTAACTAATTTTTACATTAACTTCTATTTTTACTACATTATTTTCTATTTTTTTTAATTAGGGTAATTTACTTGTTTTTTTGTATGTTTATTCTTTTTTAATAAATCTAACAAAATTAAACGTTTTACTTATAAGTGCTTATTGTTCATTGTTGGATAATATCTAGATTGATAAACAATGACTTGTTTGAATATTACACTAACTTCTGATAAATAAAGAATATCATGAAATACATTTGTTTGTCAATAAAAATATGTATATTATATTTAAAATACAACATAAATGTTTTATATTGAGTTATCTTATTTATCACTATCAGAAAATTTGAACAAGTTATAATTAATAGAAAATTCATAAATACAAATATTAATATACTACCAATGTTTGAACATAAAAATTATTAAAGAAAAATGATATCAATTTTATTATTTAACTGTAAAATAAAAAGTAAACTTTTAATTTACTTTTCGCTTGATACTATTACGCTTGTTCCTGTTAATCCCTCAGCTATTGTCATTAATTCTTTACCATCTAAACTATTGCTACTTAGATAATAGTCTATTCCACTACTTGTAAAGTATAGTGAATTGTTTGATAACGCTCCTATACAATCACTCATTATTATTGGATCTCCATTTACAGGAATTATTTCTAGTTCATCAAATCTTCTGCTTACTTCTTCTATAAGAACGAATGGACTATCTCCACTAAATGTTAATATTGCTCTATTTCCATTATCTGTACTGATAGTATCTTCAGTATTTAAATGTGTATTTTGTGGTATATATAAAGGATATATGATGTCTTTTAATATATTGCTTGTATTTTCTTCATTAGTATTGTTTTCTGTTGTATTATTTTCTTTTCCATTATTCTCATCATTTTGTATTCTTTTTGTTGTTGTAGTTGTTGTTTCTCCAGCTTTTGTAGTAGTAGTTTCAGTTGTATTTTGTGGTTTTGTAGTTGTTTTATTATTATCTTTATTATCAATATTATCTTGTTCTGATTTAACATCTTCTTTTGTTATTAAATTTTCTAATGAAAAGTATTTATCATTGAATTTAGCTTTATAATTTATACTAGAAACATTTAAAGTTATTTTTACATTTCCATCTTGGTCAAGTACTTCAACTTTTTTAACTCCATAATCTTTATCTAAATATATTTTTTCACTATATAATGTATTATTATTTGGATAATTTACTTTACATTGAATATAATCTTTTTCAACGTGTACTTTATCATCATTAATTACATCATTTAATAAAACATCTAATAAATATGATTGACTTCCATTATTAGGCCAGTCACTTTGAAATTTGAAACTTTTATTTAAATCTGGTGTAACAACATATACTCCGTCTTTATTTTTTAAAATAACTTGTTCATGATTGTTTGTTTGATTAATTAAACTAACTTTATAATATCCTTCTTTACTTTTACTAGCTTCTACTTTATAAGTAAATGTGTCTTCATTACTAACAATTGACATATTTCCTTTAAGTATATAATTGTTTGCTTTTTCAATTTTATTTTGAAATTTTTTAATAGCATTTTCCCCTTTACCACATCCACATAAGCATAAAAACATACAAATTATTAATATATATTTTTTCATAAACTCCCCTTTTCTAATTAAATATATTGTTATAGTTCTTTTTTTATACATGATTGTTTTTATTTTTTATGAAAAAAGATTAGTATATTTTTGCATATTGTACTAATCTTTATTTTTTTTAAATAAGTAATCATATCCTTCTAAAAGCGTTTGACTTGTGTGTTCCCAACTTAGTTTATTAATTATTCTATTTCTACCATATTCTCCCATTTCTTTACGTTTTTTTTCGTTGTTTAATAAATAAATAATTTTTTTTGCAAAATCTACAGAATCATTTTTATTTGCATATAATGAAGCTTTTTCAGCGGAATATCTACCTTCTGTTAAATCGAATTGTACTATTGGTTTCCCTAAAGCCATATATTCTAATATTTTATTCATTGTACTTTTATCATTCATTTCATTAAACTCATCTGAATTTACACATATATCCGCTGTATTTAAATATTTTAACATTGTTTTATCATCAACTCTGCCTGTGAATTCTATACAATCATCTAATCCCATTTCTTTTGCCAAATTGATAATATCTTTTAAATATGGGCCTCCACCAACAATTCCCCAGAAAACATTATTATTACGTTCTTTTATATATTTAGCCGCTTCTAATATATATATTAAACCTTCTTGTTTTCCGATCACTCCTAAATAACCTACCATATATTTGTAACCTCTTTTTATATTTGGATATTTTTTTGTTATTTTTAATCTATTTAATGAAGGACCACTTCGTAGAACAAATACATTTTTAGGATTCATTTTATTTCTATTTATTGCTATTTCTTTGTAACTTTCATTAGTTACAAATGCTATAGTGCTATTTTTATAATTTTTTCTTTCAAAATATAATTGACTTAAATATAATAATTTATATTTTTTACCAAATTTAGCTTTAAATAATTCTGGACAAATATCATGATGATCGAATACATACTTAACACCGTATTTTTTAAAATGTTTATATACCATGTAAATATTATCTGGTGGATTACATCCTTGTATAACATCAAAACCTATTTCTTTATAAATTATTTTTGATAATCTTAATTCTTCTTTCAGTGCATACGAATATTCTTTTAAATAAGATAGAGGACCATTTCCTTCTTGTTGCATATTATGTCTATATATATTTACTCCATTTAATATTTCTTTTTCTTTGTCATAATTTTTACCTTTAGGACAAATCACTGAAACTATATATCCATTTTTTACTAAAGTAATTGCTTCTTGCCAAACTCTTGTATCAAATGGCACAGGTAAATTTTCAACAATTATTAATATTTTTCTTTCATTTTTCATAATTATTTTCCTTTATAAAACTTATCCTATTTATTGTATCATAATAATCTTCCATATGTTTATCAAAATAATATTTTGGATAATTAGTATTTTTATAATTTTTTAGATTCTTTATATTATTATTATTTTCTTTTATTATATAATCTTTTATATAATTACTCTCTTGAATTAAATATTTATCATTTTCTTTTATTCCATACTTATAATATAATTTATATAAATTATTTAAAGTATCTAATCTTTTTAGTAATTCAGTTATATTATATTTATTAGTAGGTATAGAATTTTTCAAATAATTATGTAATGTATTAATATAATATTTGTTAGTTTTTCCATACTCTATTTCTTTTTCTATTAATTCATAGTATGTTTTAATAATATATTCACTATTATATTTTTCTTCTTCACTATATTTATATAAATATTTTAACTTTATATCCATATCATTTAAATTATATGTATTCATATTATTAATTTTTTTATATTTATATTCTTCATCTAATATAACAAATTTTGAATATTTATCGTTAAAATCCATTGTTTTTTTATAATTGTTGGTTCCTTTTAAGATAAGAATATTTAAAATTACTAGGATTATATTTATTATTATTAATATATTATTTATTTTTATATTATTACCTTTATCATATTTAATAGAATTTAATATACTTATAAGAATAAAAACATATACTTTGATTAATAAGAATGACATATCAAAATCTATAATACTATGAGTAATTAATAATAATAAACTAAATGCTATATCTTTATCATTTTTTTTATTAAATACACAATTTAGTATATATATTATAATTATAATAATTGATATAAATCCTATTATTCCATATGAAAGAAACGTATCAATTAAAAAACTATGTACTTCTTTAGTATTATAATCATATTTTTGTATTGATTTGTATAAATATCTCCAACTATTATTGCCATAACCAAATAATGGATTAGTTTTTATTAATTTTATTGCATCTTTATAATAGTCAAATCTATATTTAATGTTTTGTTCACCGTATATAAAAGATTTAGCCATATCTCCTAATTTTTTAGGGAGATATTTATAGTTTACAATATATTCTTTGTCATTAATATATATTTTATTTAACCTAAATTTATTTTTTACATTATTAAACTCTATATAAAGTGAATTTATGTCTTTAGTAACGATATTGTACTCTTTTACACTATTTATTTTATCTTCTAGATAAGTTTCTCTATAATCATTATTAGTTATTGTATAAATTTTTAATTGTTGTTCACTAGCACTATCTATTTCAATTTTTAATTTTATTTTTTCTTTGTTTATATTTTTTATATCGAAACCTATATTTTTATCTATTATATATGGTTTACTATATTTTAAATTTATTACAATTAATGTTGTAATTAAAATAAATGTACTTACGAATAGTATAAATATTTTTTTATAATTTATTTTATAAAATACTTTAAATATCATAAATAAATAATTTATGGATATGTTTATTATGATTATAATTAATAATAGTATAAAACTAATACAATTATTCAATTTCAAATAAGTTGTTATATAAAATAATATAATGCATATTACACTACTAATTATTGTTGAACTAATATTATATAACTTAATTCTTTCTTTTCTATTAAACATATAGTATAACATAGTAAATAGTATATATAAAATTATACTAGCTTTTGATAAAGATAGACAAAGCAATAAAAATAGTATAAAAAAGTAGGTTCTATTAATAATATTTATTATATTATTTTTATTTTCTAGTTTACCATATATTAAAAATATCAGACTTGCTAAATATATTCCTAAAGTATTTGGATAGTTGAAGTTAGCTAATATTCCTTCATCTCTATAAATTATTCTAAATGAATCATAGTTTGAAATATAATTCCATATAAAATTAAAATATATTCTATCTATAGCTATTACTATTACAGGTATAGATGAATATATAATTATATTAACTAATTTATCTTTGTTATTTATGCTTAAATTTTTTGCATAGAAATATAAAATAATTATATCAATATTTTCTAATATTCCTCTATATACATTTGAAAGAGAAACAAATTTATTAAATATTAAGGGTATAAATGAACTAAGCATGTATATTAAAAATATAATATCTATTTTATTGTTGATAAATATATATTTTTTTCTATTAAAAAAAATATATATTATATTAATTAATATAATTATTACATTAACAAATATTAATGGTTGTGTGATATCACTTCCAATAAATATATTTAATATTAATAAAATTATATACATTAATATGTACCATATATTTTTCATATTTACCTCTTATTTTTTAATATAATATAACCCCCTAATTTATAAAAATTAGGGATAATAAGTAATTTGGAATAATTAACTTTTATTTAAAAACGTATGCATTAGTTTTTAGTCCATTTCCACTTGCTATTTCAACATTATTTTTTATTATTATTGATGGACGTGCATATAATAAGCCCGATATATTTTCCCCATAAGAAGTAGGAACATAATGTGATGAAACTTTATTTGAAATAACTGCGTAACTAGTATAATAACTGTTAGGATCACTAACAGAAGCAGTTTCAGCTAAAGTAGCACCTCCATATAAAGTAGTATTTTTTGTTAATGTCCAATAATCTTTGTTTGAACCATTATTTAAATATGAATTATTATTGCTAGAGTTCATTCCAGAATACCAAACTTCATTAGCAGTTAATGTTGCTACGTTCATTGTTTCTCCATTTTTAAATTTTGGTGCTAGTGTTCCTAGACATTTGAATGTGTCCGATTGTTTATAAAAGTTATGGCCGGCTACACGACAAGTTTTATTACCACTAGGACACCCTTCTTTGCTTATTATTATATCACCGTCGTACATAACTCCGCTCTCATAATAATTATAGAATTCTGCTACTTCTTCTTTTTGGTCGTTAAGACACCAACTATCATTTGTTAAATATTTTTCTTGTAAAGCAGAAGAGATTTTTTCTGTTTGAAACTTATAAAATGCATCTTTTAAATAACCGTCTAAATATTCATAATCATGCTCTTTATCACTCCAAGCGTATAATTTATATTTATTACCATCTTGAGTAGAATAATCTCCTATATTAGATGTTTTACAAGTATTGTTTTGATCTTCTAAAACTAGTTTTATTGAACCATTACCTTGTATTCTAACTATTCTCCAGCACATTCCAGCGAAATCAACATAATTATCTGTTACAGCGCCTCTATAATAATAACTAATTCCAAAATCATCTACAGCAAAACTTAATTCTTTTTCATCTCCTGTACTCGCCTCTGTAATTGGCTTAGATTTTGGAGTTGATAAGAATTTTGTACCATTAGTATTATTTTGAGCGTTATTTATTATGTGATATGCTAATGAATTTTTATTTGAAGAATATGGATTAAGTCCATCAGAATTAACTATATTTACTTTTGCGCTGAATGTTTTTCCCATATCTTCTGATTGATCAACATCTAAATTCTTATAAGTTACTGTTAATGAATATGTTTGAGTCATATTGATATCAATAGAATTACTTATTAATAGTGATACATCCGATGTTGATGGAAATGTTGTTTCTGTTGATACTCCATTACAAGTACCAGTTTCAGTAGTTTCACCTGTTTTATATTGTTTACATGTCAATGTATATACTAAGTCATCTTTTCTACTTAATTCATTGACTACATTTTGTAATACAGCACTATAATCTACTTTCTTATTTCCTTTATTTGTTGCACTAAAAGTTTTTTCTACACTATATCCTGGTTCAGCATTTTCTATACCTTTTATAACATTTGTATCTTCACTATATTCTAGTATTAAATTTGCAGTTGTAACTTCTATAGATTTATTATTTTCATTTCCTTTTATCTTTGTTAAAAAGTATGCATAAGTTAATCCTACTAATATCAATAATACTAAAAATATACCAGTTACACTTACTATAATCCTTTGTTTTCTGTTCATTTTCTTTTATTCCCTTCTTTATTATATATCAATTAAATTATATAAAAGTTGTTATATATTTGTCAATGTTATTTTTGTAATAAATTTATTAGATTTTGTTTTTATTCTTATACTTTTCATTTTTTTCTCTGTATTATATTTTGGGGAATATTTATTATCTATTTTATTAATGGTATAAGGTTCGTTTGAAATATAATTTATTTTGACATATTTATTATCATCTAAAATATTAAAATTAATTATTTTATTACATTCTTTATTAAATTCGTCTATTATTATAAGTTTATTTTTTTTATTAAATATAAATGTTCTAGTATGTATTATTTTCTTATAACCATTATGAGACACTTTTAATATTATTTCATCTTTTTTATTTTTATATTCTAATATCTTGCATTTATAACTTTTTCCCCATAAAAATGGTCCCAATATTTTTGCTTGATCTTTATTATTTATTTCTACTGTATTATGGTTAATTGTTTTTCTATAGTAATTTCTAGCCTCTATGTTATTATGATATACATATGTTCCCGGATCAATAAATATTATTTTATTATTTATTGATAATATAAAACTTAATGCATCTGCGTGACCATGAGCTTTTATACTTTTATAACCCAAATTACCATGATCTATTGCTATTTTTACTTTATTATCCATACTATTTAATATAGTAACTCCAGATTTATAACAAATATTATTATATTCTTTTATGTTATTTTTTTTATTATTTATTTGTTTTTCTTTGTATAACCAGTTTATATTTTCATTATTACAATTTTTTATATATTGTTTATTTAAAATTATACTATATAGTGATAATACGTATTCTAAATAATTAACATTACCATTTATATCTAATATTTTACCTTCATCATTGTCTCCAAAAATTATAATATTATCCCCTATTTTTAAATTATAAATGTAACCAATCATTTTTTTTAATAAAGTATACCAATTACTTGGTATATAAATATTATTATTTTTAAGTAATCTTATACTTAGTCCCATAGCTTCTAAATAAAATAATTGATAATGAGTAGACATTTCTTTATTAATTCCATCTTTGTAATTTTGTTTATATAATTCTTTATTCAATATTTTATAACCTTTGTTTAACCATTTTTTGTAATTAAATAATATACCACTCTGTAATAAAATATAACTTTCTATAATTAAATGATTATTTGCAGAGGAATATTTGGAATAATGTTTATAAATATAGTCTGTCATATTTATTATACTTATTTTTATTTTATTAAGTATTTCTTTATTTATATCAGTTTTATATAAAAATGCATAAGCATATGTCCAACTGTTACATCTAATAGCTATTTCCATGATGCTTGTCCAACTTATTCCATGCAAAAAAAGATTATTTTCATTATAATTATTAAATAAATATATAAATTCTTTTAAATATTTTTTATTTTTTGTTATAAAGTAATTTTTTGATAATATAATAAATTGATAATGTCTATTTAATTCCCAATTAATTCTTGCATCACCATATAATATATTGTTTTTATAATTTAAATTATAAGATAATGTATCTGGATATATATTATTTTTATTAAAACAGTAATTCCAACTAGTTTTATATTTATTATATTTATAATTCCCTAATAATTTTACATTTGTATTAAGTGTATAATTTTTATTATTATAATTTATATTTAATTTATTAATATTTATATTAATTTTTCTTAATTTTCCACTTAAAACTTTATCATATATTTTTATGTTTTTATATTTTTTAGATTCATAAATATATTTTATTTTTTGTTTAATTCTCCAGATTATTTCTAATAAATTCATGGTTTTTAATCTATAAATATACCATTTCATTACCAACTAATTCCTTCATATATGCCATCATATTCTTTGTCGATTTGATTTACTAGATCAATTATTATTTTATTATTATATTTTGTTAATATTTTATTATAATCTTTATCTTTATTGGTAATTATTATAATATCACTATCATTAATACTATTTAAATTATTTGTTAATAAATTATACAAATAATTATATTCTTTTTTGTTATTTATATTATTCGTTACAGATTTATATACTAATTTGTCATATATTTTAATATTATATTTTTCTTTTATTAATTTGTTTATAACTTCTATTATAGGGCTGTATCTTAAATCATCTGTACCACTTTTAAAACTTAATCCTAATATTATTATATTTTTTTTATTATATTTTTTTATTATATTAATTGCATTTTTTATTTGTATATTGTTTGATTTATCTATATTATCTATTATTGGTGTTTTTAATCCGTTTTCTTTAGATATTGTTTTTAATGCTCTTAAATCCTTTGGTAAACATGATCCTCCATAAGCAAATCCAGGTTTAAAATAATATGGAGAAATATTTAATATTTTATCTTTACAAAATATTTCCATAACTTTATGACTATCTAAATTTAAACTTTTACATATATTACCAACTTCGTTTGCAAAAACTATTTTTAATGCATGATAAGAATTATTTATGTATTTTATTATTTCAGTTTCTTCTATGTTAGTAAATATAATTTCTCCATTAACGTTTTCATATAATTTTTTTAAAAGATTTTCTATTTTTTTATTATCAGTTCCTATAAGAGTATATGGTGGATTTAGAAAATCATTAACTGCACTACCTTCTCTTAAAAACTCTGGATTATTAACAACACAGAAATCTACATTATGTTTTTTTAATGAATATTTTTCAATTATATTTATTACTTTAAGTACTGTACCTGGTTTAGTAGTACTTCTTATAGCTATTGTGTGAAATTCTTGTTTATCTTTTAATACTTTTCCAACTTCTTTTGCAATATCATATATTTGACTCAAATCTAATTCATTATTTTCATTTAAAGGTGTTCCTACTGTAATTATTGTTAAATTACTATTATTTAATGCATATTGTATATCACAAGTTGCAGATATTAAATTATTTTTATATGATTCTTCTATTAATTTATCTACATCTTTTTCTATAATTGTAGCAATACCTTTATTTATTAAATTTACTTTATTAATATCTTTATCTACACCTATTATTTTATAACCAAAATTTGATAAACATGCCATATTAACGCATCCAACATATCCTAATCCTATTATACTTATATTTTTAATTTTTTTCATATTTTATCTCACTTCTATCACTGTCTTTTAATTTTAATACTATTTCTTTAATATCTTCCGTATTTTTTTTATTGCATACTAATAGTACATCATTAGTTTCTACAATTATTATATCTTTAATTCCTACAGTTGCAATAAGTTTATTACTCGAATTAATTAAACAATTTTTTGTATTAATTGATATTACATCTCCACTTACTATATTATTATTTTTATCTACTTCTTTAATATCAAAAAATGAATTAAATGATCCAACATCATTCCATATAA
The DNA here is from genome assembly GCA_934098385.1 of uncultured Bacilli bacterium. GTDB lineage: Bacteria > Bacillota_I > Bacilli_A > RF39 > UBA660 > UMGS1124. The sequence continues at coordinate 100,583 of CAKOOJ010000003.1, forward strand.
AATCACCTTTAATTACATCAAGTTCATTTTTTATGGAACATGGTTCAAGTACGCTATAATCAAATGATATATTCTCAATATTTTTATATATATTTTTATTATTTGTATCAATATATTTTGTTATATCTTCATAAATATTTTTTTTGTATTTTTTTATTTTTTTTAGAATATCATTTATATCACCTATTATTATTCCACTATTCCATAAGTAATTATTTTCTATATATTTTTTTGCAATTTTTAAATTTGGCTTTTCTACAAATTTAATAACTTTATTAATATTTTTATTATTTTTTCTGTATTTTATATATCCATAACTAGTACTTGGATGCGTAGGTTTTATACCTAAAATTAATAATTTATTATTTTTAATATTATTAAATGCATAGTTAATGCATATATTATATTCTTTAATATCTCCTACAAATGAATCTGAGGGTGTTATTATTATATTACCTTTTTTATTAATTTTTTTTAGTGCATATGTGATACATGCAGTGGTATTACGCACAAATGGTTCTTTAATTATATTTTGTTTTGGGATTAATTTTTTTGTCACTTCTAATGTTTGGTTGTAGTATTCTTCAGTAGTAATTATGTATATATTTTGTTTTTTTATTTTATAAGACAATCTATTTATTGTTTCATTTAATAATATGCCTTTTCCTGTTATATTTAGAAATTGTTTAGGTTTGTCCCTTCTTGATAGTGGCCATAATCTTGTTCCACTACCTCCTGCCATTATAAGTGCATATTCTTGCATATAATCACCTTCTTTATAATTTTTATAATAACATATCATTTTTTTGTTGTAAATTGATTTTAACTACTTTATTTATAGCTATATAAAAAATTAAATTAGCTGTGAATAACTAATTTAATTTTTTATTAATGATTTTTTTATTTATAATTAAATATATTGAATTTAATAATATGTATATAATTATACCTAATATCACTTTAATTATTATATTATTTATCATAACTAATATTAATAGCATTATAATTCCATTTAATATATAACATAATATATTAAAATATATTTTTTTTACATTTATTTTGAGATTTATAGTTTGATATATAGCAACAATAATTTCAGATATTACAGTTGCTATTGCAGCTCCTATACTACTATATTTAACTATTAAAAATAAGTTTAAAGATAAATTAATAATTGCACCATACAAAACAGATTTTAAATATATTTTATCTTTTTCTTTAGGTATAAAATATAACCATCTTAAACTATTTGACCAAGATATAATGGGAATAGTTACACAAAGTATATTTGATAATAATATAGTATTGATATATTCTTTTCCAAAAAATATCGGTACAAATTGTTTTATTATTGAAAACATACCAAACATTATCCCTATACTTAACATCATAACAAAATTAATTGTTTTATTAAATAATTGTTTATATGATTCTTTCTTATTAACAATATATGTTATTCGAGGATGAATTATTGTGAGAATTGATGTAATTATTCCTAAAGTTATAACAACTAATTTAGTTGCACATTCATAAAACCCTACATCTTGTTTAGTTTTTATTATACCTAACATAATTTTATCCATTTGTTGATATATACTTGAGGCTATAATTGGTATGAATAAAACTATACATTTTTTTATATTATTTTGTATTAGTTTTTTATTTAAAGTTTTTATTTTAAATTTATTTATAATTAATAAATATAATATAAAATTACAAACTATATCTTGAGAACATTTAAATAATATAAATACATTTAAATCTTTTTCTTGCTTTACAAAAATAAATATTAATATTAATGTTGCTAATCTATTTAATGTATTTAAAATTATTGGAGTTTTAAATTTTTCTCTCCCATAATAATACCAATTAATATCAAATATACAATTAATAATATTAATTAAAAATATTGTGGATGTTATTTTATACTTTGAAATAATAATTATTATTAAATATAATAGACACATTACTAAAGATAATATTAATTGTATTACATAGATATTTGAAAATATTTTATTTATATTTTTATTATTTCTATTTTTAGATATTATTCTATTACCGTAAATATTTATTCCAAACATACCTATGTATGTGAAATATAAAACTATTGAGGAATAGTATGAATATATACCTATACCTGTAGGTTTTAAAATTCTTGTTGCATATGGTGTTATAATTAATGGAAATACAAGTATTAAAAATTGATGAATTAATTTATATATAAGGTTAATTTTAATATCTTTTTTCATAACATTTCTTCCCTAGTATGTTTTCGCAATATATTATTGTTAAATATAATTGTAATGTTTCATTATTATAAGAAACCATAAATAAATCTGTAACTATTATACATATAAATATTATAAATATTTGAATGTCTATTGGATTTTTATTTTTTATTCTTTTTAAAACCGAAACAAATATATTAAAATGGAGTGAGTAATATAAGATTGTTCCAATTATTCCTAGGTCCGCAAGTAATTCTAAAAATGTGTTTTCAGCCCATACAAATTCAGTAGAATTTACATATTGATATCCTCCAAGTCCTATTCCTATTATCGGATGCGATAGAAAAACATTCCAAGAATCTTTTAAAAAGTTCATTCTTGATACTGTTGATGGATCTACTGTTACTTTTAAATTATCAAAAAAATAACTTAACATTTGTAACATTCTAATACCTATTATATTATATAAAATGTTTACTTTTAGAATTAATATGAATAATAATATAATAAATATTAATCCTAAAAATATATTTTTCATAATATCTTTCCTATTTTTTATTTTAAAAAGTAGAAGTAATGGTATAGAAATTGCTAAATATATTATCTGTTTTTTTGATCCTGAAAAAAATGAAAATAAAGTGAATAGTGTTAATAGAAAAATTTTTACTCTTTTATTTTTGATAAAATTTGATGTTATAATAAATATCCCGACTATCCCTAATACGTGCGTGATTCCAGTATTACCATATGTATGATCTTGACTATGTGCTAGGTAATTACCTACTCTTTTTTTCCCCCATGCTTCAATCGGTACGTTTATCAACAATCTTATACATAAAATAATACTAGCAATTATCATATAATATATTGTTTTTTTTAAATTATTTTTATCTCTAATGTATAATATAATTGTTAAACATATTGTTAATCTATAAAGTAATCTAAACACTAATGGATTTATTATATCTTTATTTAATGCCCATATTGTACTTAGTAAACCAAAAAGAATTAATGCTATTTTATTTATTAGAAAAGGAATAATATTTTTTGATAACTTATTTTTTTTATAAGTTGATATTACTTCGTAAATAAATGAAATAATGGTCATAATATATATCATTATTGGATAATCTTTAAATCCTAGTATTGTTACTATTAATAGTAATATTATTATATCTTCTAAATTTGTTATATATTTTCTGTATGTATTCATTTTTACCTCATATATAATTTTAATAATTCTTTTATTGTGGTCTCAATATTAAATTCTTTTAAAACTTTATTATATCCGTTATTCGAATATTTTTTTCTTAATTCTTTAGTATTTATTAATTCTACTATCTCATCATATAATTTTTTTGTATCTCCGGGATTAATTAGAATACCATCTTTTTTTGAGGTTATTATTTCTTTTATACCATTTATATTTGTTGAGATTGTTACACATTTATATCCCATAGCTTCTAAAACTGATAATGGTTGTCCTTCATTATAGGAAGGTAAAATATAATATGTACATTTTTTTAAATATTTTATTTTTTGTTTTTCATTCAACCATCCTAAATATGTAATATTATTTTCGAGATTATTTGACTTTATCAAATCTAGAAGTTTTTTTACTTCTCCATTTCCTCCTATGTATAAATGAATATCTTTATATTTCTTTTTAAGTTTTTTTATAACTTCTATCAAATCGTATAATCCTTTTCTTTTTCCTATTATACCTAGAAATAAAATATTCTTATTATTTATATTTTTATTAAAATTACTGGGAACTTGAATTGAATTTTTTATAACGACTATTTTTTTCTTATCTGTAATATTGCTTAAAAATATTTTCCATTCTTCAGTAAGTGCAATTATTGTATTTGCTTTGTTAAACATTTTTTTTATATATTTTTTTTGAAAATCATTGCATTCTTCTTTATAAAAAATATCAAATTCACTACCATGCATATGTAAAATAATTTTTTTATTAATTAGTTTTGATATATTTATGTAAATACTTTTTCTCCACGTGCTATACCTCGACGACATATGAATATGTACAATGTCATAGTTTTTTACATTAAATATAAATTGAAAAAAGCCTTTTATCATTTTTAATATTTTACTTAATTTATTTCCATCATTTACAGTTTCTATATATTTTAAATTTATTTTTTTGTCTAACCCAGCTTTATAATAACTATTTACTACAGTAGTTATTCCACCTTTAGTTTTTCTAGAAGTCCCTATCATTAGTACATTAATTCTTTTATCATGATTTGGATTTCTATCTTTAAGTATTACGATAAATGTTTTAAGAAATATTTCTATATCAATTAATAAGTTACACTCTTTTGAATATTTTTGTTCAATTTTTAATCTGTCATTAAAAGTTATATTATTGCGCCCAAAGGTTTGCCATAGTCCTGTAATACCAGGCTTTGTACTAATTATGTCATGTATATAGTTCTTCATGTATTTTTTTTCACTAATTAAGTATGGTCTATTTCCTATTACAGACATTTCTCCTTTAATAACATTTATAAATTGGGGAAATTCGTCTATTGAAAAATTTCTTATAATTCGTCCTACTTTCGTCAATCTTGGATCATTTTGAAGTTTTTTGTATTTTTTATATTCATTATACATTTTATGATTATTCGATAACACTTTTTCTAACTCTTCATCAGCATTATCTACCATTGTTTTAAACTTGTACATTTTAAATACTTTATTGTTTTTTCCAATTCTTTTTTGTGTATAAAAAATATTTCCTTTATCTTTATATATTAAGTGTAATATATAAACGTATAAAGTAATTGGTACTAATAATATACAACCAGTAATACCAAATATTATATCAAATATTCTTTTTATAAAGTTATAAAGATATCTTTTTTTCAAAAACATCACCATCTTAATTTGTTTCATCTACAATTATATTATAATGTGCATTATGTATATTTAACAATTCTATACTTTTTTTCAATTCATCACTTTTGCTTAAATTTATTTTAACAAATAAATATGTTTTATCTATAATATCTTTTATTTCAAAAGGCATACTTGATGTTAATATTGGTTCATTAATTATAATTATTTTATTGTATGTCTTTCTATATTTTTTTAATATTTTAGAAATATTATTTTTATCTTTATCTATATATATAATATTATTATTTGTTTTATAATCATTTAGAGTTTCATTATATTTAAAATGTATAAATAAACATTTATTATTTACATTATTTTCTAAAATGTTAATAATTTTATTTATATTCTCATTATTTATTGCAGATATGCTAATTATTTCATTATCATCTATACTATTTAAAATTTTTAAACTTTTATTTAAATCATTATCTACATATCCTATTATTTTATTTTTGCAAATATTTTTTATTTCTTGTTCAGTTCTTAGAGTTTTATCTAAATAATATAATAAAAGTATAATACATAAACTTAGTCCAAAGGTAAATATTGTTGTTATTATCAAAACTTTTTTTATATTTAAATTAATTGTACTTTCAACATTACTAGCATTATCTATAATTAAAATAGTTGTATTGTTGTTTTTTAAAATATTATCTATGTTCGTTATATATTTATCTATCAATGTATTTAATATTTTTTTTAAATCTTCATTTTTATTACTTTTTATAGTTATAGAGATTAATCCTTTATCTTTAGAGTTAGTGACATTTATATTATTATAAATTTCTTTGTAGTTCGTTTTCAATTTTAATTCTTTTATTGTATCTTCTATATTAGTTCTAGATTTTATAATTTCAGAATATGTTTGTATTAAATCTCTATTAACATTTAAATTTTTATTCTCATTTTTACTACCATTAGAATCTGTTAAAACAAGGATTTTTGCTTCGGAAGAATATATTATTCTTTTAGAATATTTATAATATATTCCTCCAAATAATAATCCTATGATTAAGCTAATAATTATAAATAATTTTCTTTTATAAATATATTTTAATAAATTTGTGATATCGATATTTTCCATAAACCCTCCGTTTTTATAATAACATTTTAATATATATTAGTAAATGTTAAAAATTTAACATTACCCAATCTGGTTTAAATATTAGAAGTAATCCCATTATAATCATTAGTATACCTCCTACTAGATTAACGAATTTATTATATCTAGTACTTATACCCTTAGATTTTAATGTAAATACTGCGATTAAAAATACTACTAAATCATCTATTAAGTAGAAGAATATATATATTAATAAATATATTATTTTTGTTATTCCATGTATATTGTTTATTGTTAGTAATTCTAAATATATTGTTGGAAAGCCTAAGGAACATGCAAGTTCAATTAAGTTTACACTACTTGCTAGTATAATTGTTCCTATTATTGCTAGTAAAGTTGATTTTTTAGACATAATTTCATTTATTTTTTTTATTATGCCTTTTCTTTTCTTTTTATCAACTACATGACATCCAGTATCTTTTCTTGTTTTTATATATACATGTAAATTATATATTCCTAATATTATTGCAAAAATAGCGATAACATCTCTAACTATATTAACCATTGTTAAATCTAATATATAACTAATTCCTAACATACTTAGAAAATATATTATTCCACTTGTGAATATAAATGTTAATCCTATAGACATCATTTTCTTTTTATTTTTCATAGTTAGTGTCATATTTATTAGAAGTAATAAAATCCACATTGCACAAGGATTAAATCCATCTATAAAGCCTAATATTATACCTACTAGTGTTAAACTAGTTTTTTTTGCATCTATTTTTCCTAAAATTGGTATAGTTTTTTCAGATATATTATTTTCGTTTGTTTTTTCTTCTAAATAATTATCTATTATACTGGTGAATTCATCTTTTGTTGTTTCATTAAATCCTAATATGTACTCTTTACCTATAACAGTGAATGGTACTCCAGTACTTGATACTTGGAATAATTCTTTGGTAGCATTCATCATTTTTAAATTATTTTTATCTTTTATTACTTCGTATTTATATATGTTAATTTTATCTTTATATTTATTTTCTAATTGTTTAAAATACTCTATTTCATCATGACAATGAGGGCAAGTATAGCTATAAAATAAGTATATATTAACTTTATTTTCTTCTATTTTTTCTCCTACAATATTTGATACTACATCTTCATAATCTTTATTTAAAGCGAATATGTTAGTAGGAATTAAAAAAAGTATAGAGATTAATATTATCCATATTTTTTTCATAGTATACCACTCAATTCTTCTAGTATTTCTTTTTTTGTTTTCTCTCCAATTATTCTTTTTACTTCTTCATTATTATCTTCTATAATTACAACTGGTAAAATTTCTCCTACTTTGTATTTTTCTACTTTTTCTTCGTCCATGTCATAATCTAAATTAATATATGTGTGATTTGGGTACATATTTTCTATATCGTTCCATATATTTTTTGAAATTAAGCATCCTGGACACCACATTGCATTTATTTTAATTATTTTCATTACTTTTTAACTCCTCGTCATATATTTTTTTGAATGATGCAATAAATTGCTTTAATTCATTTATATTTGTTAAATGGCTTAAACTTATTCTAATGCTATTTTTTGCTAACTCTAAATCATTTGTTATAGCATATACTGATTTAGAAGGTGTGCTACCCAATGAACAAGCAGATGTTGTAGATAAGTATATTTGTTGTTCACCTAATTTTTTTACAATTTCTTTTGCATCCATATTTATTAAACTTATATTTAATGTATTAGGTATACTACATTTAGGACTATTTATGTGTACGTTAGTGAATATACTAAGTTCTTCTCTTAAATATTTGTTTAAATTAGATATATATTCGTATCTATCCACTAAATTATCTAGTGCTAATTCTATAGATTTTTTTAGTGCTACTACGTTTGCTGTTACAGGTGTTCCACTTCTATATATTGTTGTTGACTTCCCTCCATGTATTAATGGAATTAATTTCTTGTTATTTATATTTAATAGTACACCAAATCCATTTAAGCCATAAAATTTATGAGGTGCAAATGTTACAAAATCTACATTTTTAAAATCTACTTTTATTTTACCTACTGCTTGTGTTGCGTCAGTATGAAAGATACAATTTGGGTATTTATTTACTATGTTAGTAATTTTTTTAATTGGTTGAATTGTGCCTAATTCACTATCTACGTAACATATACTAACTAAAATTGTGTCATCTCTTATTGTTTTTTTTAATTCTTCAATATCTATTTCTCCATTATTTAAAATTGGAATTACTGAAATTTCATATCCTTTACTTGCTAAATAATTACATGGTGCAATTATACTTGAGTGTTCAATTGCGGAAATTATAATATGTTTTCCTTTATCTTTATTTATTTCTGCTATACCTTTTATTACTAAGTTATTAGATTCACTTGATCCACTTGTATATATTATATTTTCTTTATTTATATCAAAGTATGATCCTATTACATTGCTACTATCATCAATAATTTTTTTTGCTTCTGTTCCTAATGGATGTGAACTATTAGGATTTGCGATATATTTTGTGGTTGCATTTACATATTCTTTTAAAACATCTTTTTCTACTGGAGTATTTGCTGCATAATCTAAATATATCATTTTTACCACTTCCTAAACTAGAATTATTATAACATATTTTTTATGTAATTTTTGTGAAATATAAAAAAAATTAAGAAAAAAAGCTTTTTGGCTTTAATTCTTAAATGTTATATCTCCATCACTAATTGGGTAGTTTGGATAATTTGCATCATTTAATATTATGTTTCTACTTGTAGCTTCTGGATTAATTATTTCGATTTCTTTATTTTCACTATCCATGTCTATTTCTTTTACTGTTGATTCAAATGTATGAGAACCATCCGAAGATGTTTGTTTTATATATATTTTTTGTGGAGTACTTGTACCAAATGGTAAATGTTCTAATTTTGCATTTCCATCTACGTCTGTTGTAACTGGATTTCCATATTCTTGTCCAGTACTATCCGTTCTATAAAATATTGCATTTTCTACCGGAACTCCTGTTGTTGAATCTCCAGTATCACTAACTTTTATTGTTAAAATACCAGTTGCACTTATTGTAAAAGTATATTCATTTGTACCTTCTTTAATTTCCACATTTTTTGGGGCTATACTTGAATTATCATACCCTGGAACATTGCATGTAACTGCATAGTTTCCATTTTCTATCTCTTTGCTACCTTTACCATTAGTTATGGGAATTAGTATTTCTTTTGACATATATATTTCCTTCCGTGATAGGTAAATTTTCATAATATAAATCTATTATTTTAAATGTAATCGAAATGTTTTTATTGCATTTTGGAATAGGATTTCCTAAATATAATAAAATTGTATCTTTTATATTTTTTTTAATATATACAACAAATTGTTTACTCATAACTATTATTTTATATACTTTATTTATTTCAAAATTGAAATTTATTGTACCATCAATATTTGTTTTGGTATTTAAAAGAATATTATCTTTATTGTCTTTAATGATAATACTAAATTTTGTAGCATTAATATTTGTACATAAAATACATTTTATTTTTATATTTTTCATGTTAACACTCCAATTACATAATATTTTATGCAATATCATATTTTATAATTAGAATATTTGTCTAGTAATGAGTAGAATATTAATGTAGTTTTTGATATTAATTTATATTTTTTTATATAAATATTATTTTTATTTGATGATTAGGTATTTGCGTTTGGTTTCTTTAATTGTTTTATTTTTATATCTATTAATTTATTTTCTGTTTGATTTATAGTGTCTTTCAAAGCTTTTTTTATTTCTTCATCAGAAATTTCTAAAGACTTACCATTAGAAAATTTCATTGTTATTCTTCCGTAATTCATTTTAAATTCTTCTATCTTATTAATATTCTCTTCTATAAATTTTTTTGTTAATTTAATTCTAGTTAAATTATGTTGGTTATTATTAGAAAAGCACAATAAAATAGTCTTATCATTTATATTTAATGCTTCACATCCGTTAAAATTTTTTGCATCGCAAATGATTATATTGTCAAATTCATTTTTATTAAATATTTGAATAAGATTTTTGTTTGAATCTTTTTCTGCTTGTTTTTTAAATTCATAATATTTTATATCTTTTAAAAATTCTTTTATATTTTCATTTAATTCGTCATAAGTACATTTTATTGGAGTACTTATAATAATTTCCTTACTATTATTTAGTGTTATAACCATTCTTTCCATTTCAATATAGTCATTACTTTCATTAAATGTTTCTAATTTTGTTATCTGACTGCTAGATATCATTAAATTTATTAAATAATTAAATATGCTTTTGAAATCTCCATTATACTTTTTTTTTAATAATGTAAAAAATAAATCACTATTAGTTTTTAAAATATCATTACTTTTATATTTAGTTATGTACATGCTAATTAAAAGTTCATTTGTATTTTCATCTAAATTTACTTCAAATAATAAAGAATTTATATTTTCTAGTACTTGTTTTGTAACATTCATAAAATCCCCTGCCATTTCTAAATATATTTTACTATATAATTATTTAAAATTAAAGGGTATACAGATATTATAAATTATTGTATAATTAAAAAATAGGAATGATGATATGAAAAAAATATTAAAAAAATTTAAAAAATTAGATAAAAAATTTAAAATAATGTTTTATATAGTTAGTATTTTGTATATAGTTTCTATTGTTTTTATAAGTCAGAGTTTGTTACTTCTTAAAAATATAGAAACTGTTTTAAGGATTGTATTTCTTATATTTATATATTTAAGTTATTTTATATATTTATTTATCAGTATATTGTTATTATTTAGCAAAAGGAGTAAGAGCTATGTTGGTAATAGTATATTTATTAGTATTATTAGTATAGTCTTTATAGTTGTTAGTATATATATTAATAAAACTTATAATATTGTTGATAGAATGAATAAAGATGTTATTACTTATAGTAGTAGTTTAGTTGTTATGAAGGATACTGCATTTAAAAACGATAGCAATTTTACTGTTGGTATGATAAGTGATGAAAATGATATTGAAGGTAATATACTTGCAAATAAATTAATTGACAAGAAGAAGTTAGATAAGATTGATGTTAAATATTATGATAATTATTTGGAAATGCTTGGTGATTTATATAGTAGTAAGATTAAAGGTATTTTAGTTAGTTCTGGATATGTTGTTAGTTTTTCTGGGTATGATAATTATAATAATATAGGTAGCGAAACAAAAATAGTTTATACATATAAGGAAAAAAGAAAAAATGTTAGTTTAAAAAGTGGTAGTGGTAAGAAGTTAACTGAGCCTTTTACTATTTTACTACTTGGCGTAGACTCTGAGGTAGATGGTTTGAAGGCTAATCAAGCTTTTAATGGTGATACTATGATGATGATTACTTTTAACCCTACTACACTTAATACTACTGTATTTAGTATTCCACGAGACACTTATGCTCCTATTGCTTGTAATGGTAAGAGAAGCAATAAAATAAATTCTAGTGCTGCAGGTGGTACTACTTGCGTTATAAATACTTTAAAGGATTTAACTGGTATTGATATAGATTATTATGTTAAGATTAATTTTAAGGGTGTAGTTGATTTGGTTGAAGCTTTGGATGGTATTGAGGTTGATGTTCCTGTTGATTTCTGTGAACAAGATTCTAACAGAGAATTTGGAGACCATGAAATCTGTCTTAAAAAAGGTGTTCAAACTTTAAATGGTGAAGCTGCACTTGCATTATCTCGACATAGGCATTCTTTACCGCTTGGTGATTTTCAAAGAGTTCAACACCAACAATTAGTTGTTGAAGCTATGGCTAAAAAAGTAAAAAATATAAGAAGTGTTAATAAATTTTATGAAGTGCTTGATGCTATTAGCAAAAACATTGAAACTAATGTTAGTACAGATGAAATGCTTAATTTATATAATGTTGGTAAAAAGATGCTTTTAGAAAATGATGCAAATATTAATATAGAAAAAACTTATTTAACTGGATATGATTTAACAATGTTAATTCCTGGGTTGGGAAATGTTTATACTTTCCAATATTATCCTGAGAGTTTAAATGAAATTGTTAAGGCCATGAAAATTAATTTAGGGTTAGAAAAACCTAAAATGATTAAAACATTTAATTTTAGTGCTAATTATACTTACGAAGTTCCTGTTATTGGTAAACAATATTATAGTGTTAAGAGAAATGAGGCATTGCCTAGTTTTGTTGGAAGTAGTTTAGAATACTTAAATACTTGGGCTAATGCAAGAGGTATTACTGTTAATACAAATTATGTTACCGAGGGTATGGATGGTTATGATGAAAATAAAAATGGAATTATAACAAGTCAAAGTGTTAGTAAAGGTACATTAGTAAGTGAAGTTAAAAGTATTACTGTTAGCGTTGTTAAATCTTCTAAAAGTGAAAATAATGTTGAAGAAACAAAAAATACTGTAAGTATTAGTGAAGACAATAAAGAAAATGTTAATGATACTAGCAATAATGTTGAGAATAGTAGTAGTTCTACTATAGATGATAGTCAAAATAGCAATACTAGAGAAAATGAAGGTGAGAATACTACAATTAGTAATGCTGAAGATAATCAATCTTTTGAGACAAATTAAAAAAGACTTTAGTTTTTAAATTATTAAAGCCTTTTTTTTATATTGTTTTTGGAGTTGTTTCTTCTCTATCCTTTTTTTCGATTTTTTCTTCTTTACTAATTTTTTCTGGTTTTTTTATTTCATCTTTTTTTGGATTTTTTTTGTCTTCTTTTTTTATTAATGTTGGTTTTATATTTTGTTTTTTTAATGAATCTTTTATTTCAGAAACATCTTTGAATAATTTTAGAACTAATAATAATAGTTCAAATGTTAGACGGGCTAATATGTTTCCAAATACTAATGTACCTATAAATTCAAAGAAATTTGTTGTTATATATGAAAATGATGCTAATGTTATTGCAATTGCAACTATTAGGTATAAAACTCTGAATATTGGTTCTATAATAGTTGTTTTAAAATTTATAAAATCATATATTTTCTTTCTGTAGCCAGTATAAGTTCCTTCTTTGTCTTTTCCAAAATAATTAGTAAATAAGAATACTCCTCCTATTACAGCAAGTAATATACTTATTATTACCCATACTTCTGATATTGAGAATGATTTTGCTGTATTAGTTATTGTATCTGTTATTGCCTTTTCTGTATCATATTGTGGCATTTTAATCACATCCTTCTTTTAGAATATAGCACTGTGTTGTGAAATTTTCAAGAAATTTTGTTAAATAAGATGTGTGGGGTTTACATTTTTTCATATTTTCTAATTGTTTCTATTAATTCATTCAGACCTTCATTATAGTTTCTACTAAAATCAATATATTTTTTTGTTTGTAATATTTTAGGTATTTCACAATCTTCTATTTTAATTGGTATTATTTTTATTTTATTACTGCTGACTTCATCCCATAATATTGATTCCCACTCTTTTGTTACCCAATTTGATTTTACAGAATTTTTTGATAAAAATAGTAAAACGTAATCACACTCTTCTAATCCTTCATTTATTTTTTTTATGATAGATTCACCTGGTAATATATCAAAAGCATCTACCCAAGTATTAATATTCTCTTTATGCAAATCTAATGCAATTGAAATTACTAATGATTTGTCTAAAGAAGAATGTGACAAAAATAATTTTTTATTACTTATTTTGCTAGTATCGATATAATTTTCAAGACTACTATTTAATACATTATCAATTAAAAATTTTTCTTCTAACAAATTTAGTCTTTGATGTTCAGATATCTTACTCCATAATTCTTTTATTATTTCTTTTTTTCTTTTATTTAAATCATCTATCGTATAATCATTAGTAATATATTCTTGATTTATTAAGTAATAATTTGCATTATCAAACATATCACCAAAATATATTATTGATTTATTATCCTCATCATCGTCATAGTATCCAAATCTTCCTTTAAATTTTCCTTTTATTATTTTTACTATTCCATATTCTCCTATACATAAATTTTCTTCCATACTATACTCCTTACATTCAATATTATAATATCTTTATTTTTTATTATCAATCAATGTTAGAAAAATAAAAAATCACACTATAATTAATTTAACATAAAATATTTTAGGTGATTAAAATGAACTATACAAGAGCTTTAAAGGGTATTGTTATTGATGCTGGACATGGCGGTGAAGATCAAGGTGCTTCAGGAAATGGTATAATTGAGAAAAATCTAACTTTAGAAATTAGTAAATATATGTATGACAGATTTAAGGAATTAGGTATTCCGGTTGCTTTAACGCGTGATAGTGATTCAACTTTAACTAGTGATGATAGACCTGGTGTTGCTTTATCAAAGTTTGGAAATGATAAGGATGTGCTAATTATTTCTAATCATATAAATGCAGGTGGTGCTGAAGGTGCTGAAGTAATTTACGCTCTTAGAAATAATGACAAACTTGCTAGTAAAATATTAAATGCACTATCTGAAAAAGGACAATTAGTAAGAAAATATTATCAACGTAGATTACCAAGTGATACATCAAAGGACTATTACTATATGTTAAGAAATACTCCAAATGCAGAAACTGTAATAGTTGAGTATGGATTTTTAGATAATGCAAAAGATGCTGAAAAATTAAAAAACAATTATAAAGATTATGCTGAAGCCGTTATAGAAGCCGTGTTAGATTATAAAAATATTCCATATGAACAAACTGGATATTATATAGTTAAAAAAGGAGATTCATTGTGGAGTATAGCAAACAAATATGGTACTAATGTAAACGAATTGAAAAAGTTAAATAATCTAACTTCTAATTCATTATCAATTGGACAAAAGCTTAAATTACCAACATATGATTACACAACAGAAATACCAGCACCAACACCATCTCCATCAAATACATATACGGTAAAAAAAGGTGATTCATTGTATTCTATAGCAAAAAAATATGATACAACAGTAGATAAATTAAAAACTACAAATAATTTAACTTCTAACAATTTATCAATTGGCCAAATTTTAAAAATACCAGGGACAAGTACAGAGTTACCAAATACTCATACTATTTCAAAAGGAGAAACTTTATATGGTATTGCATCAAAATATGGTGTATCAGTAGATGATATAAAGAAATTAAACAACTTAACTACAAATACACTTAGTATTGGGCAAGTACTTCTATTACCAGGTACAACTGAAGAAAATATGGTAAATACTTACACAGTAAAAAAAGGTGATACACTTTATGGTATTGCTTCTAAATACAATTTAACAGCTGATGAATTAAAAAAATTGAATAATTTAACATCAAACACATTATCAATAGGACAAACTTTAAAAATTAGAAAAAGTGAATCAGATTTTATTACTGAAGATTATGATTTTTACACTGTAAAAGAAGGAGACACATTATTTAGCATCGCAAATAAATATAATACAACACCAGATAAAATAAAATCATTAAATAACTTAACTTCAGATACATTATCAATAGGTCAATTAATAAAAATACCATCATCCTCAACAAATACATATATAGTAAAAAAAGGAGACACATTATGGAGTATAGCAAAAGACAATAACACAACAGTAGACAAAATAAAAGAATTAAACAATTTAATAAACAATTCATTAACAATAGGTCAACAGCTATTACTTAATTAGAAATTATATAAATTATGAAATATATTTTATATAATTTTTTATTTATTTAAAATATAATTTATGTTATTATTTTTAAAATAATTATCTAATTTCCTTTTTAATCCTTCCTCAAGTTTATCATTTGTATAGATTGTAGATTTTTTTATCAGATAATTTTTAATCATATTTTTTCATAATTTGACAACCTCTGATTCTTGTATTAAATTTAGATAGATGAGTTATCTTGTATAGGTAATTGGAACCTATCCCTGATAACTATTTTTTATATCTAAATTTAAAGTAGATTGAATCTTTTTTATCTTATTTTTCATAAAATAATGGTAGCCTATTACTTTTTTACTATAAACAATAAATTTTTTAATTTTTAAAAAATTTATACCAGTATTCTTTAAAATTTATTATATAATAAAACTAAAATAAAAAATCGTTCAAATGTATTCTCTTTCCATTTTTTGATGAGATTTAGTTCTTTTAGATTTTTAGGTATTATCTTTTCTTTGAAGTCTTTAAGCTAGACAAAAAATAGTGTATGCAAAAAGCCGATATAAATGTCAACTTTATATTTATAAATAATATAGAATAAATACTCTCATGGTATGGCACACAACTATGTTCTCGTGTGCTGTTGATATTCTCATTTCTGCCTGTTTTAAATTATTCTATGTTTTCACAATAAAAAGCACTTTATTTTTAAATGCTACTTTTATTTTTATGATATTCTCTCATATCCTTATAAAGTTGCTCTATTTCTTCTTCCGTAGGAATATAATCTTTCTCTGCAGTCCATACTTTATTAATTAGTTTTGTTAATGGACTTTTAGAATCAACTTCCACTTCATCACTCCAAAATTGTATTTCTAAAGAATTTCCATTTTTTAATTTATTATCCATATAATTTTTTCTCCAAACTAATATATATTTTACCATATATTTTAATACTATTAAAATGATATAGAACTAAAACCTAGAAGAAGAATAGAAAATCATTTGCATAGTTTCAATACCATTTAAGATGACATAGAACTAAAACTTCCATATCTAATGAATCATCATTATATATGTTTCAATACCATTTAAGATGACAAACAACTAAAACAAACTTCTGCTGATTTATTCCAAACAACGAGTTTCAATACCATTTAAGATGACATAGAACTAAAACACTTATTCCAATTATCTTTTAGTTTTTGATGTTTCAATACCATTTAAGATGACATAGAACTAAAACTTGCGCTTTAGAATAGTAACCAATTTGTAAGTTTCAATACCATTTAAGATGACATAGAACTAAAACATTTTAGTAATCATATCATATAATTGTTCTGTTTCAATACCATTTAAGATGACATAGAACTAAAACAGACTAAACACTAGTAGTAAAAATTTTTTTGTTTCAATACCATTTAAGATGACATAGAACTAAAACCATTTTCCAAATATATTTTATTAAATAAATGTTTCAATACCATTTAAGATGACATAGAACTAAAACCTGTTAAGGTGGATGATTTAACTGATTATAGTTTCAATACCATTTAAGATGACATAGAACTAAAACTAATTACATAAGGTTTCATTAAATCTAACAGTTTCAATACCATTTAAGATGACATAGAACTAAAACATTAGTCCCTAGTAAGTGTTTTTTGTTTTGTTTCAATACCATTTAAGATGACATAGAACTAAAACTCTTCTTCTATCTTCTTTCTTAATTTATCTGTTTCAATACCATTTAAGATGACATAGAACTAAAACAGGAACGATAACAGGTTTGTCAAATATGAAGTTTCAATACCATTTAAGATGACATAGAACTAAAACTGATAATTAATTCGATTACCCTCTGTTAATGTTTCAATACCATTTAAGATGACATAGAACTAAAACATATCTCCTAAGCCTTCATCATCATTAATTGTTTCAATACCATTTAAGATGACATAGAACTAAAACTACTGCAAAATCTAAATGGACAACATTTATGTTTCAATACCATTTAAGATGACATAGAACTAAAACTTACATTTATACAAATAATTAATATTTGTAGTTTCAATACCATTTAAGATGACATAGAACTAAAACAGAAAAAGTTATAATACTTAAAAATTTTGCGTTTCAATACCATTTAAGATGACATAGAACTAAAACCTCAAATAAATTTTAATTCTATTATACCTTAATAGAGATTGGTATTTCTTAAATGATATATTTCTATTCATTTTTGATTATTATATCATATAATCTTCTAAATTTTCATCAATTATTATTAATTTTTCATATTCTTTAATACAATTATATTTAATAGAATCTATTAAAATAAAATTAACTGAATTGTATGTTGCATACTTGTATAACTCTTTTAATTCTTCTTTAGAAAGATATTGTTTTAAATTTATAAAACATAATATTTTATTAGAATTGAGTATTGTTTCTAAGTCAATTAATAATAATAAATTATCCAGCAATTCTTCTTTATTATTAATTGAATATTTTAACAATTTTATTACATTTGTTATACCTTCTTCTACATTTACAGAAATTGGTAAATCTAGTTTTAATAATTCTTTATTTAGTAATTCACATATTTTTCTATAAGTTTTTAATATTTTTTCACTCTCATATTGTTCTAAATTAGATATGATATATTTAATTATATCATTATTGTATTTTTTTGAATTAAAATTGAAATCAAAATAATTTGTAAAAAATCTTATTTTATTAGTAATTAATATTTCTTCATTATTTTTATCATATGCTTTTAAGTCGTCAATGTTAATATCATTGCTAAGCATATAAAACAGTTTTGAAATTCTGTATAAATATTTTTTATTATGCACTTCTAATGAATAAATATTAGATACACTAAAATCTAATTCACTATCTAAAAAACTAATTTTTATTTTCATAATACAATTAATTTATCCTCACTACTTATTATTTTACTATTGTTATTTCCAATAATATATTCTATTTGTGAATATTGTTTTTCTGTTATATTCATTACTTGAATTATACCTTTTTTAGGCGATTTTTTTCTTATTCTTTCTATTAAAGAACTTGATTGAGTAGAATTTAAAACTATTTTAGAATATACCGATTCTTGCATCATAATGAATCCTTCATTAATTAAAAATTTTCTAAACATTAAATAATTTCTTTTATCCTTAGAATACACATTTGGTAAATCAAAAAATACTATTGTTCTCATAATTCTATTCCTCATAAAATACAAACCCTTTATAATTATCTATACTGTTAACAGAATCTAATGTATTTTTTACATATAATTTTATAATATCTTTTAGAGTATAATTTTTTGATTGATATAAAAATACTTTATTTAATAAATTAATTAAATCTAATTTGTATTCTGTATTAAATTTTTTATTTTTATTATAATAAACAAAATTATCTATGATAATTCTAAATGGTTCCATTAGATCACACGATAAATTAAATTCATTAAATTCATTTTTATGATGTATACCAAGTTGAGTTAAATATCCATTATTTATAACTTCTTTATTTATTGTAGATAATAAAATTGCATAACCGTAGTTTAAAGCAGCATTTATTTCATCATTAGAATTACGAATAAATGTGTTTCCAAATAACGCATTAAAATATACTTTTGCAGCATGACCTTCTCTATTGGTTTTATCACCTGTAGTGACTTCTTTAATATAACTAAATATTAATTCATATTTTTTTGACTTTATTTTTTTTAGAAGCATAGATTGATTGATAATTTTATTTTTTACAATTTCTTTCCATAATCTATCTTTTTCTACTTGCTTCCACTTCATCTGTATTTTAATTATTTTGCTGTTATTATGTCTACCGTAGAATGGAATTAACTCACCAAATGGATTATGCTTCTCATCACAAAATATAATATTAATTTTATTAGCTGATAGTTCTTTTAATAAATATGCAGAAATAGATACTGATATTGAATCAACAATTATAGTATCTATTTCTGATAAGTGAATATATTTTTCATCTTCTTCTTGTTTTACAACTAAAAATCTATTTTTATAATTTATTCTTGAATTTTTTGTTATTACTACTGTTCTAAAACTCATATTGTTTCTCTCTTATTCCTGTTGTTGATTTGGAAATTATTACTGCATGTTCTATCATTCTACAATTTTTCTTACCAAATGCTGATGAATATTTTTCATTTAAAAATTTAAAATTAGCATTATCACTTTTACAATTTAATAAATTTAATATTTGTTTGATTATATTTTCTTTTTCTTCAATTGATAAACTAGCATATGCTTCATATTTTACAATATTTTTTAAATCATTTACTAGATTTTTAAATAATACATATTCTTTTTCTATTTTGTTTACAAGGTAAGTTATTATATTTTCTAATTTTAACTCATAATCTTCAACATCTTTTATATATTTTTTATCCAATAATTTTTTTAAAGCATATTTATTTTCTATCATAAAACTTTTATCAATTTTTAATTCCAATGCATTACATACTTCAACTCTATCTGATGCTCCTACCAAGTAACATATTTGATTATTCCAATTTAATAATGTAAAAAATGGTATTTTTTTGGAGTTAATAATTATATCATCTTTATTTTTTAGTTTAAATAAATTTTTATAATAATCTTTTACTATACTTTCATTTTTATTTACTAAATATATTGGGAAGCCAACTAATCTTTCTATTATTTTTTCATTTTTAATGATTTTTGCATGAACTGCATATGATGGATTAATATTTGTATATGAACCATAGATATTTGTTGGCATATTATTTTTTAGAGGAACTCCTTTTTTTCCTTTTTTATTTTTTGTTTCATCAAATAATTTGCCAGTTCTATATTCTACTTTTTTACTGATAATTATATCATTTCTATATAATGTATTTTCAACTTTTTTATTAAAATCACATATATCAAATAATATTTCCCCAGTTTCTTTATTAATCATACTTTCTGATAATTTGTATACAATATTACTTAAATTCTCATCCAAACTATTAATTACAAAGCCATATTTTAATTTGCTTTTTTTGCCTTCGTCTAATTCGATTATATTTCTATTTAGTTCTTTTACTATTTCAAAATTTATATTTTTTCTTAAATATTTTTCTTTATATTCTCCTAGTACTGCTGCTAAATAAGCATCGTGAGCATGATGATAGTCATTTATTTCTCTAAATTTAAATAAATCGTATTTTTCTCTATACATGTGAGATAATTCTGCTTTTAAATATATAACTTTTGTATTCTTATGATAGCTATTCAAAATATTTGCAACGTGTTTTGTTATTTGTCTTGTTTCTACCAATTGTCTATTTATGAAACCTTGTATATCTTCTTCATTGTATTCATTTCTTACTAAATTATGAAATTTTTTAGCAGATATTAACTTATTCTTTTTTAATTTTTTCCACCATTCTATCTGTTTATTATTTCTAAATTGTTTTGGCAAGATAAAGTTTGCCTTTTTATCTTGATTACATTCTCTTAAAACTAGTGCTTTATTATCTATGGAATCATCTTTAATTAATGATCTTGGTATTATGTGATCTATTTCGTATAAAGATTGATTTTCTATATCTTCTAAATTAAGTGGAATTCCAGAATATAAACATTTTCCTTCTTGTATAAAGTATAAAAATAAGCGTTGACTAGTTATTTCATGTCCATCTAGTTCATGTTTTAATCGATTATAATCTTCGATTTGATTTTTACATTCTTCATATAATTTTTTTAGATAATCTTTTCTAGTATCTTTTCTTTCTTTTTTATCTTCGTTTCTAGCCATTTCTATCATAATATTCTTGGGTTCGTAGCCAATATAATCAACTATTTCTTCAACTATTTTTAAAGATTGATAAATGCCTCTTTTTGTTGCTGGAGAAGTCGATAATTCTTTTACAACGTTATAGTCTAATTTGTTTTTTTCCTGGTAGTTATTTAATTCTTTAATCATGTTTTGAAACTTATATTCATCATCATTAATAATTTGCATAAAGTTTTTATCTGTCTCAAACATTAAATCACTAATAGATTTCGTAGTTTCAGTTTGTTTGTCTTTATAATATTTTGTTGTTAGTAATTTTTTTGATAGTCTTCCCCATCCGGAATATTTTCTTGTTAAAATTTTCTTTATTTGATTTTCACTTAAATCTATATATTTGTTTCTAACTTTTTTTTCTAATATTTCTTTATCTTCAAATATTGTTATCCATTCTATTATTTCTTCTGCATTATCCTCATTATAATTGGTATTTATAAATATGCCGTTTTCTCCAAAAAAATCTATATATGACTGCATATTATTTGCAAATTTATTATCAGAAGAATAACCTATAATTTTTAAATCATCATACATTTCATATAAGCCTGATGAAATTAAATATTTTTTAAATTTTGTTTCTGTTAATGTACCATTAGTATTCATAAAGAATTCATCAATTATTTTATGTTGAATATTATTTAATATTTTCTCTCCGTTTATTTTAATTTGTTTTAATTCATTCATTACTTTAAATTTTGAATATAGTATAGAATTATTTGTTAAAGCATTTTCATCAATTAAATATGTACAATGTGATATCATTCTTTTAATAAATTTTTCTGCAGTTTTTTCTTTGTTAATAACTTCATCAAAATTATATGGTGTTATTTTTACATTATTAACTTTTCTTTCCATCCAAGCATTACTACTTTTCTTTTCATTTACTAAAGGACCTACATAATACGGAATTTTAAATTCTAATAATTTAACAATCTTATATGTTCCATCATCTAATTTATTTAATAAAAATGGATAAAATTTTCCTTGATTTTCTAATATTTTTATTAATTCATATTTATTTAATTGATATGGATATTTTCCATTATCTGTAGTTGTTATTCTAGGTAAAAAAGTACCATTCTCTAATCTGTTGATAACTTCTAATTGATATTTATTTATCAACTTATCTTCTAATTTAATTGTCTTATTATCGAATAATTTTTCTAATAATTTCTGTAGTTCTTTTTTAAATTCTTCATAATCTATTTTATTCGATGTATATTTTTCATATAAGCACATGTCTTTTTTTGTTCTAAATAGTTTGTCATATAATTTTCTATCATTATTAAATAATTCTTTTAAAAATCTTAAATCTTTTTTATGTATTTCATAATAATCACACATTAATTCTGAAATATTTACATTTTCTTTACCTTTAAATAATTTTTTTATAAATATACAATCAAATAATTCTTTTAGTGTGTCCAAAATTTCAATGTTATCACCTAATATTTCTACACATTTGTCATATTTATCTTCATATTCAGTACCACTAAAACCAATTTCTAGTTTTTCGGTATTATCTATTGACAACAATTTTGTTATATTAGCTTTATTACCTACCATTAATTTTCCAAATTCAGTTGCAAAATTTTTGTTAATAATATCTTCTAAGCTTTCTTTTAACAAAACTTTAACATCATTTTTAGATGGGTTTAATAATATCTTTTCAATGCTAAATAAATTAATTATGTCATTGTAATTTTCAGGTACGTTTAAATTAGGAAAATTGTTAACTATATATTCAAATAAATCTGTTAATTTGTCCATAATATTCAAATTTTCTATATTAAAATTAGAATTTTGATACAAAAAGTTTCCCCTGTATTTAATAATGTGATGTATAGCTAAATATACTAATCTTATATCTTCTTTACTTTTATCATTTATAAGTTTATTTCTTAAATGATAAATTGTTTTATAATTGTTTTGATAGGCTTTAATTTCTTTTAGTTCTAAATTTTCTAATAATAATGTTTTATTAATTTTGTCATTTTTATGATATTTTGATTCTTGTAATTTTACAAAGAAATTTTTATCAATTTTTTCTATTTCATATTTGAATTCTTCTTGTAATAATTTTAATCTCTGTTTTCTTCTATCATATCTTCTTCTAGTACTTCTTTTAAGTCTTCTGTCAGCAGCAGTTTTTGCTTCTTCAAATAATCTTACGCCCCATAAAGCTTTATTTCCTTTTCTCATTATTTTTTGATTATCTGTTTCAACTACAGACCATCCAACAGATGTTGTACCAATATCTAATCCAATGTTGTATTCCTTTTTTTCATTTTTCATTTGACATACCTCCTAATAATGTGATACTATTATATTGTCTTAATACCATTTAAGATGACATAGAGAGTTAAAATAAAGGTTTTACCCTAAATGCTTACTCTTGTAAGATACTGCTTAGGCAGTTTTTTTATATCTTTTATATAACGACACATTATAGTATCAAGTAGTTTCATTATATAATATATTTTTCATACTTTCAATTATTTTTTAATAAAAAAAGTGTTCACAAATTATAAACACTATATTTTAATCAATATCATCATAGTAGTAATCATTTTCGTTCAATTCTCTATCACACTTTGATGCAAAATTCCAAGGATTATATCTTCCTTCTCTAACTAAATTTTTTTCAAAATCTTCTAATTCTAATGCTTTCATTTCTTTTTCTAAATTCTCTTGTGTTTGTTCATCTAAACTATCATAATATGCATATCCAGTCTTTTTCTTTTCTTTTGTAGTATTTATAATTTCGTTATTCTCATAAGCTTGATCAGGTTCATCATTAATATATTTATTTTTTATACTTTCATATTTATTTCTTAATTCATTCTTTTTTTCATGATAATTGTCCATTTCATTATAACATGCTTGTTCAATGACTTTTATTAAATTAGTTTTATAAAATAAAAATTTTCTTTTCATATTATCAATTAATGTTATAGTTGTTTCTATACCATAAGTATTATTTAATTTATCAATATTAGAATTATAATATGCTATATCTTTATTTAACAATTCTATGTTACATTCAATATTAAAGTCTTTTAAATATTTCATGTATTTATTATATAATTCTTCTATATTATTTTTAAATTCAGTTAATGTTTTATTATTGTATTTTAATTCTTCTATTAATATACTTTTATTATCTGATCCTTTATCTTTATAGATAACAGCATATATGTGTTTGCAGTAATTATCATCTTTATAATACGGACAAGTGCAAGTAGCAGTTAATTTATTGTTATTTTCATATTCTACTATTACTTTATATTTTGAAGTGCCTTGTACATTAGCTTCTATTTTATTATCATTATATACTAAGTCCGATACTTTATTTTTAAAATAATATTCTCTTCCTTTATAACGTATTTGTGATTTAAATATATTATCATATGTTGTTTCATTAAAATAATTATCTCTTAATTCAATATAATTTAATTTTTTTATTAATCTATCATACTTATTAATTATTCTAGCTAATCTAATTGCATAAAACATACTTTCACCTTCTAAAAACATTATATCATTAAATTAAAAAAGATACATTAACTGTACCTTAATTTATTAAAGAACCATAACATAATCCATCTTTATATTTAAATCCATTTGGACATTCATTACTTGATGGCTTATTTTCGTAATCATTTACACAATTTTCATCTGTTAAATAGTTTGTTTCATCACATCCAGGATAATAACATTTACCATCTATTTCATTTAAATATCCACATGATCCTGGAGATACGTAGCTGTTTTTATCATAACAATCTCCATCAATATAAACTGCATTATTTGAACATTTATTATTTTCAACTACTTTTGTTGTTGTTATAGGTTTAGTAGTTTTAGAATTTACTTCATTACTAGAATTATCTGTTTTAATCTTAGTAGATTTTATTGGTGTAGATTCACTTGTCCAATTTATCACGTCAGAATTTTTTTCTTTTTCACCATAAAGATAAAAGTCGTTACTTGTATTGTATTTTTCATATGAAATCATTATTTTGTTATTTAGTTCATTTTCCGTTAAATAATTTAGTATTTTTATAATATCTTTTTCAGCACTATTAAAATCTATATCATTTGTTGTTGATAACATTATTAATAGCCCTTCTTTTTTGCATTCTATTATATTATCTTCATAATTATCTTTAACATAATCTTTTATATTATTTAATGAATTTTTATTTATGCATGAAGTATCATATTTTACTGGTTCAAGATTATCATCTTTATTGTTAATTTTATTTGAAATATTTTCAAATATATTTTTATCTATTTTAATATTAGGTATTATTAGTACAATTAAGACTACTAAAACTATTATTAATATCGGAGATAATATGTATGGTAATTTTGATTCTTTTTCTACTACTTCATCTTTTAATTTAATATGAGTATTTTTTATTTTCCAGCCATATACTTTCATTGGAAGCCATATCCCATATATTCCGAATGTTATAATTGTTAATAAATACCACAATAGATAATGGCCTATTAAACTTATAGATTTTCCATTAAAGACAATTCTTTTTTTATTAATAATTGTATGATTTGCAATCCATTTGTATTTATAACATACTGCAAATGGGAATAATAATCCTAAAGATAATAAACTTACTAAGTAGGTAAATATATTTACTCCTATTATACCTAATATTTTTCCATCAAAATAACTTTCACCTACGATTAAATCTTCATCTTCAAAATGTGTATTTGATGCTATCCATTTTTCCATATTAAGTGGAACCCATATGTAATATATACCTAATGTAATTATTGTAAATAAAATCCATTTAAATCTTAATACAAAAAGACTTGTTCCTTTTCCTTCAAATTTTAATCTTTTACCATTATATACAGTGTGGTTGATTTGATATTCCAATAATATTTTGTCAGCCCATGGTTTTGCAATTCCTATACTTACTAAACTTATAAGAAGTGCCAATATTTTATATCCTAAATATTCTATAAATTTTCCATCAAAGTAGGAATCTGTCCTGATAACCTTTTCTACTTTTACCTCATCAAAATTTTTTTCGTTGTTTTCCATTTACTCCTCCTATTATAATCATACTAAAAAAAATATAATTTTTATATGCCATTTATATTTTTTCTATTTCTTTTCATTTTTTGATATAGATGCAACTGAAATAATTATTCCTAATAAATTTAATCCTACACTTACTCCTAGTAATAATCCTGATATGAAATCATTAAGATTAGTATAATTTTTACTTAAATAACTTTGTAAAAAATATAATACCTCACCTACTATTATCAATATAATTCCTATTTTTGTTTGTTTTTTCATATATATTCTCCTTAAATTAATTATATCTTACTAAAATAAAAAATACTAGAATTTTCTAGTATTATTTGAAAGAGTTTTTCTTTTTATATCATTTTCATTTTCTAACATATCTAGTTCTCTTTCTTTAAGTTCATTTTGTTTTTCAATAGCTATTGCAAGTCTTTTCATTACTTCAGTACTTTTATTAAGTCTATCTATTGAATGTTTTAAACTCATCATTACATCTGTTTCGTATGACATATAAAATCCCCCTTTGGTAAGATGTATTATAGCATAAGTTTTAGTGATGTCAAGAAAATATTTATTAAAGAAAAAAGAACTAGTAAATACTAATTCTTATGAACCTGCACTCGTATATTTTTTTATGCCTTTTTTAAATAAATATAGAGATGGTATAAGATATAATAAAACTAATAGAGGTGTAAAACAATATAATTTATTATTACTTTTACCTACTAAATATAGTAATGGATAATAATTTATACATGCATATGGAATAAGATAAGTAAATATAAATCTAAAATACTTATTAAATATTCCTATTGGATATTGTGCTACATGTTTTCCACCATCTGTAAATAAATTTCTAACTTCTAAACCTTGTACTGTAATAAAACAATAAGAAGCCATAATTAAGAATATAGAAAAGAATATAAAACTAGAAGACAATAACATTAAAATTAGAGTTATTAATTTTAAAATATTAAAATTTATATTTAAATTTATTAAAGATATAAATAGTATTACAATAGCTTGTATTATTCTTGATATTTTAACAAAGTTTATTTCTGATGCGATACTTTGTATTAATATACTTTGTGGTCTTAGAAGTATTCTATCAAAAGTTCCATTTATAATTAAATTATCAAATTGATCTATTCCTCTTGCGAAAGCTTCATTCATACTAAAACCGAATTGTACTATGCTAAAGCATAATAATACTTCATATAAAGTAAATCCTTTTATATTATTAAATTTTGTAAATAAAGCAATAATTATAAAATAATATGTAAATACTACAAATATTTGTGATATAAATCCTATTATGAATGATTTTTTATATTCTAATAAAGATGTTAAATGCATTTTAAATAAACTAAAATATATTTTCATTATCCACCTTGTACTATTACTTTCTTTGATATATTATTTGTTAATTTATTGCCTATTATTAATAAAACTATTAACCATATTATTGCACCTATTAAATTTGGTAAAATATTTGTTATATTAAAATTTCCTGAATATATTCTAAATGGTAAATCAGCTATATATCTAAATGGTAATAAGTTTGATATAATTCTTAAAAATTTAGGAAAGAATGCAATTGGTATTGTTCCACCTGCAAATATTTCTCCTATTACCATAAATAGTGTAATTATTCCTTTTTCATCTAAAGTATAAAATATTAATAAATGATAAATCATTGTAAATGCATTAATTAATAAACTAGATATTATCATAAATATTATAAATAATATAACTGAATTAATTGAATTTGGTAATGTTAAATTATAAGGTTTTGGTAAGAAGAATGCTATTAGAATAACTAATGGACTTCTTAGAATTACTGCAGATAATCTATCTCCGTACATTGATGAAAACCATTTTTTATAAAAATTTATTGGTCTTATAAATTCATAAGATATGTTACCATTTTTTATTAAGTTTATTAAATTTTTATCTTTGTACCAAGTATATACTAATGCAAAGAAAGCTTGATTTAACCATAAATAATTTATTAATTCATTTAAATTCATGGGTAATTTTGTATTATTTGTTGAAGAATAAAATGCTAGATAGACTGAAATAAATACAAATCCAAAAAAGAATTGAGTACATATTCCAGCTATTGCTGCTTTTCTATATTGTATACTATTTATAAATCTTAGTTTAAATAAAGATATATATGTTTTCATATTTCACAATCTTTATATAATTTTAATATTATATTATCTATGTTTTCATTTTCTATTTCTATATCTTTTATATCTATTAAATTAGATAAATATTTTAAGAAGTTAGATATGGATAAAAGGTTTGTATCTAATATAAAATTATATCCATAATCTTTTTTTGTTTGTTTTATTATTCCTTTTTTATTTAATTTATTAAGTTTATTTTTTGTAATTATTTGTATTTCTTTTGTATTATCATATTTCTCTTTTAATTTTTTTATATTTCCATCATATAATATTCGTCCTTTTCCAATAAGTATAATTCTTTTTGCAAGTGCTTCGATATCACTCATATCGTGCGTTGTTAATATAATAGTTGTATTCATTTCCTTATTGATTTTTTTGATAAAATTTCTTACATTTATTTTGCTTTCGGCATCAAGTCCTATAGTAGGTTCATCTAAAAACAATATGGATGGTTTATGAATAAGTGAAGCAGCAATTTCACAGCGCATCCTTTGACCTAGACTAAGTTGTCTAACAGGAATATTAACTATATTTTTTAAGTCTAATAATTCTATTAGTTGTTCCCTAGTTTTATTAAATTCAGATTCATCTAATTTATATATATCTTTTAATAAATCAAATGTATCTGATGCAGGAATGTCCCACCATAACTGGCTTCGTTGTCCAAATACTACACCGATATTACTAACATATTTGATTCTGTCTTTAGATGGTGATAATCCGTTAATGTTAATAGTACCTTCGTCTGGTGTAAGAATTCCACTAAGCATTTTTATGGTAGTACTTTTTCCTGCTCCATTAGGTCCAATGTATCCAATAATTTCCCCTTTTTCTATTTCAAAAGAGACATCTTTGACTGCTTCTATATAGATGTAATTTCTTTTGAAAAATGATTTTAAAGATGCTTTTAATCCAGATTGACGTTTGGCAACTTTAAAAGTTTTTGATATGTGGTTTACATTGATGAATGACATTTTTATCTACACTCCTTTCAACGCAAAAAAACACATTATATTTTCACATGAATTTGAGTAATATGTGTTTATATATGTGTTCTTTCACAAATGTCAATTTAATATTATCATTTGGTAGTTAATGTTGTCAATCTATTTTTTGCTCGTTTAGTAATTTTTTTAAAGAATTTGCATTTAAGATTGTATTTGATATAAATTTTTCTTTATAAAAGTTTGCCCAATTATTAAATATGCATGGAGCATTTTTTGCTTTATCTAGGGAATCTATTTTTATAAAATTAATTTTTATATTATTATCTTTTGCGTAATTAGTTAATTCTTCTACTTCATATTCTACATAAGGGCATTCATTACTGTAATAAACGATAAAATCTTCATTATCAATTTTCATTTGTCTTGCTGTTTCATTAAATTTAGGAGTTTCATTATTATCAAATTGTAGTGCTAGTAGTTCATAATCTCTTATTTCGTCTACAACTTTAAAACCAAAATGTTCATAAAATTTTTTATCTCCTATGAAAGGTTTTTTCTTCTTTGATGAAAGTGTACAAATTCCACTAAGTCCTTTTTCTTTTGTATCATTTATTGCATATTCTAATAATTCTTTTCCAATACTTTTTCCTTTGAAACTACCTGCAACCCATAAACAATAAATGTAATTGTAATTGTTTCCGTTTATTGGAACCCATGCATTATTAAGATTTTCATATTCTATAAATGTTTTTCCTCTAGCATTTAATTTTCTAAATACATGTCCATCATTTAATTTATTTTTAATCCATTCTTTTTTTCTATTAACACCATTTTGATGTTTTTTATCTCCTATTGCACAACAAATGTGTTCTTCATCTATATTGTCTAGTGTTAAATTAATATACTCATTCATATAAATTACTCCATTCTTTGTTATATTTATAATTTTGTTATAACAAATTAATTATTTATTTTACAACTACCACTATGTTCTTTAAAATAATCTTCTATATGTGCTTTCTATTTTGAACTAAGTATTTTAGTACTCTAAATTCATTTTTTGTATGTTCTATTATAGTGTTATCTTTTTCTATTGTACTTTTGTTAATGTTTAAAATAAAATCTTTCGCATCTATTTTATCTATGTTTTCTTGTGATTTAGTTCTTCTTAGTAATGAATTAATTTTTGCAAGCAGAATATGTATATTAAATGGTTTTGTTATGTAATGGTCTGCTCCATTATTTATACTTAGTAATTCATCTATTTCATTATCTCTACTAGTTACGATTATTATAGGTATATTTGATTTTTTTCTTATTTCTTTAATTATTATCATTTTTCTTCTTATATTTTTATTATATAAATAATATTAATGTAAGCAAAAAGCACTCAATCTAGCGTAGATTAAGTGCTCAACCCATAAAGGCGAGTACTCAACGTACCATGTTAAGTATTCCCTTTTTTATTTTATTCAAGTCTCCTTGACATATTCATGATAACATATTGTTTATACATTTTCAAATAGAATTTATCATATTTATAATAAATTATTTGTTTCTTTTATTTTTTCCCATGGTAAATTTAAATCTGTTCTTCCAAAATGTCCGTATGATGCTAAATCGTAATATATTGGATTTAATAAATCTAATTCTTTTATAATATTATCTACACTAAAATTAAAATTATTATTTACAAATTCATATATTTTATCTATATCTACTTTATTCGTATTAAATGTATTTATGTAAACTGAGATTGGATATTCTTTTCCTATTGCATATGCTAATTCTATTTCACATTTATCTGCTAAGTTATGAGCTACAATATTTTTTGCAACATATCTTGCATAGTATGCTCCACTTCTATCTACTTTAGATGGGTCTTTACTGCTAAAGCATCCTCCACCTACTTTTCCTATTCCTCCATAAGTGTCTACAACTATTTTTCTACCTGTTGTTCCACTGTCTCCAAACGAACCACCTATTGTAAATTTGCCACTTGTGTTTATTAATATTTTTGTGTTTTTATTAAGTAGATTGGTAGGAACAACTTTGTTTATTACTTCATTAATAATTAAATTTTCTAATTCTTTTTTATCTATATTTTCTTTATGTTGAGATGCAATGATTATTGTATCTATTCTTTTTGGAATATCATTTTCATATTCGATAGTTATTTGTGTTTTACCATCAGGATTTAGTATAGAATTTTTGTCTTTTTTTCTTACATCTGATAATCTTTTTGCTAGTTTATTTGCTAAAAGGATTGGTAGTGGCATATATTCTTTTGTTTCATTTGTTGCATAACCAAACATTATTCCTTGATCTCCTGCCATAATTTTATCTTGTTCTACTGCATTATTTATTTCAATAGATTGTTTATTTACTTTAACAATTACATTATATTCTTCTTCATAGCCAATATCTTTTAATACTTTTTTTGCTAGAGAACTATAATCTAATTTTGCTTTAGTTGTTGTTTCTCCGTAAATAAATATTAAATCATCTTTTATAGTTGCTTCTACTGCCATTTTGCTACTTTTGTCTTGTCTTAATGCTTCATCTAATATGTAATCACTGATTTTATCACATATTTTATCTGGATGTCCTTCCGTTACTGATTCACTTGTTAAATAATATTTCATATAATCTCCCTCTTTCTCTTTTTATCAAAAATAAAAAACTCTTGAAAGAGTTATTGTTATAAAAATCTCTTTCATCGATATTAGCATTACCACCTTACTGTTGCAGGTTGGTATGAGTTCTTAGAGCTAATTCTCTCCCTCATTCTTGATAAAAAATTATAATTATTTAACGTATTATTTCTAATACAATTTTATTTTAACATTATTTTTATATTTTGTATATATTTTATTTTTTCTTTTTAGTACTATTCTTTTCACTATTCTCTAACACAAATTCATCAAGTAAAGGCATAGTATCTGTTAAATATGAATATATTTCAAAATACATTTGGACTTCAGAAGAATCTCCTTTTTGATAATATCCAGCCATAACATCTTCATTTTTTTTAATTGTTTCTTTAAAAAAATTTATAAAGTGTTTGTTTGATTTATTAATCCTATTTAAATAACTTTTAGCCTTGGTTTCATCACCTAATTTATAATATAGTGCAAATAATGGAAATAACATTTCTAAATTTTCTTCAGGATATTTTTTATATAAATCTAATGCTGGTTTTTCTTCTTCTAAATATGCATAAGCTGCCATCAATTTATATCTAGCACCAGTATTATCACTCTCATTTAATCTTAGTATTTCTTTGCATACTTCTATTCCTTGTTTTATTTTACCAGTTAAAAGTAAAATATCTGCTTTCATGTAATGTCCACCAATATATGGTCTTGTTTCAAAAATACCATAAAAGTGTCCTATGTTATCTTTATCAAAATAATTTTCTTTTTCTAATCTTTTCTTTTCTTCAATTAATCCTTGGTTTAAAAGTTTTAATTTTTTTATAAAATTATCTTCTAGTTTAACTTGTAGTAATAAGGCATCAAAACATTCAGGATATTTTTTATAAACTTTTTTAGCGATATTTATTCTTTCTTTTATATCTTTATTTCTATCTTCTGCTTCTTCTAACATTTCATAAGCGTCATCTAATGGAGTGTTTTCATATTCAATTTCTCCATTATTATATTTTTCTAAAAAGCCTTGCATTTTTTCATTTAATTCGTCAATATTATCTATGTTGTTGTCCTCTATAAATTGTTGTATCATATTATTTAATTTATTATCCATATTTCTCCTTCCAAATAAATTATTAATATATTTATATTTTATCAAGAATAATATTTAATATCAATTAAAAAGAATCCAATAATTTATTGAAAACTTTTTTTATCTCATTTCTGTATAATCTATATATCTTCCTGTTTCCCCCGTACTAATAATATAATAGTAATGATAACACGTATAATCTATGTTTGTTTCTGGATTGTTCTTTTTATATTCTTCTTTTTCTTTATCTGTATATTCTCTTTCATTTGTCATTGGAATGACTATTGCATCTTTTCCATTTACTTTTCTTATTTCAGGTCTGTGTACAGCATAATCTGATTTTAATTCAGTTAATGTTGTAATGTATGTTTCATCTATTTTTTCGATAATTAACTTATTATTTTCATTAACTGCTATGTAATCTGAATTAATAAAAAATATGTCATTATATTTTTTACTTGTATATTTTAAAACATCATCTTCATAAATTAAATATATATTATTATCATCTAAAATAATTTTATCATTGTATATTTTCATTTCTTTATAAGTTCCTTTATATATTTCTTTTAGATTTTCATTATATAAATTTGTTATAATATTGTAAGTAGATTTATCACAATAATATAATTTACCGTTTACAATTTCTGAAGTATTCACGTTTTCTAACAATACTTGTCCAGTGTTAATATTTATTAATCCACTCTTATTATCTTTTGTTTGGAAAAGAAATAAATTTTTTTTGACAGAAATATAATCACTTGTTAAGTAAGAATAATTCCCGTAATCAATTAACATTTTATTTTCTTTTAAATCATAATATCCTGCTGAATAATTATTTTTATTATCAACTTTCCGTAAAAATAAGCCAATCAAATTTTCATCATTTTTTTCTGCTAGTATGTTTATGTAACTATATTTTATTAAATCTATATTAAGTTTTGTTTTTTTATTTGTATTGTAGTCATAAGTAAAGTATTCGTTATTGTCAAAACCAACTATAAATCTTCCATTTTCTGATACGTCAAAGATTTCACAATTATTAGTTGTGCAGCTATAACACCTAGTATTAGTTGAGTTACGATCTTTCTCAATATAGTAGTGATTATCATATTCTTTTATACAAAATGAATCACCTTTTTTTCCTTCATAGCTAATTTGAGAAACATTATTATTTTCATTGTTATTATCATTATTATAATCTTTTTTATTGTCATATTTATATTCAAACTTATTATCAGTTTCATTTAATATATCTTCTATTATAGAAAAAGTAAATATAAAATTAAATATTAACATGATACTAGATATAATTATACCTATAATACTTAAAGTTTTTCCTTTATCGTTTAGTTCTTTTGATTTGCTTAATCCTATTATTGATAATATTAGTCCTACTACCGGTATTATAAATGACAAGATAAACCCTATTATTGACATTGTATTGTTTTCATTATTATTTTTCATTTCTTCACCTTACTTTTCAAAACATTTATTTAATCTTTTTCACTTTCAATTTTTATTTGTTTTAAATATAACACTGTTGATTCATCAATATACATTTTTAATAAAATTGTATTATTTTCTTTTTCTGCTTCTATTTTTATATTAGTATTTGTATTAAGTGTTATATTTATAATATTTTTATTTATTGTGTATTTGCCTGTTATTTCATCTTCATTTGCATACATCGTTAAATAGTTTTTAAATGTATTATCATCATTAAATATGATATACGATTTTTCATCATGGTTATTGCCCAAATAGTTTTCTACCGATTCTGATACACCATTTACTTTTAAATCATATGGTTCATAATATCCAACTAAATCTTCTTTAGTTAAATAAGTGTTATTTTCACAAGTTATTTTTTTAATTGTACCATCATTGTTTAAATATTTACAACTATAATTTCCTGTACTATCTAATTCACAATCATATGCTTTTTCACACATTAATTTATTTGCATTATTCTTTGCTGTATCTAAAGTACTTGAAACTGTTCCAACGCTTATTAAAAGTAATAATACTAAGAACTGGAATATAAATAACAACGCTGATATTATTATACCTGCTATACTTAACCCTTTTCCTTTATTATTTAATTCTTTTGATTTATTTAATCCTATTATTGAAAGTATTAAACCTACTACTGGTATTATAAACGACAAGATAAAACCTACTATTGATATTGTATTGTTTTCATTATTATTTTTCATTTCTTTACTCCTTTTTCATTTTTATATTATTGGTCTTTGATTTCTAAATTATCTATTTGTTTAGCTAAGCCATTGAACCAACTTATTGTAACTATATAATCGTTATTTAGTATTAAATCATTATTACCTATCGTATAACAATAAACTGGTTTCAAAGATATTTTTTTTGGATTAGTTTTTGGTATAGTAAAAACCATTTGACAAATTTGTTTTCCCTTATAATTTTCAATATTTTTTTGGACTAGTGTCATACGCATCTTTCCAGATTTTGCAAATAACCTTACATCGAAATAAATAATAGCAACGCATAAAATTATTCCACCTATAAATTCTGGATTTCTATCTATCAATAGTTTTATTGAATAAATAGGTGTTGAAATACTAAATAAAATCATCATAAATAAAGCATATACGTTCATAATAAATGAGTTCCATATTCCTTTTTTTGTATATACTTTCATTCCCTTACTCCTTACTAATATTGTTTTTTAATTCTTTAAAGTCTTCATTCTCGTAGCCTTTAAAAATTATTTTTGTTATATTTTTTTCTGTATAAAAATTTGTTGATTCTAAATAAAAATTATATTTTTTCAATTCTTTATTTTTGTATTCTATATTTATTAAATTAAATGGCCAAGACGTAAAATGATAAATGCTTATATTTTCATATAAATCATAAGTCAAATTATAATTTTGATTATAATAGCCATCAATCATAACTATATATTTGTTGTCCAATTCTACTATTGAACCAATTGGTAAAAGTTCTTTCATATCAATTTTCCTCTTTAATTAAATCTTTATCATTCATAAATTTTTGTCTTATTTCATTATCATAACCTAAATATATAACTTTACTTATTTCTTCTGTATTAATATTTATATAATTGTAGTTATCATCGGTTGTTCCTAATGGATATTCCAAGCACCAATAATCGATTGTTTTTAAAACACTTTTCTTAATATATATTGCTCCTCTATAATTATTAATCATATATAATTTGTCATCATTATTTCTTTTTATTATTGTACCTATTGGTAATAATTTATTGAATGAAGTATTACTTTTTATTAATTCACTTTTTTTATATTTATAATAGTCAAAAAGAATTTTAAATATAGAAATTAATATAAAAAATATAATTATAATTATTGGTATCATGTATTTAATGTATCCTTACATATCTTTATCATTTTATTTAATCTATGATTATCAACTAAAGACCAAATTATAAAATTTATACAGAAGAAAATAATTAATAAAGAGTCTAAATCAAAATCAATTATTGTAAATATTAATGTAAATAATAATATTGGAAATAATATTATTATTAAAATGTTATTTTTTCTTTTTTTATTTTTAGAATATTTATATGATATATTAAATAGGTATTTTTTATGGTTAATATCTAAAGATTGAAAGTTATTATTTAATTCATTTAAAAACTCCTTATAATGTATGTTAGTTTCAAATTCATTTTTTATAATATTTAAAATAACTTTATTTTCATCATTGTTATATACTACATAAAAATATATTGTGCATAAATCTTGATATGTTTGTACGGTACTTATTAATTGTCTTAAATTACTAATACATTCATCATATTTTTTCTTTTTTATATTTGTATTTATTTTATCTAAACTAAGCTTATTTGTTTCTAAAAAATTTAAATAATTATATTCCATCTTTCTTTACTCCTAACTTATTGATACAATCTTCTAAATATTTTAAGTCTTCTAATACTACTCCATTAAGTATACATGGTCCATTTTTATTAATACTTCGTTCTTTACCATATAAATTAAGCCAAACATAAAAATTTATTGTATTATCTGTTATTTCATATTTTAAATATCTAGAACTTGATGTTATATCAACGTAATAAATTGTTTTATATGCATAGTATGCAGTTTCTTTTCTATATCTATTTTCTTTATATAATAATTTTTTTAACATTTCTTCTATATTTTTTGATATTTCATCTTTAGATATATTCTTGGGGATAGGTAATTGTATGCAAGTTCTAGAGATTTTATTTTTTCCTATAAAACAAATATAAAATAGTGCTATTATTATTGAAAGTACTATAATAAAGATTAAAATATTTTGTACTATTTCAATTAAGAAAAATTTATAAAAAAATATACTTACTATTGTCATTAAAAGAGCTATAGGTACAATAATTTTTATATATTGAGAATATTTTTTTCTTCTCCAATTAATATTTCTGTTTCTAATTCATTTAATGTTTTATATTCTATGTTTACGTTATTATTTTTCATGTTATTACTCCTTTATAAATTACATCCTATATCTTTATAATTTAAGTCATTATATATTGCGTATGTTAAACATTTAAGTCCGCCATGACATGTTTCTGAATGTTCACATTTTTTGCAATCGTTGGGTATTTTATTTTTTCTTAATTCTTTTAATAATTTATTATTTGTATATAAATCATACATATTGTTTTTAAATAAATTTCCTATAAGTATAGGCATTCTACGACATGGAACTAAATCTCCATTTTCCATGACAGTTAGTAATGTATCACCTGCTGTACATCCATATGCAAAATCATTTGTCATTTGAAATTGTAAAGCTCTGCACATAGATATACGTGTATTATTTTTTTTAAGTGTCATTTTTTTTCTTTCATTATTCATGATTTTTAAATATTCTAATGTTTGTTCTTTATTTAATATTAATGATTTATCTATATTATCACCTAATGGTATATATCTGTCAGACCAAACATTATCAACCTTATGTTTTTTAGCACATTTTACCACTTCTGGAAATTCCTTATAATTTATACCTGTTGCTGTAAAAGATATAGATGTAAATATATCATGTTTTTTTAAGTTGTCTATTCCTTTTTCTATTAATTTATATGAACCTTTTCCTCTTATATAATCGTTTGTTTTCTCGCTACCTTCTAAACTTACTTGTACATAGATGGGACTATAAGTTTTTATTTTTTTTGCTATAGTATCATCAATTAGAGTTCCATTTGTTAATATCGAAAAAGTTATTAAATTTTTGTCTTGTCTTATTAAATCTAATATTTTAAAAAAATGTGGATTACATAATGGTTCTCCACCTGTTATGTTAATGTGGCCTTTCATATTTAATTTAATTAATAAATCTTTATATTGATTATAAATTATTTTTAATTTTTCATAACTCAATTCTACTGGTATGTGTTTTTCTTGATAACAATGTTTACATTTCAAGTTACATTTTTCACTTAAGTGCCATTGTAAAACAAATTTTTTTACCATGAGCCACCTCCACCACATGATGAACAACCGCCACCGCAAGATGAACAGCCTCCACCACATGATGAGCCTGAATTATTACCGAAATGTGAAAAATTAGATGTTTTTTTATGAGTTGTTTCGTCTTCATAAAATGTGATATTATCATAAATATCATAAAATGAAGAATCGCTATCAAATTCAAAATTACCCATATCAATTTTTGGCATTTTTATGTTCTCAAATTTATCTATCCATTTTTTTGAAACATTAAGAACATATGTGTAAGGTAAAATATCATAAAAATAGCTTGGGTTTTCATTTACTAATTTTTCTAACCTATCTTTTTCAGCGGTTACTAAAAAATCTCTAAATCCTAAAACTTGTGCTGTGATTTTTTCTCCATACTTTGTTTTTCTTTTCATAAGCATAGCAAAGATAATATTTATAAAGATACATAAGAATGATAAATTATATAAAATATTCCATGAGGGATCCATATCTTCTATTGTGTAATAAGATAAAGTATTTAAAATAATTACGGCAATTATAATAATTATTATGTTTAGTTTCTTACGATTGCTTACTTGGTCATTAATCACATCACTAAATTTATTTTCTAAATTAATTTCAGTATATTCGAATGCTTCATATATTATTTTATTTTCACTTAATATAGTTTCATCGCTTTCTCTAAATAATTTATCATATACAGTTCTTTCTAAAATTGATAATGAAGAATATTTTATGTCACTTGTTGCTACCTTAGAAATTTTTATTTGTTTCTTTTTATCTTTAATCTCATCTATTTTTATTATTCCTTTACTAGCAAGTTGTATTATTAAAGATATAGTTAATTTTTTACTTGTTTGTTTTGCATATATATATCCTATTTCTGCAGAATTCATATTTTCAGGAGGATAAAATTCTACAGTTTTTGGTACTTTTGGGTAATTTTTTCCATATTTAAACCAAATTAGAAATGAAAAGAAAGTTAATCCAAATATTATTAATGATGTAAAAACAGAGCCATAACCATAGTTCCAATTACCTTGAGTAAAATACCCTTCAGGTAACTCTATATCAACAGTTAAAGATTTTTCTAAATGCTTATTTGTATTTTGAAAATATTTTTCTTTATTTAACGTAGCGTAAATTTTGTTATCTA
Organism: uncultured Bacilli bacterium; assembly: GCA_934098385.1. Lineage (GTDB taxonomy): Bacteria > Bacillota_I > Bacilli_A > RF39 > UBA660 > UMGS1124. The sequence goes on from CAKOOJ010000003.1 coordinate 140,954, forward strand.
CTATGTTATAATTTACATATTCGGTTATATTTTCTTGTCTCATTTTGTCTGCAAAGAAATTTATATTTGGATTATTTAGAGATTTGGGCATTATTATCTCTAAAGATGCATTTTTTATTTCTGTATTCCAATAATCTCCATAAGCGTGAAATATAAATTCATCATATCCTTTGTAAGGATCTGTACCCATATCATATGTATATTTTATAACATATGTTTTCTCGCCTAAGTCAACATACTCATAAGCATTTCCTAATCTTATTCTTACTTTCTTTTTCACTCTATCAACTGTATATGGATCACTGCTACTTCTTAAATTTCGCACTGAAGATTTTCTTTTTATAGTATTGTCATTTTTATCAGTATATTCTAACCATTCAGGAATAAATCTATAAATGCCATGATGATTTATATCATTCCAATTTACGGTGATATTTTCAGTAACGTCTATAACATTATTAGGTAAAACATTTAATATTACGTCATATTTGGAAATACTATATCCACTTTCTTCAGTTGTTTCTGTTGTATCTATTTCATTTCCCATAATACCTATTACAACTATTAGACATAATGTAAACCACAAAAATATTTTTCTTTTTTGTTCTTTTACACTCATAAATTTACCTCTATATTTTCTCTTTCATTTTCTTCGACGTAAAACATTTTTTGTGGTTTTAGTCCCATTAATTTTGCAATTATATTGCTTGGGAACATTTGAACTTTATTATTAAACTCTCTTACTACTGCATTATAGTACTTTCTTGACTGTGCAATTTCATCTTCCAATTTTACTAATGTATTACTCAAATTAATAAATTCCTCATTTGCTTTTAATTCTGGATATTTTTCAGATATTGCGATAAATTGTGTAACATTTTTACTTAATTGTTCATTTTTATTTATTTTTTCTTCATTACTTAAATTTGCGTAATTAATATTTCTTAATACAGTAATATTTTTAAAAGTATTTTGTTCATGCTTTGTATATCCTTTAACGATTTCAACATAGTTCGGAATTAAATCCCATCTTTTTTTCAAATATACATCCATTGTTGCAAAACTTTCTTTAAATCTATTATTTAGTTTTATAAATTTATTAACAGTTATTATAAAATAACTAAATAAAAGTATTATTATTAAATATATTACATCCATATTTTTACCACCATTTATATTTTTTTAAATAAATTATTATTTTTTATTGATTTAAGTATTATGAACGCTAGTGATGATATCATTAGGAATGTTAACACATATTCTTTTACTCCTGTTTTTTTATTTTCTACTGTACCTTTTATTCTTTCATCAACTTCGACTGGTTCTTCTTTTGATTCATCTTCAAAAATATATTCAAATTTAGAATCATTATAACTCAAAAACATTTTACCTAAAAAAGATGTGTAACCTTGTAATAAATCTATATCTGTAACTGGGTAATATTTACCATTTTCATCTTCTAATTCATAATATCCATAATAATAAGCTTTATCTTGAATATTTATTTTATCAGATATTTTGTAGTTAATTAATTCTGCATCTATTGTATCTGTAATTCCATTACTATCATTCTTCGCATAATTAATCAAATCTTTAATTCCTTCATAGTTTTTATTATATAATTTTTTTAATATTGCATAATCTGTCATTCTTCCAATTTTATATTTTAATTTTCTTTTTGTTGTTATACCTTTAGGTGCATAAATTGTTGTAGATACAGTATCTTCACTAAAATATACATTTAATTGTTGATTTATTTCATTTTCTAATTTGTCTATATCGTCTCTTTTTATCACAATTACATCTGATGTATTTATATAATAAGTTGCATCTTTGTACTCAAGTACATAAAAGTAAAATGTATCTTTATTTAATTCAAATATAGAACTTAAACTACTTGTTCTATTATTATTTATAGAGAATGTATTTGTTCCTGACTTAATTTTGTCCGAGTCTATTGTTTTTGGCTCAAGGTTATCCGTAAAATTTAATAAAGATTCACTATAATAAATGTAGTAATTACTTGATGTAATATTCGCATCACCAAAATACATAAACAAATTTTTAGGATTGTCTTCTTCATATTTTATTTCTGCTGTTTTAAATAAATTATCTGCATATACACTTGTTATTCCAAAAAGAAAAAGATATATTATTAATAATATTTTTTTCATGATTAATCCTTCTTTAAAACAAAACTATCTTTTCTTATTTTATAGTTTTTAATATTTATTTTTTCTTTTGTATCTTTACCAAATGACCCAACTTTTTCTTTAGAATCTTTTATTTTTTCAATGTAACTAAATGCTGTATTAAATAGATTAGCACTATACACTTGTAATGCACCACCAATAGTAGTATTAGTATCTAGTTCAGTATAATATACTTGATATGCATTTTCTCCATCATTTAAATCAAATAAGAATATGTTAGTTGAACCGTTAGAAACTTCATTTACATCAGTTACCGTAATACCAGAATTTTGAACTTCATTAACTACTTCTTGATAACCATTTACTAAATCAGAATAAGCAAAATTATAAACTGACATTTCAAATATAAAAGTTTTATCATTGTTAGTAGCAAGTATATAATCGCTACCATTTTTATAAAGTAAATCCGTTGGCAATTTAAATTTATAGTTTCCTAAAGTTATTTCATAATTATTATTATTTTTATTGTCATTATTAATTTCTGTTACATTATTGTTGTTATTAGAAGTTGATGTTTGGTAATCGTTGTTATGACTACTTAACATTTTAACTATAATGAAACTAATTAAAGTAAGTACTACAATTGATGCTACTATTACGATAATTATGAATAGCGTATTATTCTTTTTAGTGTTAATACTTGTCATATTACTATTTTTATTATTTCCAATATTATTAACAGTATTTTGATTATTTATTAAGTTATTATTCGTATTTGGTGATTCATTTATTTGATTTGAAATATTATTTTGATTATTTGCTAAATCACTTGATATATTATTATTTAAATTGCCATTTGATGTATTATTAACGTTATTATTAAAATTATTTTCTAATGTTCCGTTAACGATATTACTTTCACTCTCAACTTTAACCCCACATTTAGAACAAAATAATGTTCCTTCTTCTATTTTATTTCCACAATTTTTACAAAACATTTTAATTCCTCCTAATTTTCTACATTTATTAAATTTGAATAGTAATAATTGTTATTTATATCATATATTTTAAATAAACAATATAGATTTTTATTTTTTGAATCTTTTAAATTTGATAATTCAAATTTGTAATCATTCTTTTTGGGAGCTATTTCAAATAACCATTTAGTAGAATTTGACTCCCATTTTTCTTGATAATTTCCATTATCGTCCAATATTTTATATCTAAAATTAGTAAATTGAACTGAATCATAATTCTTATAATCTACTAATGAACCCGTTGTTGTTATGTCATTATCTTTATATAATTCTGTACTCTCAACAACTGGAGTATCATTTTCTATTTTAAAATTAACTTTCAAACTATATGCTCCATATTCTTCTATAAAATTCATGGCGATAGCATTCGTTTGGAAAATATTATTATCATTTTCTATAATTTGTAAGTATGAACTTTCATTACTTTCAATGTCAGTTACTTTAATTAAATTATTTCCTAATTTTGTTTTTACATATCCATCATCTGTTAAATATGCATTTTTTGAAACATAAATTGGTGTAAAATAATTATCTTCCTGTTTTTCAAATATTATATAATTGGCTCTAGCAAAATTACTTATTTGTTCATCATTTAATTTTAATTTAAATTCATTAGCTTCACTAGTTATTTCTTGAGTAAACGTTTTATAATTTAATGGCTTGGCATTAGCTTGTTTTTTATAAAAATTATTTATAAAATATTTATAATCAGTTAAATAATTTAAATTATTATAGACATCTAAATGTAATTTTTTTACGGTATCGTTACCATTATATGGAAAATATACTGATACACCATTAGAATGTTCGTTATTTGTCCAATTGTATTTTATAAACTCTTTTAAACTTGTTAATAATTTTTTTGAATCCGATTTACTATAATTTTTTATTAACGATATTAACTCATATAAATCCACTGTATCATAATCTAAATGCTCTAAACCATATTGATGTATATTACTTCTTATTTTTGCTATATCATTATAATTATTTTCAAGGTTTATATTTTTTATAAAATCATTTAAATTTTTTTCGACTTTTGGATAATTTTTTAAATCCAAAATTGAATAAGTTATATCTTTTGAAATTCCAAGCTCACTCATTTGTTTTTTATATGATTCAATATATGTTCTTGCATAGTCGTAGTCATTTTTTAATTTGTCTATATCATTTAAATATCCTAAAACATTATAATTTGTTGCACCCCATGTTACTTCTTCACTTGCAATCATATAATTTACATATTTATGTAGTACACCAGCCATTTCTATTGTTGAATTCAAACATGTATGAAATGCTAATGTAGATATTTTTTTATGATTAAATGGGCTTTCGCTAAAAGCTTTTTCTAATTCATTTGGTGTTAGATAATCATTCGTATATTCATCACTTATAGTACCCAAACTTCCTAATCCATGGTCCCACATAATTATGTCATATTTGTCGGTTTTGTAATTATCGTACGAGTAAGTTAAAAATTCCTTAAAAACCTCATAGTTTCCCATATTTTTTTGAGGAAAAGATTTAACTTTTTCAAATCCATTTTCTTTTAATTCATAAATTGCATTTTCATCTGATTCAATAAAATTAAACCATTTTTTTGTACCACCAGTATAAATAAGAATTTTATTATTTTTTAAATTTATTTTTTTTGGATTAATTGCTTCTAAGTCTGATGTTGCTATAGCACTATCACTTTCTAAATTATTTCCTGCCAAATATATCATTACGATTCGTGTATTATTGCTATTAATATTAACTATAACTAATATTAAACTTAATATTATTATTAAAAATCCTAACAAAATTGATATTTTTTGTTCTTTATTGTTTAACTTTAATTTAAATAAATTTAATTTTTGTTCACTACTCACATTACTTCTCTCCTACTCTACATTAGTAGTATAACATATAATTCGTATTTTTTCACATTTTTTTAAATATTTTTTATTTAATGACACAATTTATATGTATAAGGGTGATTACTATGAAATTAGATAAATTATATTTTTTAAGAGAAAGTGAAGATTTAACTCAAAAAGACTTGGCAGGAATATTGAAAATTGATAGAAGTTTAATATCTCATTGGGAAATTGGAAGTGATATTATTCCATTAAAACACCTTAATACTATATGTAATTATTTTAATGTTAGTATGGATTATATTTTTGGATTAACTAATGAAAAAAAACATTTAAATTCAATTGCTAAATTAGATAAAAAACTTATTGGTGAAAGATTAGTTGAAATTAGAAACGAAAATAATCTAAGACAAAAAGATATTGCGAGTATTTTAAATACAACACCATCTACTATTTGTGCCTACGAAAAAGGACAAACATTAATTTTAACAATATTTGTTTATGAATTAGCAAAAGAATTTAATATATCTATGGATTATATTTGTGGAAGAATAAAATAAAAAAGACTTTCAAACGAAGTCTTATTTTTCTAATAATTTTGTTATTTCTTTTATGTTCTTTTTAAATATAATTGTATCTATTATATTAGATATAGAATATACTGTAATTAGTATTCCTAGAGAAGTTGTTAATGCTATAGTTCCAATACTAGGATTAAGTATAATTATTAAACCACATATAATAGATATTATTGAACATGTTAGGAGTGATAACCAACTACTAATATTATTTCTATAAAGTAATATAGATAGTCTTAAATCTAGTGTTGATTTAGTAATCATTATTACACCAGCTACTATTGGGAATAATGTTTTTACAATATCTGGATTAACTAGCATTATAATACCAAGTAATAATTCTATGACACCTAATGTTAAGAAACTAGAGAAGAATATACTTGATTCTTTTTCTATTAAGAAATATATTCCATTTACAATAAGTAATATTGATAGTATATAAGTTATTGTTGTAAATGATACTTCTGGATAAATAATAAATATTAATCCTATAATTAACATTATTATAGATATTATAATAGATGAGTATAAGAATTTGTTTAATTTATTTAACATGTCTAGACTCCTTTCTACTATAATTTTAATAAAAATATTTTGTTTTGTAAACCACATTATTCTTTTATAAGTTGGATATTTTCATTTTTATATTCTTTTAATATTTCATTCCATATATATGATTCAACTAATCTTGCTTTTTTTGGATTTATTAAAAATCTTATATTTAATTCTATATGTTTATCTTTTACTTCTGTATATATCATTGGTTCGTATTTATTATAATACATTCTATATGAAGTATTATTTTTTATTTCATTTTTCATTTTAATTGGTATATTTTTTATTACATCTATATTATTTATTATTTTGTATAAAGTCTTTTTTGCTAGTATAACATCACTATCAAGAGATATTTGTACTTTTATTTCGTCCCATATGTATTTGAAACCTTTATTCATATTTTTTACTGTTTCTGTAAATATTATTGAGTTTGGAATTATTGAAACTACACCTGTACTTTGATGCCCATAATTATCACTTATTTCTAATAATTCAAAGAATAATGATCCTAGATTTATAACATCTCCTTTTTGACCTTTTATTTCAATTCTGTCTTCTAATTTAAAAGGTTTATAAAGTTTTATATAAAATCCTGCAAATAAATTTAATATGTAATCTTTTAAAGATAATGTTATTGCTGCTGATATAAAACTTATTAATGTCATTGCATTTTTTATATTACTTTCCCATATAAGGTAAATAATTAAAATTTGAATAATAGATATTATTAATTTTATAAAATTTAATGTTTTATATTGTAATCTATTATTATTTATTCTTATTAGTTGTTTTTTTAAAATATATATTAACGATTTACCTATTATTAGAGTTAAGATTGTGTAAAATATTAAAATTGTATATTTGTTATCGAATGATAAAAATAATGTATCTATATTTTTTAACATATGAATTTCTCCTTTTTGTATGTTTTAATATATCATTTTTATTAACTTATATAAAGTAAAAAAGAAGTATTTGTTTACTTCTTTACATTTTTTTACATTAATGGTGATATTCCTATGCCTAATGGTATGTTAACTAAATACCATACGATTATTAGTATTAACCACATACATAATGTTCCTATTGAATATGGCACTAGATATTTTAATGATTTAAATAATCCTACACCCTTTTTATCTTGATTATATAATTCCATATACGCTAAGAATATTACAAAATATGCCATTACTGGTGTTAATCCATATGTTATTGATTCTCCTGCTCTAAATATCAATTGTGCAAATTCCGGTGTCATTCCTGAATTCATTAGTACTGGTACTGATACAGAAGATAATATTGACCACTTATAGATTGATGATGGTAATATTAATGTTGATAATGCGCTTAGTATAAATACTAGTAAGACAAGTGGTAAACCAGTAAATTTAGTTGTTGATATTATATTTGCAAACCAACTTGTTATAAGCATACCTATATTTGAATATTTTAATATTGATATAAATGTTGATGCAAAGAATATTAATACTAATACTTTACCCATTGCATCTAGTGAATGTGATAAATCATCACATACATCTCTGTTATTTTTTATACTTTTTGTTAATATTCCATATGTTAATCCATTTATGAAGAATAATATTGTTATTACGAATACAAATCCTGAATTAAAGAATGAATTATATCCGAATAGTTTATCAATATATAATTTTTGGGTGTAATCTAGTAAATTTCCACTTAGTGGTAATCCTGGAATAATATTATATATGAATATTAGTAAATAAATTGAACCTACTATTATTGAAATATATAAACTTTTTAATTCTTTTTTTGAAACGTATTTTTCTTCCTCTTCTTCTTCAATTTCATATTTTCCTAATCTAGGAATAATATTTTTTTCTGTTATATTTGTTATTATAAATGATAATGCTATAGTTGCTAAAATCATTATTATTATAAAACTTGTTGTTTTAACTACGTATCCCTCTTTCAATAAGTTTGCTGCATCTTGTGTATAAGTTAATAATGAAGAATCTACTGAATTTATGAATATATTTATTCCGATACCACAGCTTATCGCAGCAAATGCAGTTATTATTCCTGCTTGTGGATTTCTTTTTCCATATTTAAATAGTAATGCTGATATTGGAATTAATACTATGTAAGATATATCACCAGCTATACTTGATAATATACAAATTAATACTAATATAAATGTGACAACATTTTTTCTTAATTTTCTTGTTAAAACATAAAATAATGTATCTAAGAATCCTGTTTTATCCATGATACCTATACCTAGTAATGTAATAAGTAGCATTGATAATGGTGTAAATGATGCAAAATTTGATACTGTATTTGAGAATATATATTTTAATCCTCTTAAACTAAATAAATTTTCAATAGTAATCATTGTTGATTCTAATGAATTACTCTTAGTATTTACTGTGCTATAACTTCCTGTAATATCAAATAAAGATAATATTCCACTTACACATATCGTTATTAATATAAGGATTAAGAAAGACATTATTGGATGTAATACAACTTTATCTCTAATTTTTTTTATTTTATTCATTTACTATGCTCCTTAATTTACGTTCAAATTCTAATCTATCTAACATTATAATGTGATTACAACCTAAACATTTTAATTTAATGTCAACACCTACTCTAGTAACACACCATTTATTTTCTTTGCATGCATGTGGTTTTTTCATTATAACTATTGAACCCACATTATATTTTTGTTCCATTATGTACCTCCAATTGATTATAAGGTATTTTTATATTATTTTTTTCATATGCTATTTTTATTTCTTTAAGGAATGATCTTTTTACAGCCCATTGTTTTCCTCTATTACATGTTATTAGTACTTGATATATTATACTAGAATCTGCAAGTTCATTTATTCCAAGATATTCTACTTTTGATACTTCTTTATTATCTTCTTTGAAACTATCAAGTGTATCTTTTATCACTTTTTCAACTTTATCATAATCTTCTTCATAAGCAGTTGGAATGTTTATACATGTTGATGCTTTTTCTTGAGTAATATTAATTATTTTATCTATATTTCTATTTGATATTATTAATACTTCTCCAGTATATTTTTTTATTTTTGTATTTTTTAATCCAAATTCTATTACTGTTCCTGTAAATTCTTCGTATTCAACTATGTCTCCTATTACATAGTAGTTATCAAATATTATGCTTATTCCATTAAAAACATCTTTTAATACGTCTTGTAATCCTAAACCAACTACTACACCTGCTATACCTAGACCTGTAATAAGACTTGTAGTATTTATTCCATATAAATTTAATAAAAGTAGAATCATTATGATTAATATTAAATATCTTGCTATATTTCTAAATAAATGTAATATTGTTGTACGTTTTTTTATTTCTAATTCATCTTTACCTTTTATAACTATTTTATCTACTATATCGTATAGTATTTTGTATATAATGTATGATGATAATAAAATTATAACTGTTCCATAAACTTTTGGGTTGAGTAAAAAGTCTAACATATTATTCACCTTCTATATCTATGTTTAATATTTCTAATATTCTTTCTAAATCTTTATCAGTATCAAATGGTATTGATATTTTATTTTTAGATATTTGTACTTTAGTACCCGTTACATCACGTAATACTGATTCATATATTTTAAATCTTGGATTAAGAGTTGATACTCTAACTATTTTGTTTTTCTTTATAACATTTTCTTCTTTGCTTAATGTTTCAAGTTCCCTTACACTTATTCCATCATCAATTACTTTTTGTGCTAAGTTAAGTATCATGTCTACATCATCTATTTTACTTAGTACTCTTGCATGTGACATACTTATAGTACCATTCATTACCTCTTTTTGAACGTATTTAGGAAGCGATAAAAGTCCTAATAGATTTGTTATATAACTTCTTGATTTTCCAAATTTATTTGCTACTTCTTCTTGTGTTAATCCTGTTGCATCAATATAATTTTTGTATGCAGTTGCTTCTTCTATCGGAGATAAATCTTCTCTTTGTATATTTTCTATTAATGCAATTTCCATCATTTGTTGATCTGTAAAATCTCTTATTATTGCTGGGATTTTTGTTAGTCCTGCAAGTCTTGCCGCTTTAGTTCTTCTTTCACCTGCAACTAGGTCGTACCCTTTGATACTTTTTTTTACAATAATAGGTTCTATAAGTCCATGTTCTTTAATTGATTCTGATAATTCTCTTAGTGATTCTTCATCAAAATATTCTCTTGGTTGATGAGGATTACTTCTTATTTCATCAACTGGTATTTCTAAAATATCACTATCTTTTGCACCGCTTACTATTTCTTTTTCATAATTATTTAATGTGTCTATATTTAATGGTTCACTGTTAAATAATTGTTCTAATCCTTTTCCTAATGCTTTTCTTTTATTCTCCATCTCTTAATATGACCTCCTTAGCCAAATTTAAATATGCTTCAGCTGCTCTACTTAAAGGGTCGTATTCAATAATTGGTTCTCCGTGACTTGGTGCTTCAACTAATCTGATTAATCTTGGAATAATAGTATTGAATACTTTTTCTTTAAAGAATTTTCTTACTTCTTCTACTACTTCTAATCCTAATACAGTTCTTGAATCTAGTAGTGTTAATAAAACACCCTCTATTTTAAGCCCTGGGTTTAATCTTGTTTGAGTCATTATGATTGTATTTAATAGTTGTGTTATACCTTCTAGTGCAAAGAATTCACATTGTACTGGAATTATTACTGAGTTTGAACTTACTAATGCATTTGTTGTTAATAATCCTAAAGATGGTGGACAATCTATTATTATATAATCATATTTATCTTCTACTAATTTTAATGCATTTTTTAATTGATTGTTTTTTTGAAAATTAGTATCTTGATATGCCTTTTCTACTAATTCTATATCAATTCCGGCTAAATTTATTGTTGCTGGTAATATAGAAAGATTTGTAAATTTTGTTTTTATTATTGCCTTTTTTATATCACATTTTTCACTTAGTACATCATATACACTGTAGGCAATTTCACCTTTATTAATTCCTAGTCCAGTAGTTGCATTTCCTTGTGGGTCTAAATCTATTAAAAGTGTTTTTTTACCTAATTTTCCTAAGGATGCTGATAAGTTTATACTGGATGTTGTTTTGCCTACTCCTCCTTTTTGATTTACTAAAGATATTATTTTTGTCATTTTATCACTGCCTTTTTTAACTTCTTCTTATACATATTTAATTTTATCATATATGTATATAATTGTCTAAGTGTTTTTTATAGTTTATAAAAATTTTTATCAAGAATAAAAGAAACTACTTTTCTTCTTTAATAGTTTCTTCTTTGTTTTCAGTTTGTTTTTCTTCTTTAGAAGATAATTTTCCTGTTTTAACTAATTCATCTATTTCTTCTTTTGTTATTGTTTCTTTTTCAATTAATGTATTACTTAAAAGCATTACTAAATCTTTATTATCTTTTAATATTTTAGTTGCTTTTTTATAACATTCGTTTACTATTTTTCTTACTTCTTCGTCTATTTCTAATGCAACTGCATCTGAGAAGTTTCTTGTTTTGTTATAATCTCTTCCTAAGAATACTCCTTCTTCTTTATGTTCTAGTTGTACTGGACCTAAATCACTCATTCCATATTCTGTTACCATACTTCTTGCAATTTTAGTTGCTTTTGAGAAGTCGTCTGAAGCTCCTGTAGATATTTCCCCGAAATATAATTCTTCGCTTACACGTCCACCTAGTAATCCAGTGATACTTGCTAATAATTCATTTTTAGTTGCTATAGCAATTTTTTCTTCTTTTGGAAGCATCATTGTATAACCACCTGCCATACCTCTTGGTATGATTGTTATTTTATGAACTTCATTAGCATCTTCTAATTTTAAGCCAATTACTGCGTGTCCTGCTTCATGAAGTGAAACTAATTTCTTTTCTTTATCAGTAATTTTTCTACTTGTTTTTGCAGGTCCCATAAGTACTCTGTCTGTTGCTTCATCTATTTCATCCATACTTATTGCTTTTTTGTTTCTTCTTACAGCTAATAAAGCTGATTCGTTAAGTAAGTTTTCTAAGTCTGCTCCACTAAATCCTGGAGTTCTTTTTGACAAATTTTCTAAGTTAACAGATGAATCAAATGTTTTATCTTTTGCATGTACTTTTAGTATTGCTTCTCTTTCTTTTTGATCTGGTAAACTAACAGTCACTTGTCTATCAAATCTACCTGGTCTTAATAATGCAGGGTCTAGTACGTCTGGTCTATTTGTTGCAGCAATAATGATTATACCTTCATTTGCACCAAATCCGTCCATTTCTGTTAATAATTGGTTAAGTGTTTGTTCACGTTCATCATGACCTCCACCTAGTCCAGTTCCTCTTTGGCGTCCAACTGCATCTATTTCATCTATAAATATTAAGCATGGTGCTGATTGTTTTGCTTGTTTAAACATGTCTCTAACACGGCTTGCTCCAATACCAACAAATAATTCTACAAAGTCAGAACCACTTATGTAGTAGAATGGAACGTTTGCTTCACCAGCTACTGCTTTTGCTAGTAATGTTTTTCCTGTTCCTGGAGGGCCTACTAATAAAACACCTTTAGGTATTCTTGCACCTAGTTTTTGGAATTTTTTAGGATTTTTTAAGAAATCGATAAGTTCTGCAACTTCTTCTTTTTCTTCAGTTAATCCAGCAACATCTGTAAATCTTACTCTTCCACCATCTTCAGAAAGTTTTGCTCTACTTTTTCCGAAATCCATAGAATTTTTATTTCCACCAGATATTTTACTAAATAGATAGAATGTTGCTGCTATCAATAAAACAAATGGTACAACATTTACTAATATTGTCACTACACTTGAATTTTCTGGATTAGTATTTGTTTTTACTTCAAATTCATTATTATCTGCATAAGATAATATTTTATTTATTACTGTTTCTGATAATGGTACATTAACTTTAAATTCTTCATTTTTACCATAATCTTTTAATTTACCAGTGATATAGTATACACCTGCATTTGATTTTGGTGTTACTTCGATACTTTTTACTGTATCTTTACTTAATTCTGTAATTAATTCATCATAATTTAATTTATTAATTTTAGTATTGCCAATATTATAAAATACTAGTGTTCCAAATATAACTAAAATTAATATTAAATATGGCATTGTTTGTTTTGTAATATTATTTTTCTTCATATTCTTCTCCTTTTTTTGTGTACTTTATTATTATATCATAAAACTCTTTATTATAACAATCAAATTTACTTTTCTTTACTCCTGGTATCCATAATATATTGTTATCGCTATCACATACTATTGGATAATTATTTCTTTTTTCTTTTTCTATTTTTTCATCTATAAATATTTTTGAAACTTTTTTTGTTCCTATCATATTTTTTACTTCAATTATATCATTGTCTTCTTTGTTTCTTATAATAATTGGAAGTGTAATTTCTTTACTATTTAATTTTATTACATAATTACTTTTTTCTTTTGTATCTGGAATAATTTCTATAGTTCCATAATTTTCAATATATTGTTTGGCTTTTAATATATACTTATATTTTTTCGTTTCAATTTTTTTATCTGTTTTAAATAATAGTTTATTATATGATTTAATTACTTTTATATTATTTGGTAAATCTATTTCACTATTTTTATTTGAATCAATAATATTCATTATATTTTCTATATGTTTTTTGTTTATCAATGTTATATTCTCTTTGTAGATATTAAATAGTATTGTTTCTAATTCTTTTTGTTTTATGTAGGTGTGTAATTTATTGAATTTAGATAAATCTAAAGTATCATTTTTATAATTATCTTTTAATTCATTTTGTACTACTAACTTAGTGTAATCATTTATGTTATTTAGTTCTTCACTTAATTCCAAAAATTTTTTATGAATATTTTTATTTTCTTTTTTTAATAGTGGAAGTATATCTAGTCTTATTCTATTTCTTGTATATTTCTTTGATTTATTTGATTCATCATATACACAAGGAATATTATGTTTTTCTATATATAATTCTATGTCTTTTTTTGTATAAAATATAAGCGGTCTAATGATTTTGTAATCTTTATATGAAGAGATTTTTGTAAAACCTTTAAATCCGTTCAAATTACTTCCTCTTATAATTCTCATTAAAATAGTTTCTATTAAATCATCTCCATGATGTGCTGTTAATAATATGTCTGTTTTATATTTATTTAATATTTCTATAAAGAAATTGTATCTTTTTTCTCTTGCTTCTGTTTCTGTGAATTTATTATTTTTGTATGATTTTATTTCCATTCCTTCAAATATAATGTTATTTTCTTTGCAATAGTTTTCTACAAAAATATATTCTTGTTTTGAAACTTCTCTTAAGTTGTGATTTACATGTGCACATATTAGATTATATCCGTTAGTTTTTAGTATGTGTAAAAGAGCCATTGAATCAGGACCGCCTGATGTTGCAACTACTAATGGCTTGTTTTTATCAATATTTAATTTTTTTAAAAAGTCACGCATTTCTTTCATTTCAATCACTAGGACTATATTATACTATTTTAATGAAATTATCAAGAAAAAATATGCGTTTTATTTGACATTATTTGTCGAATTTTTTTGTTTGTTATAATAATAATTTTTTTCATAGAAAAAAGCCTTGATATACAAGACTTTGTTTGAAAACATATTAACGTTTTGAGAATTGTGGTGCTCTACGAGCTTTTTTAAGACCATATTTTTTACGTTCTTTAACTCTTGGATCACGAGTTGTAAATCCAGCAGCTTTTAAAGTTTTTCTATATGAATCTTCTTTTCCTTCATTATCTTTATCAAATTCTAATAATGCTCTAGTGATACCTAATCTGATTGCTCCAGTTTGTCCAGAGAATCCTCCACCTTTAACAGTGATAGTTATATCGAAAGTATTTTCATTGTTTGTTGCAACTAAAGGTTGTTTTAAATCCATTACTAAAGTTTCAAATGGCATGTAGTCATTGATATCTCTACCATTAACTGTAATTTTTCCTGTTCCTGGAACCATTCTAACTTGAGCAGTTGAACGTTTTCTTCTACCTGTAGCAGTAAATTCTTTTTTACTCATATTCTTCCTCCTAATCAATAGTTATACTAACTGGTTTTTGTGCTTGATGTTTATGATCAGCGCCAGCGTATACAAATAATTTTTTAGCAGTTGCTCTTCCTAATCTATTATGAGGAAGCATTCCTTTAACTGCTCTTTCAACCATTTCTACTGGATATTTTTCTATCATTGTTTTAGCATTACGTTCTCTTAATCCTCCTGGGAATCCAGAATGATTATAATACATTTTTTGATCTAATTTGTTTCCTGTTAATTTTACTTTATCTGCATTAACGATAATAACGTAGTCTCCACAATCAATATGAGGTGTAAATGTCACTTTATGTTTACCTCTTAAAAGGTTAGCTGCTTTTGTAGCAACTCTACCTAAAGGTAAGTTTTCAGCATCAATTACATACCAATTACGATTAACTGTTTCCTTTTTTTCCATAAATGTTTTCATATTTTTTTCCTTTCACTATTCTTGATACTTTTAACTTCCCACATCAAAAATAAAAAGAATAAATAAAATGTACCATTTAAAATTATATGTTATTACAATGAAAAAGTCAAACATTTTCGTGCTTAACTTTCTTTTTTTTCTTAATTTTTTACTTATATTACGTAATTTACTATATCTTCGTACTTAGAACCATGTGGAGTAAGTTTTATAATACGAGTATTTTCATCTATTACTTTGAATTTAATATCTAATCTTTCTTCTGGTAAAATATCACTTATAAGTTCAGACCATTCGATTATAGAGACACCATCACTATTAAAATAATCATTAAATCCAATGCTTTCGTCTCCGTCTTCTAATCTATACACATCCATGTGATATAAAGGCATTTCACCTGATGTGTATTCTTTTACTATGTTAAATGTAGGACTAGTTATTGTTTCTTCTAAACCAAGTGATTTTGCAAATCCTTTAACAAAAACAGTTTTACCACTTCCTAATTCTCCATCTAAGCAAATAATCATTCCTGGAAATTTTTCTGATTCGATGTTTTCTGCTAATTCCATTGTATCTTCTATACTTCTTGATGTAATTTTATAATCCATTCTTTATCACCTAAATTAATTATAAAAAAAATATGAATCTATATCAACATAAAAATTCATATTTTAATAAAGTTTACACTATATTATTTCATCACTAAAAAATTCTGGTTCACATGTGATATTTATTTTTAATTTTTTTAATGCATTATTCTCTTCATTATTTATAATAAATGTGGAATGGGCTTCAGTTCCTACTAATTTATCTAGGTTGTTTATAGATTTATCTATTACTGGATTAGTTGCACTACATATTGATAATGCAATTAAAACTTCTGGAAGAGTTAATCTATTGTTTGTTTTTCTTAATTTTAATATAGGTTCTAATACTTTTGGACTTAGTAAATTTATGTCATCTGGTATTTTTGATAGTTCTTTTATTGCATTTATTATAAGTGAACTTACTGGACTTAGTAATTCTGTTTGTTTTCCATGTATTAATTTCCCATTTGAAAGTTCTAGTGCTACTAAATGTATTTTACGTTTTTTAGATTCTTGTTTTACATATGGTATAACTTTCATAAAATTTTCGTCAACTTCTAATTCGTTCATCAATAATTTCTCTTTTTCAACTGTATCATAATCTGATAGTCCAAATTTATAATTTTTAAGTTCACTATAATATCTTCGTATAACTTCCTTTTTTGCAGCATCACTTACTACTTTGTCGTTTGAAATACAGTTTCCAACCATATTGACACCCATGTCTGTTGGAGAAAAGTATATATCTTTGCCACTTATTTTATTTAGGATAGTTTTTAAAATCGGAAAAGTTTCTACATCTCGATTATAATTTACGGCAGTTATATTATACTTTTCTAAGTGAAATGGATCTATCATATTTATGTCTTTTAATTCGATAGTAGCTGCTTCATAAGCAATATTTACAGGATGTTTAAGTGGTAAATTCCATACTGGAAATGTTTCAAATTTTGCGTATCCAGCATTTATACCATGTTTGTGTTCATGATACAATTGACTTAAACATGTACCTAACTTTCCTGAACCTGGTCCCGGAGCATTTACTAAAATTAATTTTTTTGTAGTTTCAATATATGGATTTGCACCATAACCTTCTTCACTTACAATAGTTTCTACATCTGTTGGATAACCTTTTGTAAACGTATGAATATAAGTTTTAATGTTTTGTCTTTCTAATCTTTTTATAAATTTATCAACATTATTTTGTTTGTTGTAAAGTGTTATTACTACTGAATTTACTGTAAATCCTAAGTTTTTTGCATTATTAATTATATTAAGCATTTCTATATCATAAGTTATTCCAAATTCAGCACGAACTTTATTTTTTTCTATGTCGTTTGCATTTATACAAAAAATAATTTCTAAATCTTTTTTTAATTCTTGAAACATTTGTATTTTTGCATCTTCTTTAAATCCTGGTAGTACTCTAGCAGCATGTGTGTCTTGAAAAAGTTTGCCACCAATTTCTAAATAAAGTTTGTCAAACATTTTAATTCTTTCTTTTATTTTTTTACTTTGTATTTTTACATATTTTTCATTGTTAAATCCTTTTTTCATGTTTACCTCTCATATTATATATATTTAGTATAACATATAAGTGAATTTTAACGCAAAAAAAAAATGGCAGCTTTCTATCTTCGCTTCCACTATTTTCGACGTTTGAGTGCTTGACTTCTGTGTTCGGGATGGG
>CAKOOJ010000004.1 GCA_934098385.1 uncultured Bacilli bacterium
AACCTTACGTATTTATTATATAACATTTTTTATAAAATAAAAAGACTATTAACAAATTTTATTTGTCAACAGTCTGTAGTTCACTACACAGTGAACTTTTTTATATTATTATTAATAATTATTAGCAAATATAACTATAAAAACGGAAAATACGTAAAAAAAATGCCCTAAAATTAAGACATTTTGATATCATTTTTGGTGGAGAATAAGGGACTCGAACCCTTGACCCCCACGGTGCAAGCGTGATGCTCTAGCCAACTGAGCTAATTCCCCATAAACGATAAATTAATTTTACAATATAATTTGATCGTTGTCAATTACTTTTTTCAAAAAAAGTATTAATTTTTAAAATTTGATTAAAATATATATAATTTTTATTAAAAGTAATACATTTTTTACCAATATTTATATTATTCACATAACCAATTAGTTTTGTTATATTGTAATTATTATAGATATATAAATCAACTTTTAAATGATTAGTATATGCTTCAAATATCTTTTCATTTAATAATTCTATTTGATCTTCTGATAAAGTAGGTTTAATAACTCTATTTCTTTTACTACTTAATTCATTCAATAATGCTTTATCATTAACAACAGAATTAAATGGAGCCCATTTAACATATCCTCTATCTTGCATTATGACCACCAATCTTTTCATTTCTAGATTTAATAGTAGAATTAGATAATAAACTAGTTGCTTTTAAAATGCTATTATTACCATACTTATCATTTATTTTATCAATAGTATT
The DNA here is from genome assembly GCA_934098385.1 of uncultured Bacilli bacterium. Lineage (GTDB taxonomy): Bacteria > Bacillota_I > Bacilli_A > RF39 > UBA660 > UMGS1124. Next base: position 756 of record CAKOOJ010000004.1, read on the forward strand.
ATTTAAATTATTTTTATCATTTACTTCTTTTATATTTTCAAACAAATTTAATTGAATATGATTATTCTTTTCTAACTTAGATAAACTAATACCAACTTTTCTAACAGGCATATTTTCTTCATAATAAGAATTAAACATATTAAGTAATGTTTTATATAACAAAGCCTCATCATTAGTTTCTTGATCTAATTTTTTAGATATACTGAAATATCCTCCAGTATTTTTAGAATAATTAATATGGAGAGATATATGCTTTGTAAGTAAGTTTTCTTTTCTTAATCTTTTTAATAATAGACTTAATACTTCTTTTATTATTAATAATACATCATTGTTATAATAATCTTTGTATAATACTTGACTATTAGAAATACTTTTTTCTTTTGCAACGCGTTTAAAATCACTTATTTTACTTAAATCTATTCCATTTGCATGATACCATAATTCTTCTCCTATAATACCAAATTTTTCTTTTAATTTTAATTTGTTGTAGTTAGCAATATCACCAATTTTTTTAATACCAATATTATTTAAATTACGTTCCATGCGAGTTCCTATTCCCCACATTTTAGAAAGTGGTGTAATATTCCATAATTTTGTTTCTACATCATTATATGTCCATTCTGCAATAAAGTCTTTGTTGTGTTTTGCTTCTATATCCATAGATATTTTAGCAAGAAGTAGATTAGGTCCAACACCAGCAGTAGCACAAAGATGTGTTTTTTTATAAATACTTTTCATAATATCTAGTGCTAATTCTTTAGTTGTTTTATTGTATAGTTTTAAATAATTAGTAACATCTAAAAAACATTCATCTATTGAATAAATATGTAAATCTTCTTCTGAAACATAATCTAGATATACGTCTACTACTTCTTTGCTTTTTTTAATATATAAACTCATTCTAGGTTTTGCAGTTATATAATTTATCTTTTTTGGTATTTCGTATATTCTTCCACGAGATTTAACTCCTAATTTTTTCATGTATGGTGTAACTGCAAGTGTTATAGCACCATCTCTATTAGGTTCAGCAACTACAAGTGGAGTAGAAAAAGGATTTAAATTTCTTTCTACACATTCACATGATGCAAAAAAACTTTTTAAATCAATACAAATAATATTTCTTTCAATTTTTAATTCATTCATAGTTCTTCACCTAATTAAATTATACATACAAGTGTTTGATATGTCAATTTCCAATTATTGGTTGAAAAAGTTTGCAAAATAATGTATAGTTTTATTATAGGTGGTAGTATGAAAAATAAGGGTTTTACATTAGTAGAAATAATAGTATGTCTAGTATTAATTACATTAATAGGAACTATATCTGTTATATCTATCAATAGTAGTAATAAAAAGAAAAAAGAAGAAGCAAAACTTATTTCAACAGTAACTAATGCAGCAAACGTATATTATTCTGTGAATAATGATTTAAAACAAAAATTAAAAGAGAATTATGGTTATTTAGTAGTAAGTATAGAAGATTTAAAGAATAATGGGTACTTAGATAAGAATTATGTAGTCCCAAATAGTGATGATAAAGATTATTCAAAAATGGTGATAGTAGAAAGAGATATATCGAATGATTATCGTTTATTATCAAACGAAAACAATGACGATGAAATAGGCTACATAGACTACATATATCCATATGAAGAAAATGTTCCTTTTATAATAAATTTAGAAGGTTTAACTATTGAAAAGTTTGAAATAGAAAAATTAGATTGCACTTCCGGATTGACTGATGGTAAATTAGACTATTTAGATAAAAATTATGAAAAACAATCTACAGAGAACTTTGAATGTAAATATTATAAATACAACAATGATGATTTAACGATCGAAAATAATGAGATTAATAGATCTTCCTTATCAGCAGGAAATTATACTATGAGATACAAAGTAAATAATGAAGAAATAACTAAGGACAGAATGTTGACTATAAATAAAGAACCAAATTTTGTTCTATATATAAATGATAATCAATATGAACCTAAAAATTATTATTTTAATAGTGATGTAAAATTATCTATAGAAGATACAAAGAAAGGTGTTCATGAATTATACATAAAATCCCAAAATGATAGTGATTTTAAGAAAGATAATCATATGATATTGAAAAATGAAAATATTAATACAACAAAAATATTTGAAGGTAGTTTAACATATAAAATTAAGGGGAAACTTAATAATGAATATAGTGAAGAAAAAACTTTTACATATAATAACATAACAATAGATAGAGAAAATCCATCTATAGAAAAGGATGGGATAGATTATATAAACCAACAAATAACAATAAGGGATAATGGTAGTGGAATTAAATTATACGAGATAGATGGCATTAAATATAATAGTGGTTTTAGTACAGAACCTAATCAATCAATAACTATAAAACCTAACAAAGAAACATTTAACTTATATATTGAGGATAATGCTGGTAATGAGGTATCAAAAGTAATTTCTCTTAAAAATCCAATAAACATTAATGTAACAAAAAATAATGATATTTCAACTTTTAATGTCATTGTTGAATCTACTATGGACAATGTTAAAATTAATTCGGTACAAGTACAATATAGTTTTGATACAGAATTCTTAGAAGATATGAAAAGGTATAGATATGTACGAAATGATATTGAATCATCAAAAATGAAGGAAGAGATGCAAGATATTTGTTATATCAATGTAAGTGAAGCTCATGATGAAAGATACTATTGTAATGGTTTTACCAACAATTTCTTATATGAAAAAGAATATGATAATGAAGAAAGAAACGAAATTATAAATGAAGATAGTTATAATAGTGATAAAACAAAATTTAATCAAACATTTGATATGAAAACAGCATTAAATAATTGTGGTTCATCTGGCTTTTGCAAAAGATTTATCAGTTTTGAAAGCGATATATTAGAAGGATTAAGGGTAAATTATCATATAAAAGTGGAATATAAAAATAATGAAGAAACAGAAATACAAGAAAAAGAATTTTTAATAAAACTTAATATAGATAAAACTGACAAACTTGGAGAAGACAATGATAGAGGAAGAGATTTTGGTTTAGTGGGCGTAAATGAGAGTGGAGATTTATTATTTTATGCTTCCGTCTATAATTCAGGTACTACTAGATACGAGTTTTCGCTATATAATAACAAAGAAAACACCAAAAAAGATATAACAAACCTAAATGACTACTCTAGATGGGGACGTTATTGGGATAGTAATGTATCTACTATATCATATGATAAAGAGGAAATAAAATTATATTCTTGCACAACAAAAAAACATGGCACAAAAAACATTTGGTATGATGGAGAATATTATATTTATACATACAATATACAAAGAGATTTATTAACCAATAAACGTACATCAACCAAACGAGAAAGGACATGTAAATCATATAATTCATCTAATAGTAACAAAGAGAATAATTTTATAAGATTTAAAGATGATAGTGATTACGAATTTCTTGATTGGCTTCTTAAGAAAAGTCAAGGTAGATATGGTTGGGACTATGCAAATACAACTAATTTTAGTAAATATTTTATTTATAATGATTTTGATAGAGTTATACCTTCATATGACAGAACAAGTAAAAATATATTAATAAGGGAATACTATGATAGAAATGATTTTTACTATATATTAAATTATAAACCAGGTGTAACTATAGAACAAAAATAACTTGATTTATTATAAAAGTAAAGTATAATAACTTTGGAATGGTGATTGTTATGAATAAAAAAGATTTATTAAAATTATTAGATGAGAAAGATGAGTATTTAAAATCTTTAATAAAAGATTATATTAAAATATATACACTAACGTTAATTAATATAGAAGATAGTAAAAATATTAGAAAAGATTTAACTATATTTATAAAAGAATATATAAAATATGATAAATTAGAAAGAAAAATTATTAAATATATTATAAAGATTAATAATTACTCTAATGTTGCTAATGAAATATTAGTTGAATTAAATAATATGTTTATGAAAATGTATAATTATAATGAATGGGTATTAAAAGGATATGTTGATATGATTTATTCTAAAAATATATATAAAGCTGTTATACCAGAAAAAGAATTTACTTACTTAAATGAAGAACTTACAGATAAATATATTAAAATGTTATAAAAGAGGTATAATATGAAAGAAAAATTTTTAGATTATTTACAAAATATAAAAAAATATAGTGATAATACCATAATTAATTATGAAATAGATATAGATAGATATATAAATTATTTAAAATTAAATAAAATAGATATTTTTAAAATAGAATATAAAAATGTATTAGATTATATAAGTTATTTGAAGAAAAATCATAAATCTACAAGTATAAATAGAAGTATTAGCAGTATTAGAACATATTATAATTATTTAATAAAAAATAACTATACTAATAGTAATCCATTTAAAATAATAAATGGTATGAAAAAAGAAAAAAAATTACCAGAATATTTTAAATACAATGAATATGTAGAATTAGTTAATAGTATAGATATTAATACTAATTTAGGTATAAGAAATAAATGTATATTTGAAGTATTATTATGTACTGGGTGTAGATGTAATGAACTTGTTAATATAAAATTAGATGATATAAATTTAAAAGAAAAAGAAATAAAAGTACTAGGTAAAGGTAATAAAGAAAGAATAGTATATTTAGGTAGTTATGCAATAGAAAGTATAGAAAAATATTTATCTATAAGAAATGAAATATTAGGTAAGAAAGATAATAATTATTTATTTATAAATCATCTAGGCAACAAATTAACTACTAGAGGAATAAGAGATATAATAGATAAGATATTATTAAAAAGTAGTAATAATATGAAAATTACACCTCACACATTTAGACATTCATTTGCAACAATGTTATTAAATGAGGGATGTGACTTAAAAAGTGTACAAGAATTATTAGGTCATGTATCACTTTCTACTACTAGTATATATACACATGTTTCAAATGAAGAACTAAAAAGAGTATATTTACATACAAATCCAAGAAGGTAATTGAAGTAATAATAAAAATATATTATAATTTAAGTAGATAGGAGAATTGTTATGTTAAATTTTAAAGATGGAGAATTAAGTGAAGAAGAATTAAAGGCTGTTAAGGCAGGCATAGAAGAAGGAAAAGTAGACGAAACATTGAATTTAATGGATAAGCCAGAACTTAGTACATTAAAAGAAAAAATTATAGATAGAGAATTAACTTTTGAAGAATTAGATAATGTTATGGCTGGTATACCTAAAGAAATGGTAGAAGAAATGAAAGAAAAAAATAAAGACATATTTAAAAAATAGAGTGAGTTATGAAATATAAATTATGTTACTTTAATGATAATAAATGGACAGAACTTAGAGTAGAAAAATTAGATTACTTTAAAAAATATGATAAAAATAATTTATCTTTTATAGATGGATTTACTATGAATTTTTATAATGATTATTCTTTAATAGAATATCTATATTCAAATAAATTAATACCTACTAAGAATATAATTTTATCTATTACTTCTAATAAAAATGGATATAATAAACCTATTTATATGGGCGAAAAATTAATGCATCAAGAGGATAAACAATTATATAATATATATTTTATTGTTAATGAAATAAATAATCATATATATGATAGAAAATATGTAGAAAAATTCATAAGAAATTATATGAAAAAATATATGGGAACTGGTAATGATATAGCTATATTATTAAGTGATATGTATAATGTTATAAAAGAAGCAGAAAGAAAGCATGAAGATATATTAGATTTAAATAAATCAGAATATTATGATTTATACAGTAATATTAATACTTTTATTAATTATGAACTATACAATAGTGAAATAAAATTAGTTGATAATAAGGTAAGAGTTAAAATAAAAGAAGATAAAGATGGTAATATTAAATTAGGTTCTTATAGAAAATTTAGAGATATGATTAATTTAATAAAACAATTAAATCCTAATTTATTAAAAAATATTAATGATTATAATAATAGAATTATATATGATGAAGATAATTTATGTGAAGAAGATTATAAAAGGATGATGTAAATGAATAAAAAGGGTTTTACATTAGTAGAAATTATTGTTTGTATTGCATTAATAAGTATAATTGGTGTGAGTAGTACTATAATAGTTATTAAAACAAAGAATAAAAATAATAATGTAAATATATTAAATGGTACTAAAATGAGTGCTAAATTAAGTAATATAACAAATAAAATATTACAAGCAGCTAATGTATATATTGCGGTAGAAAAAGATGGTAATGGTAATACTTATGAAACAGGTATAAAAAATGGTGGAAAAGGATTATATATAAAAGTACAAACTTTAGTAGATAATGGATATTTAGATAAGAGTCTATTAGATAATTTACAAAAAGAAACTAATAAATCAACAAGTGAATTACAATTGCTTGCAGTAGATGCGGTTAATAACAATGATGATGAGTTATGCAATAATACCAATGCAATAGAATACACTGTAAGCTGGAGTAATGATAATGATAAACCAATATATTTATGTCCATATGATAATGAAAATAAGCAGGGTAATAATACTATATTAAATGTTATTCTTGATGAATTTGAAAAAAAAGGTTATACGGGATGCAAATTAGGATTTGAGGAATATCAAGGAATATGTTTATTAAAACAAAATGGTCAATCAATTTATTATTATACTGGTTATAATTTAAACAATAATGCTAAAATTTGTTGGAAAGATGGAACTACAGAAAAATGCGATGATGTTTGGCTAGTAAGAACTGTGGATAGTTATAATAATGAGAATGATACTTATAATAAAAATGGAATCGCAATTAGAGTTATGAAAAAATTATTATACAATGATCTAACAAGTAAATTTGGTGGAACGAGAATTTGTACAGAAATTTCAAGTAGAAAAAATAGTGGACGTTCATGTTTTTATATAACTTCTTATAGTGGTATACATGAGTGTGGGAACATTATTGAATATGTTGTTAGTGGAGATTCTAAAAGAAGAAAAATTGAAATGAAAGATAAATTTAATATAGATTATATATGGGCCTATGGAAAAGGTGAACAAAATTTTTCGCTAGAACCTAATCAAACAAATGCAAAATGGAGTGATTTAAATATTGCATATGATACTTCATTTTACGAATACAAATATGAAACACCAGCGCAAATAATATATAGACGTTCAACAAGCAACTTTAATGCATTAAATATTCCAGATTCTTATTTGAAATATACTAGGTGGTACTATTCATCAGATATATCTTCTGCAAAAATAATTTGGAGAAATGAAAATAATATGAACAGTGTACCAACTTTTCCTGATTTTAAGAGCGATAATGAAGAATATTATTATTTAAAGTATGGTTTATTAAATATTGCGGAATTTGCTGCAATAAACAGTGGGAATGAAGAATTAAAATTTTATGATTCTTCTACTAGTAATATAAATAGAAAAGGAAATTATTTAACTTTTAATTTTAATTTATCTACTGCTAGCATTTTACAATCTAAAAATTATCAATGTATGGCAGATGGTGTTACTGCAGATTTTTATTTATCATATACAATAGATAGTAATTTATTGGTTTGTAGTGGAGATGGAACAAAAGATAAACCCTATATCATAAAAGATAAGTGTTAAAGTAAAAAATATTATAAAAATTCAATTTATAGTATTTTTTTTATGCGATTTTGTGATATACTAGATTAGTCAGATAATAATGGAGGGTAAGAGATATGACAAAATATGTATATTCCTTTAAAGAAGGAAATAAAGATATGAGAAACCTTTTAGGCGGTAAAGGTGCTAACTTAGCAGAAATGACAAGTATTGGGTTACCTGTACCTCAAGGTTTTACAGTTACTACTGAAGCATGTACTAAGTACTATGAAGATGGTAGAGAAATTAATGAAGATATTCAAGAACAAATTAATGAATATATTCTAAAATTAGAAGATGAAACTGGTAAAAAGTTCGGTGATAAAGAAAATCCATTATTAGTTTCAGTAAGAAGTGGTGCTAGAGCAAGTATGCCTGGTATGATGGATACAATATTAAACTTAGGTTTAAATGAAGAAGTTGTAGAAACTATAGCAGAAAAAACTGGCAATCCTAGATGGGCTTATGATTGTTATAGAAGATTTATTCAAATGTATTCAGATGTTGTTATGGAAGTAGGTAAAAAATACTTTGAACAATTAATTGATGAAATGAAAGAAAAGAAAGGTGTTACTCAAGATATTGAACTTGATGCAGATGATTTAAAAGAGTTAGCACGTTTATTTAAAGAAGAATATAAATCTAAGATTGGTAGTGATTTCCCAACTGATCCAAAAGAACAATTAATGGGAGCTATCAAAGCAGTATTCCGTTCATGGGATAATCCAAGAGCTAATGTTTATAGAAGAGATAATGATATTCCTTATTCATGGGGAACTGCTGTAAACGTACAATCAATGGCATTTGGTAACATGGGAGATGACTGTGGTACTGGTGTTGCATTTACTCGTGACCCTGCTACTGGTGAAAAAGGTTTATTTGGGGAATTCTTAACTAATGCACAAGGTGAAGATGTTGTTGCTGGTGTTAGAACTCCAATGCATATAACAGAAATGGAAAATAAATTCCCAGAAGCATTCAAAGAATTTAAAGAAGTTTGTAAAACTCTAGAGAGTCATTATAGAGATATGCAAGATATGGAATTTACTGTTGAACATGGTAAACTTTATATGTTACAAACTAGAAATGGTAAAAGAACTGCACAAGCTGCATTAAAGATAGCATGTGATTTAGTTGATGAAGGTATGCGTACTGAAGAAGAAGCTGTTGCAATGATTGATCCAAGAAATTTAGATACATTACTTCATCCACAATTTGATACAGATGAATTAAAGAAATCTAAACCAGTTGGAAAAGGACTTGGCGCTTCACCTGGAGCTGCTTGTGGTAAGATTGTATTTACTGCAGAAGATGCTGTAGAATGGAATGAAAGAGGAGAAAAAGTTGTATTAGTAAGACTTGAAACTTCTCCAGAAGATATTACTGGTATGAAAGCTAGTCAAGGTATTTTAACAGTTCGTGGTGGTATGACAAGCCATGCAGCAGTTGTTGCACGTGGTATGGGTACTTGTTGCGTATCTGGATGTGGTGATATCGCTATGGATGAAGAAAATAAAAAATTTACTTTAGCTGGTAAAACATATCATGAAGGTGATTTCATTTCAATAGACGGTACAACAGGAAATATCTATGATGGTATTATTAAAACTGTAGATGCTAAAATTGTTGGTGAATTTGAAAGAGTTATGACTTGGGCTGATAAATTTAGAAGACTTAAAGTTAGAACTAACGCTGATACACCAACTGATGCTAAAAAGGCACATGAATTAGGTGCTGAAGGAATAGGACTTTGTCGTACAGAACATATGTTCTTTGAAGCAGATAGAATTGCTGCATTTAGAGAAATGATATGTTCAGACACAGTTGAAGAAAGAGAAAAAGCTTTAGATAAAATATTACCTTATCAACAAAGTGATTTTGAAGAATTATATGAAGCATTAGAAGGTGATTCAGTTGTAATAAGATATTTAGACCCACCTCTACATGAATTCGTTCCAACAGAAGAAGCAGATATTGAAAAATTAGCAAAAGCACAAGGTAAGAGTGTTGAAAGAATTAAAGAATTAATTGCTTCACTTCATGAATTTAACCCTATGATGGGACATCGTGGATGTAGACTTGCAGTAACTTATCCAGAAATTGCAAAAATGCAAACTAAAGCTGTTATTCGTGCTGCGATAAACACAAAGAAAAAACATAGTGATTGGAATGTTGTTCCTGAAATTATGATTCCATTAGTCGGAGAAGTTAAAGAATTTAAATATGTTAAAGATATAGTTGTTAAAACTGCAGATGAAGAAATAAAAAATGCTGGTATTGAATTAAAATACAAAGTTGGTACTATGATTGAAATACCAAGAGCTGCTTTAACAGCAGATGAAATTGCTAAGGAAGCTGAATTCTTCTCATTCGGTACTAATGACTTAACTCAAATGACATTTGGTTTCTCAAGAGATGACGCTGGAAAATTCTTACCTTCATATTATGAAAATAAAATTTATGAAGAAGATCCATTTAAAACACTTGACCAAAAAGGTGTTGGTAAATTAATTGAAACAGCTGTTAAATTAGGAAAATCAACTAGAAACGATATACATTTAGGTGTATGTGGTGAAACTGGTGGAGATCCTAAATCAATAGAATTCTATCATAATGTAGGACTTGATTATGTATCTTGTTCACCATTTAGAGTTCCAGTTGCAAGACTTGCTGCTGCAATTGCTGCAATTAACGAAAAAAATAATAAATAATATTAAAGACTGAGATGACTTTTATAGTAAAACTCGGTCTTTTTATGTAAAAAAATGTTTATTAATAACTCCATATAATGATAAGTTAGGAAAAGAAATAGTGAAAATGTTAGAAGATAATGCAATAGAAGTTATTAGAAATATAAATAGAATAATGGATTATTTTTATTTGGATCATATAAATTAACAATAATAGACAAAAAACACTTTTTTATTCAATTTTAGAATATTTCTTTTTAATATGGTAGAGAAAATCAACGAAATATAGTATAATATTATTATAGTTAGAGGAGATATATTATGTTAGAAAACAAACTAGGTATAAAAAGTCAAAGTGAATTATCAAATGAAGAAGAACGTATAACAAAATTAAAAGCACTAGAATTATTCGATACAAATAAAATAGAAGAATTTGAAGTTGGCACATATAAAGGATTATCTGATATACATAAATTTTTATTTGATGACATCTATTACTTTGCTGGTAAAATAAGAAAAGAAAACATTGCAAAAGGTAACTTTAGATTTGCTTCATCCTTATATTTAAACGATGTGTTAAATAGAATTGATAGTATGCCTCAAAATACTTTTGATGCAATAATAAAAAAATATGTAGAAATGAATATAGCACATCCTTTTAGAGAAGGAAATGGAAGAAGTACACGTATTTGGCTAGATATGATACTAAAAAAAGAATTAAATAAAGTAGTAGATTGGAATAAAGTAAATAAAGAAGATTATTTACTTGCAATGGAAAGAAGTCCTATAAAAGATACAGAGATAAAATTACTCATCCAAAATGCTCTTACAGACAAGATAAATGATAGACAAATATTTATGAAGGGAATAGATATTAGTTATCAATACGAAGGGTATTACGCTTATAAGTTAGAAGAATTAGATAGTAAATAAAAACTTTTAAAATAATAATTATAATATTATATGATTTATTTAAAAAAATAGAGTATAACACTTTATTTTTTTTATATCATTTGATATAATTTAATTATCGTAGGAGAGTGCGTTATGAATAAAAAAGGGCAAGCTTTAGTAGAGTTCATAATTATATTACCAATAATGATCTTCGTATTATTAGCAATAGTAGATTTTGGTATTATGAGTTATAACAAGAATAGATTAGAAAATATGATAGATGATGTAAGTAAAATGTATAAAAATAATGAAACTACAGAAGAAATAAATAAATTTATAAAAGATAATGATAAAGATATTACTTACCAAATAAATAATAAAGAAAAATATATTACAATAAAATTATCTAAAAAATATAAATCTATTGTACCGGGTATAGATAAAATGTTTAAAATATCTAATATAGATGTTGAAAGGGAGATATATAATGAATAAATTAGGAAAATCAGATATCAAATTTATTCTTTTAATACCACTTATATTAATAGCAACACTAATAGTAGTAGATACTTTGATATCATATAGTGAAAATAAAAGATTTAAAACAATTACTGAAGAAATTATAAAAGGTACTATGGAAGATGATAATATAGAATATAGTGAGTATTATGATGAAATAAAAAAACAATATGAAAGAAATGATTACGATACAGATATGCTAGTTGTAGAAGCAAATAGTTATAGTGTTTATGTAGAAAATGAACATAAATATTTTGGATTATTATCTTCTTTAAGGAATAGTATAAATGAAAAGCAACAAGTTAAATTATTAGGTATAACATTTAATTTAAGAAAGAATAGTAAAGCATTTGTTAAAGTAACAGCAAAATATGATTATAACAATAATTTAACATTTGAGTATGAAAAGTAGGTGATAATATGGCATTAAATGGAGGAAAAACATTATGTGTATTTGGAGTTAAAGGTGGAATTGGGAAAAGTGTACTAACATTAAATTTAGCAGGTGCTGCCAGTAATTCTAAAATTAAAACATTAATTATAGACATGGATATATATGGTGGCAGCATAGCTTTTTCTTTAAATAAAGAAGTTAAAAGAACAATATATAACTTTGTTGATGACTACAATAACAATAGATATGAAGATTTAAATGATTACATAACAAAATATAATGAATATATTGATTTTATTGCATGTCCTAAAGATCCTAGAAAATCAAATAAAATAGATAGTAAATATTTAGATATATTAATAAATAAAGCAAAATTTAACTATGATTTAATACTTATAGATACTAATCATATATTAAATGAAATTAACTTAAACATATTAGATAAAAGTGATGATATATTATTTGTTTTATCTAATGATATATTAAATATAAAAAATATGAGAAATTTAATTGCAGTATTTCAAGATTTAGAAAAAAATAACTACAAAATATTACTTAATAATAGTTATAGAAATGATAAAAATGATTATGATTTACATGCAATAAGAGATATTATAAAAGATAATGTAGATTATACAATAAGTGATAAATACTACATTAAAAATATGAGTGAATATATAAAATATGGAGAAATTATTACACTTAATAAAAAATATGTTGGTACTAGAGATTACAAAGTATTAGATTTAATAATAGAAAATGAGTTAGGTGATATTGATGGAAAAGAAAACTCTAAATAAAAGTGATAAAAGTTTAATGGATGCTTTTGAAATAGAAAAAAAAGAAACTAAAGAAGAAGCAGTTAATGACTATGATGTATTTCCAGATAAAGTATTATTAGACAAATTAAGAACTAAAATCATTGAGAATATAGTTGATAAAGAAATACCTATTGGTACTACTTTAGAAAAATTTATTAATGAAGAAATAGATAAATCTATAGAAGGTTATGATTTAAATAATCTAGAACGTAGTCATATTTTCAATATGATAGAAGATGAAATAAATGGCAATGGGCCTTTAACAGAATTATTAAAAGACAAAGATATAACAGAAATAATGGTTAATGGACCGCATGAAGTATATATTGAAATTGATGGTAGAGTTAGAAAAGATGAAAGTGTATCTTTTATTAATGATGAACATATTGTACGTACTGTACAAAGATTAATCCAACCATTAGGAAGAACTATAGATAGTGCAAATCCTATGGTAGATTCTAGATTAAGTGATGGTTCTCGTATAAATGCAGTAATACCACCATTAAGTGTAAAAGGACCAATAGTTACAATACGTAAATTTAGAGATGATATGGTTAATATTGATGAACTTTTAAGAATAGGAACCTTAACAAATGAAATGGCAAAATTCTTAGAAGCAAGTGTAAAAGGAAAATTAAATATAATAGTATGTGGTGGAACAGGTAGTGGTAAAACTACATTATTAAATATATTAGGATGCTTTATTGATAATATTGATAGAATAATAACTATAGAAGATGCTGCTGAATTAAAATTACATCAAGAACATGTTATTTCTCTAGAAACTAGAACTGTCAGTTATGGTGTTGGAAACGAAGTAACAATAAGAGATTTAGTAAGAAATGCGCTTCGTATGAGACCAGATAGAATAATTGTAGGAGAATGTCGTGGTAAAGAAGCATTTGATATGTTACAAGCAATGAATACAGGACATGATGGTTCTCTTACAACAATACATGCTAATGGAGTAATTGATGCGCTTAACAGATTAGAAACGTTAGTTTTAATGAGTGGTTTAGAAATACCTATAAGAGCAGTTAGAGAATATATAGTAAATGCAATAGATATTGTAATAAACATAGAAAGAATGTCAGATGGAAAAAGAAAAATAACTAACATTAGTGAAATAATAGGTTTAAAAGATGGAGAAATTGAATTAAATCCAATATTTGAATTTGTACAATCTGGCTTAACAGATACAAAAGAAGTAAGTGGTTCATTTAAAATGTCTAATAAAAAGCCTCGTATACTAGATAAAATAACAAAAAGAGGAATAAATATGTTAGATGATTTATATAAAGATAAAAAATAAGAAGGTGTTAAAATGAATACTAGTTTTATAGTAATTATACTTATATTAATACTATTATTAATTGGATTTATAATTATGCTATTCTCAAATATATTTATAGATTATAATACTAGATTTATTAATTATACAATAACTAGTAATAAAAATAATTCATTAACATTATTTGAAAGATTATTTAATACTATATGGAAAATTATAAAGAAAATAAGTAAAATATTAAATAAAAGTGAAGTATTTAGTAAATATGGAAATAGTTTTAATAAATATATTAGTTATAATGAAAAAAAAATTAAAGGAATAGATTATATAAGTATAAAATTTATTATAAGTATACTGTTTGCACTTGCTTACTTACTTACAACTCTGTATAAAGTAGAATATAATATCATGGTTTTATTACTAGTATTAATAATAAGTTTCTTTATATTAGATGTTTATTTTATAATAGAACATAAAAATAGAAGAAAAAAAATAGAAGAAGATTTATTAAGTGCAATAATTATTATGAATAATGCTTTTAAAAGTGGTATGAATATTATGCAAGCAGTTAATATTGTTGAAAATGAATTAGAGGGTGCTATTAAAGAAGAATTTAAAAAAATTAATATTGATATTAAATATGGATTAAGTTTAGAAACCGTATTTGAAAGGTTTTATAATAGAGTAAAAATAGAGGATATAAAATATATCGCTAGTAGTTTATCCTTAATAAATAAAACAGGTGGAAATATAGTAAAAGTATTTGGTTCCATAGAGAAAAACTATTATGATAAGAAAAAGATTAAAAATGAAATGAAATCACTAGTTAGTAGTAGTATGTTTATGTTTAGATTATTAATTGGTATGCCTATACTATTATGTTTAATAATAGTAGTTGTTAATCCTTCATTCTTTTTACCATTAATTACTACGGATACTGGTAAATTAATTATAGTTCTAATACTTATACTTTATACGCTTTATGTTATTGTAGTTAGAAAGATTATGAAGGTGAATATATAATGCATAGTGGTATATATAGAAAAAAAACAATAAAAAAACTTAATAAAAAATTTAAATTATTAGGAATAGAAACGAACAGTATAAAATTTATGAATTGTAGGATATTAAGTAGTTTAATAATATTTGTATTACTAATGATATTTAGTAATAAAGGATATATATTAGGACCATTATTCGCAATACTTGTATATATTTCATTTGAATATATATTAAATTATAAAATTAATAAAAGAAGAGAATTACTAAACTATGATGCAATATTTTACTTTCAAGTATTATCATTAACACTTGAAAGTGGTAAAAATTTACAAGGTGGTTTAGAATTAACTTGTAATGGGGTAAATAATAGTTTATCTAGTGAATTCAAAAAAACATTACATGAAGTTAGTTTAGGAAAGAGTTTAAGTGATGCAATTAATGATATGAAAGAAAGAATACCAAGTGAAGAAGTAAATACTGTATTATTAAACATCACACAAAGTGCTTTATTTGGAAATAACATAATAGATTCTTTAAATAATCAAATAGATTATTTAAGAGATAAAAAATTATTAGATATAAAAGGTAAAATAAATAAAATGCCAGTAAAAATAAGCGTTATATCTGTTATATTTATAGTGCCTATTATATTATTAATTGTTTTAGGACCAGTTGTGATAAACTTCTTGCTAAATAACGGTTAAAATATTATAATTTAATGGAGGTGTGATAATATGTCAAAATTTTGTACAAATTGTGGACAAGAATTAACTAGTGATGCTACATTTTGTTATAATTGTGGTAAAAAAATTGAAGAAAATAATAACATAAAGGATAATGTAGATAATAAAGAAACTAACAACAACCATAGTGGAGTAGAAGTTACTGTTAAGAAGAGCAAAATTGCTGCTGGATTATTTGGTATATTCTTAGGTAGTTTTGGAATACATAATTTTTATTTAGGATACAATAGTAAAGCAATGGCTCAATTATTAATTACTGTACTTTCATGTTTTACTTTATCATTTATAAGTGGAATATGGGGTTTTATAGAAGGTATATTAATACTTACTGGTTCAATAAATACAGATGCAGAAGGTAACTCTCTTGCGGAATAAATTAGAAATAAATATAATAATGATAAGTGGAATAATACTTCTATTTATCATTTTATTTTTTAAACCAGTTTGTCTATTTAAAGACATATTTCACATACCATGTCCATTATGTGGTATGACAAGAGGAATACAAAGTTTAATAAATTTTGATATAATATCATCATTTAAATATAATTTACTTTCTATACCAATATTTATTACTATAATAATGTTTTATATATTATATTTTATATCATTACTATTTAAAACAAATTATATTAATTGCTATTATAATTTGTTTGTGATACACTATAAAACAATTATTTATATATTATTAATTAATTGGGTTATTAATATATTAAGGGGGATTTAATATGTTAAGTGCTTTGTTTATTTTATCTTTGTTGCTAACATCTTATGGCATGAGTATAAATAAAATCATAAGTTACTTATCTATATTACATTATAATCACTTTACTAAACAAATGAAATGACGTTATTGACATATATAAGTTATTCTAAGCAAGTTCTAAATGATTTAAAATGAAATAGATGTTATAAAAGCAAAAAAATTATTAAATGATGTAAAATTTACACATTTTTGTTAATTATTATATACAAACATATTTTAAATATGTTTTTTATATGATATTATTTATGTAGGGTGTAATAATGAAAAGTAAATTTAAAAATATGGATAAATTATTATTTCTATTGATGATTATATATACCGTTTTAGGTTTAGTAATGGTATTTAGTGCATCAAGTATGACAGCCGTATTGCAATATGGGAAAAGTGAATCTTATTTTTTTACAAGACAATTATTTTTTGTTATTTTAGCTTACATATGTGGTTTTATAATATTATTTATGCCTAATAAATTTATTAGATTATTTAAAAAAACATCTAATTTACTTGGAATTATTTCAATTATATTATTATTTATAACTTGGACTAGTGGTATACATGCAAATGGTGCAACAAGTTGGTTAAAAATTGGCCCAATAAGATTACAACCTAGTGAATTTGTTAAAACATTCATGATATGTAGTATTGCATTTGCATTTAATAATCCAAAAAAGGCATTCTACAAGTATAGATTTTTATTGCCTTTCTCATATGTGGTCATTTACTTAGCATTAATATTTGCGCAACCAGATTTAGGTACTGACATGATAGTTGCAATAATTGCGTTTTTAATGTTTATGGCTTTACCAATTAGAAATGGTAATCAAAAAAAATTAAAAATAGTTGCTGGAACCATTGCTGTATGTGTGGTCTGTATGTTTGCAATGGGTAGTGATATCTTAAAAGGAGCATTGACAGAAGAACAATTAAGCAGATTTGTATATAAAAATCCATGTGCTAGATATAGCGAGAAAACCGGATATCAAGTTTGTAATGGTTATATTGCAATAAATAACGGAGGTTTATTTGGAGTAGGATTAGGAAATAGTACACAAAAATATTTATATTTACCAGAAGCGTATACAGATTTTATATTTCCAATAATAGTAGAAGAATTGGGTAGTATAACAGCTGGAGTAATTATTATAGGCTTTATAATAATGTTATATAGAATATTAAGAATCGCAAAAAGTAGTGAGACATTAACTGGATCTTTATTAGCATATGGAACTTTTTCACTTATTACAGCACACTTATTAGTTAATCTATTAGGTGTAATGGCGGTTATACCATTGACTGGTGTACCATTACCATTCTTAAGTAGTGGTGGTAGTTTTATATTTAATTTAATAGTATTATTATTTATAACATTAAGAGTTAGTATAGAAAATAAGAATATAAGATTAAAAAAAGAAATAAATAATTTATAAGAGAGGAATGAATAATTATGAAAAAAATATTAGTTACAGGTGGATGTGGTTACATAGGAAGTCATACATGTGTTGAATTATTAAATGCAGGATATGATATAGCAATAATAGATAATTTATGTAATTCTAAAATAGAAGTAATTGATAAGATAAAGAAAATAACAGGAAAAGATTTTAATTTTTATAAAGAAGATTTAAGAAATGAAGATATATTAGATAATATATTTAAAAAAGAAAATATAGAAGCTGTAATACATTTTGCAGGTTTAAAGGCAGTAGGAGAAAGTGTAAAAAAACCAATATTATATTATCAAAATAACATAGATAGTACTTTAACCTTATGCAAAATAATGGACAAATATAATGTCAAAAAACTTGTATTTTCTTCTAGTGCTACTGTATATGGAAGTCAAGATATTTTGCCTATTAAAGAAACTGCTAGTCTGAGTACAACTAATCCATATGGATCTACTAAGTTATTTATTGAATATATGTTAGATGATATTTATAAAAGTGATAATGATTGGAGTATAATTAAATTAAGATACTTTAATCCAGTAGGTGCACATGATAGTGGACTTTTAGGTGAAGATCCAAATGGTATTCCTAATAATTTAATGCCATATGTTAGTAAAGTTGCTACTCATGAATTACCATATTTAAATGTATTTGGTGATGATTATCCAACTAAAGATGGTACCGGTGTAAGAGATTACATACATGTAGTAGATTTAGCTAAAGGACATATAAAAGCTCTAGAATATATAGATAAAAATAAAGGAAGTATTCCAGTTAATTTAGGTACTGGAATTGGATATAGTGTATTAGATATAATTAAATCATATGAAAAAGTAAATAATGTTAAGATACCTTATAAAATTGCTCCGAGACGTGATGGCGATATTGCTGAATGTTATGCAGATGCATCTAAAGCCTCAGAACTTTTAAATTGGTCAGCTGAAAAGAATTTAGATGATATGGTAAAAAGTGCATATAATTTTATTAAAAATAATAAAAAATAATAATATTAAAGATAGAAAAAATCTATCTTTTTTGTATATATTTTTAAAAATATATGATAAAATTAATTATAGAATAGAGGTACTATATGAATATAATTGATGTTATTGATAAAAAAAGATTAGGTAAAGAATTATCTTATAAAGAATTAGACTATGCTTTTAATGGATATTTAAAAAAACATATTGAAGATTATCAAATGTCTAGTTTATTAATGGCTATAGTTATAAAAGGAATGACTTTAAATGAAGTTATTAATTTAACAGATATATTTATTAAAAGTGGAGAGATATATGATTTAAGTAGTGTAAGTGATGTAATAATAGATAAACATTCCACTGGTGGTGTAGGAGATTCTACAACTCTAGTTGTAGGTCCTATAGTTGCAGCATGTGGTTGTCATATGGCAAAAATAAGTGGAAAAGGATTAGGAATTACTGGAGGTACAATAGATAAATTAGAAAGTATACCAGGTTTTAATACTAAACTTACTAAAAAACAATTTATAAATAATTTAAAAACAGTTGGTTTTGTAGATTCTTCACAAACTAAATATTTAGTACCACTTGATAAAATAATATATAATTTAAGAAATAATAGTGGTACTACAGAATCCTTAGGATTAATTGCATCAAGTATAATGTCTAAAAAAATTGCTAGTGGAGCAGATATAATATTAATTGATATAAAAGTTGGTAAAGGCGCTTTAATAAAAACAAAAAAAGACGCAAATACACTTTCTAAATGGATGAAAGAAATTGGTAAAAAATATAATAAAAAAGTCGTTACACTAATAACAGATATGAATATCCCTTTATCTAATAGTATAGGTAATAGATTAGAAGTAGAAGAAGCCATAAATGTATTAAAAGGAGAAAAATGTAGACTATATAATATTTCAAAAGAAATATCTAGTATACTTATTTCACTTTCAAAAGGAATTACTATAGAAGAAGCAAACTCTTTAGTAGATGAAGTTATAAGAAATAAGAAAGCATACAATAAATTTATAGAATTCTGTGAGGCGCAGGGCGGAGATATTAAGAAAATGAAAATATCTGCAAATCAATTGATAATTAAAAGCGAAAAAAGCGGAAAATTAAAATCAATAGATGCACTAAAAATTGGAGAATTATCTGTTAGATTAGGTGCTGGAAAAATAAATGATAAAGAAAGTATTGATTATAGCGCTGGTATAAAAATATTTAAAGATATTGATGATGTAGTAAAAAAAGGAGATATATTAGCTGCTCTATATACTAATAAAAAAATTAAATTAAATAATGAAGATATTAATTGTTTTACAATTGAATAAATAAATGTAGGTGAAAATGTATGAAAAATAATAAAGGATTTACCATAATAGAAGTAATTATATGTCTGTGTCTTATAATGTTAATCAGTGGTACAATGACTGCTATTGTACTTACAAAGAATAAAAATAATAAAAAACATATACAAGAAGTAACTAAAAAGATACAAGAAGCAGCAAGTGTATATTTATCTATAAATAAAGATAATAATAATTCTATAGAACAAAATATATATAATGGAGGAACTGGATATGTAATTCCTCTTAAAACATTAATTAATGAAGGATATATTACAGAATCATATATTAATACGCTAAAAAAATATGGACAAGATGTTGATAAAGATAAAGACTATATGTTGGCTGGGGTATTTTCAGAAACTAATATGTGTAATAGTGGAGAATCAACTATTACAATTAAAGCAAGTTACCAATTAGAAAATGATAAAGATGAATATTATTTATGTAATTTCACAACAAAAAAATTATATGTATATTATGATTTAGATGGTGGATATTTTAAAAATGACGAAAAACAAGTTGTACTATTTAATGAGGGACATGATTTAAACTTAAAAAATGGAAACAATGTAGAAAAAGATAAAACTTCTAATACTACGTATAAATTTAAAGAATGGAGAACTGAAAGAGGATGTAAAGGCAATAAAGTAACTTCCCTTAAAAATACTGAAAATAATATAATTTATGCTTGTTATGATACTATTACTACACCAGAACCTCCTACATTTATAACCGTAGTTGAATCCACAAAATTTACAAATAATTTTGATAAAATGGCAGTATCAGAAGAATGGTGTAAAAATAATCCTAATTATGACAAAAATAAGATAGTATGCAATGAAAATGGTATTTACACATATTATGATCAAAATAATGGAATAACTTATTATTACGCAAGAGGAGCAATAAATAATAATTATTTAAAATTTAAAGATAAAATATGGAGAATAATGTGGATTTCAAATGATAAAAAAATGAAACTTGTCTTAGATAATGAAATACAAATTAAAATTAATAATAAAAATATTTCTTCAGGAGAAACACTATATCACGTAACCGATTCAAAAGTTGTTAAAAATGTTACTCAAGATACTTATAACAATTTTACTTTTTTTAATAGAAATTCATCTACTAATTTAAATTTTTGGTACTTATCTAGTAATACAGCAGAAAGTATTTCTTCTGTTAATAAAGATACTGATAATAAATGGACCACTCAATACAGAATTACATACGATTTAAGTAAAACAATTAATGTTGATGAAAAGTTTTATACTTATACATCATATTATAATAATTATTCTCAATATAATAAAAATTATAATATATTTTATAAATATATGTATGATAATGCTAATTATAATGAAAATTATATCTCTGGGTTAAGTGAGTTTTGTTATCCAAAAAAAATTCAAAGGAATTCTACTACTACATTTTCTTATACATGTGATAAAAATTTGAATAATTATAGTAGTACATATGTAACTAAAAATTCTAAAGTAACATATGTTACTTTAGATGAATTAAAAATGGCTGGAGTTGGGACGTATTTAGATGGTGTTGATTCTTTAGATACTTATATTCTTCCTAAAAATAATAATTCATTTTATTTAGCAGAATTTTATGAAGATTATGATAATTATGGTACAGATAGAAATTATAGTGTATTAAAAAATGGATTTAAAGTTTATGATACTTTTAAATCAGATATACAAATATGCAGTGGAGAAGATTGGTATTCTGATAGAACACCAAAATATAAAATAAAAGAATATTATGTTTTTTATAAAAATGGTATTTGTGGTAGTTTATATTGTGCTACTAGTTGGATTTGTTCTCATAATAGAAAGGGTAGCTATAGCGGTACACGTCATGATTATACACGTTATGACTATAATCACAATAAAACTTCTGAATTTAATTTTGGAGCAAATGCTGTGAAACCAGCAATAATTATTGATTTAACCAAAATTAAATTAAGTAATACTAATAGTGGTACCAAAGAAGACCCTTACACTCTAACAAATTAAAAGTGTCAAATTAATAATTGATACTTTTTTAAAATAAAAAATATGATATAATGTATATATAATAGAAGGAGATAGTATTATGTTTGGAAGAATAATAAATATAACAGATTCTACTGTAGAAATAGAAATAAATAAAAATAGTGAAATCATACCTAACTTAATGAACTTGCATGTAGTATTTGAAGATACTGATACAAAATTACTTGGTGAAGTTAGAACTGTATTAGATAGTACTATTCATGTGGATTTAAAAGGACAATTTATTGGAGAAAAATTTATACAAGGTACAATAAAGAAACCATCACTTACTAGTACTATAAGATTAATAAATGATGAAGAATTAAATATAATATTTGGAACTGATAATGAAAATAATATATATATAGGAAAAAGTCCTATATATCCTAATAAAAATATATATGCTAGTATAAATGACTTATTTTCAAATCATTTATCTATATTTGGTAATTCAGGTAGTGGTAAAAGTTGTAGTGTATCAAGAATAATACAAAATGTATTTTTAAATAAAAACTTTTTAACTTATAATGCAAACTTATTTTTCTTTGATGCATATGGAGAATATAAAAATGCATTTAAAGATTTATCCAGTATAAATCCTAATTATCAATATAAATTTTTGACTACTAACCCTATAGATGAAACAGATGGAAAATTAGTTATACCAGTTTATTTACTTAGTATTGATGATTTATCTTTATTATTTCAAGTTGATAGTCACTCACAAATTACAATAATAGAAAGAATGTATAAACTAGTAAGAATATTTTCTAGAAATGATGATTATGCTAAAAAATTAAAAAACCATTTAATAGCAAAAGCGATAATGAACGTATTATTTTCAAATAACACTGCTACAGCAAAAAAATCTGATATATTTAGTATAGTTACATCATGTCCAACAGAAGAATTTAATCTAAAAGCTGAATTACAAGGTGTAGGTTATACAAGAATATTTAGTGAATGTTTTGGAATAGATAGAAATGGTGAATTTGGCGAATCGGTATTAATAAATGAATATTTAAATAAATTTATAGATGATAGTATAGAAAGTAGTATAACTATACCAAATGAATCATATTTTACATTAAATGATTTATCTAAAGCATTAAACTTTACTTTAATAGGAGAAGGTTTTCAAGATAATAAAACTATACAAGATGGTGCTATAATTCTTAAAGTTAGACTTAATGCACTAATAAATAGTAGTAATAGTGAATTTTTTAATGCTACTGAATATACAAATTTAGAAACATATATATCTAATTTAATAATGAATAATAATAAACGTAGTCAAATAATAAATGTAAATTTAGAAGGTGTAGATGATAATTTAGCTAAAGTTATAGTTAAAATATTATCTAAAATGTTATTTGATTTTGCCAAATCTAGAACTGATAGAGCAAGTATACCATTTCATTTATTTATAGAAGAAGCACATAGATATGTTGTAAAAGATAATGATGTATTCTTACTTGGATACAATATATTTGAACGTATTGCAAAAGAAGGAAGAAAATATGGTGTTATGTTAGATTTAGTTAGTCAAAGACCAGTAGAAATAAGTGACACAGTTGTATCACAAATGTCAAACTTCTTAATACTTAAAATGACACATCCAAAAGATTTAGAATATATTGAAAAAATGTTACCAAATATTAGTGGTGATGTAATAGATAAACTTAATTCATTACAAGCTGGTACATTAGTAGCGTTTGGTAGTGCATTTAAAATCCCATTACTTATAAAAATGGATATGCCAGATCCTACACCATATTCTTCAAACTGTGATATAGTTAATCGTTGGAGGGGATAAACAGATTGTTGTTTATCTTTTTCTGTGCTATAATAAAAACGAATGTTGGTGATACTATGAAATCAATGTATATACATATACCATTTTGTAAATCAATTTGTACTTATTGTGATTTTTGTAAACAATTGTATAATGAAACAAATATTAAAAAATATTTAATTGCTCTAAATGAAGAAATAAAAGATAGATATAATGGAGAGGAATTAGACACTTTATATATAGGTGGCGGAACACCAAGCAGTTTAAATATATTAGAACTAAAAGAATTATTTAATATTTTAAAACAATTAAAAATAAATAATATAAAAGAATATACTTTTGAATGTAATGTAAATGATATAACAGAAGAATTAATAGATATACTTAAAATAAATAAAGTTAATAGAATAAGTATAGGAGTTGAATCATTTAATAAAGATAAATTAAAATTTATGGAACGTTTTAGTGATTATGAAGATGTAAAAGCAAAAATTGAAATGATTAGAAACAAAGGAATAAATAATATTAATATAGATTTAATGTATGGGATACCAGGGGAAACTTTAAAAGTATTAAAAAATGATTTAAATTTAATATTAAAATTAAAGCCAACACATATTAGTACATATAGTTTAATATTAGAAGAATATACTAAATTAAGTATAAATAATACTAAACCAATAGATGAAGAATTAGAATTAGAAATGTATAATTATATAGTAAATAAATTAAAGAAAAAAAAATATAATCATTATGAAGTAAGTAATTTTGCATTAGAAGGATATGAATCTATTCATAATTTAAATTATTGGAATAATGAAGAATATTATGGCTTTGGACTAGGAGCAAGTGGTTATATTGATGGTATACGTTATGAAAATACAAAAAATATAAATAAATATATTGAAAATATTTTTGTAAATAAACAAGAAATAGTTGGTATAAAAGAAAAACAAGAAAATGAACTCATGTTAGGTTTTAGAAAAACTAAAGGAATTAGTTTACAAGATTTCTTTGATAAATATAATATAAATATGCAAGATGTATTTCCAATTAAACCTCTTTTAAAGAATAAAGATTTAATATATAAAGATGGTTATGTATTTATTAATCCAAATAAATTATATGTAATGAATGAAATATTATTAAAATTAATATAAAATATACAAGACATAATTTAGTAAAAACTCTTGTATTTTTTTTTATATATGATAAAATGTTTATAGAATAAGGATGTGAAAACATGAAAAAAAATTTAAAATATTTGTTAGTTGGAATTGGGACAAGCCTTATACTTCCAACATTGACTCATGCTGCAACAATGTCTTTAGATGATGAAAAAATAAATGGAAATACAGCTACTTACAGTTTAAACTATACAGGTGCTGAAGGAGATTCTAATTCAATAAAATTTGATGTTAATATTAATACAAACGTAGGAATAAAAGTATCAAAAGATGCTTCAATGTCAGGACAATGTAGTGAAAGTGGATGTTACTTAGATATGCCTACAACTTACGTTGCTGGAGAAAAAATTAAAATTGCAGATATTACATTAACTAATACTTCAACAGAAGAAATGACATCTAATTTAAAAATCAATATGAATGGTTCTGAAATGACTAGTAAAATAGGTGTTAAATTATCTGCTGGTCAAACACAAAAAGTAAAGAGCAATAATGCAAGTCTTAGTAATTTAGGATTATCTGTTGGTAATCTAGATAAAACTTTTGATGCAAATACTTTAGAATATACAATAACTGGTATCAAAGATACTATAAATTCTGTTACAATTAATCCAACTTGTGAAAATTGTGAAATAAAAATTACTTGTCCAGATGGTGGATGTACAGTTTCCAATACTAAAAGAGTAACGTTACAAACTGGTGCTAACTTAGTTAATATTAATGTTACTAGTGAAGATGGAACTAGCAATAAAACATATAAACTAAATATTTATAGAGGAGACGTAACAACAAGTTCTGCATACTTACAAAATTTAACTATAAAAGATGGTGTGTTAAGTCCAACTTTTAATCCAATGACTAATGATTATTCATTTAAACTTACTAAAGATTTAAAAACGTTAGATATAAAAACAACAACAGAAGATCCAAGTGCGAAAGTTGAAATAAAGGGCAATAAAGATTTAAAAGTTGGAGAAAATACTATTACTATAACAGTAACTAGTAGTGATGGAGAAAATAAACAAGTTTATACAATAAAAGTAAATAAAGAAAAAGAAGAAAAGAAGAAAACTGTAAAAACTACTACGGTTAAGAAAAAGAAAAATAATACATGGTTAATAATACTATTATCTGTGTTAGGTCTTGGGATAATAGTTGGTACATTCTTAATAATATTTAAAAAGAAAAATAAGAAAAAAGATAATAAAGATGATAAAAATAATAAGAATGATAATAATAAAAATAAAGAAAAAGAAATAGAAAATAATGATGAAAAAAATGAACTTGATATGCTAGAAGAAAGTAAATACAACGTATATGGTGAGGAAATTAATGAAGAAGATTTACTTAATGATATGGAAGAATCAGATATAGAAAAAGAAAATACAGATTCATTAAGAATACTTGAAGAGACAAAAAGACAAATGAGAGAAGAACCTAAACAAGACGTTGATGATGCTTTAGATGATTTAATGAAAACAAAAAAATTAGAACTTGGAGATTTAGACTTTTAATGATATCACCTGAATATAATTATTTAGGTGATTTTTTATGGAAATAATAGCACACAGAGGATTAACAAATGATAATATAAAGGAAAATACATTAGAGGCGTTTAAAAATGCAATAAAAAATAAATATAATGGAATAGAACTAGATATTAGAAAAACAAAAGATAATATTATAGTAGTATTACATGATAAATACATAAATAGAACAAGTGACGGAATAGGTAATATAAATAAATTGACATATAAAGAAACTTTAAAATATAACTTTGGTACTAAAAAATATAAAAGTAAAATACCTACACTAAAAGAAGTTATAAAAAATATTAATAATACTAATATATTTATTGAATTAAAAGAAAGTATAGATAAAGAAGAATTAAATAATATTCTAAAATTAAATAAAAGTAATAAATATTATATTATGAGTTTTAACAAAGAATATATAGATAATCTAATAGGAATAAAATATAATTTAGGATTAATAAATTATGTGTTTAATAGTTTTATAGATTATAGCAAATACAATTTTATACTAGTATTAGAAGATTTATTTAATAAAGATATATATGATTATTTTACTAAAATGAATTTAGAAGTTATAGTATATAATATTAGAAATAATATAAGTTTAAAAAATAAAGAATTATTTGATAATATAAAATACATAATATAAAAAAATCACATAAAATGTCAAAAAAAGTTATATAATTGTTGCACCTTACCTTTTTTCTTGTTATAATAAGTTAGGAAATGAAGGGAGGGAAATTAAATGACTAAAGTAGAAGTAAAAAATGGTAACGTTGATAATGCATTAAAAAGATTTAAAATTAAAGTAGCTAAAAGCGGAGTCCCTTCTGAACTAAAAAAACATAAAGAATATAAAAAACCTGGAGTTAAAAGACGTGAAGCTAAAAAAGAAATGATAAAGAATTCACGTAAGAGAAACAAAAGAAATAGATAATTTTAAAGTGGTTATATTTTTATAAGCACTTTTTATATAAAAGAAAGGTGATAATATGTTTAATAATATAAAAAAAGATTTAATTAGTGCAATGAAAGAACAAGATAAATTCAAATTATCTGTATTACGTATGTTAAAAAGTGCTTTAGAAGCAGAAGAAATAAATAAAAAAAGCGAATTAACTGAAGATGAAGTTTTAAATGTTATAAAAAAACAAGTAAAAGTTAGAAGTGCATCTTTAGAAGAATATAAAGAATATGGTAGAAATGATTTAGCAGATAATTTAGAAAAAGAAATAGAAATACTTAAAACTTATTTACCAGAGGAATTATCTTATGAAGAATTAATTAAAATTATAGATGAACAATTTAATGTAATTAATCCTACAAGTATGAAAGATATGGGTAAAGTTATTAAAGCTGTATCAAGTATAGTTGGTGCACGTGCCGATATGAGTGAAGTAAGTAAGATTGTAAAAGAAAAAATAAGTAATTTATAAAAAAGAAAAACTGAATTAAATAAAATAATTCAGTTTTATTGTTGTTATAAAAAATAAATTAATAAACTAGCTACCATACTACCTACCATGGCAATTAACATAATCCACACTAATATCTTAGCAGCTATATTTTTATTTTTTTTCTTTTTAGTCATAAATTCACCTCAACATAATAATTATACTAAATTATGAATAATAAATAAAGTATTTTAATAATATTTAATAGGTGACGATATGAAATATATTAAGGTTAGTTATAAAAAATATAGTAAATTATACAATATAATACTATTAAGTATATCTATAAGTTTAACATTAGGACTTATATTATCGTTTTGTTTGGATAAAGAATTAGTTAATAATATATATGATTATTTTATAACTCATATAAATAATTATAAAAATAATACATTTAATAATATAATATATCCAATAATAGTATATATTGGTATGTTTATATTATCTCTTACATTAATAGGCAGTTTTATACCTTTTTTAGTTATTATTATAGAAAATATTAGTATTGGATTATTATTAGGTATAACACTTAGAATAACAACTCTAAAAGGATTATTATATGGTATTATATACTTTATATTAACTAAATTACTTTATATTGTGTTATTAGTATATTTAAGTATTAGCATATATAAATTTATTAAAAAATTTATATATAATTTAAAAAATAAAGAAAATATTAGTTTATATAATTTGTACTCTAAAATTATATTAAAAGTAATTTTCTGTATATTAGTAATAACTATTTATAATGTTATATTACTTTTTATTGCGCCACCAATATTCAACTTTTTTAAATTTCTATTATAATAATTTACAAACATAAAAAAATTTAGTACAATATCATTGGTGATTTAGATGTCAAAAGTAGTAGTTGGTATGAGTGGGGGAGTAGATAGTTCTGTTGCTGCTTACCTACTTCAAAAAGAAGGTTATGAGGTTATAGGATTATTTATGCGTAATTGGGATAGTATGATTAATAATGATATCAATGGTAATCCAACATTAAATAATAATATATGTCCTCAAGAACAAGATTATAATGATGCTTTAGAAGTGTGTGATAAATTAGGAATAGAATTACATAGGATAGATTTTATTAAAGAATATTGGGATAATGTATTTACTTATTTTTTAAATGAATTAAAACTAGGTAGAACTCCTAATCCAGATTTAATGTGTAATAAATATATAAAGTTTGATTTGTTTGTAAAAGAAGCTAAAAGATTAGGAGCAGATTATATTGCAACTGGTCATTATGCTAAAATAGAAGGTAATAAACTTTTAAGAGCAAAGGATTTAAATAAAGATCAAACCTATTTCTTGGCTCAAGTAAACGTTAATCAATTAAAAGATGTTATATTCCCATTAGGAGAAATTACTAAACCAGAGGTACGTGAAATTGCTTTAGAAATTGGCCTTTCAACTGCAAAGAAAAAAGATTCTACAGGCATATGTTTTATTGGAGAAAGAAATTATCAAAAATTTATACAAAATTATTTAAAACCTAACCCTGGGGATATTGTAGATGTTGATACAAAAAAAATTATTGGAAGACATACTGGATTAATGAACTATACTATAGGTCAAAGAAGAAATGTTGGTATAAGTGGCAATCCAGAAAAACACTTTGTAGTAGGAAAAAATGTTAAAGATAATATTTTATATGTAGCTTTTGGAAATGTTCCAGAAACACTTTATAGTGATTCATGTATAATAGATAATATTAACTTTATTTCTTCAAAACATCCTTCATTTTGTACTGCAAAATTTAGATACAGAGGTCCTGATTATGAAGTGTCTTTAGAATATTTAGAAAACAATGAAATACTCGTTAGATATCCAGAAAAAGTTGCAGCAGTTACTCCTGGACAAGCTTGCGTACTATATTTAGGAAGAGAATGTCTTGGAAGTGGAATTATTAAAGAAGTTAGAAAAAATAATGAAAAATTATGGTATTTATGATAAACATTAGTAGATAATAAAATTTATCTTCTTTTTCTTTACTTTTACTTGACAATTAAGTGTATAGTAGGCTACAATAAATATGTAAATAAAGAGAGTAGGGATAACATGACAGAAATAAAAGAATTATTAAATAACTTAGGAATATCAAAAGTTAAACTAGCTAAGTACTTAGGTGTATCTAGACAAATGGTATACAATTACTTAGAATTAGATAGTATAGATAAATGGCCAAAAGATAAAAGAATACTTTTATATAAATTATTAAATATTGATGATGGTTCTAATGAAACAATTAGCAATATAAAAGTAAATACTGATTATATGGAAGATGTAGAAAACAAATTAAATTGTTCAAATAAACATCTTTTGGATTATATTGATACTAAAGGATTAGATAAAAAAACTGCAACTTTATTATCAGACTTTACATTCTTAATAAAAGAAAAATTAACAGAATCTAACAATGAAGAAAATTATTATGTTATTAAATATTTATATAATTTATTACAGTCCATAGATAATGTTGAAGATTTTAAGTATTTATTAGGATATGTTAGTAAAGCAACTGGATTTACTAAACCAAATGAATTTGCATTTGACGAAGATAAACAATTTATGTTTGAAGGTATAATCCACTCTGCTTTCACTCTTTATAATAGTGGGGGAGCTTCAAAAAGTAAGGTAATTGTATCACGTGATAGATTTATACAAGAAATTGAAGAAAGAAATGAGGAAAAATTATCTAGAACTCAACAATTAAACACAGTAAGAATTCAAGCATTAAGGGAACTTGGTTATAATGAAATAAATGCATCAAACGCTGCAGAAGTATTTGAAAAGATAGCTGAAATACAATCAAGAGGTGTATAATTAATTCTTTATCTAGAAAATTAGAATATATAGAACTTCATATAATATATATTATGTTAACTTCTATATTTTTGACAAAAAGATGATTGGTTGATAATCTTATAATATTAAAAAAAAATTTATTGTTAATATAATATAAATTTATTAATGAATAATTAAAAACAATACTCTATTATAATATATTAAGTATTGTTTTTTTCTCTCTATGTAAATAATATACTAATGAGAAAAAATATTATTCCTATCACAAATCCTATATAAATATATTTATTATTTTTATTTGAATATTTAATAGATTCTTTTAGAATATCATTTATTGCTAAACTAATCATAATACCTGCTACTAAAATGAATATTATATTAAGTATACTATCATTAACATATTTATATAAAAACAAATACGCAAATATTGCTCCTAATGGTTCAGATAAACCACTAATTAATGTAGTTCGAACCGCCCTACCAACTTTCTTAGTAGAGTAGTAGATTGGAACTCCAATACATATACCCTCTGGTATATTGTGTAATGTTATAGCAATTGCAACCTTTAATCCAATTTTTAAATCATTAGAACTGGTTAAAAAAGTAATTATACCTTCTGGTATATTGTGTAACATTAATACAATTGCACTTATTATACCTAATTTATATAAACTACTCCCCTTCTCTTCTAACCTATTAATTATATTATTGGATATTTTAATTAAAATAACTCCTAAAACAAATACTAGAATAGATAATAATAGTCCTATATATTTATGCTTTATAACTAGATAAAAAAATGAATGAGGTATTAAATCAAATATACTAATAAGTATCATAACCATAGCACTAAAACTTAAACTTATACTTAAAAATCTATCTATATTTTTTACCCTTATAAATATAAATAAACATCCTATCATAGTAGATAATCCTGCTAAAGTACTAATTAAAAAAGCATAGTTAAAATTGTTCATATCATATCACAATTAATTATATGCTTTTTAATTAAGTTTTAATATACTATATAATATGTTTAGATTTAATATATAAATTATTATATATTTTTATATCACTTTTTGTTTCTATTTTAAACTTACATATTTCTTGTAATCTATTTATTTCATTATTAAATTCATTAATAAATGAATTAATATCATATACTTTATCCAAATTAAATTCGCGTAATTGAAGATATCTTATAATTCTATTTATAACAGCTTTTAAATTATACAAATATGTATCCTTAGAATATAAACCATACTCATCAACATCTATAATATTTATTTCATTATTTTGTTCATTATACAATATATTAAAACCATGCAAATCAAATATTTTTATATTATTTTCGTCTAATATATGTAAATCTCTATCTAATTTTTTTAAAGAATAAATTAAATCTTTTATTAATATATTATCTTCTAATACATTAAACATTTTACCTTCTTTAAAATCCATTTTATATCCATATAATTTATTATTTATATATAAATTATCAGTAGGGAAAGCAAAATAATTTGCTTTTATATTTTTAAAATAATTAAATCTGTCTTGAATACTTGAAGACAAAATATTTCTAAAAACTTTTAATACTTCTAAATTATTTATTTTATATATTTTGGCGCCAGAACCAAAATTATCGTCTATTCTTTGATATTTTTTTAATTCATTTTTACTATGTATATTCATAAAATCTCCTTTTCTAAAAAAGCCAATAATTACCATTATATATAATAAGACTAGTAACATAATAATATTGGGAGGTAAATATAATGGCAAAAAATAATGCTAGAAATAAAGCTAGAGAAACTGAAAAATGTTCAAGTTGTAAAAACAACGAAAGAGCAAGAAATAATGCTAGATGTTCTAAAAATAATTCTCGTTAATAAACTCTAGTTTAATCCTAAAGAACTGTTTATTTTATAATAGTTCTTTTATTTTTTTAATTTATATTGGTATTCTCCATTTAAGTTTAAGCTTTTATCACGATTTTCAGCACGAGCCACTTGGTTTATATGAGTTTCATTTACAATATATATCACATCGTTAATATATAATTGTTTAATATCAAATGCGTATATTAAATCATCATAAAATTTGAATGTAATTTCTAATGCTTGATTTTTTAAAGTAGAATGGTTACTTAATGTTAAATTACTCAATGTAGGAACATTTATTATTGTAGAAGTTTTATCTAAGTTTTCCGAAACTTTAGCCATATGATAATGACCTTCAATAATAATTTTATTATCTCTATATTTGCGTTTTTCTAACTTACTTAAGCGATGTCTAATAATTATTTCGTCTTCTTTAACTTTTATATTTCCTATTCCAAATCCTAATGATATTAAATCATGTCTTTTATTTTCTAATACATTACCAATATCAATTCCATCATCAGTTAGCATATGATAATCATGGTTTCCAAATAATATATAATTTAATATATTTTTATCATAAGGATAAACTTTTAACATATGTTCAATTTGTTTTAAATTGCTACTATTATATTTTTTTTGGTTATTTGAATATCTCACACAATGATTTACATCACCTGCATTAATTATTATATGAATATCATTTTTTATACAGTAATTATATATTCTGTTTAATACATCTAAATTTTCATAAATACTTGATAAATGTAAATCGGATATAACAATTGTTTTTAATTCATTAGCCTTTTTTGGTATAATTATACTATTTTTATAATTATAATTATCTTGATTATCTTTCTTTAAAAAATATTCAATTTCTCCATTACTATAAAATTTCTTATCAATATTAAATCCCTTATTCTTTATTTGATTTAATCTATAAAATAGCTGTTTGTTAGTTATTCCTACTACACTAGTTATTTCATTAGCACTATAATTTTGTTTTACAAGTTCTAATATTTTATTATTTATCTCTGACATTTAAAACTCCCCTTTTTTCAATGTTATATATACTATCACATTTCATAAAAAATATCAAATAAAAAGAGATTAATTTCTAGGAAAGAATTCCATGTAATCACTTTTTAATTTTTGATTAGTTAAATGAGTATATATTTGGGTAGTACCAATACTTTCATGTCCCAAAAATTCTTGTATTATTCTTAAATCAGCACCATTTTCTAACATATGAGTTGCTATGCTATGTCTTAATGTGTGTGGAGAAACATCTTTTTTTATACCAGTTTCTTGTGTTCTTTTCTTAATCATTTTAAAAACACCTTGTCTAGTCATTTTTTTACCATGATTATTTAAGTAAACAAAATTATTTTGTTCTTTTTTTACTAATTTATATCGGTAATCTTTAACATAAATTTTTAAATATTTTATTGCTAGATCATTTATAGGAACAATTCTTTCTTTACTACCTTTTCCCATTATTCTAACTGTACACTCATTTAAATCTATATTTTTAAATTCTAAATTTATAAGTTCACTTATTCTAAGACCTGTAGCATATAATAGTTCTAATAATGATTTATTTCTAGCGCTAAAAGCATCTTTTATATCAATATCTAAAAGTTTATCTACCTCTTCTACTGTTAAATAAGTAGGTAAATGTTTAGAAAGTTTAGGACTATCTACCTTATCTATTGGATTAATATTTATTTTTCCTATTTTAATATAATAATTATAAAATGTTTTATAAGCGCTTAAATAATTGGATATACTACTTGATTCTAAATTTAATTTTGAAATAAAGTTTTCTATATCAGTGCTTCTTAATTTTAAAATATCTTTTTTTATATTATTATCTAAATGATTTAAAGCATTTGAATAAGTGTTTATAGTATTCTTAGAATAATTTAAATCCATTTCTAAATATAGTAAAAAATCATTTATATATTCATCATTCATAATATCATCTACTTTTCTTAGTACATTAAAATTATAACAAATCAAAATATTTAAAACAAGGATTAACTATCTTAAAAAAGAAAACCTTATTTAGAAATAGGTTTTCATACATTGACGACCGAGATCATTTATTGCTCGCACCACTCGGAAGCGATTAACATTTCACGACTAGGATCATTTATTGCTCGCACCACCTAGAAGCGAGAAACATTTATTAATGCAATATTAATATACAATACTTATTTATATTTGTCAAGTATTACACTCATTAATATTATATGCAATTATGATTAATTTATGATCGAGAATATTTTCTGTTAATGTTTCAAATTATTTGAGACATTTTTCCTAATTATTGACAGAATTAATTATTATTTTTAAGTTCATTAAGCATTTGTTCTTTTATTTTATCGATGTCAGTAAAAAATGGATTTATTCCACGTTTTTTTAATTTTAATAAATATTTAAAATTATGCAAAATTTCATTTTTAAGTGACGTGCCAACTTTTGCAGGTACACCATTATATAAATGAACGTGATCTATATATTTTTCTAGTGTAGGAAATGCATTTTGAAAAAGTATAACTGATTCCTTTTCTAAAATCTTTCTTATAAAAATAGTATTACAAAATCCATATTTTTTAATTTTTTTATCAATGATTTTTTTATATTTTTCTATTTTACTACTTAATGGTATGAACCATAATATGTCATTATCTTTAATTGTAAAG
The DNA here is from genome assembly GCA_934098385.1 of uncultured Bacilli bacterium. Taxonomy (GTDB): domain Bacteria; phylum Bacillota_I; class Bacilli_A; order RF39; family UBA660; genus UMGS1124. The sequence goes on from CAKOOJ010000004.1 coordinate 36,767, forward strand.
TAAGTAGGTCTTTTTTTTCCACGCTCATGATTAGTCATCAAGTTTTCATCATTTACAATATCAAAAAATTCATCTTTAATATGATATAGATATCCAGTATGTATTTGCACTATTTTCATCTCCCGCGAAAATTTTATCATAAAATAAAAGAAAACTCTACCAAAAAGATAAAGTTTTCAAAAAATTTTCCTTCAGGATCATTTATTACTCGCACCACCTGTAAGCGAGAAACATTGACGTCCAGGATCATTTATTACTCGCACCACCTGTAAGCGAGAAACATTTACTAATGCAATATTAATATACAATACTTATTTATATTTGTCAAGTATACTTACTAATATTATATACAAAATTAAATATAATTTTACAATAAATTTTAATAAATAATGACTTTTAACAATAAAGTTGATAAAATAGTATATAGAAAGTGTGATAATATGGAATTACTTGCTAATAAAATTAGACCTAAAAAATTATGTGATGTTATAGGACAAGATCACTTAATTGGTGAAAATAAAATAATATATAATTTAATAAAAAATAAAAAAATGTTTTCTTGTATATTTTATGGTAAACCAGGTATAGGAAAAACAACTCTTGCAAATGTTATAGTTAATGAATTAGGTGTTAATTATAGATTTTTAAATGCTACAACAAGTAAAATACAAGATTTTAATATTGTAATCGAAGAAGCAAAAATGAATGGAGAAATGGTAGTTATTATTGATGAAATTCATCGTATGAATAAAGATAAACAAGATATATTACTACCCTATTTAGAAACTGGTTTAATAATTTTAATTGGGTTAACTACATCTAATCCATATCATAAAATAAATCCCGCTATTAGAAGTAGATGTCAAATATTTGAACTTCACGAATTATCAAATACTGACATAATAAAAGGGTTGAAAAAAGCATGTAAAGATTTAGAAAACATTAAAATAGATGATAATACATTAAATGTTATTGCAAATAATTCTGGAGGAGATTTTAGAGCAGCATTAAATAATTTGGAACTTGCATATTACGGTTCTAGTGATAAAACAATTACAATAGATACTTTAAAAAATATAAATTCAAAGCCTATTATATTTGCTGATAAAAATGAAGATGGACATTATGATTTACTAAGTGCTTTTCAAAAAAGTATTCGTGGTAGTGATATTGATGCTTCTTTATATTATTTAGGAAGATTAATAGAAATTGGTGATCTTGATAGTATTTATAGAAGAATGAGTGTAATAGCTTATGAAGATATTGGACTTGCAAACCCAGGAATGGGACCTAAAGTAATGGCTGCAATAAGTGCAAGTGAATTAGTAGGACTTCCCGAAGCTAGAATACCTCTTTCAGTAGTAGTTAGTGAACTTGCTTTATCACCAAAAAGCAACAGCGCGTACATAGCACTTGATAATGCTTTAAATGATATAAGAAAAGGAAATACTGGTAATGTACCAAATCATATAAAAACTAATTCAAAAGATTATAAATATCCACACGATTACCCTAAATATTGGGTTAAGCAACAGTATCTACCAGATAATATTAAGAATAGAAAATATTATAAACCAAGGATAAATAATTATGAAAATAATTTAAATAGAATAAATAATGAAATGAGGGATATAGAATGAAAAAAATAGCAATGATTGGAACAGGGGCATATGGTTTAGGAGTTAGTATATCACTACTTAAAAAAAATGAAAGCGTAAGTATGTGGGTAGAAAATGAAGATAAAGCAAAGTTTTTAAATAATAATAAAAAACATGCTAATATATTACCTAACATAGAAATACCAGCAAATATTACATTTAGTAATGATTTAGATGAAGTTATAAAAGGAACAAATATAGTATTTATAGCAGTTGCTGCAAAATATATAGATAATATTGCAAAAAAATTATCAAAACTTAATATAAAAAATAAACACTTTTGTATATTAAGTAAAGGTATAGAACAAAATACATGTGAATTTGTTACAGATGTATTTAAAAAGTATATAAAAACTAAAAATTTATCAGTTATATCTGGTCCATCATTTGCAATAGATATGGCTCATAATGAACCTGTGGGTTTATCTATTGCAAGTAAAAACATTAAAACTATAAAAGAAATAAAAAAAGTTCTATCAAGTGATACAGTAAAATTAAGAACATCAAATGATATAATTGGTGTAGAATTATGTGGAAGTATAAAAAATGTAATAGCTATTGCATCTGGTATATTAGAAGGATTAGGATATAATGAATCTACTAGAAGTTTTTTAATTACAGAATCACTTCATGACATAAAATCACTAATATATGGATTAGGTGGTAAAAAGAAAACAATACTTTCTTTTGCAGGAGTTGGTGATTTACTATTAACGGCAACTAGTACAAAATCAAGAAACTATACTTATGGAATACTTATAGGAAAAAAGAATTATATAATGGCTGATGATTATTTAAATAATAATACAGTAGAAGGTTATTATACTATAAAATCTATTTACACTCTTATAAAAAGAAAAAAAATAGATATACCAATCATAAAATTAATATATGAAATAATAATAAATAAAAAAGAACCTGATACATTATCAGAATTCTTAATCAAGAAAGATTAATTCTTTCTTATTTTTTTTCTAACATAGCCATACTATAATTGCTAAAATCTAAATTTAATATAATATCTTTATAAGTATCAAATAGAATATTTTCTATATCTTTTATAGTATCTAGCCCATCATATTTAAAAGATACTATATTTTCTATTAAAGGATCAATAGTTCTATAAATATCGTCACTTCTGGTTATTAAATCTATAATATAATTTCTTTTACATAAATTAAAATATTCTTCATCAAATATAAATTTCTTATTTTTAAAATAATCTATTATAATATCATTAAATAAATTCATTTTTTTAGTATTTGCTTCTACTCTTATAACATGATAACCTTCAACTAGATCGCAAGAATAATTAATGTTACCTATTATAATATTTCTATTAACTAAATTTGTATTTAAAGTGCTAGTAACACCAAAATTATTCTTTAAAAAATAATATAAATATGTATCTAGCATTAATTTATCATATGGTAACATATTTAGTGTATCTATTTTAAAAGATATTATACTTTTTTCTAAATTAATGTCTTCAATAACTTTTACTTTCTTTTTATTAACTTCTTTTTTATGTAATACTTTAACTTTTTCTATTTTTATATCTTTAAATTCAATATCATTATAAACTTCTTTAATTACATTGATAATATTATCTTTATTAAATCTTCCCCCTATAACTATAATTTCATTATTTGGTCTATAAAATGAATTAAAAGCTAATTCTATATCTTTCTCTTTAATACTCTCGATATCAGATAAATCGCCTAAAATACTTTTAAAATTTTTAGTATCTAGTATAGCACTAATGCTTGCATTATATATACTACTCGTATCTTTACTGTCTAAACTTCTTCTTTTTTCTTCAAGTATTGGACCTCTTATATTATTTATTACTTCTTTATTAATTATAGGACTATGAATACCACTTAATAATATACCTAGATTATTTTCTACTTCTTCTACACAATCAATATAAAATTGTGTTCTGTCTATGCTAGTAAAACCATTACTCCCTACTCCTCTCATTCCAAATATTCTCATCAAATCACCATACGCACTACTTTCAAGTACTAAATGTTCTAAGAAATGAGCAATACCACTTTTTATAGTATGGTTCTTACCATTAATTTTTACTTCATTATCTTTACCACCAAAATTAACTATCAAATTTATATATGTAGTATGTTTATTATTATCAGGTAATAAATATATTTTTAACCCATTGTCTAACTCAATTTTTTCTAACATTAAATATCACCTTCTAACACATAAAGAACTTTTAGATTCAATCTACTAACAAACTCTTTTAAATCATTAGAAGTAATATTTTTTAATATATTAATCTCCTCATCAGTAGTTAAATCAGTATTATAATATTTATTAATTATATCACTAGTATTTATATAAAAATTATCTAATTCTCTTTCTTTACTAAGTTCCATTCTTTTTAATATATAATTAATATTCTTTTCATATTTTTTTATATTTTTTAAATCATCTATTATTCCATTAATAATTAATTTAGCATAATTAATATTAGTTTTATTAGTAACAGCTTTAATAAATAATAATCCATTCTTAAGCATAACATTACTACTTGTATTGTATACTAAATTACTATCCTTACGCAAAGCATTCATTAACAAACTACTACTACTAGAATTAAGAAGTAAGTTAATCATATATAATTTATAAAAATCTTCTTTTTTATAGTCTTTAACATTATATACCATATATATTATACTTTGATAAAATTTGCTAGTTTCATATTTTTCTATTAAATTATTATCTTTATAATAATTATCATATTCTGCTATAACTTTATATTCTTTTAAATTTAATTTATTTATATAATTATTAATTATATTTGAAACTTTATCTTTATCTATATTACCATTTATGAATATTTTAGGTTTGGTATTTTTTATATATTTATTATAAAAACTTTTAATATCATCTATTGTTAACTTATTTATATTATCTAAATCTCTATATTTTAATTTATTAAATATACAATCTTGATCTAATAAATCCAATAAATTTTTTTCTGCAATAAACTCTATATTCTTATAATTATCTAATAACTTTTCTGTATATAATCTCTTCTCTTTATTAAATAATTCTATATCACCTAAATTATTATCATATATATTATCTAATAAAAATAATATTTGTTCTTCTAACTTATCTTCTTTAAGAAGATTTTTATTTGGTATTAATAAAGATATATTTAAAAAATATACATCGTTTATACCTTGATTTAATGAATTATAATTTATAATATATCTATTTAATTTTTCTTTTTGATGTAATGCTTCACTATTATATTTTTTATTACTTCTATTTAATAATCTAGAAAGTATTGTTAATGCCATTATTTCATCTTTATCACATTTAAATTGATATATAAAATTTATAAGTGTTGTGTGAAATTTTTTATTTTCAACATATTTTGTAATTGTACTCATATAATAACCTCTAATTCATATTTTATTGTTACTACTAATCTTATAAGATATATTTTATCATGATGTAATTGTAATGTAAATTAGGAAAAAGAAAAAAGTCAACAATTTGACTTAATTCATACTAAGTATTTTAGAAATTTCACGTGTTGTTAGTACTTTTCCTTCAGAAACTTTATTTCCGTTAATTATTAAAGTAGGAGTATTTTTTATATTATATTTTTTTAAATAATTAACATCATTTATTTCTTTAACATCTATATTAATATCACTATTTATTTTTCTTATATTTTTAATTAATTTAATTCCATTATGTGTTTTACTTCCGACTACTTTTATTTCTATACTTATTCCTCCTTCCATGATTACATGATACTATAACAAAATGAATAAGATGTGAAATAATTATGAAGTTTTTGTGAAATTAATTTATTAAAAAACATGAGTATAATCTCATGAATTTTATTTAAATAGATTTTTAATTTTATCTATAAAACTAGTTTTAATTTCTTTATTAGTATTAGTTTTTTCTTCTACTTTCTTTTCTTTACTATCTATTACTAATACGAATTTAGTTTCATCAGCTTTATTTTTATTAGTTAATTGATATTCATTACCTAAACTAACTAATTTTTTAACTCTAGCACTTGTAGGTTTAACTTTATTATCTACTATATCACTTAATACTTTTATACCTTCATCATTATATTTAGTTATACCATTAGACAATTCATTAATACCATTATCTAACATATCTACACCATTATATAAAGTACCGAGTGATTCACTAATACTTTTTACAGATTCATTTTTAACAACATTTGCAACTTCATTAGATAATGTTGGTGCAATATTACTTGCTACACTTTCTGCAGTACTCTTTGCAACACTAGCTGATACACTTTTAGAAACATTTTCAGCAACATAATTAGATGTATCACTTAATGCATTTTTAATACTTGTTTCTACAGCAGTTTTTAACGCCATAAATGTTGTATCATTATTTATAGTTGTACAATCAATTACTTCTTCTGGTGTATAAGAAGTATAATTTTCACCCTTTGTATTAATAGCATTTTGGCATACTAAGTATGAATTATATTCACCAGTAGCTTGTAAATATGTACCTAATATATTTAATCCAGCATTATTACCAATCTCATTTACTTTAACATCATTAGGGTCCATATTATTTTTAACTTCTTTCCAAGCTTCATTACTTATAGAATTCAAATAATCACTTGTAAAAGTACTATCTACATTACTTACTGTTTTATTTTTTATTGCATTAACATCTTCTTCGCTTAAAGCATTTCCACTACTCTTCTTAAGTTTATCAATAGAACTTGATAAACTACTTTTTAAAGTATTTGAACCACTTTTTATTTTCTTAGATGATTCATCTATTAAATTCATATTATCTTGTAAAAGTTTAGTTTTATCATATAAACTATCTAACTCATTTAAACTACTAATATCATTACTACTAATTAATTTAGGAGTTGCAACATTATATATAGAAGGTAATTTAAAATTAGTTGTATCAAAAGTAATAGTAATATTATTCATATTCTTTAAACTACTAATATTTAAACTTTCATATAATCCTGGAGCACTTAATCCTACTACTATATTCTTAGTACCAGTAGAAATTACTTTACCATTATTAATATTTATATTAGTATTTTCTTTACCGTCAAGTATCATACCTGTAGTTATTAAAAATGGTGTATACATAGTTTCATTCTTACCATTTATACTAACGTTATGACTATCTTTATTCTTATAATCGATTGATATACTAACTTTACCTTTTTTACCTAATATGTCATCTAATTCTTTTACTTTACCATCTAATTTATATGTTATACTTAATTCTATTGGTAAATCTTTATCATATTTACCTTGATAAAATATATCATTTTTATTAGAATTCCATACAATCTTATTATTATCTATTTTATATGTTTCATCACCATTTATATTTAAAATATCTTTTAATTCTGAATAATCATTTATATTTTCTAACTTTTCATCATTTATTAAATGTTCATTAACAAAAGTTGTTTTTAATTTACCATTATATTCTAATTTACTATATACTGTTTCATTTTTACTTAAAGCATGTACTGGAGTTGCAAATAAAGACAATATTAGAAATGAACTAACAATAGTATTTTTAATCTTTTTATTCATATTAACTTTCCTTTCTTTTATAACAAATTTATCAAATATTAATAATATAGAAGGCAATACAGTTATAACAACTATCATACTTATTATTGCACCTCTTGAAATTAATGTACAAAGAGAACCAACCATTTCAAGTTTAGAATAAACTCCTACACCGAATGTTGCAGCAAAGAAACATAATCCACTAACGAATATTGAGTGCCCATTATAATCAAGCGTTAATTTCATAGCCTCTTTCTTATCGTATTTCTTTCTATTTTCTATATATGTTGTAGTAAGTAATATTGCGTAATCTATTGTAGCTCCTAACTGTATAGTACCTAACACTATTGGTGCAACAAATGGAAGTACTGTTCCACTAAAATATGATATAGACATATTAGTGAAAATAGCAAACTCTATTGCAAGTATTAAAAGTATTGGTAAAGATAAACTATGAAGTACAATAATTAATATAATAAATATACAAACTATAGAAGAATAATTAACATTTTTAAAGTCGGTATCACTTATATTAATTAAGTCTTTCATTAAAGGACCTTCACCTGCTACAATAGCAGTATCATCATATTTCTTAACAATATCATTAACTTTAACTATTTGATTATTCAATTCATCACTAGCAACTTCATAAATTGAGTTAACAAGTATTGCTTGATATTTATCATTTTTAAATATACTTAATGTATCTTTATCTAACATATTATCTGATAAACCAGCATTCTTTAATTCTTCATAAGATAATACAAAATCTATACCATCTACATCTTTTAAATCATTTATCATATTATTTACATTATTACTCTTTAAATTACTATTAACTAATATTATTTCTGGACTAACTATATTATAATTATCTCTTAAATAATTATTAGTACTAATACTTTCTAATGTTTCTGGTAATGATTTATCTATTTTATAATATACACTAACTTTGTTATTAGCTAAATACATAGGAACCAATAATATTAAGAATATTATAAATATTAATTTATTATGTTTTATAACAAAATTGTTTAATGGACTGAAATTAATTTTAAAACTCTTATGTTTAGTTTTTTCTACATATTTATCAAATGTAAGAAGTAATGCTGGGAATAACGTAATAACACTTATAACACCTAGTAAAACTCCTTTCGCCATTACTATACCTAAATCTCGTCCTAAAGTTAATTTCATAGTACAAAGTACTAAGAATCCAGCAATTGTTGTTAAACTACTACCCATAACTGATTTAAAAGTTTCAACTATTGCTTTACTCATGGCTTCATTTCTATTCTCATATTTTTTCTTTTTATCTTCATAAGAATGATATAAGAATATAGAGAAATCTGTAGTAACCCCTAGCTGTAAAACAGCAACTAAAGCTTTAGTAATATATGATATTTCTCCTAAAAATATATTACTACCTAAATTAAATAATATAGCACAACCAATATTACCTAGTAATAATACTGGAACTAAGTATGAATCAAGTGATAACTCCAACACTAATATACATAGTACTACAGCAATAACAATATATATCATTATTTCACTTTCACTTAAATTCATAGTATCTAGTACCATACTACTCATACCGCCAAGTTTCATATTTTTAGATATCTTTCTTATTTCTCTAACAGCATCTATTGTTGAATTAGCACTAGTACCATCTTTAAAAGTAATAAGTAAAATATCTGTATTATCTTTATGTAAATGACTAGTGACCTCACTTGGTAAGAAATCTACTGGTACATTAGTACCAACAACATCATATAAAGATATAACATTATTTACACCATCTACATCTTTTATTTTATCCTCTAATTTAATAATATCTTTATTAGATAAATTACTAACTACTACTGTACTATAAGAACCCATATCAAAGTCATCAGTTAAAATATTTTGTCCTTTAATAGTCTCAATATCACTAGGCAAATAAACTAATATATCATAATTTACTTTAGTTAATTTCATACCTATAAAAGATAATACTAATAATATTAGAGAAATAATTAATATTAATATTTTCTTTTCACAAATCTTATTTGCAAACTTTTTCATATTTCTTCTCCCTTCAAAAAGTATTTTATTAAAACATATAAAAAAATAACACACAATATATTAATAATATGTATGTTATCCAACAAAATATAAAATATGTATTAATATTTATCCAACAAAATATACTTTATCTTTACTTTTGTAAAATATATCATATAATATTGTTGTGGTTATTATGAAAGAGAAGAAAGATTTAAGAATTATAAAAACTAAAATGGCATTATATAATGCATTAACTAATTTAATGAAAGATAAAACATTTGAAGAAATTAGAGTAAGTGATATATGTAATGAAGCATTAATTAATAGGTCAACTTTTTATGCTCATTATGATGATAAATATGAATTACTTGTAGATTTTTTAAAGAATGTAGAAAACGAATTAACTAGTGAATTATCTAAAAATAATAATATAGTTAATACTAAAGAATATTATATAGAACTTATTAGATTATTTTTAAATCATATTGAAGAAAAGAAAGATATATATAATTCAATTATGATTAATAATAGAAATAGTATTATGATGGATATATTACTTAATGTAGTTAATAATGATTTATTGAATAAAGCAAACGGTAATAATAATAGTGTTATTCCAAGTGATATAGCTGCTAAATTTTATTTAGGCGGTGTTATTAATTTAGGAATAGACTATATTAGTAATAATAAATATTCTAAAGAAGATTTAATTAAATATTATAGTATTTTAATACCAGATAATATAGGAAAAGAGTAATTGTTAGTTACTCTTTATTTCTTTTCCATTAACATATAATTTATATCCATTAAAATCTATATTAGAATTAGTACTATCACTATTATCTAAACTAGTTATATATGAATCACCAGTTAATTTTATACTAGATGTTTTATCTAATTTTAATGTTATAGATTTAGCACTGTTATCACTATTTATAACACCTTCATAATAAGATTTATTTGTAAGATTCATTGTTAGTGTACTAATACTATCTATCACAATATTTCCTACTGCTTTTTGGTTAGTCATATTTAATGTAACAGTTCCGCCATTACTTCCAGTATTTCCCCAAGAATCAGCTTGTGCTCTTAAAAATGAGCCAGTACTGTCATTATTTATAATAGTATTATTTTCTAGATTTATTTCACTTGATGTATTAGTTATATAAAATGTATCTCCTTTATTAGTTGTGATTTTAGAATTTTTTGCAGTAAATGTACTAACACCAGTATCTGCATCTCCACTCATTGATTGATAAAGAAAGATATTTTTATATGTTGTAGATTTTCCATTTAATTTATTATTAGTATCAGTTAAATCTACATTTTCTAATGTAACACTATTTTTACCTTCTATTACAACTCCTTCACTTGCGTTAGCAACTAATGTAGCATTTTTTACAGTAATATCGGCAGTTGAATATATTGTTGGAGAACCTTGCCCTGTAGTTTTATAAGTTCCTTTATTTACTATAACAGTTCCGCCTCCTCTATCAGTTCTAATTGCAGCACTACTAGTACCACTTGTATTAATTTCTAAGTTAGTAGCATTCATTACACCACCACCAGTTGTCATTATTCCACCTGAATTATCTTTTGTTGTAGTTATTTTAGAATCACTTATATTAATAGTTGTTCCATCACTATTTGTATTGCTAGTTGTTGCACTACCTCCGTAACTAAATACCCCGTTAGCACCTGTTGCATCAGTTTTAACAGTTATATTTTTTAAATTTAATGTACTACTATCTTTTGCAAGTATTGCAGAATTAGTTCCATAAAATGATGTATTATCTCCACCATCACTATCTCCAGTTTTATTAACTGTAATATTACTTAATGTACTAGTACCATTACTAACTAGTAAAGCATTTTCATCACTACTACTAGATTTATATTCACCACTATCAATTTCTGTATCTTCTTTTATTTCAGTTTTAGCCGAATATGTTGCATTCGAATTATTATTCATATTCATATTATTATTGTTATTACTTAAAAATATATTTTTAGTTATATATGAATCTAAGTAAGTTAATCCTCCAGTAATTATTATAGTACTCATAATATATATTAAAATCTTATCTTTATTTTTAAATGTTTCTTTAATACCATATTTATTAAAATTAGACATTATTAAATACATAATCAAAATACCAAACATAAAACTTTCTATACCAAATGCAATAATATATTTTGTATCAAGTGATGTATTCATATTATTTGGCATACTAGGTATTTCACTAGGTTGATTATTATCAGTATTTGATTCGTTATTTGTATCACTATTATTTTCAGTACTCTTTGTAGTATTATTTTCATTTGTACTTTGTTGTGTTGTTTCATTATTATTTTCGTTATTCTCATTAGGCTTAGCTGGAGGTTCTCCTCCAGAATCATTACTTGGTTTTTCTGGTGGAGTATTTGTATTACTATCACTAGAATTACTATTATTTCCAGGCATCTCTGTTGGCTCTCCCATATTATTATCGTTTCCACCATTGTTATTCATATTAGGCATAGTATTATTATTACTAGTATGATTTTTAGCATAATTCATAGTAAAGAACATACTTACACCCATTAGTATAATTAATATACTTATTATTATATTTTTTAAATATCTTTTCATATTATTTATTTCCTTTCATTTTTATTATAATTATTATTAAATATTATACTCTATTATATAATCTCTCCCTTCTTTAATTAAATATTAATACTGTTTTATTAAATGAAAATTAAAAAATGTAGTTTTTTGTACTACATTAAATTATTTATATTTCTATTTTTTCTTTTTTTCCATTTTCAAAAATATAGTATGGCAATTCTCCTATTACTCTTATATTTTCGCCATCAAAGAATATAGTATCTTCTTCTGGGATTGCAATTACCTTTTCATTTTCTTTAGTATAATCACTAATGAAATTAGTATATTCTTTCATTAAACTTTTATTTTCTTCTTCAGTATATTTAGATTTATAATTAGTATAATGAACAAATAATGATATTCCATTTAAATAATTAAATCCACTTGTATCTTTTATACCGACCTCATTATTATCCATAATTTTAATAGCGTTAATATCTTTTCCAAATATAACTGCACCAGCAGAACCACCATATATTATTCCTTTATTTAATATATATTTTTTTAATTTATCATAGGTTTTTGTTGCTTTAATACCATTTAATAATTTATAAGTATTTCCTCCACCAATATATATTAATGAATACTTATCTAAATTTTTTTCTTCTAATTCCTCAAATGATCTTACCATTTCAATGTTTGGAATATCTATCATAGATATTTCTTCTTTTATCCATTCATAACAACCATCATATGGATGATCTTCTTCATCCATAGCTAATGGTATATATAATACCGGCTTGTTATGATTAATTATTTTATTTATTTCTTTATATGTTAATAATGTTTGTTTACCACAACCTCCACCATTTAAAAATAATTTAATATATCTTCTCTCCTTTATAATTTATAAATATAACTAATCTCATATATATTTTGATTTCCTATTTTAGATTTAATTTTTTTACCTTATTTTATCTTGCTATACCAAATAATGTTACGATTTGTCATTAATAACAATAAACCATTTACCAATGTTAGTATTCATATAATTATTTATTTCATTATAAGACATTAATTTTTTTTCTTTATCTAAAGGATCATGCACTATAAATCCATTATCTACAAATTCAGTTAAAAGTATAGAATGATATACATTATCTACTTTACCCGCCAACACTATTAAATTATCATTATTTAATTTTTCTTTTAATAATTGAATATTTATATTAACTCCCTTATAAATCTTAGCACCGTACTTAATTGCATTATCTAAAAACTCATTATATTCATTTAATAATAACTCAAACGTTTCATCATTAAAAACATTACTATTTTTAAATAAACTATTTTCAGAATGATATATACTAACATCTAATTTATTTTTTGATAAATGATATAAAATTGCACTAAATGGTACTCCATCAATATATTTTGATTTATATATTCTATATAATCTTCTTTCATCATACCAATTAATTTTATCAATTAAGTTATAATAATTTAGCACCATTAACATACAACATATAGCACAAGTATTCCCTCTTTGTTTATAATGTCTTATATTTTTTTTCATAATTACCTCAATATATTTTATTTTGAATTAATTATAACACTTCCCAATATCCTGTTTTATCTGAACCAACTCTAACAATAATATCGTTTTCAATCAATATTTTAAAATTTCTTTTTATAGTTCTAACGTTAACATTTAAATTTTTTGCTATTATACTTTGTGTAATATATTTATCATTTATAATTAATTCGATAATTCTATTTTGAATATGACTCATAACAAATTTATTATTTTTGATTATCTTATCCAAAGAAGTATTTATTGTTTTTAGCATAAATTTTATAAATTCATTAGCATTTGAATTAATATGACACTGTTCTATAGAAGAATAATATTTTTCTTGATTTAAGTATATTTCCTCTTCTATTGGAATAAACTCAAAATTTTTATCATAATTAAACAACATTAAACTCATCCAAAATCTTGCCATTCTGCCATTTCCATCAGTAAATGGATGTATTGCTACAAAATAATAATGAAAAATCGAAGATAATAATATTAGATTTAAGTTACTATTATTAATATAATGGAATAAACTTTTCATAAGATTAGGTACTAATATAGAATTTGGGGCTACATAAACAATTGTATCTTCTTTCTTTATAGCTTCACCATGATTTCTATATCCACCATTATCATCATCAAAATACTTCATCATAACTTGATGTGCTTTTAAAAAATCTTTTTCATCTTTATAATTTAATGTATTAATAAGATTATAAACTTCAATTGCATTTTTTACTTCTTGTACTTCATCTCTTTTGCCAAGAACATTTTTATTTTCAGAAATATTTTCTACATCAAAAAGTGATAAAGAATTTGTTTCAATCGAAAGAGAAGAATGAATCGATCTTACTTTGGACTTTGTAACCATATATTTTCTTTTTTGCTTATCAGTAATCTCAATATTACTTAGTTTTAAATCAATTTCTTTAAGCATATCATTTACTTCATCACTAATATAAAATATTGGTTCTACTTTATCAAATAATTTCATTTTATCCCACTCCTATCTAATTTAGATTATATCAAATGTCACTGTAAATGTCACTGTATTTTATTGAGTATTTCAAACAAAAAGATCTGATTTAACACTTCAGATTCTTTATCCTTTAAACTATATTACATTAACATATTTTACTTCTTAAACACAACCTTAAACGTAGTAATATGATTACCAGACTCTACACTAATTTCACCATTATGATTTAATACAATATTCTTTGCAATAGCAAGTCCTAAACCATATCTATTATTATTTCTATTTCTAGATTTATCTACTCTATAAAATCTTTCAAATATTTTATCTCTATCTTCACTACTAATATTATCTCCTTTATTCTTAACTAATAATACTATATTATTAGCATTACTTTTTAAATTAATATTTATAGTACTATTCTTATATGAATGTTTTATAGCATTATCTATTAATATGCTTAATAATTCTTTTATACTAACTTCATCTAATAACATGTTTATATCTTTTTCTATATCATATTTTATTTTAACATTATCTTCATAAGCTTTTACTTCCATAGATAATATAGATAATTCTACTATTTTAGATAAATTATTATTAACTTTAGTAATTTTTTCTTCATGTTCACTTTTAGCAAGTTCTAACATATTTATAATTAAATTATTCATTCTTTCACTTTCATATTTTATATTATTTATCCATTTTTCATTATAATCATTTTCTAATGCTTCAGTACTAGCAATAATAACTGATAAAGGAGTTTTAAGTTCATGTGATGCATCTTCTATAAATTCTTTTTGTTTTTTAAATGTATTATTTACTGGCTCTGTAATATATTTAGTAAGTAATTTAGTTATAAAATATATAATTAATTCTAATACAACAAATATAATTATAGATATTTCTAAAGATAATATTAAACTACTTCTTACTTTGGTATTATCAAGTATAGTTAAACTATCACCACTAACATACTTATAAGAATAATTATTAAAATATAAATTACCAATATATATTTCTTTAATATTATCTTTATTCAATATATTCTTTGCAATAGAATTTATTTTATTATCACTAATATTATTATTAGAATGATTTATTACTTCTTTTATACTATTATCATCATTTATCAAAACAGTATAAATAGTACTATCCATAAATTTAATATTCTTATCAATATTATTTTCTATATTGTTATCTTTATTCATTTCTATATCTTCATTAGGTTTAATATCTGGTTTCATATCAGGTATAATTTCTTCTTTATCATTTTTATTAGTAGCCATATTTAAACTATTCTTAACATTATTTTTTAACTCTATATATTTTTGTATATTAAATAAAAATATAAAACTTAATACACTAATAGTTAGTATTATAAATATTATATTAAATACTTTATTTCTTAATTTATTCATCTTTATACTCCATTTTATATCCTAAACCTCTAACAGATTTTATAATAACATTACTCCCTATACTAGATAGTTTCTTTCTTATAAAAGATAAATAAGCTTCTAAGTTATTACTTTCTATCTCATTATCTATTCCCCATACTTTATCATATATTAATTCTTTACTTAATACTTGTTCTTTATTTCTAATAAATACTTCTAATATTCTAAGTTCTTTACATACTAATTCTAACTTTATATTTGTTTTATTACAGTATATATAAGAATTTTTTATATCTAACTCTATATCTTTATATTTTAATATATTTTTATTTTCTTTATTATTTAATTGTATATTTATTCTAGCAACTAACTCATCTATGTGAAAAGGTTTTGTAATATAATCTACACAACCATTAGTAAGTCCATTTAATTTATCTTCTAATGTAGATTTAGCAGTTAACATTATTATTTTACTATCTATATTTTTATTTTTTATATTATCTAGTATTTCAAATCCATTCATACTAGGTAACATAACATCTAGTATGACTAAATCATATGCATTAGTAAGTATATTATATAATCCTTCTAAACCATCAGTACATATATCTACAATATATTTTTCTTTTTCTAGCCTAGATTTTATTACGTCTGCCAAATTAAATTCATCTTCAATAATCAATATACGCATAAAATATCACCTACTTAACTTTATTATATATTTATTAAATGAATATTAAAAGAAAAAAATATTATTTTTTATCAATAATATTTTTAAAAATTATACCATGTGATTTAGTAAATAAATTATTATCCATTATTTGTATGATTTAAGAAAATTTTCCAAATCATCATCATTTTCAAATATAGACTCAAAAATATTATATAAAGTATCAGTAGCTTCATATTCTCCTATAGCATAACAATTTTTACCTAAGCCATACGCAATACCAGCTTCTATATGAGCTGCTTTACCAGCTGGCAATACTAATAATAAATTTTTTGAATTTTTTTCTCCCTCTAAATCGTTATTAAACAGATTAAGTACAACGTCACTTTTTAACCCAAGAGATTCGAATTCAGCTTGTTTCTCTTCTGGAGTTTGATTCGGATTACCATATCCCCAATCATTTTCATTTTTTAAAAAACAATAATAAGAAATATTATACTTATCAAATAAATCACATATTTTTAAAATATTTTCCTTGTTTCTAGCTCGTCCTGCTACAAAAAATTCATATTTGTTACTCATAAATATCATCCTTTCAAATAATATTATAACATATTTTTTAAAACAACTTTATACTTATTCAAATTCAACATTAATAACAGTTATCTCAGCTTTAGTTCCTATTCTCATATTTGGTCCATATAAACCTACACCAGAAGTAACTATATTATGTAAATTACCATATTTTTTATATCCATAAGCATTATCCCACATTATATTTACAGTAATATTGCCTGGAAAAAATTGTCCATCATGAGTATGCCCAGATAAATCTAAGTCAACGCTCGCTTCATTAAGCAAATCTTGCTCTTTTGGTTGATGATCTAATACAATTATAGGTTTACTTTTATCTAAATCTTCTGTTAATTCATTAGGCGTTTTTCTTACGCTTATATCTCTTCCTGGTCTAGTTCTATCTGCTCTTCCTATCAAATATACACTATCATTTAATAATACATTCTCATCTCTTAATAAAGTTATATTTGCCTTATTTAAAAAATCATCCATTTCTTTAGCACTCATTTTTTCATCGTGATATTTAAAAGTAAAACCAAATAAAGTTTTTTCATCTATATCATGATTACCATAAACTGCATAAACTCCATTTTTTGATTTAATATTTTTTAAATCATTTATTATTTTATCAGGATTATCAATAGCTTCATAACTATTATCAAATATATCTCCAGCAATTAAAACTAAATCAGCATCTTCTTTATTAATTAATTTAACCATATTACTTATTTGTTTATCTCCAATATTATAACCAATATGTAAATCAGCTACCATAACTATTTTCATATTGCTAA
This sequence comes from uncultured Bacilli bacterium, assembly GCA_934098385.1. GTDB lineage: Bacteria > Bacillota_I > Bacilli_A > RF39 > UBA660 > UMGS1124. The sequence goes on from CAKOOJ010000004.1 coordinate 54,656, forward strand.
CATCATTTATCTTTTTATTAATTTTAATATCATAGTTAGTAGTATGAATAATTCTTGCATTTATAACACCCAATATACATATAGATGCAATTATAACAGTACATAAAATACCATTAATAAAATATCCTTTACTAGTATATAATTTACTATTTCTTAACTTACCATTCCTTTTAAATATAATACGTAGTATTTCAAATGCAATAATTGTCAAAAACAAATATAGTAAAACTCCTAACCAATAATTACCTATACACATAAATATTCGTTTTAATTTACATGGTTTTAGTATAAAACCAATTACACCAGACAATGCAAAAAAGAAATAAGTACTTAATAATATATACTTAAAATACTTTTTCTTAAAAAATTTATTACATATATGAAACCATTTAAGTATCTTTCTATATAAGTAATAATTTATAATTAAATATATTGGTGACAAAAATATTGCTATCATAACAACAAACACTTTCTTTCCATTTTTATTTTATCATTATTGCTATAATTAATACAATACTATTAAAAAATAAGATAGACTTGATTAATTTTAATACTTATTTACATATAAAAATTTAATATCACTTGGTTAGATTTGTCACTGTAAATGTCACTGTATTTTTTATAGTACTTTATTTATATAATCTTAAAACTAGATATGGGTATGCATCTTCTTTTTCTGTATAGCTAATTGAAATGCCTTTTCTGTTATTTGCTGTTTTACCAGAGTTAGTTTTTGTTTTTACATCATTTAATAAAGCCTCAGTTTCTATATCAGAAATTTCGCTATTATTTGCTTTAATCAAATATTTAATATATGAAATAGCATCAGACTCATATTTGCTATTTTTTTCTACATATAAAAGCGTATAATTTACAATTTGCCTAGTATTTTGCCGATTATTTTTTATCAATAAAAAGACCAGTTTTTAATATTTCAGATTCTCATTAACTAGATTTAATGTTTTATTATGTCTTATTTATTAATCTATAAATTTTCTTCTTGTTTTGATAGAATTATATTAAGTAAATATAAATCATCTTTAATTCTCATTCTTCTTTTTAACAATTATATTAAATAAAAAACTTAGATATAATCTAAGCATTTTACACATTACCACTAACAATATATTTAAAATTCTTTTTATATAAACCCCATATATTAACTCTCTCTATACTTTCTTTAACTGGTATATCAAAAACATTTATTTTCTTACCATCTTTATACAATTCTAATACTCCTACTTTATCTCCAATATGTATAGGTGCTTTAATTTCATTTATCTTTAATTTATGATCATACTTACCTTCTTCATTAACGTCTACTAAATCAACAACATCATTTAATAGTTTTAAATCTACAAAATCCTTTTTACCATTATTTACTTTTAATTTACCTAATTTTATATTATTTTTAAATATAGTTTTTAATTTATAATTATTATATCCATAATCTAAAAGTTCTACAGTATCTTTACTTCTTATCTCACTTGTTTCTTCTCCCATAACTACACTTATTAATCTCATATTATTTCTTTTAGCTGTTGCGGTTAAACAATAACCAGCATTATCAGTAAAACCAGTTTTTAAACCATCTAGTCCTTTATAATATTTTATAAGGTATATGTGAATTGCTATAGTAAAAAGGTATTACTTCTTGAAAAGAATGATACCATGAAATTATATAATTAACAATAGCTATGTTAGTTTTTCTAAATATTTAGCAACACCATCATCGTCATTATTATCGATTATATAATTTGCCTCTTTCTTTAATTCATCAGTAGCATTTTCTACAGCTACACCAACTCTTGCAACTTGAATCATAGATAAATCATTATTGTCATTACCAATTGCCACTGTTTTACACATAGGAATACTTAAATGCTCAGCTAACTTTTTCAAAGCTGTCCCCTTAGACGCTTTATTACTTATAATACTAAACCAAATTTCTTCTTTTGCATCATTTGAAGTATCAATAATATTTAAATTATATTTTTCAACTTTACTTTTATATTTTTTAATTTTTTCTTTATTCTTGCCAATAATCATAATTTGCTTTATGTTTTTAGCAAGCATATTATCAATATTGTTTTCATTTAACAAAATTTGTGAATTGTTTCTAATAAATTGAGTTGCATATTCAATATTGTCACAAACAAATATAGCTCTAATGCCAATATTTTCTACATCTAAATAAATTTTTTTGCAATATTTTGGTGACAAATATGCGCTATAGATAATTTCGTTATTTAAATTATCATAAACTTCGGTGCCATTTGATGAAATTAAAAATCTATTAATTCCTACCTCTTCACTTATTTTTAGAGTGTGATACCTAGGTCTTGCAGTACATATAGTTACAATGTTTCCTTTTATTACTAATTTTTCAATAATTTTTTTTGTTCTAGTAGAAATACTACCATCTGAATGACGTAATGTTCCATCACTATCTATTGCTATTAGGTATGGCATAAGAAATCCTTTTAATCAATATTAGATTTATATATTTCAAACAATTCTAACATTTCTCTTGCAATTCCACGCTTATCATCAAATTCTTCAGCATTCTTTTTCAATTCATCTACCACTTTATTTAAAGGAATATTTCTTAATTCAAATCCACCATCCTTTTCATTTTCTGTGTATGATGTTTTATTCAAATTTGGTTTTTCATCCGTTTTAATTTCATAATAGTATATTTCAATTTTTCTATTTTTTCCTTCAGCAGGCCAATCCTTATAATATCCTAAAGCCACAGCAAACGGTTCTATATTTTTCACTTCTAAATCAATGCCTGTCTCTTCAAGCATTTCTCTCTTTACAGTTTGTGGCAAACTCTCTCCATCCTCAACATGTCCACCAGGAAATTGATAGTTATTGTGTGAATATCCTAGTAAAATTTCTTCTTTAGAATTAATAACTAAAATTTTCACTCTCTTTACAACCTCTGTAATATCTGCTTCAGTTAAATTGTGTTTGTTTGTAATAATTTCTTTCATAATTTTTTCCTTCTTTCTAATTTTTTAACTTTAACTTTTTTAAACATTTTTTCACTTAATTCTTGATAAGTTAAATTATTGGATGACTGTAAATTATCAATACTGAATAAATCCATTACAAATTTTCGATTATCATCATCAATTCTCCATAATTCTATTGCATTTAAAACTATGCTTGCGACTTCTAATTCATTCATTTTTTCAGTATTAATTGCTATGTGTGGTATATTATATCTACGAATTGCTTGAAAGTGTTTAGTATAATCATCCTTATATATACGTGTTTTCATTAAATCTTTATCTAAACTGCTTCTATTAATTATTCTTTTAATTCTCTCCTCTATGGATGCGTATAACAAAACTGTTAGTTCTGGGAAGCCATAATTTAATGCAAAAAAATCAAAAAGTTCTTTATTTTCTTCACCATTTGAAAAATAATATGTAGATATAAAACCTCTATCCAAAATGTATGAACCATTTTTTCCATCTTCCAATGCACTTAAATAGCCAAGTAAATAGTACATTGCTTGAAGATTTTTAGAATAATTTCCATATATTTTGTTAGTGATATTTTTTGATTGATCTGGTGTAAGCTCTAACAACGATTTAATAGGTTTAGAAATGATAGGCATTTTAAGTTCGCTAGATAACACTGATGTTAATGTACTTTTTCCTACACCATCTAATCCTTCTATACTAATTAACATACAATCTCCTCTTCTATATTTTATCATATTTTCATTTTTTTATCAATTTCTTGCTTTTTTCTAACAATATATCATTATATAATTGATAATCAGGAAATTTAGAAATCCATTTCATCGAATTTAAACAATCATATATCATCAATCTATTTTCAAATTCTTTTTCACAACAAATTTCAGGATAGAATTCTTTTAATAAATCCATAATTATTAAATAATCATTTGGGTCGTAATAAAAGCCCGACTCACCATTCATAATAAAACTTCCTGGTTTTCTAATCATTCTATTGATAGTATCAAATTCTTTATCAATTGGAGCAACAGTATAGCATTCAAAATCTATTAATTTTAAACCATCTTGAAATAATATAATATTATTAAAATGGATGTCACCATGTATAAATCCATACGTTGTATCTTCTAAATCACTTTTCATATATTGCTTCAATTCACCAAAATATGCAATTTTTTCTTTAGAAAATATGTTTTTTTCTATACATTTTTCTAGGTAATTATCAAATGACTCAATTATCTCTATTGGATTATATTTTATCTCACACTTGACAGAGTGAATTTTTTTTAATATTTCCACCAAATTTAATACTATGCCTCGTTTTTCCTGATAATTCAGTTTACCCCAAACATTAAATAAACTTTGTCCTTTTATTTTCTCTTCTATCGTATAAACATAAGGAATAAGTTGTTTTGAATCATCAGCAACCCAAAGATTTGGACAATATAAATTTGAATTATTTTTAAAAAATGATACTTCATTTTTAACACCTTGCTCTTTATTTTGATTAATACAAATTTTCAATACAAATTTATCATTTAAGTCAAATACTGCACGGTTGAAACCAATCTTTAATTCTGAACATTCATTTACATCACATAAATTGTATTTTTTTAATATTACACTTAAATATTTTAATAATTCATTGTTTGCCATTGTAATAATCCTTTTATATTTTTTTTACTAATTTTTTAATGCTTGGTTTATTTAAATCGGAAATGTTTTCAATTCCCAATTCTCCCATTTTATCTCCTAAACACCAAGAACGGTCATTTTCAAAATCAGAATATAAGTATATGTCGCCATCAATTATTTCACCGATTTCATACCCTGGCTTGCATATACAAGTACATCCATAAACTTTGTTATCTGGAGTAATACATACTTTTTTCACACCAGCACTACATTGAAATCTATTTGGCGCATTCACAGTATCACATCCAAAAGTCCCACTTCTTCTAACTTCTAACTCATTTATATCATACTTATCTCTAGCTAATTGTAATTGAGTAAAGAAACTATCATAATCATTTTTATCAAGTCCAATATTTACCAAATTTTTCGCTCTACCTTGAATAAAAATTTTGTTAAATTCTATTCCTGATGCACCTAAATTATAAGCATTATCACAGATTTTAAGTGTATCTTTTGCATTTTGATTTGTTATAGTAGTCATTAATACAGTTCTAATTCCTTTGCTACGTAATAATTGAATAACTGTATTCAACATATTATTTGTAATACCATTAAGGCTATCTTGTATTTCAAAATGATAAGACATAAAAACATTTTTTATTCCATTTTCCTTCAATAAATCAATTATTTCCGGTTCTTTATATATTCTTAGTCCATTTGTCATAATCCAATCTTGTCCAACAATTTTATAAGAGCGTAAATATCCCAAATCAACAAGAGGTTCAGCACCATCAATTCTTACAATTTTAAATTTTTCTGAATAGTACTTAGCAAGTTGTTCTAACTCCTCAGGTGTTCTATTGCCAGTATAACCAATATAACAATGTTTACAGGCAACATTACATTTTGAACAAGCCATTAAAATTACTCTATACCCTTCATATTTTTTTAATTCTTTCATCTTTTCTCCTCCTAAATAATATTTTTCTTTTTTAATACTTTTTTATTAACATTAGAATTAAACCATTTTGGTATTTCACAATGAAAATTATCTGTAAAATCTAAAAAATTCTTCATTTTTTCAAGTCCATCTTCTAACGTTTTTCCGTTAGTTCTAAGTGCATATAAAATATAGTCTAAGATATATAAACTGCCATATAAGTAATATACTTGCCAAAAATTTTTTGGAATATTACCATCAAAGTAATTTAACATAATACTTGAATAAAAATTTGGAAAATCCATGTTGCAAGCATTACTCGATAAATCTTCCCATGGATTAGAAACTTTACATACATCTAAATCAATAAACACTATTTTACTATCATTTATAACAACATTTCCTGGATGAAAATCACCATGAATTATTGAATTACCTGGCATTTTTTTCAATAATTCACTATATTCACTAACATAATTATCGAATAAATCAAGGGGACAATCATCGATTTTTAAATCAACAATTTTATTCATTTTCTTCTTAAAAGATTTAATATAACTATCATATACTATAGCTTTATCATTTGTTTTTATATTATGCATTTTAGCCAATTCTTTTGCAACTAATCCACCACATTGAGCTTCTAGTTCACAATTAACTAAAATTTCATCTAAAGAAATGCCATCAATCCAATCTAATAGAGCATATCCTTTTGTAGCATTTAAAATTCCTTTTTCATAAACTTTAGGAACATTTATTCCATTTATATATAAGTTTTCAATATTTGATAAAGCTGCATATCTACTATTCATAAATCTAGCATCGAATAATCTCAATAAATAATATTTACCATCTTTATATACTTTATATTTCTCAACTGATGATGCACCAGAATTAACCTTATTTATTAACATATAATTATCAATTATCATCTAATGTATCACTTTATACTTTCCGTTATCTTTAACTTTCACTCTGCCATTTTTGATATAAATTATCTTATCGGATATTTCTTTAACTAGTTCTTCTTCATGGGAAACAATTAATAATGTCATATCATCTTTTGCCATTTTAATAATTAGATTTATTACTTCCTGTTTCATTTCTTTATCTAAAGCACTTGTGGGTTCATCTAACAATATTAACTTTGGTTTCATAAGCAGCGTACGAGCTATGGCTACTCTTTGTTTTTGACCCCCTGATAATTCATCTGGATAATTATCAGATTTATCCGTTAACTTTATTTTTTTTAACATTGCCATTGCTTGTTTTTTAGCAACTTCTTCTGATATGTTTTTTATCTTTATTAAACCTATTGTTAAGTTTTGTAAAACAGTTAAATGTTCAAACAAATTATATTCTTGAAACACAATGCCAATTTTTTGCCGAAGTTTTAGTAAATCTAATGAGTAAATATCCTTGTTTTCAAAATATATAACTCCATTATCAATACTTTCTAATCTGTTAATACATTTCAGCAACGTGCTTTTGCCACATCCTGATTTTCCGATAATTGAAACAACTTCACCTTTATTAATTTCAAAATTAATATTTTCTAAAATTGTCGTGTTTTTATATTTTTTTGAGACATTTTTAAATTTTAGCATTCTTTATTCCCCCTTCATAATTTCGTGGATTTATTTTTTTATACAACAAATCCAAAACTTTACCTATAACATAACATAATACAAAATAAATTAATGCTGTAATAATTAGTGGGAAAAATGCTTCATAAGTTCTATTTCTTATAATATCACTAGCTTTTGTTAAATCCATTATAGAAATATAACCTGCAATTGACGTTAATTTTATCGATGATACTATTTCATTTTTATAAACAGGAATTATATACACTAATGCCTGTGGAAAAACAATATATCTAAAAGTTTTATATTTATTAAATCCAAGTGAATAAGCAGAATATATTTGAGATATATTAATAGAAGCCATTGCACCTTTAATTATTTCAGATACATAAGCTGAAAAATATAACGAAAACGTGATAATTGCTACTATCATAGGATTTATATTTACGTTTCCAAAAATAACATAATAAAATGTTAAAAGTAAAACTGTTATTGGTATTCCTTGCATTAGTTTTATATAAAAACTAAATATTTTACTTAGAAAAGGTAATTTACACTTTTGAATATAATATATTACTACTCCTACTATAGTTCCCAACAATATTGAAGTAATGGAAATAATACTTGTAGAAAAAAGACCATTCAATAACAATTTATATCTATTTTCTTCTATTAAAGTTATATAAAAACTATTTGATATATCATTAACCATAATTGTTATTTCGTTCTTATAAAGAAATATTATAAATATTATTATTAACGTAATTAATATTTTAAATTTTTTCAATTTCACATCTACCTCCTATTTTCTTGTAACTAACACTATTCCACCTTCATAATCCGGTTCAGAAAAAAGGACCTGTTTCTTTCTCTCTTCTGTAACTATTATAGAACAACCTGCCATGTCTACCTTTCCAGAAACAATTGCAGGAATAATACCATCAAATGCCATTTCTATCATTTGAATTTTATATCCTAATTTATATCCAATATAATTAATAACATCTATGTCATATCCAACAATTGTATTATTTTTCATATAAGAAAATGGTGCTGAACCTGATACAGTAGCAAATTTTATTGTATTGGTATATTTATAATCATATACTTCTAATTCTTTAATGCTTTCATCAGTACCAAACCATTTTTCTTCAAATTTATACAAAGTATTATCATTTTTCATTTCTAAAATAATACTATCAATTTCTTGTTTCAATTCTCCTTTTTGAGAATTTATTGCAAATGCATAACTATCATTTGTCAATTGTTCATCAAGAATTTTTAAGCTATTTGTTTTTCTTAAAATTTCCTGTGCTAAAGGTTCATCTGTTAAAAAAGCATCTATTTTACCAGCTTTCAAAGCCGATATTTCATCACTATAACTATTATAATAAGTTGGAATTGCTGTTTTAAGCCTTTTTTCTAATAATTTGTCGTATTCTGAACCAGTATATATACCGATTTTTGAAGACTGTAAATCATCAACACAAGTTATTTCTTTTATTTTATTACTACATCCAGATAGTAATATCAGAAATAAAATTATATATAATAAATTAAATTTTTTTAACATATGTCCTTTCCCTTTCCTTTTCTGTTTCAATTTGAAATTCATTAAATATATTTTGCATTTTCTGAAGAGTTTCTTGTTCATCTCTACCAGTAACTTGAACCCAACCAGATGAATCGTTTCCTACTCTTCTTTTTTTCTGATATTCTCCAACTTTTGCAAACATTTCTCCTGAAATGACGCCATCCATTTGTAATAGTTCTTCTAAAGGGGTTAGCTTTGAAATAATTCCTTCTTTATTTGGCAAATATAAATCTCCAACACTTATAATAGGCTGTCTATAACTTAGTTTTACAGGTTTATGTATTGCTATATCTAATAATAAATTATAAATATCAATTCCGTATGAATAACTATGATTTAATGTAGCTTGACACCCTGGCAATCTCCAGCCTAGTTCACTAGCTTTAATATTGCCATTTTTATCTATAAATACTTCTATAGTCATTGCTCCATCTTTTAAATTCATGCCAGTAACTATTTGTTGGATAAAATTTTTAGGAACAAACTTAAAATATGATGGTATTTTAGGAACAGTCATATGACAATTTAAGTCGTTTGAAATAGATGCCCATATGGTAGGATTTGGAATATATGTAAGATATGAATCTAATACTATACCATTTTGTACTAAACTTTCTATAGACCATTCATGATCATAACAGAAATCTTCAATCATATATTTACCTTCTACAATATTAATATCTAAGTTTTCTACGTCTTCTAATGAAGAAATTATATAAGTATCTATACTATTCATACCTCTTCTTGGTTTAAATATTATTTTTTTACATCCATTTTGATTAAAATACCTTTTTAATTCTTCCTTACTATTAACCTCTGAAAAGTCTACAGTATCTATACCTATTTCTCTAAATCTTTTCTTCATATCAACTTTATCTCTAACCCATTTTATTTGTTTATCCGTTAACGAATATAATCCCAATTTATTTGCAAACTTATTTGCAAATTCTAAATAATACTCTGAATCATTTAAGAAATAATCTATATTCATTATTTTACTATCATTTAGCCACGATTTAAACTTAGAAACTTCATCATCCATATCATTGTAGTAATCAATTATATAGTTAGGAGCATTTTTTGTTCTATTCAAGTATTCTTCACTAAAAAATTTCATATTTTTATTTGTTCTAATAATTATTGGATTTATATCGCTTCTTTTTAATAATGCATGTGACAAATTTGACTCATATTCTTCAAAATACAATAATGTTTTCATTTTTCTATTCTCCTTATTAATTTTTTTGCAAAATGATTAACCGATTCATTCTTCAGTTTTTCATCTGGTATAAATTTAAAAAGTAAATCCGGTTCTGCTAATTCAACTTCCATAATCATTGGCTTGTTATTATGCAATACAATATCAATTCGCATATATAAATGATTTGAATACTCTTCTATCTTAGATACTTTATCTGCTAATTTTTTTACAGCTTCTGGTATATTCGTTAAATATACTGGCTTTTTTCTATTAGCAAATATTCCCGGATATCTCATCATATTGTGTGTATTTACACCATCAATATATATACATGCAAATTCTCCATTTTTAACTTCTCCAATATATGGTTGTAGCATAATACCATTATCTTCACACTTTATAATTTTTTCAAAAGGCTTTATAATTTTATCTGTGTATAGTGATTCATTGTTATCAACTAAAAATGTATTTTCACCACTTCCTGATATTATTGGTTTTAAAACTTTCGGTTTTTTTTCATCAAACTTAATATCATTAAATAAATCTTCTAATTTATAAATAAATTCAGTTGGAATAATTGGTATTTCATATTTTGCCAATAATTCAAATTGTTTATCTTTTCTAATATTATTTGAAACTAATTCAGGACTGTTTAATAATAAAATTTGACTTTGTTTGATCATATTTAACCATGTTTTGAATTCTAAATAATTGTTTTGATAGCCCCAAACAGAACGCAATACTAAAGCAATATATTCATCATAATTTACATCTGCATCCTCCCACGAAATAATATCAGCATTATATCCACTTTGAATTAAAGCATTTTGTAATAACTTGTCTTCTTCTATTTTGTTTTTCCGCTTATTACAAGAAACTATCGCTATTTTTTTCATACTTATCTTAACTTCCTTAAACATCTATTCATAGCACCGAAGTGTTCTATAATATCCTCTCTTGGCAAAGCAGTAGTAACTCTACCTACCAACTGATCTTGATTTGGCCATGAAATAGATTGTCCTAAAATAATCTTGATTTTTTCTTGTTCATACATGTACTTCAATAGTTCCTTCTCATTACTAATTGTTCTTCCATAATCACTTGATTTATTCTTAAGATTGGTATAATCTAGCATTACAAAGAAACCGGATTCTGGATAAGTACCATCAACAATATTCACTCCAGGTATTCCTTCTAATAATTCATTTATATTAAAATCATTTTGAGCATATCTCCTTATTTCATTTTCTATTTTATTTCGCAAATCTATATCTTTAATAGAGTCAATTCCTTCAACTAAAGATTTTAATAATTCTAATCTATATCTATATTCATCGATAATAGGATTAAAGAATTTATCATATTCCCTATATCTTTCTACACTAGAATTAAATGCCCCAGCTAATGCACGACCTTGTAAAACTGGCGAAGAATCCATAGTTTGGAAAATATAATTTCTTATTCCTCTAATTATTATTTCATTTGCAACTACCATTCCTGCCCTAATAGAAGCAAGTCCATAACTTTTAGATAATCCAGTTATTGTAATGGTATTATCGAAGTATTTAGTATATTCTCCCATAGGTTTTGCTAAATTATTTCTATCAAATGTAAGATCTCTATATATCAAATCATCAATAACAAATACACCTTTTTCTAAGCAAACATCACCTATTTTTTCTAATATTTCACAATTATTATCATTCATGACCTTTCCTAAAGGATTATGTGGATTTTCATTCAAAAATGCTACGACTTTTGGTGTATATTCAAGTTTTCCTCTATACCTCTCTTCTAATTGTCGATTTATTTCATCAATTCTCAAAGATAATTTTTCTGGATTAACATACCAATTATCTTCAATAGACAAAGGTAAAATTTCAACCGTGGCTCCAGCAGAACGCTCAGGAGTAAAAGTAAAAAGTCCATAATTTGGTCCAGTCATCAAGACTACATCATGTGGTCTTGCTATTATTTTCATAATGATATTGAATGCTTGTGTTGTAGATAATGTAAATATTATGTTATCCTCAGATATACCAGCTTCATTTTGAAATCCTTCTCTTTTTAAATAATCAACTATAATCTTTCTTGAATATTCATCTCCAGCTGCCATTGGATAATCAGATAATTTATCTTCATATATAACATTCAATAACTCTTTTTTACATGGTGGAAATGCTTCTGTTCTCATTGGACTACCACCACCCAACGATCTAGAGTTTCTACCTCTTATCCTTTCGTTTTCTAATTCATATAATTCATTCCCATATAGTTCAAAAGCATCATATATTTTTGCAACTTCCGAAGAATAAGTACCACCAAATTTTGGCTCTCCTAAATTTGGCAACCCCCTCACAAAATGTTCCAATATTGGTTTGTCTTTTATAACTCTTTCTAATGATAATGGCAATTTTGACATATTTAATCCCTCCAATTTGATATTATTATACATCAAAAAAGTTGAATAATTGTATTCAACTTTTTGATATGTATTATCTAATTTTTCGATTTTAAAAATGGCAAAATGTATTTTTCAATTCTTTCAATTAAAGGAAATTCTATTTCACCGTTACTTATCATATTTTTTATTTCTTCAATATTAATCCATTCAGCTTTCGAATAATATATCTCATCTGTAAAAACAGTTTCTAAATTTAAATCCTTTTGAATTATAAATGTTTCATATATATAATGATATGGTTTTCTAATATCTTCACCTAATTTAATGATTTTGTCAGTATTTGTAAGTTTGATGCCTATTTTTTTTAATATTATTTTTTTTATAGTACTATACGAGTCATCTCCGCTGGCAACATTACCATTAATGCTAGTCCAATACCCTGGATATCTTAAATCAAAATTTAATGACTTTTTAACCATTAAAACTTCATTGCTAGAATTAATGATCCATACATTAACAGTTAAGTGATAAAGGCCATCTGGAATATCATCTATATTATTTTCTTGCACAACTTTTCCAGTTTTTTTAAAATTTTTATCATATAAATCCCATATCATATTTAATTCTCCTTACTATATTGTTTCTTCAATATTTTTATAAATTCATTTATTATTTTGATTTTTTTATTATCTTTATATGCTAAGATTATTTTATCCTTAAAAATCTTTTCTTTTATAGTAATTTGTTTTATAACATTATTTGCTAATTCATCTTTAACACTATTTTTATTAATAATTGAAAAACCAAAATTATTTTTTATCATTTCTTTATTTATGATGCTGTCATTAACTGAAATAATTTCTTTAAAAGTTAAATTATTTTCAAAACAAAAGCTGTTTATTTTCCCTTTTTTCTTATTAGGACGCAATGAAATAAACTTCTCATTATTTAATTCTTTTACCGATATTATATTTTTATATTTTTGATATAATTCCTTTCCACAGACAAATATATTATCTATTTCACAAATACTCTCCTTATTTGAGATGTCAATTAAATCAATGTAATCTTCGTAATCTATTATAATATCATATTCTTCATTAAATTTTTTTAAATCTACTTTAGAGTATAAATTAATACTCAAATGTATATTTGGATTATCATTGATAAATTCATTTAAAGCATTTCTAAATATAAAATCACTTAAAGAATGCCTCACTCCTATTGATAATTCATGGTAAAGATTGTCGTTTGTTGAAAAATCTAAATTTTTTTCCAAAATTCCAAAAATAGACTTTAATACCTCATATAAATGATAACCTTCTTCGGTTAATTCAAAATCTTTTGAGTTACGTACTATTAAAATTTTTTTCATAGTATCTTCTAATATTTTTACATTATAACTAAATGTTGACTGAACAATATTAAGTTTTCTAGATGCATTAGTAAAACCTTTATAATATGCCACATAGTAAAAATACTTTAATAGATTCAGATTTAAATTTTCCATATGGGACCTCCAATTAGTTTTTATTATATCATATAACTTCAAGTTTTAGCAAAAATCTATAATATTTTCCATGTTTGTCAGAATAATTATAAATAATATTAAATATCTAAAAAATACACTTCTTATTTTATTAACAAAAAGAATCTGATTTCAATATCTCAGACTCTCTTTAATTAGATTTAATATTTTATTATGTTTTTTAGCAATACAACTTTGAGTACAATTAAATATCTTTGCTAAATTTTTTTGAGTTATTTTTTTAGTTTTAATACCATATAAACTACATATAACAAAATTATCATCATAACTTAAATTATTTAATAAATGCTCTAATTCTTCTGTTGTTTCTTTTTTTATTAACATATCAAGAATCTTTTCTTCCTTTGATGGAATAATATCAAGCAAGTATAAATCATCTTTAATTCTCATTCCTCTTTTTAACAATTATATTAAATAAAAAACTTAGACATAATCTAAGCATTTTACACATTACCACTAACAATATATTTAAAATTCTTTTTATATAAATCCCATATATTAGCTCTCTCTATACTTTCTTTAACAGTTACATCAAAACTATTTATTTTTTTACCATCTTTATACAATTCTAATACTCCTACTTTATCTCCAACATATATAGGTGCTTTAATTTCATTTATCTTTAATTTATGATCATACTTACCTTCTTCATTAACGTCTACTAAATCAACAACATCATTTAATAGTTTTAAATCTACAAAATCCTTTTTACCATTATTTACTTTTAATTTACCTAATTTTATATTATTTTTAAATATAGTTTTTAATTTATAATTATTATATCCATAATCTAAAAGTTCTACAGTATCTTTACTTCTTATCTCACTTGTTTCTTCTCCCATAACTACACTTATTAATCTCATATTATTTCTTTTAGCTGTTGCGGTTAAACAATAACCAGCATTATCAGTAAATCCAGTTTTTAAACCATCTAAACCTTTATAATATTTTATGAGTTTATTAGTATTTACCATCCATACACTAGTTCCATCATTCTTTTTTAAGTATTCTTCATATATACTAGAATAATCTAATATTTTTTGATGTTTTAAAAGTTCTCTTGCAATTACTGCCATATCATTAGGACAACTATAATGATTTTCACTATGAAGTCCATGTACGTTTTCAAAATTTGTATTAGTAAGTCCTAATTCTTTTACTTTATTATTCATCAATTTAACAAACTTTTCTTCACTACCAGCAATAAATTCAGCTAAAGCTACTGCCGAATCATTAGCACTTGCAATACATATACTTTTAATTAAATCATCTACGCTCATTACTTCACCAACATTTAAATATACCTGACTTCCACCCATATTAGATGCGTTTTCACTAATAGTAACTTTATCAGTTAATTTTATTTTTCCATTATCAATACTTTCCATTATCAATAAAAGTGTCATCATTTTAGTCATACTAGCAGGATACATATGTTCAAATGAATTTTCTTCCATTAAAATTTCTCCTGTAGAATATTCCATTAATATACTTCCTTTAGCATTAGTCGCAAATACATTTATTGATAATACAAAAAAACATAATATAAATACTACAAATTTCTTCATAATTCACCTCTAATAAATTATATAAAATAAAAATAATATTATGATCACATAATATTATTTAGCTTTTATTCTATTATTTACATCTTTAACAAATATAGCATAACATATGCTTGCTAGAGGTAATCCAATAAGCATGCCAACAACACCAAATAAACTACCACCAACAGTAACAGCAAGCAATGTCCAAATAGGACTTAAACCAACGCTTTTTCCAACAACCTTTGGATATATTAAATTTCCTTCAATTTGTTGTATAACAATAAATAAAACCATAAATACAATCGCTTTTATAGGACTAATAGTTAATATTAGTATTGTTCCAATACACATAGCAATTAAAGCACCAAAAATCGGTATTAATGCTGTTATACAAGTAAGCAATGAAATTAATAAAGCATAAGGAAATTTAAATATACTAAGTACAACAAAAAATATAGTACCAAGTATTAAAGCTTCTAAACATTGTCCAGAAACAAACTTAGAAAAGGTATTATTACTTAATGTTGCTATACTAAATATTTTATCTGTTTTTCTTTTACTTAAATAAGCATTTAATACTTTTTTTATACCTCTAATTAAATACTCTTTTTGGCTCAACATATAACAAGCAAATACTAAGGCCGTAAATATACTAATAACACTACTTATAAAACTAGTAATAATATTTATAGAACCATTAACCAAATAATTTAATATTTGTTTTAATATATCATTAATATTTGTAGTATCGTTAAACATATTAATAATACTTTTTTGTATATCTGGATAATCCTTTACTATTTTAAGAAGATAATCTTCTATTTTTTTAAACATAATAGGTATATTCTTAATTAAACTTTCCATATTATTTACAAGCTCTGGTATTAATTCTAATAATATAAAAGTAATTACAAATATGAATAATAATATTGCTATAGTTATTGATAGCATTCTATTTAATCTATCATTTATTTTATCTTTACTTATTTTATTTAATATTTTTTCTATTTTAACCATAAATATATTTAAAACAAATGCTAATACTATACCTAATATAAAAGGAAATATAGCATTAAATAATTTACTAATTACATTACTAACAAACTTAAAATTAGATATTATTAAATATGAACCAACTAATATAGATACCATAATAATTATTTTATTTATATCGCTTTTTTTATTCATAAACACCACTCATTTCTAATTAATTATACCATTCATATATGAAAAAAAATAGTACAAATTATTTATACTATTTATTCTTAAGAAGTTTTTATACAGTAAGTATTTTTTTACATTTTTAATTTTATATTTTGTTATAAATTTTTAAGTTTTTTTTCTATACTCTCTATTATCAAATGAATAAATTCATCAACACTTAGTGTTGTAGTTTCACGACTACCAAATAATCTATAAGATATTGTATTGTTATCTTTTTCATTATCACCAAGTATAAGAGTAATAGGAACTTTTTTAGTTTGACTTTCTCTCATTTTGTAAGATAATTTTTCATCTCTATCATCTAATTCAACTCTTATATTATTATCTTTTAATAATTCATATATTTTGTTAGCATATTCTAAATGATATTCTTTATTAACAGGTATAATATTAACTTGTAGTGGACTTAACCATAATGGGAAATTACCTTTAGTTTCTTCTATAATGAACGCTGTAAATCTATCAAATGTTCCAAATATTGCTCTATGAAGTACTACTGGAGTTTGTTTTTCTCCTTTATTATCTATATAAGATAATTCAAATCTTCTAGGAAGTAGGAAATCTAATTGACAGGTTGAAAGTGTTACTTCTGGACCAACAGCTGGTTTAACTTCAACATCTAATTTTGGACCATAGAATGCAGCTTCTCCAATTGCTTCAAAATATTCAACACCTAATTCATTTAGTACATCTCTTAATTTATTTTCAGCCATATCCCACATTTCATCATCATCAAAATACTTTTCTTTATCTTCTTTATCTCTTAAAGATAATCTGAATTTATAGTTAATAATGCCAAAATCATTATATACATCTAATATTAATTTAACTACTTTTTTAAATTCTTCTCCAATTTGATCAGGTCTTACAAATAAATGGGCATCATTTTGACACATACATCTTACTCTTTCAAGTCCTTTAACAGCTCCACTTGCTTCATATCTAAAATCAGTTGCAAATTCTCCAATTCTTATTGGTAAATCTCTATATGAATGTAATTTATTTTTATAAACTAACATATGATGTGGACAATTCATTGGTCTAAGAACAAATTCTTCATCATCAACTTTCATCATTGGAAACATATTTTCTTTATAATGATCCCAATGTCCACTAGTTTTATATAAATTTACAGTTCCAACACATGGAGTATATACATGATTATAACCTAATTTTTGTTCTTTTGCATATATGTAATTCTCTAATTCTTTACGAATTAATGCACCATTTGGTAACCATAAAGGCATACCAGCACCAACTAATTCATCTGTCATAAATATTTCCATATCTTTTCCAATTTTTCTATGGTCTCTTAATTTTGCTTCTTCAAGTTCATTTAAATAGTTATTTAATTCATCCTCAGTTGGAAAGCATACACCATATATTCTCTGCAGTACTTTATTTTTAGAATCACCTTTATAATATGCTCCACTATGTTTTAATAATTTAAAATATTTTAATTCCTTCACAGTATCAACATGTGGTCCACGACAAAGATCAGTAAAATCACCTTGTGTATAACAACTAATTGCAGTATTATCTTCATCCATATTATTTATTAAATCTATTTTATATGGATCATTTTTAAACATTTCTAAAGCTTCATCTTTACTAATTTCATGTCTAATAATTCTTTTGCCGTCTTTACTAATTTTTTTCATTTCACGTTCTATTTTAGGTAAATCTTCATCAGTTATAACTTTATCACCTAAATCTATATCATAATAAAATCCATCACTAATTACAGGTCCTACCCAAAACTTAGCATCACTATATAAATGCTTTACTGCTTGTGCCATTAAATGCGCACAAGAATGGTTCATTATATTTAATCTACTATCTTCTTTTATATTTATCATTTTTTACTCTCTCCATTCTATTATTATAATTAATAAATACTAAATTATCTTTATCTATATTTTGTTTACAAATTTTAACACCACTACTATATAATCCAATAATTTTTTTAACATCATTAATATTATAATTATCATTAAAATATAATATATTATTATCTATCTTATTTCTATCAACTAATAATAAATCACTACTTTTATTTTTACAAAATAATTTATAATATTTATCAAAAAAATTTAATACTATATTTTTTTCCTCTTCATCTAATTTATAATCATATATCATTTTATCAACGTTATATAACATTTCTTCATAATTATTATTTATATAGGCATTTTTATAATAATTTTTATCATTATTGAAACCACCAGTAGCAAAATGCATAAACCATGATGGCGAAATAAGTGCGTAATATGAAGAAGATGTAAGTGATGTATCTAAATATATAGGATTATCTTTTTTATATAATCCAAAGGTATCTGTTTTACCTTTTTTATTGAAAATATTCTTAATTTCTAATAATTCATCATCATTCCAAATTTTTTTATTATTATTTAGTCCATAGGTTTTTATAGAATTATTAAATACACTATTATATGTATGAAAATAATATCCATGAGTTATATAATTATCTAGTATATCTTTATTATCTACTATTTTATGTTCATTAATAAAATCTATTATATAATTAGTATAATTATCATATCTTACTCTAGTGCTATTATTAATTAAATTAATTAATTCTTCTACTAGTATATGTATATTTCTAGTACTCCTAGTCATTATAATATAGGTTATTACACTAGATTTTATTTTTAACTTACTTTCTAACTCCATATCATCTATTAATGTTATAAATTTATTATTATTAAATACATTTTCAATTAATCTCTTTATTTTCAAACAATCACCACCTTATATAATAAAAAGGATAGTACAAAGGAGCATAATTTATGCGGTACCATCCTAATATTATTCTTTATTTAAATAACGGTCATAAAACCGGACTTTATTAAAGTCTCTAAAAAGTAGTAATTAATATAATAATATATTCATTTACACCAATTATGAACTCTCTTTAATATTATTTATATTAATCATGTCTTTTATCACTGATTTCTAAAATATTTTAACACAATATTTTTTTAATTTCAATTATTTTTCAAATTTTATGTTTCCTAATACTTCTAATAAGTTTAATATTCCATTTGCAGTAAAGAAAAATCCTAAAATTAAACATTGATTAGTTATACCTTGTATCACGTTAGTTACTACTAAAAAGCCTAATAGTATGAATAAACTCAAAGAAAATAAATTAAAGAATATACTATAATTTAATTTATTTCTTAATTCTTCTATTTTTATTAATTTAATTATTAACATTATAACTAACCAACCTATTAATGTAAATCCAATAACATAATTAGAAGGTTGATCCATATATAATAAACCACTTACACTAGCTATTATACAAGCTAAGGATTTATATAAATGATGCATACCAGTATATTTTTTAGTTAATAGATAATTAGCAAATTCTAACCCAAAATATAATAACATAACTACATAAAATATCTCGCATCCGTCTAAGAATTCTATATATTTATCAAAGAAGAATGATAAACCTAATAATAATGTTAATATACTAGTTATAGTTAATACTATATTTTTGGTTTTTACTTCATTTTTAGTTAATTCAATATTTTTCATAATAAATTATCCTTTACGTTTCATATCTGTAATATACTTTTTTAATTTTACAGCATCTGTTCCAAATATTATTTTTAATTGATTATCTACTTCTACTATACCTTTTGCACCCAATTTTTCTATTGCATTTTTATCTACTTTACTAACGTCTTTTAAAGTAACTTTTAATCTAGACATATTAACTTCTGTATCTAATATATTATCTCTACCACCTAAGTATTGTACTAATTTATTAATTTCTAAATTAAAGTTCTTTTTATTTAATTTTACAATTATTAAAGATATAATTATAAGTACAAATGCAATTAAAATATATTGCCATAACATAATATCACCTCATCTATTATCATTATACTATAAAATTTATAAAAATAAAATCACTAATTTATAAAAGTTACATAAAATATATTGAGTATAAATGAAAGGGTGAATTATACATGTGTAATGATAAAACTACAAATTGCATCGGAGAGATATTAAAAGTTATACTTGTTCTACAACAAAATGCATGCCCAGAAAGTTGTTTGGATTCTTGTGATAGACCTATGCTTGGAGGAGGACCTAGCTGCTTGGTATGTAATACTAGACCAGTAATGCTTTATACTTGCTGCGGTAATGGAACTCCTTGGAGTATGCCAATAGAAAAGGATAGTACTAATGTATGTTCAAATACACAAGTAAGTGCTTGTTGTGATGATTGTTCTAATATATTTAGAGTAGAAAAATTAGATGGAAATTGTTGTACTTTTAGAGTTTTAGCAAGAAATCTACAAGAAAGTTGTTGTAATTCTATTCCATACATAGCAACTAATAGTTTCTTTACAATGGACTTATCATGCTGCTGTGCTGTTAAGTGTTTAAGCGATACTTATGTAGACTGTGTATAATGAAAGAGTAGATACAAAACTACTCTTTTATTTTTTATTAAAATTATACTTTTCTTTATAATATATATTTAATCTTTTTCAAAATGTCAATTTTCACTTCCAAGATTTGGGATAAAAAAAAAGATAGTACACTATCTAATTTTTAAATTCAAATATATAATCATCTATTTTAACTTCATCTCCACGTTTTGCGCCTAAACGCTCCAACTCATCTTCAATTCCCATACCTTTTAATTTTCTAGCAAAACGAGCAATACTTTCATCTTCCGTAAATCTAGTCATAGCAAATAATTTTTCTATTTCTTTACCTTTCAATATCCATAAATCACCTTCACGTGTAATAGTGTATGGTAATTCATTGTTGAATTTATATAATGTGTGGGAAGCGTAGTCTTCTTCTTTATATAATTTAACAGTTTCAGTATTTTCAACTATATCAGCAAGCCTTAGAATTAAAGTTTCAAAGCCTTCATTCATTATAGCAGATACTTCATATATTTCTTTATTGGGATATTTTTTTCTAAATTTATCTAAATTATTTTTTGCATCTGGTAAATCCATTTTATTGGCAATAATTATACTTGGTTTATTAATTAATCTTTCATCAAAATTTTCAAGTTCACTATAAATATTTTCATAATCTATTATTGGATCTCTACCTTCAAATGATCCCATATCAATTACATGTGCAATTACTTTTGTTCTCATTGCATGTCTTAAGAATTTATCGCCTAAACCAACGCCATTACTAGCACCATCTATAAGACCTGGTAAATCAGCCATTACAAAACTTCTACCATCGTTTAATTTAACAACACCTAAGTTTGGACTTAAAGTAGTAAAATGATATGCACCTATTTTTGGTTTACAAGAACTTATCATACTTAATATAGTACTTTTACCAACGCTAGGCATTCCTACTAATCCTACATCTGCAAGCAATTTAAGTTCACATTTAATTACCTTTTTTTCTCCAGGTTCACCAAGTTCACTCATTTTAGGTGCTGGAATTTCATGTGTTGCAAAAGCATGATTTCCTCTTCCTCCGCGTCCTCCACGTGCTACAAGCACAGATTCATTTTCATTAGTTAAATCAGCAATAATTAGACCAGTATTGACATCAGTTATAGTCGTTCCAACGGGGACTTTTATAATAACATCATCGCTATTAGCACCATTTCTATCACTACCTTTACCATTAACACCTTTATCTCCTTTAATATGTTTCATCATTTTCAAATCAATTAGTGTTTTTAAACCAGGATCAGTTTCAAATATAATGTTTGCCCCATGGCCACCATTTCCACCATTAGGGCCGCCCATTTCTACAAATTTTTCACGTCTAAAAGATGTACAGCCATCTCCACCTTTTCCAGCTTCTATTTTCAATGTTACCTCATCTACAAACATATTATCAGCCCTTTCAAAAAAGATATTTTATCATACAATCTAATATAATTCAATTATAGTTTCACCGATATTAAATGTATCTAAATAATATTTTTTAACTCTCTTATCTTTCTTTAATAAAAAATGCAATTCTTCCTTCACAATACCTTTACCTATACCATGAATTATAATAACTTTTTTATTATTTAACTTTATATTATCGTTTATAAAATTATCAACCAAATATTTTACCATATCCCTATTGTATCCATGTAAATCTACAGTAGGTAAAATATTTAAAAATGGATCATAATTCATTTTTTTACCTCATTTATTTTTACATCTGAAACATTTAACGTTTCTACATTATTATTTACACTACTCTGATAATTATTTATACCATTATTATAATTGTTAACATTCACATTATTACTATTCATAGTATTACTAACATTATTATTGCTATTTTGATTAACATTAGTATTTTTCAATATTTCATTATTTAACTCATTAATAACATCATTAGAAGGAATATTACTTATCATATCTAATTCACTTAAAGAATTTAGCATAGCTTTATTAGTATATTTTATACTACTTTCAACATCTTTAGTAATTATTAAAAAATAACATAAAACAGCTATAAAAACATTTTCTTTATTTTTTAAATGATTATTTATATTTTTTATTAATCTAACTTCATCATTAACACAATATAGAAAATCAAAATTATCTAATCTAATAATTAAATTAGTTTTATATAAATCTATAAACTTTTGAAATAAATTAACTATTTCTTTAGGTTTATTTAAATTTTTAAATAAACCAGTAGCATTACTAACGAAATCAATATTTGCAATAACATAATTACATTTATTTAAATAAACAGAAGAGTCTTTTGTAAATTTATTAGCAATATAAATTAAATTCGCATCAGGATAATTATTTATTGCAGCCATATTAGCACCATAATCTCCATCATCCATTATAACAACATCAGGTATAAATTCATATTTATATTTTAATAAATTAGTTTTTATAGAATTTTCATATATCGTTGTAAATACATTAGTTTTAGAATTATAAATTTTATAATTTATACAAGTATTCTCTTTTTCACTTGTTTCTATATATTTTGTATCTACTTTATTATTCATAAATATTTCTTTAACTTTATTACCTATATCATCATATCCAACAACACCAATAAAACTAGTATCAAGTCCATATTTGGATAATGTAATAGCAATTAAAGGTATTACATTAGAAATAGTTCTAGTACTATTATTAATAGTAAATAAATCACCATCTTTAGGGAATTCTACTAAAGGTAATATAAAATCATATACAGGTTTGCTTATTGTTAATATCTTCATAACCATCTTCCTATTCTATATCAATTATAATTTAACATGATATAAATTGCAAGAAAAAAGAAAGATTAATTTCTTTCTTTAGTTTTATAATCTTTTTTCATTCCTCTTAAGAATGTTAATTTAGAACGTCTAACTTTACCTTTCTTAATTACAGTAATACTATCAACTAATGGACTATTAACTGGGAATACTCTCTCAATTACATGAGGTCCACTTTTTTTAAATACTGTAAATGTTTTAGATACAGAACCACCAGTTATATTAAATACGATACCTTCAAAATTTTGTATTCTTTCTTTTTTACCTTCTTTAATTTTAACACCAACTCTAACTGTATCTCCAACTCTAAATTCTGGAATATCAGTTCTAATTTGTTCCTTATTAATTTTTTCAATTAATGGATTCACGATAATCTTCCTTTCTAATAAAATATTTATTCTAATCTTGATATATAAATCAGCGGATTACGCTTCTTTCAAAAGCATTAGTATTGTATCACACTTTAGTAGTAAAAATCAAGTATAAAAGAAAAAAATAACAAAATAGTTATTTTTTTTTATATTGTAATTTCAACCGCACCACTTAATTTAATTTTATCAGATAATAAATATTAGTCAATTTTTCTTTTATTTGTTATCGTTTTTTTTATATATTTTGTTTTTTTGTCAATGACACTTTGTGTTTATTTTATCATTGACTAAAAAACAGAATATATTATAATTTTCTTTCAAATAAAATTTAATATTCCAATTCTTTTTCAAATGCACTTTTAAATCCAAATATCTTTTTCGGCATATAGTTTATTTCAAATGCTATATTATCTAAATAATATTGCGTTACTGTTTTCAAGGAATAACCTTTTGGTAGAAATCTCCTTACCATCGCATTCATTCTTTCATTTGTCCCTCTTTGAAACGAACAGTAAGGATCACATTTATATAGTTTTACTCCAAGCTTCTTCGCAGCTATTCCTAACGCATTAAATTCTAGTCCATTATCTACTGTTATAGATTTTACTTTTATATCATTTTTTATTATAAAATCATATATTATTTTATTTGTATAATATTCGTTTTTATATTCTGATTTTATTAACCATAGTTTTCTTGTACATCTATCTACTATTGAAACTATTGAGTCGTATTCATTTCTTTTTCCAATTATGGAATCTATTTCTAAATGTCCTACTTCCGTTCTATTTTCAATATACTTTGGTCTTAAACTTATTGGCAACACTGTTTTATTATCTAAGTTCCATTTAAAATGGGCCATCATACCAGTTTTTTTGCCTTTTCTTTTTTTATAGCATAATTTATCTTTACTCAAAAATATTTTACCGTCATTTATCCAATTATACACTTGTTTAACTGATGGACAATTTGCAAAAATATGTCCTTTTTTAAATCTATTTACACATATTTCTATAGAACATATTCTTCGATCATAATGATCAAATAAGTATTTTATAAATATTTCATATTTCTTATTTATATCAATTTTTCTTTTTTTATATATACCTGCCTTATATCTTGAAATTGTAGAATGATTTATTCCGAGTCTTCTTCCAACTTCTCTCATTAAAAATCCTTGTGCTAATAAAATATCAATTTCTACTTTCTTTTTTTCGGTTAATTGTTTATAATTCATATAGGAGCCTCCTTGCCGGGAATTGGCTCCTTTATTATATCAAAAAGCCGCACCCTAATGGTGCGGTTCAAATTTCAATTTAGGAAAAAATAACAAAATAGTTATTTTTTTAATGCATTTAATTTATTTAATAAATCTTCTTTATTTATTGCAGTAGTTTCTTCTTTCACTTCTTCTTTTTTTACTTCATCTTCTTTTCTTTCTTCTAGTGCCTCTTTTAAATTGTCTAATTTACTAGGTATTTCATCTTTAACCAAATCACTAGCACTTTCTTCTTTAATATCTAAACTACTTTCTTCTTCTTTTATTCTTTCATTATCATCTAAAGTATTATCGACACCAGTTATTTCTTTTTTTACATCCTTATCCATATTTACTTGATCCATAACTTTATCTAACTTCATAGTAGATGTATTATCACCTACATATACAGATGAGAATTGCTCATTTTTTTCATAAGTTTTCTTAACAACATTATCAACAAATTCATCAACATTTGGTATATCAGTACTTATTTTACTATCATCAATTTTTTCATTAATTTCAGGCGTAATTTTATGCTCTTTAGAAACATTATCCAAAGCCTTTTCTATATTTTCTTCTTTACTTAATTCATTTTCATTTACTTTAACATTTTCTAATGGAATAATTGTAGTTTTTTCAAATATATTAGTATCTTTATTATCCTCTGCAACATTTTCTGTTTCAACCACATTGTTATCTAACCTAGATGTTTCGTCTTTTTTCACTTCTTCTACTACATTTTCAGTTTTTTCTATAGTTTCCTCTTTTTTTTCATCTTCTTTATTAGTAATATCTTCTTTAGTATCCTCTTTTACCTCATCTTTTGTATTATCTTTAGGTTCATCAATTATATTCACATTGTCTTTTTTACTTGGTTTTCTTAAACTAAATATTAATAGTACAATAAAAATAAATAATAAAACAGACCCTACTATATACACCATTGTCATAGCCTTATCATCACTATAAATTTTATCCATAAAATTAAGCATTATATTCATTATTCTAGCCACCTCTTTAGTATAAATTAATTATAATATATTTTTATTTACTAATCAATACATTTTTTAAAAATATGTAAACAAAAAGTGAAATTTCATAATTTCACTTTTTATAAGATTAATTTAAAGCGTCTTTTAATTTGCTTCCTGCTTTAAATGTAGCAGCCATTTTTGCTGGAATATGTAAAGGTTCTTTAGTTAATGGATTAATTCCATCTCTAGCTTCTCTCTTTTTAGCACTGAAAGTACCAAAACCAACTAAAGTTACTTTTCCTTCTTCTTTTAATCCTTTTTCTATTCCTGCTAATGTAGCATCTAATGCACGAGTAGCATCTGCTTTTGTTAATCCAGCTGTTTCAGCTATGAATTCTACTAATTCAGTTTTTGACATTTTTAATTCCTCCCATTTCTCACTTATGTCTTATAGGCTTTACCCTACATATAAAGAGTACCAAATAATTTTAATAAATGCAATACATTTAAATACTTTTTTATATATATTTTATTATTTTTTAAAGAATATAATACTTTATTATTTAAATTAATAACATTAGTTTATATTATTTATTATTCTTTCATATATTTAAATATGAAAAATAAATTTGTGAAATCAACATTAATTTTAATTATTGGAGCATTATTTACAAAATTATTAGGTTTTATAATAAAAATAATATTTACTAGAATAGTAAGTAATGATGCTATAAATTTATATAGTATAATAATGCCTACATATTCATTATTAATAACATTAGCCCAATTAGGTTTACCACTAGCTATTAGCAATGTAATAGCTAGTGGTAAAAATAGTAGTAAGAAAGTATTATTTTCTATAATACCAGTATCATTACTGATAAATATTATCTTAATATCATTAATATTTATGGTAGCACCATATATATCAAATAATTTATTAAATAATAAAGATACTTATTACCCAATTATATCTATTGCTTTCATATTACCATTTATATCTTTATCAAGTATTATAAGAGGATATTTCTTTGGTAAGCAAAAAATGTTACCACATACATTATCTAATATAATAGAACAACTATTTAGATTACTATTAATTATAATAGTTTTGCCTAAATTAAATAAATATGGAATAGTATTTATAGTATCAATATATATTTTATTAAATATAGCATCCGAAATAATATCTATTATAATATTTCTATTATTTGCACCTAAAAACTTTATAATAAAAAGAGAAGATTTAAAGCCAAGTATAAGTATAATAAAAGATATAATGTCAGTAGCACTACCAACTACATCAAGTAGAATAATTGGAAATATTGGATATTTCTTTGAACCTGTTATACTTACATTTACATTAACTTTATCTGGATATTCAAATAAATTTATATTAAATGAATATGGTACTTATAATGCATACGTGTTACCACTTCTTACTATACCATCATTCTTTATATTAGCTTTAAATACATCATTAGTACCAGAAATATCAAAGAATAGAAATAATAAATTACTAGTAAAAAAAAGATTAAAGCAATCAATAATATTTTCTTTATTAATAGGTATAGTATCTAACACATTAGTATATATATTTACAGGTGATTTATTATATATATTATTTAGAACTAAAAAAGGAATAGACTATATAAAATTCTTAGCACCATTTTTTATATTCTTATATTTAGAAGGACCATTATCAAGTACACTACAAGCATTAAATTATGCAAAATATACTATGAAAGTAACAATAATTACTACATCAATTAAACTAATAACATTATTTATATTTAGTCTATTTCATATTGGATTATATGGTTTATTAATATCAGAAATAATTAATATATTCTTGGTAATATACTTATATAGTATAAAAACAAAAAAAGTATTAGCATAATTTATTCTAATACTTTTAATATATTTGTTACCATATCTATGTTATTAATAGTATCATTAACTTTATTAGTAGTAACGCTTCTATTATATTTTTTATAAGCATTTAAAAACTTATCATAATTATTTCTATCTCTATTTAAATATTTATACCAATAAGTATGACTTCTTAAATAATCATAATGTTTTTTATCTTGTTTTATTTTATACATTATATCTAATTCCATTTAGTCTCCAAAAAACTTTGTTATTGGTCTTGGTGTTTTACTAACTATATTGGGAGTACTTTTATTTGTTAATTCTTGTATTAAACTAACTGCTTTCTGTGCATTATTAATATGTTTTTGTACGTTATCCATATTTACATTTTTAAATAAATTAGTTAGTTCTCCAATACTATCATTATTATTATTGAAATATTTATTCCAAGCTTTTTCATCTTCTCCATATATATCATATATTTCATAAAAGTCTTGCCATGTACTTTCTTTATTTTTTACAAATGTTATAAGTTCAGGATGATGTGATACAAATTCTTTAAAACTAGTTTTCTTATCCATATAAAAACCACCTATTATAATATATTTATAATAAGTGATTTTATTCTATATTAAGAAGTTTTTATTTCGTAAGGTGTATTTTTCAAGCCGTTTCCTCTACCTACCACCAAATTGGGTGTTAGTATATTTTTATCATTTATTTAACTAATTTTTTTATCTTATTATTTTCTATAAAATCAAAAACTATATTTGCATTGCTATCTAAAAAGTTTATAAAATCACACATCTTTATATTACATTTAAAAGTTAATTGATTATTATATATATCTTCAAACACAATTATACTATTATATATGTCAATATTATTTTTTATATAATAATTACCATGTGCTATAGAATTTCTTATACCATCAATAATACGTTCACTTATTAAATAATCTTTATTATTGTTACAATAAGCATAAGCATTACTATACTCTATTAATAATTTATTATATTCTTTTGCAATTCTATTTTTATCTTCATTCATTATATTTAATTTCTCTTTTAATTTATTTATTACATCTATTTTATCTATATTTATTTTTTCTATATTTGAAATCATTTTATTAATATTTTCATTAATTTTATTTAATTCATTATATTTAGAATCTTTTTTAACTTTTAAATAATTTATATATCTAGTATCAATATCACATAATTCTATATTAAAATCAGAAAAATTTAACTTAGTATAGTCAAAGCCATTATTATCAAATTCAGTGTATTTATTATCATTTTTAAATAAATTATCTATACTATATGAAAATAATGAATTAAATAACGCTATAACAGACGACCCCAACGTATAACTACTTATATAAAATTTACCGTATTTTTCACATACTTTTTGTTCTATTATATTAATATTCACTGTTTTATAATCTTTTATTGTATCTAATATTATTAAATTATTTAAATTATCTATAAGTAAATTTAATTTTTTATTTTCTATATTTTCATTTCTTTCAAGTTCTTTAGCTAACATTATACTTTGTTCATACATTGTAGAATTTTCACTCATAATATTTAAAAAATAAGTTGCAAAAGTATCGTAGTCTACATTTTTAAATGATTTATTCTCATGGATTATTTCATATCTATCACCATATAAGTTCTTAAAATGTTTTTTTATATTATATAATTCTTTTTCGTCGTAGTATTTACTCTCATAACCATTAACTAATCTATCAAAATCTTTTAGAATATTTAATGGAATATTAGATCCATCTTTACTTTTTATAGTTACTACTTTTTGTCTATATCTTTTTATAAAACCTATTAATTGATTTTTATTTGTTATTGGTTTATTTCTATTTGCCGGTACTCTATTATTAACAGTCATTTTTCTAGAAAATTCATTAGTTTTATAATTCTTTAAATAACTATTTAAACTTGACATAACAAATGATGCTAATTTATATATATTAATTTTAATATCATTATTATCAACTTTTAATATTATTCTATTATGTTCTAATTCAAATACAAAATTACCATGTGCTATTTTATTTCTCAACTCTACTATTAATGTTTCTTTATCTTTAAATAAATAACCATCTATCATATACTTATCATTATGACTAGAAGCAATTCTATTTATATTCTTTTCTAATATTTCTTCTAATATTAATGGATTGTAGCTATTATCACTTTTTTCTATTATACCTTCTTTTATTATTAGAAATATATTCGATATAAATCCCATAAATGCAGCATTTATAAATTTATTATCATTATTTTTTATAATATAATCACCATATAACTTTGTACCGCTTATTACTTCTTCCAAAAACACTAAATAACTACATACTCCATTACAATAATCTTTTATATTATCTTCTCTCATTTATTATTTCCCCTCTTTTGTAACGTATATATTACTACATATTAAATAAAAAAGCAAAATTTTTATTTTATAAAGAATTAAAATTTATATAATTCATATATTTTATTAGGTGTTACTATGTTAAAGAGAAAAGCATTAAAAAAAATCTTTATTAGTTTATCTTGCTTAGGAATATTATTTATCATTTATTTATTTCCTAATAGGAATGAACCTATTAAATCTAATATAAGTCATAATAAAGAAAATAACATAATATATTTAATAGATAATAATAGATATACATCAAGAGTTAGTACTATACTAACTAGTAAATCTAAAGAAGATAAAATAAAAGAAATTATTAATATACTAACTATTGGTTCTAACAATTATATAAGAGATGGTTTTAAAAAAGTTATACCAAAAAATACAAAACTTATAAATTTAGAAATACAAGATAATTTAGTTAAGTTAAATTTTAATAAGAATTTATTAAATGTAGATATATATAATGAAGAAAAAATGATAGAAGCAATAGTATATTCTTTAACTAGTTTAGATAATATTAAATATGTTTCTATATATGTAGAAGGATCTATTCTTAATAAGTTACCTAATTCTAATAAAAAACTTCCTACTTTATTAGATAGAAGTATTGGCATTAATAAAGAATATAATATTAATAATATAAATAATACTACAAAGACTACAATTTATTATTTATCTAAGTATAATGATTACTATTACTATGTACCAGTTACTAAAATAGATAATAGTGATATAAGTAAAATAGAAATAATAATTAAAGAATTAACTAGTTCTAAGCTATTAAACACTAATTTAATAAGTTATTTAAATAATAACACTGAATTATTAAGTTATAATGAAACTGATAAATCTTTACTTTTAAATTTTAATGAAAATATATTAGAAGATATTAATACAAATAATATATTAGAAGAAGTCAGTTATTCTATTAATTTAAGTATAAAAGATAATTATGATGTAGATAGTGTTATTTATTATGTTAATGATAAAGTTGTCAGTACATTTAATATAAAATAGAGAACTAAATTGGTTCTCTATTCAGACTGTTGACAAATAAAATTTGTTAATAGTCTTTTTATTTTATAAAAAATGTTATATAATAAATACGTAAG
>CAKOOJ010000005.1 GCA_934098385.1 uncultured Bacilli bacterium
TCATACCCCCCCCCCCAACGTTTTTGGGGGTTGGGAAAGAGATATGTTTTTATAGTTTTTTCATGAGTCGTAAAATTATAATTTATAATTCTTGGTATTTCTACCTTAATAAAATATTATCAAATATGTATTATTTTGTAAATATTTTTTCGATAAAATTTCAAAAAAAAAAATTATATTGACACATCATTACTGTGATGTTAAAATTAACTTAAGTAGAACATTCTATATCTGGAATGTCTACCCATGTTGTGTAGACACTCGTATTTTTAATACGTGTGCTTTTTTTTGCACAAATATAAAACACTAGTATCTAATTGTTATAACCAAAACTCCCTATTGTTGTAGGAAGAAGAAGATTATTTTCAATATGTATAATAAAATTATACTATTAAGTATTTTAATAATAAAATTTTTAAATTTCATGTATACATCCCTTCTATTTTATTAAATAGTTGGGTAAATACTAACAGAATATAAAATGTTCTGATTATATATACTACAGTAAGACATAAAAAAAATGTGTCATATTTTGTCAAACACATTTATTTTTTAATCATTTAACTTCCCAATCTATTGGTTTCAAATTATTTTTTATTAATATATCATTACATTTACTAAATGGTTTAGAACCAAAGAATCCATATCTAGCACTAAATGGACTTGGATGAGCAGATTCTATTACGTAATGATTAGGATTTGTTATTAAATTTTTTTTACTTCGTGCAAATGCACCCCATAATATATATACAACTACTCCATCTTTTTTTTCAATTCTTTTTATAATCTCATCTGTGAAATCTTGCCATCCTAAATCTTTATGACTAGCAGGACTATCTTTTTTAACGGTAAGCACTGCATTTAATAAAAGTACTCCTTCTTTAGCCCAACAAGTTAAATTGCCACTAGTACTTGGTTTAATACCTAAATCATCATATAATTCTTTATATATATTTTTTAAACTTGGTGGAAGTTTTTGACATAAAACGCTAAACGATAATCCATGCGCTTCTCCTACACCATGATATGGATCCTGACCAACTATTACTACTTTAACATCTTTGTAAGGAGTTAATTTTATAGCGTTAAATACTTCTTGCTTTATAGGAAAACATGTGTTTTTTTCATATTCTTTATTAACTTTTATAATTAGTTCTCTAAATTTATTACTTTCAAATATATCTTTTAATATAATATCCCAATCGTTACCTATTTTCATGTAATCACCTACTTATGATACGTTTCATTATTTAATATTTTAAAACTTCTATAAATTTGTTCTAATAAGAATCCCCTAAATAAACCATGAGGAAATGTTAAGTCACTAAATGATAATTTATAATTAGAAATATTTTTTATACTATCATCTATTCCATCAGATCCTCCAATTATAAAAATTATATTACTGTATGTCATTAACCAATTATCTATTTTTTTTGAAAATTCTATACTATTCATTTTATTACCATTTATTTCCATAGTAATAATATATTCTTTTTTATTAATATATTTATTAATTTCTAATCCCTCTTCATTTTTATTAGAGTCCTTTAATTCTACTATTTCTAGTTTATGATATTTATTAATTCTATTTTTATAATCATTAACTAAATCAATTAAATATTTTTCTTTTAATTTACCAACACATATAATCTTAATCATAATATAAAATCCTTTGTTTTTTCATTTTGTTTTGCAATATATATATTACTGAAATTAACTTCATATTCTTTTAAAGTATCACATAATGTTTTCATTGCTAGTTCTTCTGTATTATTTTCGTGTGATAAATGGGCTAATACTACGAAATTTGTATTGTTACCAATTAATTTAGTTAAGTAAAATGAAGAGGCTTTATTTGACAAATGACCTCTATCAGACAATACTCTTTGTTTAAGCCATGGTGGATATTTTCCATGCATAAGCATTTCTATATCATGGTTACTTTCCATAACATACATATTTTTATTGTATATTTTATTAAAATATTTGTTGTTTATATATCCAGTATCTGTTATATATACCAATGATTTATTATTTGATGTAAATATATATCCTAAAGATTCACTTGCATCATGACTAGTTTTTATTGTTTCAACTAATATATCTTCTAATTCTATAATGTTATCAAGAATTAAAATATTATCATATTTTTTTAAACAATCTAAATCATTGTACATCTTTTTCCCTAAACAAATAGTTGCATTAGTATGTTTTATAAATGTATCTAATGCTCCTACATGATCTTTATGAGTATGAGTAATAAATATATAATCTATATCTTTTGGTAGTAGTTCAAAATATAATAATTGTTCTTTCAAATATTTTAAATTCATACCTATATCTATTAAAATATTAAGTTTTTCCGTTTTTATTAATGTTGAATTACCTTTTGAACCACTTGCAAGTACACTAACTAGCATGAGAAAATACTCCCGCAAGGATTTACAAATTTACCACCTTGATATGGATATCCAATTGAAACTCCTAGATGTAAATGAGTTCCAGTTGAAAAGCCTGAATTACCCATCGTACCAACTTGTTGCCCACGTGATACAGTTTGTCCAACACTAACAGTATATTTTGCCAAGTGCATATACTGCGTATAATAATTATCGCCATGTTGAACATAAACATAAGTACCCATACTTGAATGATATCCAGTTTCTACAACTATTCCGTCACCTACTGCAAATACCGGTGAACCATAACCACATCCAGAAATGTCTATTCCTTTATGTAAACTTCCCCAACGATATGCAAACCTACTAGTTATTACATAAGGTGTAATTGTAGGCCAACTCCATGAACTATTAGTGAAAGAAACATTATAAAATTCATATCCACCACTACTATATTCTGGTGCTTTAGTTCCTCTTTTTACTATTTTATTTACTGCCGGAACTAATTCTGTTTTGTTAGTTATATATAATCCTTGTATTTCACCATTAATGTATTGTATTTTTTCTGTAACACGTGTTTCCCCATTTTCGCCTTCTTGTATAGTTTCATTACTTCCTCTGTATTTTGTATCGTCATCCTGATATTCTGTTTCAAATGGAACATCAACATCTTCTACTTTTTCTTCTTCATATACTATACTAACTACTGGATTAATTAATTGTGTATTTATTTCTTGACCTTTAGTTAATAGGACATTAGCACTAGTAAATTCAGGATTAGCAACTAATAACTCATCTACATTCAAGTTATTTGCTTCAGCCACGCTAGTTATATTATCTCCTTCACGTACTATATATTTACTACCATCTTTTAAAGTACCAAACAATAAGTATTTACTTATATCACTACTATTTGTATAAATATATTCTTCAGTACTAATATATGATTTTTTTATCTTTATATCTTCATTCCAATATACATTTTCTATAGTACTACCAGTTTCAGTTATTTCAGCTTGTGTATCGTTTTTATATTTGTCTAAAGTTTCACTTCCAACAAATGCTGCAATTGTATTGTAAAAACCATCTTCAAAATCTTTTTTATTAAGTACGTGCATTTTAACTGGATCTTTTTTTGTTATTTTTACTTCTTCACTATTAGAATCGTCACTACTTTCTTTTTGTTCTTCTTTATATGTAATAGTAACTTCATATCCACTAACAGTAAATGGTTCTTTATCTTTTATCTTTTCATAAACACTATTTACACTACTTATATTATTATCATATGTAACGATATCTTGTATATCTAATCCACTTGGTGGATATACTTTATCTACTTTATATTTATCTTTTATTTGAGTTTGTTCTTTATCTATCAAATCTAATAATTCTTGTTTATTCTCTATTAGTCCAATAGTATCACCATTTAAATATACTTGATAAATACTTTTAGGAGTTCCTTCTACTTTAGTTTTAACTCCTAAAAAGAATACCATAATAGAAATTAAGATAGTAATACTTACCCCCATAATTTTATTAAACGTATCCATCTATTCACCTTCCTGTTTTTTTAAATAATTTCTAAAATTACTCATTGTTCTTTCAAATAATAATTCTATTGTACCTGTGCTACCATTACGATGTTTTCCAACTATTAATTCGGTTACACTTATATTCGTTTGCTCACTAGCACTTTTATTATAATAATCATCTCTGTAAAGAAATGCTACTATATCGGCATCTTGTTCAATTGATCCAGATTCCCTTAAATCACTCATAATTGGTCTTTTATTTTCACGTAATTCTACACTACGAGATAATTGTGCTAGAGCAATTACTGGAACACCTAATTCCATTGCCATCGTCTTTAAAGACCTTGATATTTCAGATACTTCTTGTTGTCTATTACCAGCATATCTACTTCCACCATCTATTAATTGTAAGTAATCAATTAAAACTAATCCAAGTCCGGGACCTTGTGTTGCTAACCTTCTGCATTTAGCACGTATTTCTCCTACACTTATACCAGATGCATCTTCAATATAAAGATTTGTATCACTTAATTCACTCATAGCCTCATTTACTTTTTTCCAATCATTGTGCTCTAATCTACCTGTTTTAAGTTTATTTTGATCTATTCCACCTTGTGCTGCAATCATACGCATTGCAAGCTGTTCAGCACTCATTTCTAGATTAAATAGTGCTACATTTTTTTTAGAATTAATGGCAGCATTTACCGCCAAATTAAGAGCAAATGCTGTTTTACCCATAGCAGGACGTGCTGCAATAATTATTAATTCATTTTCATGTAATCCACTAGTCAATTTATCAAAATCATAAAATCCAGTTGCAATACCCGTTATATCTTTATCATTTTTTGCTAAATCTTCAAGTCTTGCTTGTGTAGATTTCATTACATCTTTAATAGATTTAAATTCACCAGCTTTTCTTGATTTTGTTACACTAAATATACTTTTTTCAGCATTATCTATAATATCATTTGTTTCTGTTTCTTCATCAAACGCACTTGTTGTAATATTAGTACTTACTTCTACTAATTTTCTTCTTAAAGCTTTTTCTCTTACTATATCAATATAGTAATCAATATTAGCAGCAGTTATAACAGAATCAATAACTTCACCTAAATATTCTAATCCACCAATACTATTAATGTTATCATGCTTTTCTATTTCATTTACTAAGACAGTACTATCAAGAGGAATTTTATTTTGATGTAAACTAAATATTGCTTCATATATTTTTTTATTAGCTTCACTATAAAACATATCTGGTGTTACTTCTTCACATACTTTATCTAATGCATAAGTACTTAAGAAACAAGCACCTAGTATAGACATTTCTGCTTCTAAATTTTGCGGCATCTTTCTTTCTGCCATAATACTCCTCCTAACAAACTACAATAGTTAATATAATTTCAACTTTTTTGTGTACTTTAGCAACTACTTTATGAGTTCCTAATGTATCTATTACATGATCCATAACTATATTTTTTTTATCTATCATATAACCCATTTTTTTTAATTCTTCACTAATTTGTTTGCTACTAATAGTTCCAAATATTTTTCCATCTTTACCTGATTTAACAGTAAAAACAATTTTTTTCTTTTCAATATCTTTTTTTGCTTTATTTAATTTTTCTACTAATTTATCTTCTTCATCTCGTCTAATCTTTATTTCATGATTAAGTTTATTAATTGAACCCTCCGTATATCTAACAGCAAGTCCGTTTTTTATTAAAAAATTATTTGCATAACCATCACTTACTTCAATAATTTCATCTTTTTTACCTTGTTTTTTTACATCTTTAAGTAATATTACTTTCATAAATACCTCCTAAAATCTAAAATTATTATATCATTTTTTTATACTAAAAAAAAGTACACAACGTACTTTTATTTAACAAATGGTATTAAAGCCATAAATCTTGCTCTTTTAACTTGCATAGCAATATGTCTTTGATGTTTTGCACAAGCACCTGTCATACGTCTTGGCATAATTTTCCCTTTTTCATTTATATATTTAGAAATTATATTAACATCTTTATAGTCTACTGATTTTCCAGCACACATTTGACATATTTTTTTCTTTTTACGATAAAATTCAGCCATTTATAATCCTCCTTAATTAAAATGGTAAGTCATCATCGCTTAATACTACTTCGCTACCAAAATCTTTAAATGGATCGTCATTTAGATCAGTAGTTTCATTCGTATTATGCATACTACTTACTGTATTGATTTCTGGTACTCCACCAAATTCACTACTTGTGTTTTGGTTTCTATTACCACTACTACTTCCCAAGAAAGTAATATTACTTGCAACAACTTCTGTTACATATCTTTTTGATCCATCATTAGCATCATAACTTCTTGTATGAATTTTTCCTTCTACACCAACTTGGCTACCTTTTTGGCAAAACTTTGCAACATTTTCTGCTTGTCTTCTCCAAACTACAACATTTATAAAATCTGTTGTTCTCTCACCATTTTGATTTGGAATACCATTTACAGCCAAACTAATTTGACAAGTGGCAATTCCATTTGGTGTAGTTCTAAGTTCAGGATCTCTAGTTAATCTACCTACTAATATAACACTATTCATGATTACTCCTCATCTAATCTAATAATTAAATGTCTAATAACATTTTCATTAATTCTAGCTTTTCTATCAAATTCTTTAACGATTTCACTATTAGCATCACAATTAATTACATAATAATATCCATTTACTTCTTTATTTATTGGATAAGCTAATTTTCTATTTCCCATTTCTTTCTCATTTGTAATATTACCTTTCATATCAGTAATAATACTTTTAAGTTCAGAAACTTCCTTTTTTATAGCTTCTTCCTCATTAGATTTTAAAATGAACATAATTTCGTATTTGTTCATAATACACCTCCTTTTGGTCTATTCGGCTTAAATTTTTTAAGCAAGGAGCTTTCGCTCTAAACGTATTATAGCATATTAGTAAATTATATGCAAACAAAAAAACGCATATTTGCGTTATTCTGCTACAACTTGTCCCAATTCAACTTCTACTGGAGTTTCTTGACCAAATAAATCTATTAAAACTGTTAATGTATTATTTTCAGTGTCAATACTATCAATAGTTCCTAGCATTCCTTTGAATGGTCCATCAGTAATGTTAACTTTATTACCAATAGTTAAGTCTTTATCAACATCCATTCTAGTCATTCCCATACTAGATAGTATTTTATCTATTTCTTGAGGTAATAAAGGAGTTGGTTTTGCACCTTTACCACTTGAACCAATAAATCCAGTAACACCAGGAGTATTACGAACTATATACCAAGCTTCATCAGTCATGATCATTTCAACGAGAATATAGCCAGGAAACATTTTCTTTTTTCTTTCTTTAGTTGAACCATCTTTTAAAGTTTCGTATACTGTTTCTTCAGGTACTACGACCCTAAAAATATAATCTTGAAATCCCATAGTTTGAGCACGAGATAAAAGTTTTTCTTGTACTTTACTTTCATGTCCACTATAAGTATTTACAACATACCATAATTTTTCTCTAGATTCATTTTCCATATTAACCTATTAACCCCTTTACAAACGCAAATAAACTTTCTATTCCAAAAAAGAATAAAGCAAATAATACTATAAAAGACAATGTAGATATAGTATATTTCATCATTTCTTTTTTAGTAGGCCATTTAACCTTTTTCATTTCACTTTTTACTTCTTTTAAATAACTTTTATTTTCTTCATTTTTAGCCATCTTTTCACCTCTAAATTTAATGTATTAAAAAAACACTTTCGTGTACAAACATAATATAACACACTTTATATTTGCATGCAAGTATTTTTAGCAAACTATAACTATTTTCCTAATAAAATAATTAACATTGTAATAAGTTTTAACGATATTTATCGAAATATGTCATTAAATAAATTAAGTTAAGTCTTTTAATTTTACTCTAATTCTTTGTATAGTATTATCAATTTGTTTTGGGGTCATTTTTAATGCACTTGCAATTTCTTGATAATTTAGCCCATAAACCAACAAATTATACACTTCTTGTTCCTTTTTTGAAAGTAAAATTTTTACATTATTATCTATATACTTTAACATATCAATATTTTCTATTTTTTTACTTGGTTCATACGTATCATCTTTAATCACATTTTCTAAAGATACATCGCTATTAAGTGATATTGTTTCATTTTGTACTTTACTCTTCATAGTTTCTCTACTTTTTATGACTGCCCTAATTTTTCTTTCTACACATAATGTTATAAATGTATTCAAACTAGTATCCTTACTATCATTATAATTACATAGAGCATAACTAAATGCTAAATTTGCTTCTTGTTTTATTTCTTCTTTGTCTATATTTAAAGCCAAAAAAACTCTTCTATATTTATTTAATATAGATTTTATTATAAATTGGTACTTCTCATATAATATATCTTGTGCAACTTCGTTATTATCTGCCAATAAATAAGTAAGTTCATTATCTGGATATTTCATCTAATCACCTATTCCATATATTAATATTGCTGCCGCAACTGAAGCGTTTAAACTATTTATATGTCCTTTCATAGGAAGAGATATTATTTCATCACAATTCTTTCTTACAACATTACTAATGCCTTTTCCTTCACTACCAATCACCAAACATATTTTATCACTATAATTAACACTACTATAAATTATTCCATCAGCTTCAGCTCCATATATAAAGAATCCTAATTCTTTTAAATAATTAATTGCATTAACTAAATTAGTAACTTGTATAATATTAACATGAGTTAAAGTTCCAGCACTACATTTCATAACTGTTTCATTAACACTAACACTTCTATCTTTAGGAATTATTATATTTTTTATTCCCCTACTTTCAGCAGTACGTATGATAGCACCAAAATTATGTGGATCTTCTAAATGATCTAAAATAATTACATAATTATCATCTATTACATTAATATCTTTATATTTATAATCATCTATATCAACAACTATTCCTTGATTATGACTTATCATTTTATCTAAAACCTTTTGTTCAGTTATAATATATTTTAAATTATTTTTATGAATAATATTTAATATGTTTTTATCATTAAAATTTTTACTTAAATATATTCTTTTAATACTATTAACATCTAATTCATTAAACACATTTTTACCTGTCACTCTCATTATTATCCCTCACAATATAGTTCATTATTTCATTTATTCTTTCAATATTATTATTTATTTTTAAATAACCAATTAAACTTTCCAAACCCGTGCTTTTTTTATAAGTAACAATATCTACATTTTTTTTCCCATGACTAGAAGAATTTCTACCCCTTTTAATTATATCTATTTCTTCATCTGTAAATATATTTTCTGCTAATAATCTATGTAAATGAGCAACTTGACTTTTTGCACTAACATATTTCATACTTTCTTTCTGTAAGTCATTTACTTTAACTAAACCTGTATTAATTAAATATTCTCTAATCCATAATTCATACACAGCATCACCTAGATATGCTAATACTAAACTATTCATTCTAATCACCACATATATAATATATCATATATTCTCCTATTGAAAAAGAAAAAAACCATTTAAATTTTGGGCTTTTTCAAAAGTTCAATTACACTATTTCTTGTACAATCAAATTCCAATAATCTTTCATTCATTTCGCTATTTTTATTTAATACCAATTCATTTTCTTTTTGTAATCTTTGTATAGATTGTTCTAACTCTATTATTTTATTCTTTTTATCTCTTAATTCATCTTTTAATTTTTGATAATTTTCAGTATTATTAGTATTTATATTGTCCTTTTTACAAACGTATTCATTATAACTATCTATTATTTTTTTTATATTTGTATTATGTATTCTATTAGAATCAACAAATTTACCTTCAGTTATTAATTTACATAACTTATCCACATTTTGTGTTTCAAAATCATTATGTAAATTACTTTCAAGATATTTGTTTAAATGGAAACTAAGTGTGTATGATGTATCAATAATACAAGAAAAATCTTTTTTTATTAATTGTGTTTCATTTAATTTATCAATAAGTAATTTAAGTGGTAAATTAAATTTTTTAGGTTCTGAATAATCATCATATTTGAAACTTAACCCATTTAATATAGTAATTTCTTGATTACAAATATTTTCTTTTAAAAACTCATCTAATGCTTCTTTCGTTTCAAAAATTTGATTACTCATAGGTGCATAATCATATTTATTCTTTACTAAACATATAACACCAAATCTATCATCAAATAATTTTTTTACAATAATATAATCATATTTTTGAGTTTTATTTGAACTTGTAAAACTTCTTTCACTATTATATTTACATAAAAAACATGTTTCATTAATGTTAAACTTTATATTTTCTAAAAATCCATCTATTTTACTTTCTATATATGGTGAGAAAATACTCTTATAAGATAAAACATTATCCTTATTTAGTTTATGTAATTGATATGCTCCCTTTTTTACAAAATCTTTTAGTATTTCATAAGAATTACTTCCATTATAAAAGCCTGTTAATTTTAATTGTTCTGTATTAATACCCAAAAGATGTGCTATGTTTAAAAAATTAATTTTAACTTTTATTTTGTCATTATTTGCTAGAAATAATAAATGTGTTCTTTCATCAAGATTAATATTCTCTATTTTGTTTAAAATATTTTCTATTTTATAAAAAATTTCCTCTAATTCTCCATAACTATAATTCATAAAAACCCCCTTAAGTGGGGTTTATAGTATCAAAAAAATACATATTTGTCAAATTTTGGTTTCTATCAATTTTTTGTTATCAATCAATCTTTTATTATCTTTATTATATTCTAATGCCTTGTCTACATAGAATAATGACTCATTATATAAACCTAAATAATAGTAATCTAAACTCATTATATCTTCAATTGTACCGTCATAGCAAAAGATTTCATTTATATAAATTAAGTCTTTATTTTTTATCATTAATGCTTTTAAAAAATAATATATACTATCTAAATATTTTTTTTGATTATGATAAAGAATAGCTAATTCTGTGTATGGTTCTCTTATATTAGGTGCTTCTTTTATAGCAAGTTTATACCAGTGTTCTGCTTCTTTTTCATTATTAAGATTAATATAACTTCTGGCAATAAAACGCATACTAGCCGATCTTTCTAAATTCCATGTTGCACTTTTTAAGTTGAGATGATTTTTAAGTGTATTAATACATTCTTCCCATTTTCCATAATACATATACTCTCTTCCTAAATAATGCATATTTCTATCATCTAAAGGGTCTTCTCTAACAGATAACTCTAATAATTCTAAATAACTACTTCTAGATTTTGTTTGATCTGGATAATGATTTAATACAATACTAGGCAAGGTCATAAATATTTCATTAGTTTTGCATGTTAAAACTTCATGCACTGGATGTAACCAATGATAATTTTCTCTTGGATGTATATTATTTAGAAGAAATGTAACATCCCCTTCTCCTTTTTCATTTATATGCCAATTATAAGTATAATAAACTCTATAATTAGTTTTATAATTGTCTTCTAATATTTTTCTCCAGCCTGGTAGAAAAACTTCATCTAAATCAGTACAAACACATATATCAGTATCTTTTGGAACCATCTCTAAAGATTTATTTCGAGCAACATCAAATCTCCAAGGTTTAATAATCTCACTTTTTACATTTACTCCATATTTTTTTAACAATTTAACTGTATTATCATCTGAACCAGTATCTAAAACATAAATTTCGTCTGCTTCTTTCATACTGTTATACCAACGTTCTACAAATTTTTCTTCATTTTTACATATTGCGTAAACACATACTTTCATTATATCACCAATTAATTTTATGATTATAAATAAAAAAGATACTAACTCATGAGTTAATATCTTTCAGACTGTTGACAAATAAAATTTGTTAATAGTCTGAGAAAACTAGAAATATCTAGTCTTCATTTTTATAATATTTATTTTAATTATTTTTTCTTTTTATAATAAATGTTATTCCCATACCAATTATTGATATGATTGATGTTATTAAATAAAGTATTACATTATC
Organism: uncultured Bacilli bacterium; assembly: GCA_934098385.1. Classification (GTDB taxonomy): domain Bacteria; phylum Bacillota_I; class Bacilli_A; order RF39; family UBA660; genus UMGS1124. Next base: position 11,992 of record CAKOOJ010000005.1, read on the forward strand.
TCCAGTTTTTGGATTTGAATTATCTTTATTTTCTTCTTTATTAACATTTGAAGGACTATTATTTTTATTGTTTTCATTTTTTTTCTTTGAAACAATAAAAGTTGTATTTGATTCTCCACCATCTGTAAATACTACATATAATTGGTGTTTTCCAACTGAAAGTGTATCAATATATTCTTTCTTAAATGTAATAATTGTACTACCACTTTCTGATGTATAATTTTTACTATCCACAAAGACATTATCAACGTATACTTTTTTATTAAATAAACTATAATCTGCATCTATTCTAAATCTAGCCTCAGTATCTTGATCAATAATATAACTTTGTCCTGCACCCTCTATTACTTTGTATTCTATTTTTTCTACAACAACTTTTATATCCATATTTGTTGTTATATTTTTTAACTTTAATATATCATTATCTAATGTCCTTTTTTCTCCGTTAACCAAAACTTTTATTAATTTATATCCTGTATTTGCTCTTATTGTAAATTCTTTATCATCACCATAGTTTACACTAACAGCTCCGTTTGGAGTGATAGTAGCACCAGTTACATCTTTAACAGTAACTGTGAATGGTATCTTCTTATAACTTACAACCACTTCTTTTACTTCATTTACAGTAAGTTCTAATTCATTACCAGTAACTTCTACTTTTTTTCCATTAACTAATACTTTATCAATCATATAACCAGTATTTGGAGTAAATTCAATTATTACTTTACTTCCTTCTACAACATCTATTTTGCTTGGAGTAATAGTTCCATTACCACCACTAATACCACCATCAACTGAGGTCATTACATCAAATAAATCTTTTACATCAACTTCAATATCAATGTCATTTACAACATTATAATTATTAGTATCCTTTGGTATATATGTTGCTTTATATGTATGTTTTCCAGCATTTAATACTAAGTTTGGTGTATCCCAAGTAAAGCCATAAGGTAACATTACATCACTAAGTACTTTTCCTTTAACACTTGTTAATCCTGTTGGCACTTCATAATTAGGTGTTGCCTTTATTATAGACCAATTTATAGTATAATCATCAGTTGTACCATCATTCCACTCATAGTTATCTTTATCTACTAATGACCAAGTAAAACTATAGTTTCCAACTTTTAGAGCCATAAAAGTACCAGTTATTTCTTGAATACCTACAATATGTCCATGGTCATATCCATGGATCTTTCCATCATATTCAAAAGATGTTTTTTCTGGATATTCCTTTGTTACTTGTGCTTTCTTAATTGTGAAAGCATAAGTTACACTTCCTACATAATCTGCATTATCTTCTGGTACACTATATGTTACAGTATATGTTCCCGCTTTTTTTGGAGCATCTGCACTATCATAATTTGTAGTTCCTGTTCCTTTGTATTTGGTATATAGTATTTTTACATTTCCACCTATAACTTCAATTCTACCAATCGGTTTTTGTTTTTCTCCGTTATAAATAAATACTTGATTATCTTCTATACCACTAAATGTTACAGTTTTCTTTTCTACAATATTTATATAGAATTTTTGTCTTGCTTCAGCATATTCGTTTATGCCATCATTATTAACATCTTTTGCTGGAGCAATAACTTCCATTGTTACTTTTCCATCTGTTGTTCCTGCTGTAAATCCTGTAGTTTCATCAAATGTTCCTGAACTTCCACTTATATATTTAATTTTATAATCAGTTAAATTACAATTTAATAGTTCTTTAATTTTATCTATTGTTAGAGTTCCACCAACTTTAACATATAAATTTTCTTCTGCATTAATTATTTGTGTTGATTGTTCTACTTCTAATGTGCCATTTACATGAGTACCAAAAGTATAGTTAGATGTAATATCTTTTCCATCTCTTGTTACTTTTACACCTGTTAATTTATTATCAGAAGTACCAACATATTTTTGCTTACCTGTAATAGTAGCAGTTAATTCGTCTCCTGCAAGTAAAACATCATTAGTATATGTATAACCCTTATTAGTTAAATCTTCTCCATCATAATTTTTATTATCACTATTTGCAGTTACTATTATTGGAGTTGTAACTGGTGTAATAGAAAGTGTTCCTTTTTCTATTTTTACATTACTATAACTATTTGCATTTAGTAACATATAATCAAATATACCATTTTCAACTATTCCATCAGATACATCTTTAACTTTTCCTGATGTTAGTAGTAATAATCTATCTTGTTTTTTATTTGGTAACTCATACATCTTAGCATCAGGTAAATATTCAAGTTTTGTGCCACCATAATATACATCATAGTCATCTTCTTTATGTTCTTTTCCATCATATTCCCATGAATTTGATTTAATTACTATCTTAATTTCTGTGTCATTTTTGAAAATTTCAAAATAAAATATCTTTTCTGGAATGATATATTTTTCATTAGCATCATTAGTTAATTTGAATTTCATTTTATATTTACCAGCTGTTGTTGGAGGTCTCCAAGTCCAGTGATCACTATCAAGAGAAGCATACCTAATAGCACCATCATTTTTTGTAAGTGTTGAACCATAATTTATAACTGGCATTTTAGGTTCTTCACCATAAGTCCAACTATCAATTGAAATATCAAGGTCTGTTATTTCTTTTTTATCCACTTTTAATGTAACTTTTGATGTATAAGTATTATCATTTATATCAGTTACGGTTATATTGGCTGAATATTCTCCTACATTTAATCCTTTTTTTGCTTTGATTTTAAAGTCTGTATTTGTTGCTCCAACAGTTACTGTTGGAGTTCCAGTACCCTCTACTATAAAATTAGCATTATCTACTGAAACATTTTTAATTTGTAAGTCGGCTGCCCCACTATTATATATTGGAATTTCTTTCACATCAGTAGCTTCTGTATATCCATAAATTTCATTTAAACTAATATCTGAAACATCAAATCTTGTTTTCTTTCTTACAATAATAGAGCGAGTTTTATCATCATCATAACGTTCAACAAGTGGCTCAGAAATTAATCGATTTCTATCTGCTACGACTTGCTTATCATTAATGTTATAATATAAAAACTCAGAATCATCTGGTATTACATTACCTATTAACATTTCTTCTTCAAACTCATTATTTGAGTTACGTGCCATAACTGCCATACTTTGACCTGAATATGTATAAAGTTTAATTGTTTCAATACTTAAATCAACTCTTGCATTATCATCACTACGTAACAAATAAGTCAAACCATTCAATGTTGTATTTCTTACAGTTAACTTATAATTGCTTTTCCCCTTAAATATAGTACTAGGTTTTTCTGGTTGTTTTTCTCTTTCTATTTTTATCCCATCTACCAAAACAGCAATATCATGCTTTTTAGTTGCATCATTCTCTTGAACAGTAAAGAAATAAAATATTTCATTATTTTTCTTTTTATAAATCTTACCTGTTTTTCCATTGCTAGAGTCAATTAATTTAAGAGTTGCATTATCATGATATATTAGATTAATTGATTTATCATTTACTAGTGTTAATGTGTTTCCATTTAAATCTAATATAGTGTCTTTATATATATGCCAATTTAACTCATCATTCTCACCCATACTAATATTATTTTGTAATTTTATTAAATCGGCTGAATCATCTGCGTTAGTTTTATTTACTGCATTAATAAAATCTGTAGCATCTGTAACTAAAACATTATTTTTAGCACTTGGATCTACTACTTTTAGAGTTACAGTTGTTTCCATAGCATAATTTGACATAGTATCTACTGTTATTTTTCCTGTATATGTTCCAGCAGGAAGTCCTGTTTTAGCTGTTACATAATACTGCTCGTAACTATCATATGCTGGTTCAACTATGTCACGATTAGTTCCATTAATATTAAAAATATCGTCTCTATCAACTGTAACATTCCATATAGCCCATGCTTCAGTACCATTGTTATGAACATTAATATAACCCATTGGATTTTCTGTATATCCAACATTAACGGTTCCTAAATCAACATCATATGCTATACCTGATATTGCTGCATTTACTTTTATAGTTCCAAATGCAAAGAATGCTACTAGCATAAATACTGTTGTCATAAAATATTTTTTTATCTCTTTCATTTTTTTCCTCCTACCATTTTTATAGAATTTCAAAAAAATTTTTAAATGTGATACTATTTTTTATAGTTAACATAGGATGATAATATTAATTATCATCCCACACAATATTAATCTTTTATGTTTTTTATAAGCTTTTCAACTTTATTATTTTAATTTGTTTGTTTTCTTTTATAACCATATAATCCAAACCCAGCTATTCCAATTATTGAAATAATAGAACTTATAACATATAATACAACATTATCTCCTGTTTTGGGATTAGCAATACTATTATTTGTAGAATTCTTAGTTGCAACTATTCCATATTCGCTTAAATGAGTTGTTTCAAATACTATGTATCCATCCTCTATTGTCGCTGGAATAGTTTCTTGTATTTGGTTATCTTTAATATAAACTACTTCATATTTTTCATATCCTTTTAAATCTTCTGGTAAAGCAATTCTTATTTTCATTTTTGTATCATTTATTTTAACTATTTGACCATTTTCTAATACATTAATATCAACAATATACTTAACATTTTTATCTGCTAAGTCTTTTTTAACTTCTACTTTTTTTGTTTCTAGTACATAATTTGCATTAATATCTTTTTCAAATGTGATACTTGCTTTTATCTCTCCATCATTTTTAATTTCTTTTGATGAAGGAACCATATTTATTTTTGTCGTAACACTGAATGATTGTTCACCATAAGAACTTCCACATACATATCCAACTTCTTGCCCATTAATTTTTAGTTTTGTATTTTGTCCGAAAAACCATTTTTCTCCACCTTCAGCTGTAGTTACTAAAGCTAATTCATAAGTATAAGTCTTATTTTTATCAAATGCAGTTATTAATTTTCCACCTAAATAATCAATGTGATCAGCATCATTAAACCAATCTACTGAAGTTATTCCAGCATCATTAGTTCTCCATAATTCAAATACAAACTTATATCTATCATCTGATATTGTTCCAGTAAACACTGGTTTATCACCATCTTTAAAATTTAAAGTTGCGTTATTAATCTCAACAACATCAATTTCTTGTTTTTGTACTGGTTTAGTTGGTTTAATTGTTTTTATTGCTGTAATAAATAATCCTCTTTCATTTTTAGTAACATTTATAGCATTTACTTTTTCATTATTTACATAAACTTCTGTATTATCTGCAAACGTATATCCATCTCTTGATGTTAAAGAAATGCTATACATATATGTTTTTCCTTCTTCAAAAGTAGTAATTTTCTTATCTTCTGCTACCATATTATTTTTACTTTCATCAGAATACCAATATTTTACTGGGACAGAATATCCACTTACATTAGTTTCCATCTCTTCCCAATATTCATATTCTATATCATAGTAATATGCAGTGTCTCCACTTCGCAAAGTATAAGTATCATCTGGTTTATCACCTGCATTATAATTATATTTTACAGCATTAATTTCTACTACATTAATTTCTGTTTCTGCAAATGCATTTTCTGGTGCAATACAAAGTGTAAACAGAAACACTAATATAGTAGTGATAAATAATTTTCTTTTCTTCATTTTCTCCATCCTTCCATTTTTATAAAATTTTTTATCTTTTAAATATAATATAATTCTTCTTTTATGATTACTGCAAAATGATATATTTAAAAATACCATCTCGTACAATATTAATAATATTTATTTATAATTTTTTTAATTTGTTTGTTTTCTTTTATAATCATATAATCCAAACCCAGCTATTCCAATTATTGAAATAATAGAACTTATAACATATAATACAACATTATCTCCTGTTTTGGGATTAGCAATACTATTATTTGTAGAATTCTTAGTTGCAACTATTCCATATTCGCTTAAATGAGTTGTTTCAAATACTATGTATCCATCCTCTATTGTCGCTGGAATAGTTTCTTGTATTTGGTTATCTTTAATATAAACTACTTCATATTTTTCATATCCTTTTAAATCTTCTGGTAAAGCAATTCTTATTTTCATTTTTGTATCATTTATTTTAACTATTTGACCATTTTCTAATACATTAATATCAACAATGTACTTAACATTTTTATCTGCTAAGTCCTTTTTAACTTCTACTTTTTTTGTTTCTAGTACATAATTTGCATTAATATCTTTTTCGAATGTGATACTTGCTTTTATTTCTCCGTTATTCTTTATTTCATTCTTTTTAGTCCAAGAAGCATATAAAGTTATATTTTTATACCTTTCATAACCGTTTTCTTCTTTTATTTTAGTATCTTTTTCAAACTCTTTATCTGTTTTTTCATCTATATCCCAAAATCTCCAGTAAACATAATTATAATTTTCTCCACTTCCATCTTTTTTAGTATTCCAACCATTAAAGGTATAACCGTCTCTTACTGGAATATATGGTAAAAGTGACATGGTTGTTCCTGAATTTCCTCCACCTATATAGTCATAACTATTAAACTCTTTACCATCTATTTTACCACCATTGGCATTTAGTTTTATTACAATTCCATCACCATTAAAAGTGTCTTGAGTATATGTCGCAGTTATTTCTAAACAATCGCGATTAGCAAAATAACTAGAATCAATAGAAGTTACAATTTTTCCATCTAACTCCCATCCTTTAAATGTGTATCCTTCTCTCACTGGAATATATTTTGTTAAATCAACTGTTCTAAATTCAGTACTTTTACTTGTTAATTTTACAATTTTTTCCCCGTCTATTGTTCCTGCAAAGCCATCAAGTGTTATATAATATGTACCAGTTCCTTGTAATAATTTATCAGAAAATCTTGCATAGAGTGTAAGACCATTAGTATATGTTTCAGCAACATCACTCCAGCTAAAATCAGATATTGCTATATCATCACTAACTTTTTCACCACCTGCTTTTTCCCAATGTGAAAATTCATTTTTACCATTGAATGGTACTATTTCTTTTGTTAATTCAGCTAATTTAACTGTTGTTTCTCCTTCTGTGACATTGAATTTTATAATCTTATGATCTTCACCATTAATACTGGCATTTTCTGCTGTACTAGTTAATATTAATGTATATTTACCATCATCACTAATTGTTAAAGCATTAACTGAAGTTACTCCTAAAATACTAACAACTCCTATTAACATCATAAATAATATTTTTTTTATTTTCATTTCTTTTTCCTCCTAATTTTCATTGATTTTTTTTTATTATTAATTATTACTATTATAATAATCTTAAGATAGAAACGCTATCTATTATCTAAACTTTATTTTACTCTATGTTACCCTTCTTTCTTTATTCTTCATAGCATACTACTTTTCTATATATCCACTTGTCTTTTTTGAATACATATCATCCGGTATAGGTTTATATCGCTCACCATCATAATCATCATTAAATCCATTATATGCTTTATATATTTCATTAGTTTCAGTATCATATACTCTTTCATAACCAAGTATTGCATCGCTTTGCTTTTGACTCATAATATCAAAAGATGCATTTCTCTTATTCCATGAATCCATTATTCCATCACTTATCTCGTTACCAATTTCTCTAATTTTATTAAAGTTTTTCATTCCTTCAGTTTGTACTTTATTAAATTCATTAATAAAAGAATCTGTAAATGTAAGTGAACCGAAAATAGCACTTAATGTTTCTTCCCAATCAATAAACTTATCTTTTGGTGTAGTAATAAAAATTGTATCATATACACTTAAATAGTACATATCTATTTGTTTACCATAATAAACATGTTCATAAATATAATAAGGCCCCGGATCAAATACATAAGCAGTAAATATTCCTTCCCCTTCTTTACCATTTACATCTTTAAATGTTGCTCTTAGTATATCTCCACCAAAAACACTTTTTCCTAAATTTTCACTTATTTGAAAATTCTTTATCATTGGTAAAACGACTGCATCTGTAGTTTCAGGTTCACACATTTCGGTATACATTTTGAAAAATCCTTCAGTTGTTTTTTCTTCTATATAAGGTAGTTGAGCCATAGGACTACTTGGCATAGTATCTTGCCAATACTTTTTAGAATCTGCAGATTTTGTATATCCTGATGTCTTTAAATTTAAAAATATTTGATACATAGAATTATTAGGATCATATACTCTAATTGAATATTGGTCTTTAGTTCCGGCTGTAATAACTTTCCATCCCTTTGGCTTTTTAAGAGTAATATCACCATTACTAAAATCTTCAAATTCTATCTGACTTGCTTCTGATTTAACAATTTTTATGTTTTTATCTGAATTATCAAATATTTTCTTTCCAATATTTTTATGATTTTTTGTAAAAACTGGATATAGAAGAAGTAAAAGTGCAACTACAGCAATTATAATCGTTTCCTTTTTAGGAATATTTAATTTTCCAATTTTTAAAATAAAACATCTCTCCTCTCCTATACAATATTATAATTTTATGTTTTTAAAATAACAACACTCTTTCCCGCAAAGGCAATGTTTTTGATGGAAAGTTATTTTTATTATTAAATAGATGTTGTATAATATTTTCAAAGGAATGGTGTATTATGAAATTTAAAGATGTTTTAAATAAATATTTAAAAGAATTAAATTGTTCTTCTAAAAAAATATCAAATGAATCAGGTCTATCAGAATCAGTTATAAGTAGATATAGAAATGGTGAAAGAACACCACTAAAGAATAGTGAACAAATAAATAAATTAACAACAGCAATATATAAAATTTCACAAGATAATAATAAAAATTTAACTTATGATAAAATATTAAATGATTTTAATGCAACTATAATAAATAATGATTTTAACTATGAAACACTTAGCAATAATTTAAATACATTAATCACATTATTAAAAATAAATACTAATAAGATGGCAAAATATATAGTTTTTGATGCATCACACATTTCAAGAATTAGATATGGCAAAGCCAAACCATCAAATCCAATTGAATTTGCAAATAAAATCTGTTCTTATATTTTTTTAAAATATAATAGTCCAGAAGACATAAGTACTTTATCTACTATCATCGGTTGTGATAAAAAAGAATTAGTAGAAACAAAATTCATAAATACTTTATTCTATTGGTTAATAAATGAAACAACTCATACAAAAAGTCAAATAGCAGAGTTTCTACATCATTTAGATTCATTTAATTTAGATGATTATATAAAGGCTATAAAATTTGATGAATTAAAAGTACCATCAATTCCATTTTATAGACCAAAGAGTAAACGCTACTACGGTTTAGAAGAAATGAAAGAAGGAGAATTAAATTTCTTTAAAGCAACTGTTTTATCTAAATCAAAAGAAGATATATTTATGTATAACAATATGCCTATGGAAGATATGGCAAAAGATATTGAATTTGGTAAAAAATGGATGTTCGCTATAGCCTTGTGTTTAAAAAAAGGACATCATTTGAATATCATTCACAATCTTGATAGACCATTCAACGAAATGATGTTAGGACTTGAAAGCTGGATACCAATCTATATGACAGGACAAATATCACCATACTATTTTAAAGATAATAAAACAAACATATATAACAATCTTGATTATTTTTCAGAAGTTGTAGCACTAAGTGGAGAATGTATTAAAGGACATCATAATAAAGGAATGTATTATTTAACAACTAATAAAAAAGAATTAGAATATTACAAAGAGAAAACTGATTTAATTTTAAAAAAAGCAAAACCTCTTATGGAAATATATAAAGAAGATAAAATAAATGAATTTGAATTATTTATAAAAAATGATGAAAAAATAATAAGTGATAGAAAAAGATTTCTTTCTTCTCTACCCTTATTTACAATAAATGATGAACTGTTAATTAAAATATTAAAAAGAAATAAAATAACAAATTCTAATATTAATAAAATTCTTAAATATAAACAAAATAAATTTAACAATATAAAATCTATTATTGAAAATAATAGTTTAGAAGATTATATTTATAAAATAAAAGAAGATGAATTTAAAGAGGAAACTCCATCACTTTCATTAAACAATTTATTTTTAGATAAAACAATTACTTATACCTATAAGGAATATATAGAACATTTAAAACAAACAAACGATTTTGCGAAAAAACATAGCAATTATCATATTAATTATGAAAATTATAGAACATTTAAAAACATAACAGTTACAATATTAAAAAATAATTATGTAGTTTTATCTAAAAATTCTAATCCAACTATTCACTTCGTAATAAAACATCCAAAATTAGTTGAGGCTATTGAAAATTTTAATCCAATCGTAAAGGAATAAAAGAAACTAAAAAAATAAAAATTAAATACATAATTACAACAATGTCATTAATATCTATACCAAAATTATATGGGGTTAAACATAATAAAATGAAAACTACTTTAATAAATATTTTAAGTTGTACTTTCACTAATCCTACTGCAATAGTAATGAACTTATTTTTTTAATGTGATTTAAGAATTAAAAAAACAAATTATATTCAAATTTTCTCCCCAAGTTTCAAAGAATAATGCACCTTTACCTAACAACTTGCTTTTAATTTAATAGACTTTTTTGGATTTAATATAAAGTAACCATTATTTAATTTTATATTATGATTATATAAAGTGATTTCTGCATATTCTATATTATTATTCAATAAAAATAGAGCAATGCAATTATTTATATATCTACAACCTACTAAATGTAATATTTTTCTATCATACAAACCTATATTAACGTAATTCATAGTAAAGAATTTTTTAATAAAGAACACTAGCACCATTATCTAAAACTACATTTATTTTCTACTAGATAGTTTAAATATTTATTTTTTATATCATACTATTTGATTTATTTTTTATTAACACTATTACTTCTTCAAAATTCAAAACAAAAGAAACAAATATTTTGCTTCTTTATTAATTATTATCTACTATTATTTGTCCATCTATAATTGGTATATTAGTGAAACTAGCATCCATTAATGTAAAGTTCCTTTCTGGTGCCGTTGGATTTATTATTTCTATCGTTTGTGTTTCTTCAGTCATAGTTATAGATTTTACACCGTCATCAAAAGTATGACCACCATCGCTTGATATTTGTTTATAATATATCGGATTACTATCAGATGCTGCATAAGGAACATTGTTAAATACAGCATTACCTTCTTGATCAGTTGTTATCTCTGTACCCATAATTGTTCCAGTACTGTCAGTTCTAACGAATTTAGCACCAAAAATATCTATTCCAGTATTAGCATCACCAGTATCTGTTACATGAAGTGTTAAACTTCCTTTAGCACTTATTGTAAATGCATAGGTTTCAACACCATCAACTATATTAACACTTGTTGGTGAAAGTGTAGAAGAATCATAACCACCTGCAACGGCAGTTACGTTGTATGTGCCTGTAACAAGTTCGATGCTTCCTTTACCATTTGTTATCGGAATTGTATGTCTTGCCATAATATTATTTTACCTCCCTTTATTCTTAAATTTGGATAATTTTTATCCGTTAATAAAATTGTAATAAGATGTTTTTTAATATTATTATTAATATTTATACAATAGGTTCTATTTTTCTTAGCAATTATAGGTACTAAAATAATTGATAAATTACTATATATAATTATTTTATATACTTCATTATCACAAATAGGTAATTCTATATTACCAAACCTATCTGTAATACCTTCATAAACAATCTTATTACATGTATCTTTTAATATAATTTTTAAATTACTTAAAACTATATTATTATTACTACATAGTCTTATATATATACAATCTTTATTCATAACCCACCTCATTACAATATAGTGTATGTTTTATTCAACTCTTTTGTAAAGGCTTATTCCTCTATACTCCAAATTATTAAAGTACAATAATCTTCATCCATAAGTAAATTTTTGTTTGGAATAATCATTAGTCCTTTATCTGTAGAAAATGTAATATTACTAACTTCAACATTTCCATTATTAGAATTAGATTCATAAACCAACTGTTTATTAGTTGTTAAATTAATTAATTCATTATCAAATTTTTTAAATTTTAATGAATCAATTAATACTTTATCGCCACTTATCATTGGATTTACATAATTAATATACAATTTCCATTTAGTACTATTTATTCTACTATCTACAACTCTAATCTCTGTCATATTTTTCTTATGTAAAATTATAGGATTATAAGATACAGGTATAGTACTAAAAGGTATATTTTCTGTAGTTTTTAAAAGTGTTAATTCTCCATTAAATGGTATATTTACTTTTCTTTCTGTATAACACCCATTTAAACAAGATGTTATTTTTACTCGCGTATTATCTGGAACTGCTGAATCAATATCTATTTCAAATAATCCTTCTTCATTTGCTTTTGTTGTTAGTCTTTTAGTATCATATTCTATTAAAATATCTGAGTAAGGTATTGTATGACCAGATATAGTATTATTTGAACTATTTATCGGGTGAATATTAATTTTTAACATTCCTATTGTTAGTATTTTTATATTTTGAAATGAAAAACTATTTATATCTGTAAGTGAATTTAATTCACTTTCTGTAAAATTATGTGACGTAATTGTAGTAGTATTCTTATCAAATGTACCAGTTATTTCTACAGGATTTTTCTCTTTATACCAATAAAATGCAGGTGTATCATCTAATGTACAAGCACTTAAATAATCTAAGGCATAAATCCACATGTTTATTCTACTAAATTTAAAAGAAAAATTAACTGGGTTATTTGTATACATTACATTAGCATTTTTTGTATAAATATTTATATATTTAGGATTATCAAATATTATTTTTTGATTAGAACCTTTAAAATAAATATTATAATTATCACTCGGTGTTTTCATATAAGTATTTATTACTGAAAAACTAGCTCCCTCTTTTACTGTAAGATTACCAAATATACTCCACATTGGTATTCTTTGATGACTTTTTTCAATAAAAGTAAAATTTGCCATTTCTTCTATCAATACATTTCTAGCTCCATGAGTTGTTGTTATAGAAAATCCATTTCCTGTTGTTAAAAGAAATTCTGCGCCATGACCTACTATTAAATCTAATTTATTAGTACCATTCATAAGTTCTTCATTAGTTGTAATATTAACATGACTATTAGGAACTATTTTTATATAGGAAGGTATAACGTCATTAAAGAAGAATACTGGATTAACAGTTGAATTACTCGTAATAGTTGTGTTTCCCCCTATTATAATTCTATTTGAATCACATATTTTTTTTACCGTAACATTATTTGTATCGACACCAGATATCATAGAATCATTTATTTTAGTTGTACCGTAATAATTACAAGAAAGTTCTACTCCACTAAAATTAACATTATTATATTCAACTACTAAATCATTATAATTGGGATGAGATGGAACGTATACTACTCCATAAGTATGAGAACTAATTATATTCATGTTTTTTAATACTATTTTTTTATTTTGTTTATTAGCATTTATAACATCAGTTGATTCTGTTAAATTGTTTGTATATGTATATTTGTTATTATTATATGTTCCGTCAATTACTATTTCTGTTTTATTAGAATTAATGGTAAATCCGTTAGTAAGCGTTATGTCATTACCAAAAAACACATAAGTATAGTCATTTGTTTCACTTAGTACTTGTTTTAATTCTTCACTGTTATTTACTACAACTGTATTATCATTTATTATCTGCATAATATCACTATCCTTTATTTTAGGATATGACTGAAACATAAAAAGATATAATTAATAAGTATTAAAAAAGAATAGATTTTTTTACTCTAATTAATTTTGGTAAGACTTAAGTTTGCGTTATTGTTTCCATAAAATATTATATTTACATCAGTATATGATTTTATTTCTAACGTAGTAACATCATTTTTGTCTAACTTTGAAATAAGCGGTATTCTTTCTATTTGTAATTTAAGAAAAAACGTTACTAATATTATAAATAGAAATGAGACTAAAAATTTATATTTGCCGAAAATATGAATACCATCAGTATTTAAATAGTTAAAATTTTGCCACACAACTACATTATTATTTGATAAACTTTCTTATAATATGAAAAAATCAAGGATTTTCCTTGATTATTTTCCTAAATAAGTTACAACTAATGTTACTAATGGATTTGCAAAATATGATTTTGTAGATAAATCTCTTATATCTGGTGTACTTAAATATATTGTACTATTTCCTAAGTTAGCAAGTTCATACAATGTATTTGTATCTGTTACTGCAACGATTCCGTGTGCATGTAATTCTACTGGTTCACCATTATAAACCCATTCGCCTACTCCAACATATATGTTGTCAGTATTATTTTGTCTTAATCCAACAGAAACTATGTCTGTTGTAGGATCAAAGTCTACTCCGTTTACTGATGGATATGCAGAGACAGTAAATTCTATTTTATAATGTCCTATTTGATTAAATTTAATTGTTTCATCGTCTGTATTAATTGTAACTAGACTAGTTGGGTCTAATTCCATTCTATCTAGGGGCAATCTTTCAGAGGAAGCAACTGGTATTCCATCAGCGCTAGTTCCATCGTTATACGTTACTACGTAAGCAGACCTAACAGATTCTAATCCCACTGGTCCAGTTGGACCAATTTCACCTTGAAGTCCTTGTGGACCTATTGGTCCTGTTGGGCCTGTTGGTCCTGTTGGACCAGTTTCACCTTGAAGTCCTTGTGCACCTGATGGGCCCGTTGGTCCTGTCGGACCAGTTTCACCTTGAAGTCCTTGTACACCTGATGGGCCCGTTGGTCCTGTCGGACCAGTCGGACCAGTTGGGCCAGTCGGACCAGTTGGGCCAGTTACTCCTTGGATACCCTGCAAACCTTGTAATCCTTGTGGGCCTGTAGCTCCAGTTAAACCTTGTGGACCTTGAAGACCTTGTGTTCCTTGAGGACCAGTTGCACCAGTGGCACCTTGTGTTCCTTGGATTCCTTGAGCACCTTGTGGACCCGTTGGTCCTGTTGGGCCTTGTAAACCTTGTTGGCCTTGTATTCCTTGTGCTCCTTGTGGACCTGTTGGACCTATTTCACCTTGAACACCTTGAATACCTTGTATTCCTTGTGGACCTGTTGGACCGATATTACCACTCGGACCTTGTGGCCCTGTTGGTCCTTGAGGTCCAGTTGGGCCAGTTAATCCTCGAGGCCCTGTTGGGCCTGTTGGACCTATTGGGACGTTACCACAATAAGGACTACATCTATGATTATTTATTGCGTCATTCATTTTTTATACCTCCTATTTATATAATATGTTTATAACATAAAAAAAGAATATGAAAAAAGTATCATTATTTGATACTTTTAAACACATTGGTAGCAGCGACTGCACCATCACTAACAGCTGTCACTAACTGATACAAATCTTTTTTTATTATATCTCCAGCAGCATATATACCTTTAACACTCGTTTCCATATTTTTATCTACTACAATATAATTATTATCCATTTTTAAATTTAAACCTTTTAAAATACCAATACTAGGTTCATATCCAATGTTAATAAATATACCAGAAAGTTTAATTTCTTCATCTTTAATCTTAATAGATTCTACAACATCATTACCGACAATCTCTTCTATAACACTATTAAATTTAACAACTACATTATCTTTATTTAATACATCTTTTATTAAACTTTCATTACCGATAAATTTATCTTTTCTAACTATTACATAAACTACTTCACATATATTAGATAAATATATGGCAGATTCTAAAGCACTATTTCCTCCACCTACTACACAAACTTTTTTATTCTTATAAAGATTACCATCACATGTAGCACAATAACTTATTCCTCTACCCATATATTTATCTTCATTTTTAATACCAAGTTTCTTAGGTTTTCTGCCACTACAAATAATAATTTTCTTTGCCTTATATTCATTATTAGTAGTTATTACTGTTTTAATATCACCATTCTTTATATTAATTACTTCTTCATTATAAAGTGGAATATTTAAACTATTAAAATGCTCAAATAAATTGAAAGCAAAATCACTTCCGCTAATACTTTTTATACCTGGATAATTTTCAACAATACTTGAAGTACTAATAATACCTCCTGGAACTCCATAATTAATTACACAAACATTTAAACCACTTCTTTTAGCATAAATACTTGCACTAACACCACTAGCACCAAGTCCTATAATAATAACATCATAAATCATATATCACCTAAAATCTTAAAACATCTTTATTACTTTTATCATTATAAAGATCTTCAAATTTTCCTTTCTTACTATTTATTATTAACATAACAACACCAACTATAACCATAATAACCGAAACTATCATTGCAACTCTAAAACCAGCTAACATTAAAGCATCTGTTCTACTTCTCTCAATAAAAAATCTTATTGTTCCATATATAATTAAATAAAGTGCAGTTGGAGTACCAACTTTAGTATATTTATTACGCCTAATAATACATATTAATATAAAACCAATCAAACAAAATATAGATTCATATAGAAATGTAGGAGTATAATAAACTCCATCAATTTTCATTCCCTTAATAATGAATTCAGGTATATGTAAACTTCTTAAATGCTCTATATTTGTTGCAAGTCCATGTGCTTCTCCATTAAAAAAATTACCCCATCTTCCAATAGCTTGTCCTATAAGTAAACCTACAACTATAAAATCTAAATATCTAACTGTCCTTTGTTTATACTTTCTTGTATAAACTAATATAGTTAATAAACCAGCAATTATACCTCCATGTATAGCAAGTCCGCCGTTCCATATTTTTAATATTTCATCAATATTATTTCCATAATATTCAAAATCAAAAATAACATAATAAATTCTAGCACCAATAATTCCCATTATTAAAGTCCAAAATAATAAATTAAATATAAAATTCTTATCTATATCAAATCTTTTAGCTTCTCTTTCTATCAAATATGTTGCTACAAAAAAACCTATTAATATTAATACAGAATACCATCTTATTTCGAATTTTCCTAAACTAAATATTACTGGATTCATAATTTAACACTCCTAATTTCTCTACCAATTAAGTTATCTATAACAATACTCATTACACTAATAAATATCGATATAAAAAATGCACATAACCATCCATCTAATATAAAATGACTTCCAAGTAATAAACTTATTATTTTAAGAATAAATACATTAACTAATGGATATGTTAATCCTAATGTATATATATTTATTGGTAGCATAATAGCATTTAACATTGGTTTAACACTTTTATTCATAATTATTAAGAATATGGAAACTATAAAAGCATATTTAACACCATCAACATATATATTTTTAAATAATTTACTCGCTAAAACAATTACAACCATATTAACTATAATATTACTTATAATATCTAATATTATATCTTTTCTATCTATCTTTTTATCATATTCTAACATAATACCACTCTTTCTTACTTATACATAATAAGTGCATCAAAACAATATATTTGTTCTTCACCACTTATACATACACTAACATTAAATTTAATATCTATAACATCTTTATCTACTATAAATTCATTTATACTATTTTCTAAATCTTTTTCATGCCCTTCATCTATAACTTTAACTTTCATTGTATCACCATATATATTATACAATATACAATATGTCAAAATTACTCGAATTTTAAGTCTATTAAACTATTAAATATACTAAGTATTAGTATACCACCTAAACTAGATAATGCTGGATTTATTAAATAAAATATAAATGTTAATATACCAACTAATATACCATATATACTACTACCTATCTTTGTATAGCTACTACTTATTGGATCTGTACTTATATATACAAAATTAAACAATATATTATTAGTAAATAACATATTCATAATATTACCAATATCTTTATTTATAAAGCAATATATAATAGTTAATATAGAGAATACTATACTAGCATAGATAGGTATTACTCTTTTATACATTTTAGAATTATATAATATTATAAAACTAATTATTAATAAAAGTATATTAGTAGTTATTATACCACCACTACCTTTACCAAGCATATAATCAAGTGCATTCATATTAAATTTATTACTAGCTTCATATATATTTAAAAAACTAAATTTATTACTTATATTCATTATAAAAAATATTATTAAACTAGTTAATGCAATTATATTTAATTTAATATTTTTAATAAATTTAGATATAAATAATATTATAAATGTTATTATACTAAATAATAATATATTAGTTCTTATACTACATATACCACCTATTAAAATACCATATATAGGATATAGATTACTAAAAATAATATTAATTAAACTATCTTTACTTTTCTTTATATATTTTTCATATATTATATTAACTAAACTACCTATTATAAAACCTAATAATATTATTATTAATGGTTTAAACATACCAAATAAACTAACATAATTCTTTATATATAAACTTATACCATTTTTATAAAAACCAAATAATATAAGTGGTAATAAACTAATTATATATATTAAAGATAATTTTTTTATACTATTATCACTCTTTATCATATTTAACACATCCTTTATTAAGTTCTATTTTAGAAGGACATACATAAGAACACATACCACAATTTATACAACGTTCTTTATACTGTTTACTCTTTTTATCTTTATTAAAATACATATATTTTGGATTTATATTAACAGGACAAATATTTACACATAATCCACAATTAATACAATCTACTGTTTTATATTTATTTAATTTATTAACATATATACTTCTTATATTTTTATCTATTATAAAATTAGTATCTTTTATATTTATACCATTTAATAAACCATTTATAATAATATTTTTACTATCTATATTATATTCTTTTAATATATCACTTAAGTTAGTACCAATATTAACTCTTAATACTTTAGTATAATTTATTAAATCACCAGTTAAGGTAATATAAGTATTAGATACTGGAATATTCTTTTTTAATAAATTATATATATTTAAAACATCTAATATATTTAAATATTCTACATTATATTTTTTATTTTTATGATTAGTTAATTTAGGTAATAATATTTCTCTTTTACCAATAATATTATCATTAGTAAATAATTTTAATTCTATTTTTGGATATGTACCCATATTATTAAATAATATATTTACTAAATCTATATCACTATTACTAACTGCTAAGACACATTTTTTTATATTCATAATATCTATTAAAGCATCTATTGCATCTAAAATATTTATTGTATATTCTTTAAGTAATGTATTAAATGTAATTTCTGTATTAAATTCATCTATTCCATTTATTATCAATACTTTACTAGTTTCATCAAACTTATTAAGAACATTATATTTTATTATTAAATCTTTTAATTCTTCTCTAGTATAGTTACTAATATATTTTTTAGTACCTATTTTTTTTCTAGTTTTATCTCTATAATCATTTTCAATTACTATATATTTGTTATTACTTATTTTTGTTAAACCTAATATTTTACCAGACACAGAACTATATATATTTTTTTTATTATCAGTCATTATAATATCATTTTTATAAACTATATCATTATCATGTACTAGTATTTCCATATCATCATAATATTTTATATAAATATAATCAGTTGTCAATAAATTTTCTATATTACTTTCTTTCATATCTTACACCTTACATTAATTATAAACTAAAAAGTACTAAATTAATAGTACTGAATTTTAGATAAGTAAAATTTAAAATCTTATAAACTTATTTATACTTTTATCAGACTTTTCTATTTAATTACTTCTATCAACTATATATAGTTGTAAATACATATAATATTCCAATTATAATAGGTATAAGTAAAGCAAGTCCTACTATTGTATAAAATAATTTATTATTTTCTAATATTTCTTTCATATATATACCCTTTCTAATTCATTACTCTTTTAAACATTCTTTCAAGTTCATATTTTGTAA
The DNA here is from genome assembly GCA_934098385.1 of uncultured Bacilli bacterium. Classification (GTDB taxonomy): domain Bacteria; phylum Bacillota_I; class Bacilli_A; order RF39; family UBA660; genus UMGS1124. The sequence goes on from CAKOOJ010000005.1 coordinate 31,928, forward strand.
AAGTTATAATAGTTGGTCTTCCATGAGGACAATTATAAGGATTATCACATAATACTAAATCATCAATTATAGTTTGCATAGCATCTTGTGTTATTCTAGTATTTCCTTTAACACTCATCTTACAAGCTAACGTCTTAGAAACACTATCATAAAACTTTATCCTATCTATATTATAATCATTTATTACTAAATCTACAAGTTTTTCAATACTTTCAAATTCAAATCCTGCTAATAACCAGCTCGGATGACTTTTAAAAACAATTGTATTAATACCAAAATCCTCTATTCCAAATCCCATATCAGTAAGAGCATTTTTTCTTTCATTAAACTTAATATAATCACTAGGATTTAGTTCTATAGTATATGGAATCAATAAATTTGTTATATGTATATCTTGTTCTTTTAAATGTTTTAGATATCTTTCATAATTAACTCTTTCTTGTGCTGCATGTTGGTCTATTAAATACATATTATTTTCATTTTCACAAACTATATAAGTCCCCATTACTAAACCACAAGGATATAATTCTAATTTTTTTAATGTTTCATTTTTATTATCTTCATTAACTTTTTCTTTGATTATATCATTATTTACATTACTCTCTACTTTTCTAAAATCAAATTTAACTTGTTCATCATTTAAAGCTTTTAAATCTTTATTTATAACATATTCTTTTGCATCATTATTATTTATAGGTTCATTATATTCATTTAATATACTTATTTCATTATCGCTTGTTTTTTCTTTTACTTCTATTTTTGGAATTAATAATGCTTTATATAATGCTTCTTTTATAGTTTTAGTTACTAATTCATTTAATTCATATTGTTTAGAAAACTTTATATCTTGTTTTGTAGGATGTATATTTACATCAATTATAGTTGGGTCAGTTTCTATATTAATTACTACTATTGGATATTTTATATCAGGTTTATAAGTATAATATGCATCATTTATTGCTTTATTTAATTCTATATTTTTTACTATTCTACCATTTACTATTGTAGTAATATGATTTCTATTAGATTTTAATATACTAGGTTTACATACATATCCATTTATATCATAATCTTCACTACTAGCATTAATGCTTATCATATTGCTACTAACTAAATATCCATATATTTCATATATAGTTTTCAGTAAATTATTAGAACCACTTGTACTTACTATAACTTTACCATTATTAGTTAATGTAAATTTTATTTCTGGATGAGTTAATGCTAATTTTTCTATATACATTACTATACTAGATAATTCTGTTGTTTCACTTTTTAAATATTTTAATCTAGCAGGTGTATTATAAAATAAATCGCTTACTGTAAATGTAGTACCAATTCTAGCATCACTTTTCTCTTCTTTAATTAATTTTCCTCCATGTATTTCAATTAATGTACCAGCATTTCCTGTACTTGTTTTAAGTATTACTTTAGAAACAGATGCTATACTTGGTAAAGCTTCTCCTCTAAATCCTAAAGTGTTTATAAAAAATAAATCATCATCTTTTAATAGTTTACTTGTTGCATGTCTACTAAATGCTAAAAGTGCATCATCACTTTCCATACCTATTCCATCATCAGTAACAGTTAAACTTTTAATACCAGCATTAACTAAATCAATTTTAATACATTTACTTTTTGCATCTATACTATTTTCTACTAATTCCTTTACAACACTACTTACTCTTTCAATTACTTCTCCAGCAGCAATTTTATTTGCAAGTACTTCACTCATTACATGTATCTTACTCATTACTACCACCAAATACACTTTCTCTTAAACTAATTAATTCTTTATCTAAATTATATATTTCTATATTATTTTTGTTTTTAATATTAATTATACCAAATCCATTAATACATAAATCTATATTATTATTAGTACTAATACTATAATCAAATTTTATATCTTTGTAATACTTTTTAATATCTATTTTTTCATAACAATATATAGTAATACTTGTTTTATATTTAAACTTAATATAAAATTTATCAATGAATATAATATCATTATCTTTTATATTATAAGTAATAGGTTTTATTATATGATTATATTTAGTTTTTAAATTATAATCACTTATTAAGAATCCAGGAGTATCTATAATATTTATATTATCTAATTCTATATTAATAAATTCTAATGTAGTATTACGTTTATTAGATATAGTTAAATTATTATTATTACATAATTTATTTATTAGAGTACTTTTACCACTATTAGTAGGTCCTAATATATAACATTTATTAATATTATTTTTATTTAAATAATTTAATAACATATTTATATCATTATCATTTAAAGTACTTATACTTAATATATTATTTATTTTATATATAGTTTTAATATTACTTATTATATTCTTTTTATTTATAGATTTATCTAACATATCTATCTTATTTATTAATAATAATTTATTGCCTTTTACCTTATTATATATATCAATAGTATTATTATTTATATTTAAAAAATCAATTACATATATCTTAAATATATCATTTTTATTTACTTTATTTAATATATAATTAGTACTTAATTCTTTATCTTTAGTAGTAATATCATTATAATGTATTAATCTAAAACATCTCATACAGTAGTTGCTATCATTATATTTATTTTCTGGTATATAACCTAATTTATTCTTATCATTATATTGTAATTCTACTCCACAACCAATACATTTTTTATTCATAATATTTACCTTTTCTAAATAATTTTTTATCTGTTAATTTATTAATTATAAAGTTTTCAAATACTCTACCAACCTTAGTAGAAACATATTCTTTTGTTCCAATAGGATTAACTAGTATACTAACAAAATTCATTCTATTAGCAGTCCAAACATCATTTATTAATTCATCACCAATACAAGCAATTTGATTATCTTTGCACTTATTTATTTCAAATACTTTTTTATATTTTTTTGTTGATGGTTTCATAGATAAATAACTAGAATCTACACATAATATATTTTTAAAAGGTTCTACTCTTTTTCTAGTACTATTACTAATTATATATATCTTAAATTTCATATCTTTTAATTCTTCAAATAAATCAATTAATTTCTTACTAGGTTTTTTTAAAGTTAAAGGAGCAATAGTATTATTTAAATCAAATATTAAACATTTTACTTTATTCTTCTTTAACATTTTATAATCTATTGTATATATACTTTTAGAATATATATCTGGTACAAATTTATCAAACATTTCTATCACATCTTTCAATTATAATTTTAACATATAAGACAAAAAAAATAAATTAGTAAATAATTAGTCTAATTTATTTTTTGAACGTTTGAATATACACTTTTAGAAATAGGAAATCTTCGTAAAATTTATATTTAATAACTCTTGAAAAAATACTTTATTTTAGTATCACACCAACACATAAAATTATTTAATTCAAACGTTCGAGATATATAATACAACACTTAAATAGTATATTTTGTCGAATAATGGCTTTAATATAATTTTTTTTATTTATTTTCTTCAATTAATGTTTTATCAACATTAACACTATTAATTGCATCAAATCTTTTAGTAATTTTTTCTGTAGTAGTATGTATATCTTTTACATCTTTGCTAACAGTATCAATACTTCTTGATAACTTATCCCATCTATCTTTATATCTATCAAATTCTATACCTAATTTATTTAATTCTGTATGAATTACCTTAGCATATTTATCTCTTTCCATATTTTTTAAAATCATACTAATAATTGTTAAAGTACTCATTAAAGTTGTAGGACTAGTTATCCACACCTTAGATTGATAGCTATATTTAACTAAATCAGGATGGTAAGCATTTATTTCTGCAAATATAGCTTCTGCTGGTAAAAACATAATAGCCTCAGCACTAGTTACACCAGGAACTATATATTTACTCTTAATTGCATCTATATGTTTTTTAACATCCATTTTAAATAATTTTGTAGCAGTTTCTCTTTCAGTATTAGAAAGTGTTTTATCAGTCATTCTTCTATAATTTTCTAATGGAAATTTACTATCAATACATATTGTACCTAATGGCTCTGGAGCAAATAAAATAGCATCACTTATATATCCATTACCTAAACTATATTGTGTTTGATATATTTTATCATTTTTACCAAAGACACTATCTAATATATAATTTAAATTAGTTTCTCCAAATATACCTCTAGTTTTCTTATCAGTTAGTACACTTTGCAAACTTACTATTTCTCCACTTAAACTATCAATCTTTTTTTGTGCTTCATCAATTTTAGATAATCTTTCTAATATATTGGTAAATGTTTTATTAGTTTTTTCAAAATTAACATCTAATCTCTCATTTACTTTATCATTAATATTATTAAGTCTATTAATAATAGTTTCATTTAATTTATTAAAATCTTCATTAATAGTTCTAGAAAAATTAAACTTAAATTCACCTAATTCTTTAGTCAAATCAGTTTCTAATTTACCTAGTCTTTCCACAGTATCATTATTACTTTTTTTAAATAATAGTATTATATTTAATATAATATTAATACTAACTATTCCAATAATTATATATATCATTCTAATCCCTCTCTCTTACTAACTAATTTACTTATAATAAAACATATAATTAATAAAACTATTATGTATACCAAATTAATAGGGTTTTTAAAACTATTTATTAAACTAGTACCTATAAATCCCCAAAATATTATAAGAAATATTTTACCAATCATTAAAGCATATAAATATTTTTTAAAGTTCATGTTTGTTAAACCAGCAGCAATATTTATTAAAAACGCTGGAGTAAATGGTATTGCTATTATAAGACATAAACTATTAAAATTAATTTTATTAATTCTCGTTTTTAATTTATTTAATTTTACCATATCATTTTTATTTATATAATTATCTAATTTATATCTTAATTTACTATTAAATATTTTATATGACATAATACATCCTAAAATAGTAAATACATAACTTATTATAAATCCAATAAATACACCAAATTTATAAAATAATAATGTTATAAATACACTTAATGGTAATGCTGGTACAATAGATTCTATAAGTATTAAAAAACAAGATAGAACATATCCCCACATACCTATACTTAATAAAAAATTAGTTAACCATATATCTAAATTTTTCATATTTCCACCATAACCATTATATAATAATTTATAACATAATAAAAGAAAAATAATACTTATAAATTATTTTTCTTAAATAAACTTTTTATTAATTCTCTATCTTCACTATAATAGTAATTTTCATTACCAATGTCATAACTATCTACTAATTCTTTTTGTCTTTCTAGTTCTTTTTCATTACTACATAAATCTTTACAAGATTTTATTATAATTTCTTTTAAAAATAATATAATTTGGGTTTCCTCATCAAAATTATCAGTATTTTTTGTAATATACTTCATAGCATTATTAGTAAAGTTTAATATATACCACATAAATTTTCTATTATATTTTTTATTATCAACATTTAATAAATACGCAGTATAATTAGATTTACTAATATTATTTAATTCAAAATCAAAATTATAATATAACAAATCAGTTTCTATATTTTTATTAGAATATATAAGTGAATATATAGTATATATTAATTTTTCTTTTAAGAATTTATTTGTAGTTTCTTTAATACATTTATCTAAATTTTTAATAAACATTAATATTACATCTTTTAATATGGCTTCATTAAGTATTGCTTCATTCTTATTATTTTCATCTCTATAAATCAATAACTTACCTATAATACGAAACTCTTTTAAATATAAATAATTTCCTTCTGTTATTGCATTCATTTCATTAACACCATACATATTTTTTTCAAAATAACTTAAATATTTATTACAATCATCTATCTCATTCATATATTTTTCTTCTAATTCTCTAGTCATAGATAAATAATCTAATATTTTTTTATATTCTTCACTATTTTTTTTGCCATTTAATTCTAATGTAATTAATTTAAAATATAAATCTTTTATTGATTTAGTTATATTATATAATTTATTTAACACTTTCTTTTCATTATTATTTAACATACTATCCCCTCTTTTTATGGTCATATATAATACCATTTTAGTTTTATTATGTCAAATATTTACAATGCTTACAAAGTTCTTCTATCTTTTTATTATTCTTAAATCCATTTAACATATTTTTATATCTATCACTATTAATTATATCTTTTAAATCATCTTTATATATACTACCTAACTCTATATTCCCAATACTATCTAAACAACAAGGTACTACTTTACCATCTACCAATATTCCAATATGATCTTTTAACGCATAACATTTTCCTATTTCATTATAATAATCATTATTTAAATCAGGCCATATAAACTCTTGATTGGTACTTATAAATATTTTATTTGTTATAGTAGTATTATTTTTTAAATTATTTATTTCTAAATTACTATTATATTTTTTATTTATCATATTTATTATATTTTTTGTATATTTATTCTTTACCCATATTCTATAAGATATATAAGTATATTCTTTTAAAACATCTACTACATCAAATATTTTATTCATATAATCTTCTAATGTAATATTGTATAATTCATTATAACTTTGTAAAGAAATATTTAATTGTCTTATATTTTTATTGTTTTTTATATTTTCTATTAAATAACCATTTGTAGTTATATTAATTTTATACTTACTACTAGCATAATTAATAAACTCATTAATATTAGGATGAGTAAGTGGTTCTCCTAAAACATGTAAATATAAATATTTTGTATAACCATCTAATTTATTTAATATAATTTTGAATTCATTAAATGTCATATATTCCTTTTTTCTTTTATTTTTTATACAAAACGGACAAGCTAAATTACAATTATTTGTTATTTCTATATATACTTTTTTAAACATACTAATCTAAATCCTTTAAATGTATATTCCAACTTCTTAAATATTCATATATTTTTTCTACTGGTACTCCTAATATATTGTAGTAACTACCACAAATCTTATCTATAAAATTAGACATTATTGTTTCAATTATAAATCCAGAAGCATACATTATATCTGGTTCATTGTCTATATAATAATCTATATCTATTTCATCTATATCTCTTAATGAAACTAAAGTTTCTTGATAATCTGTGATTATTTTTCTATTTATTTGATTTATTAAAGTAATACCAGTAATTACTTTTGTTATATTATTTTTACATAATGTTATATTATTTCTTGCTTCTTCTATTGTTTTAGGCTTTTCTATTATTTTATTTTCTGTATAAACAACTGTATCTAATCCTAAAATAATAGAATTATTTACTTTATTTTCTATATTTTTTGCTTTTTTATATGCTAATTCCTTCACATAATCATATACATCTTTTTTAGTTACACTGTCTTCATCAAAATCATTATTAAATGTTTCATGTTTTAAATAAACTTTATTTAATATCTCACTTTTAAATTTTGATGAACTAGCTAGTACTAATTTCATTATATCACCATCTTCTTCATTATTAATTTTCTCATTAAAAAACCTCATTTCTTTTTGTCCAAGAAACGAGGTTCATATCACTTTATAGAGTGTCAATTCTATTAAACTAGAGGCAATATTCACTTGTGCAAGAACGTACCACTTTTTTATTTTATGCAAATTTCTTTGACACACTCAATATATCATAATTCAATATGTATGTCAAAAAAGCACCTATTATTATATATTAAAGTTCGTAATTTACGAACAAATTTACTGATGGTGCTGGATATAGGACTTGAACCTACAACCTACGCGTTACGAGGGCGTTGCTCTACCAATTGAGCTAATCCAGCATGGCTGCCCAGGTTGGGTTCGAACCAACGAAATCATGGAGTCAGAGTCCACTGCCTTACCACTTGGCTACTGGGCAATAAAAGAACTAGAATTTTATTCTTTCATTAATATAATTTGATAGTTCATTTATATTTAATTTTATTTGTTGCATAGTATCTCTATCTCTAATAGTAACAGTATTATTTTCTAATGTTTCATCATCAACTGTTATTACAAATGGAGTACCAATAGCATCACATCTTCTATATCTTTTTCCTATACTTCCAGACTCATCATAAGATACATAAAACTCACTACATAGTTTTCCATATATTTCCATTGCTTTTTCACTATGTTTTTTCTTAATAAGTGGTAATATAGTTGCTTTTATTGGTGCTAAAGAAGGTAATACTTTAAATACTTCTCTTATTTCTCCATCTTCTAATTCTTCATGTTTTAAGCCATCACATAAAACACTTAAAAATAATCTATCCAAACCTACACTAGGTTCAATAACATAAGGCAAATACTTCTCATTCGTTTCAGGATCTAAATATCTTAAATCTTGTTTAGAATGTTCCATATGTACACCTAAATCATAATCAGTTCTATCAGCAATTCCCCAAAGTTCACCCCATCCTATAGGATAATTATACTCTATATCAGTTGTTGCTTTACTATAGAAAGATAATTCTTCTTTTTTATGATCTCTAAATCTTAAATTATCTTTATCAATACCTAAACTCTTTAAGAAATCCATACAGTAATTTTTATAATATCCAAACCATTCTAAATCTGTATTTGGTTTACAAAAAAACTCTAATTCCATTTGTTCAAATTCTCTTGTTCTAAATATAAAGTTTCCTGGAGTAATTTCATTTCTAAAACTTTTACCTGTTTGACCAATACCAAAAGGTAATTTCACTCTCATACTTCTTTGAACATTTAAGAAGTTAGTAAATATACCTTGAGCTGTTTCTCCTCTTAAGTAACAAATATTTTTAGTATCTTCTGTAACACCAATATGTGTTTCAAACAATAAATTAAATTTTCTAATATCAGTAAATTCATTTGAACCACATTTAGGACAACATATATTATTATCAGTAATAAATTTTTCTAATTTTTTATTATCCCAACCATCACCAGTTTCACTACCACCAGTAAAATCCTCTATCAATTTATCTGCTCTATATCTACTTTTACATTTTTTACAATCTATAAGTGGATCAGCAAAGCTTGCTACATGCCCAGATGCTACCCAAACTTCTGGATTCATAAGTATTGCAGCATCAAGACCATAATTATATGGATTTTCTTGTATAAATTTTTTCCACCATGCACGTCTTATATTTTCTTTTAGTTCTTTACCAATAGGACCATAATCCCAAGTATTTGATAAACCTCCATATATTTCACTTCCTTGAAATATAAATCCATATTGTTTAGCATAATTAACTACATCTTCCATTTTCATACTTATAATTCCTTCTTTCCAATTCTTTTTGACAAACCATAATTTATCTTATAATTATCTACTATTTTCTCTAATTCATCAATACTACTTACAATGTCAAAACAATCTGTTAAATCATCTATAAAAAAACCAGTATCAATATTTTGTTTCATCCAATCGATTAAACCATTATAATATCCATCGTAATTAAATAATATAATTCTCTTATCTCCACTACTAGCTCTATATTCTTCAACAGCACTACTAAATTCTGCAAGAGTACCAATTCCTCCAGGCAAAATTATTATAAAATCACTTTTAAAATATAATTTTCTAAATCTTTCTAACGTATCTGGAGTTTTTATACATTTTGCTTTCGTTAACTTTTTAAAATCACATTCATATTTAGAAACTGTACATGCAATTATTTTTCTATTATGTTTCACAAATGCCTCATAACATGCTCCCATCATAGAATAATTAGCAGCTCCGAACATTAAATCAAACTTTTTGGCTGCAAATAATTCTGCTACTTGACTTGCTATGTTAACGTATTTTTCATCTATTGTTAGATTAGCAGAACTAGCTATAAATACTTTCATTCTATCACCTCATAATATATATAAAAAAGACTAAAGCATATAGGGGCGACTTAACCGCTGTTCCACCCTACTTTGGTCTTTTATTTTCATAGCTCTGGATATTCCACATCCGTCATCACTTACATAAATATTTTAATATATTTTTTTACAATTATCAAGTATTTATGTTATATTATTTATGGTGATACGAATGAATCTAATTAATTCATATACTTTAAAAATTAAGAAAAGCAAATTTATAGGTTACTTTTATGAAATAAATGATTTAAATGACATAAATAATATTTTAGATACAATAAAACAAGAACATAAAAAAGCAAAACATTTTCCATATGCATATAAACTAAATAATATAGCAAAGAAAACAGATGACAAAGAACCAAGTGGAACGTGTGGTACTCCAATACTAAATGTATTAGAAAGAAATAATTTAAATAATCATTTAATTATTATTGTAAGATATTTTGGTGGAATTAAATTAGGTGTTGGTCCACTTCTACGAAGTTATAGTAAAGTTGCAAACGAAGTAATAAAATAAATCTACTATTCATATTATGTATTAGGTGAAAAATATGAATTTTTTTTATAAATATATTAAATCTTTTATATTATTTTTATTATATATAATTTTATTTCCTATATTTTTAACCATCATGAATTTAGTTAAAATCAATACCAATAAAATTATAATAATTATAATTGGTAGTATCATGATGTTTATTATAGGTTTATTATTAGGTAAAAAAACAAATAAAAATGGATATTTAAATGGTTTATTATTATCTACTATATCTGTTTTCTTCATATTTATATCAAGTCTAATTTTTAGATATAGTCTTAATATAAATTCACTTATTTATTATTTAGTACTTATAATAAGTACTATATTCGGTTCTATAATTGGTGTTAATAAAAAAATAAAATAATATATTTAAATTTAACTTAATATAATGTTAAATTTTTTTATTTTATAATTTATTAAAGTTTTATTAACAAATAAATACTTTTAATCATTTAATATTATAGGTGATAAAATGTTTAATTTTTTTTATGGATTACATCCAGCTACACAAGCTTTTATTGCATCACTATTTACATTCATGATAACAGCATTTGGTGCTGCAAGCGTCTTTTTATTTAAAAAATATAATAAACCACTTCTAGATACTTTCTTAAGTTTTTCTGCAGGAGTTATGATAGCTGCTTCATTCTTTTCACTAATAAATCCAGCAATGGAAATGGCTAACAATTTAGATTTAGTGCCAATAAACGTATTAGTAATAGGCATATTAGGTGGTACACTTTTATTATTTCTTGGTGATAAAATTTTTTCTAGTAAAATGAAAATTACGAAAGAAAAGAAAAGAACAAGTTTATTAGTATTTTCTATTGTACTCCATAACATTCCCGAAGGTATGGCAATTGGAGTAGCATTTGGCTCAGTAATATATGGTTTAGATGGTGCAACAATTGGTGCTGCAATTACACTAGCGATTGGTATTGGAATACAAAATTTTCCAGAAGGTAGTGCAATAAGTTTACCACTACTTGGTAGTGGTATGTCTAAAACAAAATCATTTATTATTGGAGCCTTATCAGCTATTGTTGAACCTATATCAGCAGTTGTAGGTGCAATACTAGTATTAAAAGTAAATATAATTCTACCATATTTATTAGCATTTGCAGCAGGTGCCATGTTATATGTTGTTGTAGAAGAAATAATTCCAGAAAGTCAAAATACAGAAAAAAAAGACCTAATGGCCTTTATAACAATTTTAGGTTTTAGTCTGATGATGATATTAGACATAGTTTTAGGATAACTAGTTCATACTAGTTTTTTTAATATTCATTATCTAAATAAATTTCTATATGTCCAGAGAAAGTTCTAGATTGATCTTCATTTTGTTTTCCACCAGTACCTTGTAATTTGAAATTCATTTCATATTCTTGAGTAGTATTAGGTGGAATAACAATTCCAGTCGCTAAAACAGAATTTTCTTTAGGTGCAGTTCTAAAATCAAAGTTAACTCCACCATTAGTACTATTAATATTATATTTAAAATTATCTGTTACATAATCATTTAAACTTACTATCCATTTTAAATTATATATAATAAACATTGAAGATTTATTTGTTACTCTAAATTTCTTTGGAGGTATTTTATCTGTATAGAAAGGTTGATCATCTGGATATACATCTGTAATAAATATTGTATTATCATCATCATATTCAAGAACTAATTCACCAGATTTTATAGTCCTATCTCTCGCTCCAACATTTTGACTAGTTCCACTATTTGCAGGATTTACATTTTCTAAATCTTCACTTTTTAAACAATATTTATCACATTTTAAATCTCCTGTCGTATCACAATGTAAATCACATTTCATATCTCCATCCATATCAAAGTTTAAATCTGGTCTTCCGTCATTGTCAGTATCAATTTCCATATCTGCAATTCCATCCCCATCTAAATCTAAGTTTATGTCTGGCCATCCATCTCCATTAGTATCACAATTCAAATAACATTTTCCATTCTTATCTCTTCTATTAATTAAATTAAAATCTGGTCTTCCATCATGATTTATATCAACATTAAATATTGCTCTTCTATTTCCCTTATAATCAATATTAATATTAGGCCTATTATCTCTATTAGTGTCAATATTTACTTCAGCTCTTCTATCATGATTTAAATCTAAATTTATATCTGGAATACCATCTCCATCAATATCTTTATTTAAGTTTTTAATAATAGAATAATTAACTGCAGAATAACTTGCTCCCACAATTGCTAAAAGTAATATTGTAAAGAATAATAAAAGCAAAAACCAATGTTTATTTTGATATACTTTTATTATTATTTCATCACGTTTTTTTTGTACTAACACACCATATGGTAAATGTATTTTATTGTCTTTAGGATCACAAGTTAATTTTATACATCTAAGAGAATATTTTCTTAAGGATTCAATTTCTTCACCAGAGTATATTTTATCAAATATATCTTCAAATAATTTTTCTTGATCTTCAACACTTAATTTTTCTAATTCTTCTAGTTTTATAACTTGAGTTCTTACTTTAGATCTCGAAAGACGTCTCATCTTTACTTTTTTATCTTTGTTTTTCATAAATATACTCTCCTAACTTATTTAGTTAAATATTATAGATATATTATTTATCTTATTTTTATGTTCTTTTATAAACTTATCATATATATTTATAATACTATTTATTCTATCCTCTTTATCCTTTAAAGCATTTTTATAATATTTTTTTACATCAATTAGCAACTCATCTATATTCTGATTATCTTCATATACATAATCATTTAATAATTTATTTAATTTATTTTTTATATCTCTATATTGTAATAAGTTTTCATGATTTTCATCTATAGCATTCGTATCAACATAATATCCTAATGTAAATTCATCTTTAATATCCTTACTTGTACTTGTTATTTTATCATAACTTACTACCTTAGGATCTTTATATTCAAAATTATCTAAATATTGCCACAAAACATATGCCTTTTGAAAATCAGGTTGCCTCAATATCAAATTTGTCTTTCTAATCGGATTGCTAACCAAAGAACATCCTATCAATTCTTTTATCATTTCTGTTGTTCTAAAACCACTTATTACTTCATAACATGACATTATTCTATTTTTATAATCACTACCATATTCATTTAAATCAATTTTATTTTCTTCATTCATCTTAAGTTCAATATTTATACTTTTATTTTTTATTTTAGTTTTTGCATTATAAGTAACACTTTTTTTTACTTCTTTGTTACTTACTAAATCTAAATTTTCAAGTTGTCTATTAATAAATGATTCTAATCTTAAAACCAATGTATATATAAATCTATTTTCGTATAAATCAGTAGTATCTTCCTTATGTACATTTAATAATTTCTTAGGAATTACATCCCCATTAGAATCAATATCTTGTATATTTTCACTATGTTGTGCCAAATGTTTTATAGTTTCTTGGGAAACTCTTTTTGTTTTTTCCACAATTACAACATCTTCCTCTTGAACTATAAATCTTCTAGGATTTCTAACTATTTTATCTAAACTAGGTAATGTATCTTCCAAAACATCTAACCATTTATAATCGATTTTAGTTTCTTTAATATCTGAAACACAAACAAAATTTGCATCTGTATTTGCTAAAAATGTATCAAGTTCACTCATATTAATATTATAGACAACATCTTTTATATTCTTCAACATAATTCACCTACATAGATTTTTTTAATCTTAATATAAAGTCTTTACATTTATTCATATTTTCTTTACCAAAATGTACATTTAAATAATTAATAAATTCGTCTAATTCATTTTTTATAAATGCTAAGTTTAATTGTTCAAACTTTCTAAGTATTTTACTTGCTATTAAATAATCAATAGCATCAATCTCTGTTCCACCACACGCAACGTAACTAGGTACAAAATCACTAATTTGTTTCATGATACGATTACCAAATGAAATTCTAAAATGCTCTATAACATATTGATCTAATTCGTCAAGTTTTTTTAACATTTCATCACTAACTGGATATTTCTTTTGTGCTTCAGTAAATAGATTTTCAAAATACTCATCACTTATATTAATTCCATCAACTTTAGGAACATCAAATTTTGCACATTTTTCATTTATATCAATTGGCATTGCTCTATCGTAAACTTTATCAGTAACCATAAATGTTGAATCATCATTATTAATTGTACCAATATACCACATGTTACCAGGTAACGTGAAATTACCATTTACAATTTTTTTAGGATCATTCTCCCATGGAGTTGCAACTAAATTAACAACCCATTCTTTTTTTGATGGCATTTCCATAATAGATAACATTTCTGCAAAATAATATTCAACACGTGCTATATTCATTTCATCAAGAATAGTTACATAAATTTTATCATTATAAGTTGCTTCATACATCTTACTTAATAATTCTGTTTCATTAAATCTTTTTGTAAATTCATTGAAATAGCCAAATAATTCTGTTCTATCTCTCCAAGATGGTTGTACTGGTGCAATTACAGAATCATTTCCTAAAAAATGTCCAAATGCGTATGCTAAAGATGTTTTACCTGTACCACTTATACCTTGTAATATAATAAGTCTACTTGCTCCGAACGCAGATATAAAAAGTCTAATTAAATCTGGTGTATAATAAAGTCCTAATACACTTGCCGAATAATTTCTAAATCTATCACATATTTGTTCTAAAGTTAGATTATTATCAAATGGTTTGTCCGGTTTATAATTAGACCAAACTTCATCCAATTTTGTAAGTTTATAAAATCTACTTTCTCCTTTACCAATCTTTGTAATAGGATTCCCATTTTCATCTAATTCATTTCCTGCATCTTCAGCCATTGTCATTAATTTATCATTTTCTTGTTTTAATTTAATCATATCATAATTAAGTTTCTCAACTTCTTCAAGCAAAGAATCTTGTTCATGACTTTTTCTAACAACTTTCATTATTTTCTTTACTATATAAAATATTAAATATGCAAAAAGTGCTAAAAGCAAAACTAAACAAATAACAGATATAATAACAAATATAGTACTTACATCTTCTTTATACTCTTTTATAATCTCACCATACTTAACAATATTTAACATTTCAACTAAACCATTAAATATTGATTTAAAAATAGATACTAACCCCTCGAAAAAAGGAGTTAAAAAATCAACAAAAAACTTACCATAATTATTCATAATAACACTCACTTTCTACCTAATAATTCTTTTTCATTAATTTTATTTTGTAAATCTTTAACAATAAAATTCATATTCATATCTTTCCAAATTTCAATATATTTTTCATTTTTACTTAAAAATTCCTCAGGAACAATAATATTTTTCAAATTCATAAACATATTATAATTATTTGTTTCAATACCATCATTAACCTCAACAAATATATTAATATTTTTATCACAAATTTTATTAACCATATCAAAATTATCCTTTATATCATTATAATCTACTAAAAACTTAATATTATTAACAACAACATTATTTCTCTTTATCATATAATCTAATATCTTATCATCAAGTATCTCTTCTTTAGTAATTTTAAATAATATTTTCTTATTAATTCCATTTTTTAACAATTTAAATACAGTAAAATATACTAAATCATAAGATATACCATTTAATATATTAAAAATATTAATTTTATTATTTACAATATTAATATCAAGTTCATTATAATTATTTAATTTATCTATCTCATATTCATACAAAACTTTATAATAGTTATCATTATCATTTATTTTTATAAAAGTATTATGACTATCATTTGTACTAAGTTTATTAATATTATTATTAAATTCCGAATTTTTTAATAATATATCTTTTATATTTTGTATTAATATAACAAGATCTTTTTCTTTCTTAAATTTAATATCTTTAAAATTATCAATAATATTATTTATATATTTTTCTATTTTTTTTGGATTATCAACATTATTAAAATTTTCTTCATATAGTTTTAAACTTAAATAATATAAAACAGTTAAATAAAGTATAGTATCTTCTTCATTTGTTATTTTATAAAGTATATTATTATTTTCATAATAATCAATAATAGATAATAATATTGTTTTTAACTTTCTATTAATCTTATTATTAAATTTAATAAATTTATCTATTTTACTAAAATCATTTTTACAATATAAAAAATATTTTTCAAAATAAATATTAGTAATAGATTTTATTATATCTTTAAATTCAGTATTATTTTTCCATATATTATTATTAGTAAATTCTATATTGTTTTCTAAATTTATAAGAATAATATTAAGATTCTCTTTAGAACTTATTATATATTTATCTATAATATCATTCATACTTAAGCCCTCTTCTCTATTCTATAGAAATTATATCAAAATTATTTTAGGATATCAATATTATTTTTAATAAAAGAAAAAAATAAAAGATATTTTTTATTTTATATCTTTCATTAACTATTTTTGAATTGAGAATTATATAAATCTGCATAAAATCCATTCTTATTCATTAATTCATCATGCGTACCTTGTTCTATTATGTTTCCTTCATTCATAACTAAAATTAAATCTGCATTTTTAATAGTTGATAATCTATGTGCAATTATAAACGAAGTTCTACCATGCGTTAATTTATCCATTGCTATTTGAACTAATTCTTCTGTTCTTGTATCTACATTACTAGTAGCTTCATCTAATATTAAGAATGGTGCATTTTTTATTAATCCTCTTGTAATTGTTAATAATTGTTTTTGCCCACCACTAATACTATCTCCATTATCTATAACAGAATCAAGTCCACCAGATAAAGTCTTTATAAAATGATCTATTCCTATAAATTTGCAAGCTTCTAATATTTCATTTTCACTTATGTTTTTGCTATTAAATTTTAAATTTTCCTTAATTGTTCCATTAAATAACCAAGTATCTTGTAATACCATAATAAATAAATCATGAATATTTTCCCTAGTTAAATCATGCACGCTAACATCATCAATTAAAATATCACCACTTTTAATTTCATAAAATTTCATAAGCAAATTTACTAATGTAGTTTTTCCAGCACCAGTCGGACCAACTATTGCAACCTTTTCTCCTGGCTTAACTATTACATTAAAATCTTTTATTATTGTTTTATTATCATCATAACCAAATTTTACATTTTTAAATTCTATCTTACCTTTAACTTTATCTTTATCTAGTTTACCTAGCAAATCTTTTTCATTAGTCATTTCTGTTTCATCTAAGAATTCAAATACTCTTTCACTAGCTGCTGCAACAGATTGTAAATTAGTCATAGATTGTGCTATTTGAGAAAGTGGACTTGTAAATAATCTTACATATACCATAAATGCTATTATTACACCAAAAGTAATATTACCTTTCATAGTTAATATAGCACCAACTATACATACCGCTACATATCCTAAATTTCCAACAAACATCATAATTGGTTGCATTAAACCAGAATAAAATGCACTCTTTCTATTTGAATTATATAATTTACTATTTAATTTATTAAAATCTTTTATAGATTCTTTTTCACCATTGTATGCTTTTACTACATTATACCCCGCATAAACTTCTTCAATGTAACCATTTAAATCTCCTAATTCTTTTTGTCTTTTTACAAAATATTTTTGACTATTTTTAAGAATTAACCCCATAAATATAAATCCAACAAGACTTGATAATATAGCAGTTAATGCCATAGTACCATTTGTTATAAACATCATAATTATTGAACCTATAAATAACGTAACACTAGTAACTAATGTAGATAAACTATTATTCATATTTTGATTTATAGTATCAACATCATTTGTTATTCTAGAAAGTATATCACCAGTCTCATGACTATCAAAATATTTAAGAGGTAACTTATTTATTTTTTTTGAAATACTAGTTCTTAATTTTTTAGCAAAATTATTTGATATTATAGTCATTATAACAGTCTCAATATAACTTAATATTGCGCTAATTAAATACAATGAACCTAATAGTATAGCAGTTCTTTTAACTTTAGTCATATTAATTTTTGGTTTAACTTTTTCATATATTGGCTTTGGTAAATTATCAAAATCTTTTAATAATTCTTTTTCATTTTTATCTTTACTACTTTGCATCAATTTACTGAATTTTTGCTTATCTTCTAAACTAATATTATCATCACTCATTATGTCTTTAATAACTTTTTCATTTATATTAGGTTTTATACCTTCTATAATTATATTAGTTAAATCAGATAATTTATTTGGAGAAACAAGAGCTAATATTGCACTTATCATTGCAAGTGTTAATGCAGTAACTACCAAATATCTCCATTTATCTAAACTTTTAAATAATCTTTTTATTGAAAGAGTAAAATTAGTGCTTTTTTCTGGTACTTTATTAATATTTCTAGGCATTATAATTCCTCCTCTTTTAATTGTGATAAAGCAATTTCTTTATAAATTTTACAAGTTTTTAATAATTCTTCATGTGTTCCAATTCCAACACATTTTCCTTTATCCAATACAACAATTTTATCAGCATGCATAATAGTACCTATTCTTTGAGCAACTATCATACTTGTCGCATCTTTAGTATATTTTTTTAATTCTTTTCTCAAAACATAGTCCGTTTTATAATCAAGTGCTGAAAAAGAATCATCAAATATATATATTTCTGGATTTTTGTATATAGCTCTTGCAATAGCAATTCTTTGTTTTTGACCACCGGATACATTAGTTCCACCTCTTGCAATGTGTGAATCATATGTCTTATCCATTTTTTCTACAAAATCTTTTGCCTGTGCAACTTTTACTGCTTCCTTTATCTTGTCTACACTATGTTTCTTACCATTATCTCCGTAAGATACATTCGATTTAACAGTACCGGTAAACATTACTGCTTTTTGTGGAACATAACCAATCTTGTTATGTAATTCCTCTAAAGTATAATCTTTAACATTAATACCATCAATTAAAATTTCACCATCTGTTGCATCATAAAATCTAGGTACTAAATTTATTAAACTACTTTTCCCACTTCCAGTAGAACCTATAAAAGCAATTACTTCACCTCTATTAACTTTAAAAGATATATTTTCTAACATATATTCATCAGCATCTGGATATTTAAACGAAACATTTTTAAACTCAACAGTTCCAACCAAATTAGTTGGTTTATATCCACTACCATCTTTTATACTTAATTCTTCATCTAACACTTCATTAATTCTTTTAGCTGAAACACTAGCTCTAGGCCATATCATAAATATCATAGCTAACATTAAAAATGACATAATAACTTGCATACCATAACTAGTAAATACAACCATATTGCTAAATAATGTAATCTTATCTAACATACTAGCCCTATCAATTAAATAAGCTCCAATAAAATATATACCAAGCGTTAATGAATTCATTACAATATTCATTATTGGCATCAATATACTAAAAACTTTTTGATTAAATAACTGTGTATTTGTAAGTTCATTATTCACTTTACTAAATCTATTCTCCATAAATTTTTCTGCATTAAATGCACGAACAACTCTAATACCACTTAAATTTTCTTCAGTTACAGAATTAACCTTATCAATCAATTTTTGTACTATTTCAAATCTTGGGAACACTATTATCATAAGTATTCCAATAGTAACTAATAATATTAATACACATACACCGACTAGCATACTCCACTTAATACTTTTATCTATTATCTTACTTATAGCCCAAATAGCCATAATTGGTGCTTTAATTATCATTTGAAGTCCCATAGCAATTACCATTTCTAATTGAGTAATATCATTAGTAGTTCTAGTAATTAAACTACTAACATTATATTTTTTTATTTCTCCAGTACTAAAACATAATACTTTATTAAATATTTTACTTCTCAAATTAAATGAAAAGTTAGCTGATATTATACTTGCAAAATAACCAACTACAACTGCACTTATTAAACTACCAAAAGCACAACCCAACATATATAATCCTTTTACAATTATATCATTAAACTTACTTCCTTCTGTTTGTATTAATCTAGTTATATCTGTCATATAATCTGGTAATTTTAAATCCAAATAAACTTGTAAAACTATAAATACTATACAACATAATATATATAATATATCCTTCTTTTTAAAATTTTTAAATATTTTTATCATTAATATCCTCTTTTCTATTAAGTATATTATCTCCTAACAACTTATATAATTTAATAAATTCATCTATTTCTTTTACATCAATATTATTAACTAAATTTTCTAAATATCTTTTTTCAGATTTCTTAAGATCATCTATTACTTTATTAGCGGATTTATTGATTATTATTTTCTGTTTTCTTTTATCACTATCATCAACTTCTATACTAATTAGTTTTTTCTCTAACAAACTATTTATTGATTTTGAAACATAAGCTTTAGATACTTTACTAAAATTTACTACATCTTTAGCATTTATAATATCTTTATTATTAGACAAAACAAGTAACGTATTTGCTTCAAACCAATTTAATTTATTTCTTTCTGCAACTACTTTGATAGTATCGTTATAACTACAACCTACTAATCTAGACAATTTAACTATATCTATTAAATTATTATCCATAATATCACCTAGATAGTTCACTAGTAAACTATCTAGATTTAATTATACTGAAATATTATTATAAGTCAATAATAAAATTAGGACGTTTAATTATATTGAATATAACGGATCAACCAAATTTTTTTTAGAAAGGATTTTATTAAACGTCCTAGTTGTATATATTAAAGCATAATTCATAAAAAAAGAAGACTATATCGTATCAAAAAAAACGACAATATTTGACAAACATAAATTAATATACAATTAGAATTACTACATAAGATATAATGTGATAATTATGAAATATAAAATAATTAAATATTTTTATATCTTATTTGCAATAATATTAGGTAGTATAATTGGATTAGTAGTTAATGATTTATAGTTATTACAGTATTATTAATAAACCAATATTAGCACCTCCTAAAATATTATTTCCTATTATGCGGTCTATAATATATTTACTTATGAGAATTAGTTACAAATGATATAAAGATAATAATGATTATAGTATTATATATTACGTACAATTATTTGTTAATGTAATATGGATTATTATATCCTTTAAATTTAAACTACTACTATTAAGTTTACTATGGATTATATTATTAGATATATTAATTATAATTTTATTAATAGAGTTTTATAAGAAAAATAAATTATGTCGTTATTTAAATATATCCTACTTAATATGGAATTTATTTGCTACTTATTTAATGTTTGGTATTTATTTATTAAATTAACTTTCTTTGCTTAATTTTTTTTATTTAATTTAATATTATTAATTAGGTGATTATATTATGTTTGTTGAAAATATTCATGGAAGAATACGTTTTATATTTGTTATAGTACTATTAATGTTTATTGCAGTAATTATAAAAGTTTTTTATATACAAGTAATTGATTATAAAAAACTAAATGATTTAGCAGATAACTTATGGAGTAGAAATTTACCTATTACATCTGATAGAGGTTTAATATTAGATAGAAATGGTAAAGTTTTAGCAGATAATATTACTACAGTAAGTTTAGTTTTAATACCTAATCAAATAAAAAATAAAGAACAAGTTACTCGTGATTTATCTACTATATTAAATGTTAAATATGAAGATATGTATAAACATGTTAGTAAAAAGACTAGTATAGAAAGAGTCCATCCTGAAGGTAGACAATTAAGTTATGAGATTGCAGAAAAGATAAATAATTTAAACTATGATGGTGTATATTTGGTTAAAGAAAGCAAAAGATATTATCCTTATAAAAATATGTTGAGTCATGTATTAGGATATGTTGGTATAGATAATCAAGGTTTATCTGGTATAGAACTTGAATATGATAAATATTTAACTGGCAAGAGCGGTGCTATAAAATATTATAGTGATGGTAAAGGAAATAGACTTGATAAATCAGAAGTTTATGTAGAACCTCAAAATGGTGTTAATGTTAGTTTAACAATTGATTTAGATATACAAAAATCTATTGAAAGAGAACTTGATAATGTTGTTTCAAAATATAATCCAGAACAAGCTTTGATAGTAGTTGCTGATCCTGATACTGGAGAAATATTAGGTATGTCCTCAAGACCTAATTTTGATTCTAACAATTATAAAAATTATGATATTAATACAATTAACAGAAATTTACCTATTTGGGCAACATATGAACCGGGCTCTACTTTCAAAATAATTACCCTTGCTGCTTCATTAGAAGAAAAAACAATAAATGTATTTGATGATCACTTCCATGATTCTGGTTCAATACATGTAGATAGTGCTAGAATTAAATGTTGGAAAAAAGGTGGACATGGTGATCAAACATTTTTACAAGTTGTAGAAAACTCTTGCAACCCAGGATTTGTTGTTATGGGACAAAAACTAGGTACTGAAAGATTATATAAATATATAACTAATTTTGGTTTTGGAGAAAAAACTGGTATTGATTTAAATGGAGAAAGTTCTGGTATATTATTTAAATATGATAATATAGGTCCAGTCGAACAAGCAACTATGTCTTTTGGACAAGGTATAAGTGTTACCCCTATACAACAAATTCAAGGAGTTTCTGCTGCAATTAACGGTGGTTATTTAAACACTCCATTTATAGTTAAATATTTAAGTGAACCAGAAACAAATACAATAATATTAGAAAATAAAAAAAATACTAAAAAACAAGTAATTAGTGAAGAAACAAGTAAACTTGTTAGACACGTTTTAGAAAGCGTTGTTGCAAATGGTACTGGAAAAAATGCTTACATAGAAAATTACCGCGTTGGCGGAAAGACTGGTACAGCACAAAAAGTTAATAATGGTACTTATATGGTAGGAAATTACATACTATCCTTTATAGGATTTCTACCAGCAAATAAACCAGAATATTTAGTATATGTAGCAATAGATAATCCTAAAGGCGTTACACAATATGGTGGTACTGTTTCTGCTCCTATAGCAAAAAATATTATGAAAAGCATCATAGATATTAAAGGAATTAAGCAAGATAATACAGGTATGATTAGACAAGAATATACTTGGTTAGATACAAAATATATAATGTTACCAGATGTTGTTGGAATGGATTTAAAAACAGCACAAACCACTTTAAAAGGTTTTAAAATCGAATATACTGGAAGTGGAGATAAAGTTATAGAACAAGTTCCAAGTGCAAATCAATATGTTAAAGAAACTAATACCATTAAATTAATGTTAGGATAAAAAGACTATGTATTTAAAAATAGGTCAATCGTTGTAATTTTCTAGTATAATTTTAAATCCCATCTTAATTTTTCATCTTTATTTTCATTTTCTTCATATACCATTTCATTAATTTCTTCATTCTTAAAAACTTCTAATAACTTATCAAAATCATCTGCCAGTTTCGTATTTTGTAATTTATCTTCATCTATCCAATATACTTTACCCTCTGATGTTTCTGAAATAATATCACCACTATAGTCATCTGATAAAAATAAAATAATTAATTGTCTTTCCTTTTCATTTTTATCATACCAATCTTTAATTCCACATATTTTAACAGAATTTAATTTTAATCCAGTTTCTTCATATACTTCTCTTTTAACTGATGGGACAATGCTTTCTCCTAGTTCTATTTTTCCTCCTGGAAAAGCAACTCCTTTCCAACTTTTTATTCTTTCTTGCACTAATACTTTTTTTGTAATTGGATTAATAATTTTACACATATTCATTAATTTTACAGTTTCCATTCTTTCTCTTTTTTTGTTTCAATATTTAAAAAAAGGTTCTAAAAAAGAACCTCCTTCTTCTAATCAAATTTTAATTACATAATATAATATTTTTACTTTAAATAAAATTCCATAAATTTATTATATAATTTATCACATTCATCTTTATCCATTTCAGGTATATTTAGACACGGATATGGTATACCTAACTTTATATATTTTTCTCTTCCCAATTTGTGATATGGAAGAAACTCCACCTTTAAAACATTTTCTATCTTAAAATGTTTTTTTATATAATCATTTAAAGACTTTATATATTCTTCATTATCCATAATAGTTGGTACTATAACTTGTCTTATCCAAAATTTCTTATTTAATTTATTTGCAGTATCTATAAATTCTAAAGATTTATCTGGTAAAGACTTTGTAATTTTTTTATAACCTTCTATTGTTGTATGTTTTATATCAAATATTATTAAATCTATATATTTTAAAAGTTCAATATAATTATCTCCTACACCAGCTGTATCTAATGCAATATGTATATCATGTTCTTTTAATTTTTTACATACATTAATTAAGAATTTAGAATGGAGTAATGGCTCTCCACCAGAAAATGTTACTCCACCGTTTTCACCAAAATAATCTTTATTTCTAAGTATTTTATTTACTAATTCATCTTCACTTATATTATTTATACCTTTATTCCACATTTCTGGATTATGACAATATATACATCTTAAATGACATTCATTAAAAAATACTACTGTTCTAATACCGGGTCCATCTACTACACTAAATGTTTCAATACTTGCTACACTACCATTCATAACTTAGTATGGAAAGTTCTTGATATTACTTCCTCTTGTTGCTTTCTAGTAAGTCTATTAAATCTTACACTATATCCAGATACTCTAATTGTTAAAAGAGGATATTTTTCTGGATTGTTCATAGCATCAATAAGTGTTTCTCTATTCAAAACATTTACATTTAAATGATGTGCGCCCTTTTTAAAATAACCAGTTAAAAGTGTAACTAAATTATCTACTCTTTCTTCTTCATTTTTACCTAATGAATTTGGCACTATTGAGAATGTATTTGATATTCCATCTTTACAACAATTTTTATAATCAAGTTTTGCAACAGAA
Organism: uncultured Bacilli bacterium; assembly: GCA_934098385.1. Lineage (GTDB taxonomy): Bacteria > Bacillota_I > Bacilli_A > RF39 > UBA660 > UMGS1124. Next base: position 57,225 of record CAKOOJ010000005.1, read on the forward strand.
TTTAAACTTGCTATTGCACCACACTCATCTCTTCCATGCATAGGATTTGCACCTGGTGCAAAAGGAACACCTTTTTTTCTACCATCTGGAGTAGCACCAGTTTTTGCACCATAAACAACATTTGATGTAATAGTAAGTACTGACATTGTTGCCTCTGCATCTCTATAACATTTATGTTTTTTTAATTCATTAAAGAAATAACTAGTTAATTCTTTTGCAATATCATCTACTCTATCATCATCGTTTCCATATTTTGGATAATCACCTTCAACTATAAAATCTACAGATATTCCATCTTTATCTCTTATAGGCTTAACTTTAGCATATTTTATAGCAGATAGTGAATCAACAGCAACAGAAAGACCAGCAACTCCATACGCCATATATCTATGAACAGTTGTATCATGAAGAGCCATTAAACCAGCTTCATAAGCATATTTATCATGCATATAATGAATTATATTCATTGCATTGCTATAAATTTCTGCAACTTTATTTAATACTAATTTATAGTTTTTAATTACATTATCATATGTTAAAATACTTTCAGTATTTTTTTCTATGTTGTTAAGTACTTTATCACCTTTTATTTCATCAATTCCACCATTTAGTGAATATAAAAGTGATTTTGCTAAATTACATCTTGCACCAAAGAATTGCATATCTTTACCTAATCTCATAGCAGAAACACAACAAGCAATAGCATAATCATTACCATATATGTTTCTCATTAAATCATCATTTTCATATTGTATTGCATCAGTCTTAATACTTACTTTAGCACAATACTTTTTGAAATTTTCTGGTAAATGCTCACTCCACAAAATAGTCATATTAGGTTCTGGTGCAGTATCTAAATTTTCAAGCGTATGAATTATTCTATATGATGTTTTATTGACTAAAGATTTCTCATTATCTAACATACCACCAATAGAACATGTTACCCAAGTAGGATCTCCTGAGAACAATTCATCATATTCTGGCGTTCTTAAATGTCTTACTAATCTTAATTTAATAATAAATTGATCTATTAATTCTTGTATTTCTTCTTCAGTTATTAATCCAGAATTTAAATCCCTTTCAAAATAAATATCAAAGAATGCATCTACTCTACCAAGACTCATTGCAGCACCATTATTTTCTTTTACTCCTGCTAAATATGCCAAGTAAGTCCATTCAACAGCTTCTCGTGAATCTTTTGCAGGTTTTGAAATATCAAATCCATATGATTTAGCCATTTCTTTTATTTCTTCTAAAGCTCTATACTGCATTGATATTTCTTCACGTATTCTAATTAAATCATCAGTCATTTCTCCTACATAAACATTATTCCAATCATTTAATTTTTGTTCTTTTAGAAAATCAACTCCATATAATGCAACACGTCTAAAGTCACCTATAATTCTTCCTCTACCATAAGCATCTGGTAAACCTGTTAATAATCCTACATGTCTTGCTTTTCTAATATCTTCTGTATATGCATCAAATACTCCCTGATTATGTGTTTTTCTAAATTCATTAAAATATTTATCTACACTTGGATTCAATTTATATCCATATGCATCAAGTTCTTGGTATACCATACGTATTCCACCATAAGGATTTACTATTCTTTTAAGTGGAGCATCAGTTTGAAGTCCAACAATAACTTCATTTTCTTTATCAATATATCCTGGTTTAAAAGAATTAATTCCAGACATGTGATTTACATCTATATCTAAAACATGTTTATCTAATTCTTCTTTTAATAAATCTAAACATTTATTCCAAACTATATCAGTTTTTTTAGTTGTACCAACCAAAAAATCTTCATTTTCCTTATATTCTATATAATTATTTTTTATAAAGTCATTTACATTTATTTCTTTTTTCCATAAATGCCCTTTAAAATTATTCCATTCCTTCATTTTACTACCTCCATAATACTATTAAATTATATTATAATGAAAAAAAATAAACTGTTGTATTTGCAACAGTTTACATATTATTTAATTTTTCAAAAACGTTTACTGCCACACTAACAGTAGCACCTACCATTGGATTATTTCCCATTCCAATGTAACCCATCATTTCTACGTGTGCTGGAACACTACTACTTCCTGCAAATTGTGCATCACCATGCATTCTTCCCATTGTATCTGTAAGGCCATAACTAGCTGGTCCTGCTGCCATATTATCTGGATGTAAAGTTCTTCCTGTTCCACCACCACTTGCTACACTAAAATATGGTAATCCCATTTCAATTCTTTCTTTTTTATAAATACCTGCAACAGGATGTTGGAATCTTGTTGGATTTGTTGAATTACCTGTTATTGATATATCAACATTTTCATGGTGCATAATTGCAACTCCCTCTCGAACATCAAATGCCCCATAGCATTTTATTTTATTCCTTTCACTATTTCCATATTTTGTTTCTTTAACAACGCTTAATTTATTAGTTTCGTAATCAAATTTTGTTTCTACATAAGTAAAACCATTTATTCTACTTATTATAAGAGCAGCATCTTTTCCAAGACCATTTAATATTACTCTAAGTGGTGTTTTTCTTACAAGATTTGCACTTTTTGCTATACCAATTGCACCTTCTGCTGCTGCAAATGATTCATGTCCTGCTAAAAATGCAAAACATTCTGTTCTTTCATCTAAAAGTCTTTTAGCAAGTTCTCCGTGACCTAATCCAATTTTTCTTGCATCTGCAACACTACCATTTATACAAAAACTTTGTAATGCTTCTCCTAAATAATTACATACATCACTTGCACTTTTAGCATTCACTTTTAATGCAATACTTGCTCCTATTATATATGCATATGGTGCATCCTCAAAGCATATAGGTTGAATATCTTTAACAATTTTATACACATCTAAATTAAAACTTTTACATATATCAATACATTCATCAATATTTTTTATATCATACTTATTAAGTAATTTTTCTATTGTTTTTATTCTTAATTCATAATTTGGAAACATATTATTCCTCCTTTAACATTTTCATTTATATTATACTTTTTACATATATAAATATTTATAAGCATACTATTCACATCTTGGATCTATTGTTTTAACAGCATCACAATATCTACCATAAGTACCAGTAGCTTCCTCTATTGCTTTCATAGGATCCATTCCTTTTTTTATATTTTTCATCATTTTACCAATATTGACATATTTATAACCAATAATAGCATTATTTTCATCTAATCCTAATTCAACAACATATCCTTCAGTTAATTCTAAATAACGAACACCTTTCTCACGTGTTGAGTATATAGAACCAACTTGACTTTTTTTATTAGAGCCTAAATCTTCTAATCCAGTTCCAATTTGTAACCCACCTTTTGAAAATGCAGATTGACTTCTACCATATACAATTTGTAAAAATAATTCTCTCATTGCAGTATTAATTGCATCACAAACTAAATCAGTATTTAATGCTTCTAAAATAGTTTTACCAACTAATATTTCTCCAGCCATAGCAGCACTGTGTGTCATACCGCTACAACCAACAGTTTCTACCAATGCTTCTTCTATAATACCATCTTTAATATTTAGTGTTAATTTACACGCCCCTTGTTGTGGTGCGCACCAACCCACTCCATGAGTAAGTCCACTTATATCCTTAATCTCTTTTGCTTGTATCCATTTTCCTTCTTCAGGAATTGGAGATGGACCACTCTTTGCATCATTTCTTACTACACACATATTTTCAATTTCTTCTATCATACATTATACCCTTTCATAATTAAATTATAAACTAAAAACAGATATTTTAAAATACCTGTTTACATTATTTATAACTTTCTATTAATAATATTTCATTTCTTAATTCATCTTTAAAAGAATTATCATTAATACAATTTAATATTTTATTATACTTATTTATTAAATATTTATAATATATTTCTTTATTTAACATATCTTTAGTACCATATTTTAATTCATTTAAACTATATTTTTTATTTCCTCTAACAAATATAATATTAATATATAATTTATTATTTACCACTATTACTTCCTCATTACTAATTATAAAACCCAATTTAGTTACTTCACTTCTAAGTAAATAATAATCTTTATTTGATTGTATAATCAATTTATTTACTTTACTTAAGTAATTATTATTTAAAATATCTAATATAGTATTTGTTCCCATACCAGATATAATAATAGTATTTATATCATCTTCATTATTTAATACTTCTAATCCATTACCACACCTAACATCAATTCTATCATCTAAATTATATTTTTTTATATTATTAATACCTTGTTGTAATGCATTATTACTAATATCACTAACGATAACACTATCTGTTATATTATTTTGAACTAAATAAATATCTAAAAGTGCATGATCACAACCAACATCTATTATATTATCTTTTTTATCAACATATTTTACTAGTGATTTTAATCTTTCATCTATCATAATTAATCATTCATAAAATCTTTAAGTTTTTTTGCACGAGATGGATGTCTTAGTTTTCTTAAAGCTTTAGCCTCTATTTGTCTTATTCTTTCACGAGTGACATTAAATCTTTTACCAACTTCTTCTAATGTATAGCATGTTCCATCAATAAGTCCAAAACGTAATTCTAATACTTGTTGTTCTCTAGGTTGTAATGTTTCTAACACTGATTTTATTTCTTCTTTTAATATTTCATTAGTAGCATATTCTTCAGGGCTTAAACTACTTTCATCTTTAATGAAATCACCTAAATGACTATCATCTTCTTCACCAATTGGAGTTTCTAAAGATACTGGATCTTGACTTATCTTTATTACTTCTCTTACTTTTTCCACAGGAATTCCCATACGTTCTGCAATTTCTTCTTCGCTTGGTTCACGATTTAATTCTAGTGTCATTTGTCTTTGTATTCTAGACATCTTATTAATTGTTTCTACCATATGAACTGGTACACGTATAGTTCTAGCTTGATCTGCAAGTGCTCTTGTTATAGCTTGTCTAATCCACCACGTAGCATATGTTGAAAATTTATATCCCTTGTCATGATCAAATTTTTCAACCGCTTTCATTAATCCTATATTTCCTTCTTGAATTAAATCTAAAAATAATAATCCTCTACCAACATAACGTTTCGCAATTGATACAACTAGACGTAAATTAGATTCTGCTAAAAGTGCTGCTGCTTCTTCATCACCATTTGCTACTCTTATACTTAATTCTGTTTCTTCTTCATTACTTAATAAACTTATTCTACCTATTTCCTTTAAATACATTCTAACAGGATCATTTATATTAATATCTTTAGTAATATCTTCATCACTTAGTATCTCTACTTCTTTTGCTTTCTTTTCTCCTTCATTATTTTCGTCTTCACTAGCAATAATTTCGATACCATTACTTACTAATTTAGTATATAACTCATCTAATGTATCACTGTCTACTTCTAATCCTTTTAATGCTTCTGCTAATTTTTCATAAGTAATATAACCCTTTTCTTTACCTATTTTAATTAATTCTTCTTCTCTTTCAGATAATGTTTTTATTTTATTTACCATATTCTTCACTCCTCTTTTTTATATTAGTAATCATATTCATTATTTCTTTTTTTCTATTAATATCATTTATACTTTTCATTTCTACTTTTAAATCATTTATTTTATTTTCAGATATCCATTTATTTATTATAATTAAATAATTACAAAATTCTTCTTCTGTCATATCTACATCATCATTATGGTTAGATATTATTTCTTTTATAATATCTTCTTTACCTTTATTAATTTCATAGGTTATAAAATCTGCAATATTAATTGTATTATTTAATATTATATAAGCTTGTATATCTTTCTCTATATCAAAATATTTATCATCCGGTATATAATTTAATTTTCTAGTAAATAATCTAGCATATTTTACACTATTCATCATGTAATATAAAACTTCTTCTACAGCCCTAATATTTTGTTTTTGTTTCTTAGTTATTTTTGGTACTTCAACAACGACTTTTTTTTCTGTCGGAATTATTTTTTCCATTAAAATATTTTTATTTATGTTATATTCTTCACTTAATTTATTAATAGTAACTGTCTTAAGTATGTCATCATCACTTTTATTTAATTCATCAATAACACTATTTATATAATCCGTAAGTTCATCTGCATTACTTAAATTTTTATTATTTTTTAAATAATTAATTTTAAAATCAAATAAGTTAATTGCATGATTAATAACATCTTTATATGCATCAACTCCATATTTTAAAATATATTCATCAGGATCTTTTGCACCTTCAAGTTTTATCACGCTTACATCTATTCCAGCATTTTTTAATATATCACCATTTGTAAGTGCTGCATTTATTCCAGCTTTATCACTATCCATATTAAGTATAACTTTAACATTAAGTTTTTTTATTAAATGAACATGTTCTTTTGTAAGCGCAGTACCCATTGTTGCAACAACATTTTTTATTCCACTTGAATATACTCTAATTGCATCCATCTGACCTTCGCAAAGTATAATATATTTCATTTTTTTAGATTCAGTTATTGCCCTATGATAATTAAATAATGTTTCACCTTTTTTAAATATATAAGTTTCTCTAGTATTTACATATTTACTATCACTTTCCCCATTATATATTCTTCCACTAAATCCAATTGGTTCGCCATTACTATTATGTATCGGAAACATTATTCTATTTCTAAAAATATCAAATAATTCTTTTCCTTTAGCACAAAGGCCTATATTTATTAGCATTTTTTCTTCATATTTTTTACTCAATAATAATTTACTTAAGTTACTTTCACTAAATGAAACACCGATTTCAAATTCATTAATAATATTTTCATCTATATTTCTAGATCTCAAATATTCTTTAGCTTTTACGGCTTCTTTACTTTTTAAATTATTTTTATAAAATTTTACAGCAAGATTATATATTTCATATTCAGTGTTATACTTTTTCACATAATTAAGTTTATGAGATATATTTAATCCAGCTTTTGAAGCCACTTTTACAAATGATTCATAAAATGATACATTTTCATAATCTTTAACAAAGGAAAATACGTTACCAGTTGCACCACAAACAAAGCATGTATATATTTGTTTTTCTTCACTCACACTAAGTGAAGGATTATGATCTTCATGAAAAGGACATATTCCAAAATAATTTTTTCCTTTTTTATTCAGGTTAATATATGAACCAATTATATCAACTATATTAACACTATTTCTTACTTTAAAAAATTCTTCATCCGATATAGCAGCCATATTAGTCCCTCCACTATTATATTATTGTGAGAAGTTGCAAATTTCCTTTTTTTTTTTTGCAAATTTCTTAAATTTTATGCTTATTTTACCATTTTTTTTAAATTTTGCAACAAAAAAAGAGTTTTTTATAACTCTTTAAACAGAATTTAGAAACCATGGCCTCCGCCACCGCCTCCGCCTCCAGAGAAACCTCCGCCACCAGAGAAGCCTCCACCAGAACCAGATCCACTAGACATATTGCTAGCAGCAATGGTACTATTTGCAACATGATATGCATTATTAATTGAATTATTTATTGTATCATTTAGATTACTTCTTATTAAATAATTGTACATCATTATATCAGTCATATCAGAATTATTATCCATTGCTTGTATTTTAATTTTCATTGTTTTCTCTAAATTTTTAGCAACTCCAAAGATAGTTGCATAAACTAAATATTTTTCCCATAATATAATTTCTGGTAATTCTTTTTCATCAAATCTACCAAAATCAACTAAGAATTTTTTAAAAGCCATCCATTTTTTGTATTCCAATATACCTGTTTTGCTTTTTCTGGTAGCAAAAGATATATATATAACTCCAATAACACTAAATATAAATACAAAAATACATAATAAATCTTCTGCTTTAACACTAAAGTAAAATGATATAATACTTAATATCACAATAATTAATATTGGCACAGCTTTACTTTGTTTATCATAAAAATTATATTGTTCTGCTTCTTTATTTATATCTTTTTTCCAATCATTAAAATGATTTAAGAACTTTCTTGCTGTACTTTCTTTCTTGCCATAAGCTTTTATTTCACTTAATGAAACACTATTCCCATCTCCTACTTTATTTAGTAAGAATTCCATAATACATGCTTCTTCTTTAGTAAGCGGTTCTTTAAATGTTTCTGATTTTTTTAAAATATAATCCTTTTTATCACTAGTTTCTTCAACAATAAATGCTTTTTTATATATCATATATAATATACTAGCACTATATCCATTTGTACTATTATATTTCTTAATTAATTTTTCTAAAATTTCTGGGCCATATGTATTTGGAAAATCTCTATAGTATTCCATATCAAAATCAGTTTTATATTCTTTATCATATTTGAAATAACTATAAATCACTAAAATAATTAATGTTACTAAATATATTCCAAATGCAATATAACTTATTATTTGTTTTCTTCTTGCAACACGTCTTAATTCATTTGCCTCATCTGCTAATTTAGTTTCTTCATTTATAATATTATCTAATTCATCTTTATTAGTAAATCTTGTACTATTATTAACCAAATCTTTATTAAATGTCATACGTACATTTAATACTTCTCCAGAATAGACTTGATCTATTGTTGCAACTAAACTTGAATAATTATCATTATCTACTTTTTCTACATTACCATATATAGCCCCATGAGCCCATACTCTTAATGTATCATCAATACTTGGTAAGTTAACAGATACTTTTACATCACTTAACATATCTTCAAAGCCTTTAGGTATAAAGTTATAATATAACTCTGCTACATCATTGTGTACTAATATTAAGTCTTTTAATGTATAGCAAAGAACAAATCCACTTTCTCCTCCAGTATTTTCATTATACATTGTTATACTAGGACCCATTCCGTTATAATTAACAATGTATTTTAATTTATCTCCCTTATTAGCACTTGCTACTTCAGTGAATTTATCTTTTTTAGTCATATCACTAGGATTTAATAAATAAACACTTATATCAGTTAAATCACTGGGATTATAATTACTATCTCCATCTTTATAATAAATATCTCTTACATATCCATTATAACTTCCATCCATTTTAATATATTCACATACATTTACATCACCATTGTCTTGTATATCTGCATTAATATTATATTTTGTTATATCAAAATTAACATCACTTACTGCAAATACATTTAATGGTATTAATATAAATGCAACAATTATAAATATCACACTTTTTTTCATAAACTCTCCTTAAAAAAAGGACTTATAAAGCCCTATTAAAATTTAACAGTTGGAGCTTCTTTTTCTTTTTCATCAACTTGAAAAAATTCTCCTTTTTTAAATCCACCCATGTTTGCAACAATATTAGATGGTACATGCTCTACTTTGTTATTATAAGTTAATACAGTATCATTATAGAATTGTCTAGCCATAGAAATTTTATCTTCTGTGTCTTTTAAATCATTTTGTAATGACATAAAGTTAGTATTAGCTTTTAAATCAGGATAAGATTCTGATAATGCAAATAATTTATTAAGTGCATTAGTAATTTCTCCAGATGCTTTTACTTTTTCATCAACTGTATGTGCAGTCGTATAAGTATTTCTAGCTTTAATTACATCTTCTAAAGTTTTGCTTTCATGTTTAGCATAACCTTTTACTGTTTCAACTAAGTTAGGTATTAAATCAGCTCTTCTTTTAAGTTGTACGTCAATTTGACTAAATTGATCGTCTTTTCTATTTCTTAAACTAATTAAACTATTATATGTACTAAAATACCATATTACTAATAAAACAAGTACAGCAATTATAATATATACAGCAGTCATAATAATCTCCTTCCTACTTTAATTATATAGTGTTATATAAAATAATTCAACTAAAAAAGAACAAAATTAATTGTTCTTTAAGAATTCTAATGCTTTCTTCATTTTTAAATCAAATTTAATCATTTCTATACCACCAATTTGATTTAATAAATCATCTTTTGGTATGTTATAAATATTTGCTATTTCTTCTAGATGTTCTTCACTTTCTTTATCATCAACTTCAATTTTTTCTTTTTCACTAACGGCTTCTAATAAGTATCTTTCTTTTATACGCATTTCTGCTTCTGGTTTTAATTGATCTTCTAGTTGTTCCATATTAGTTTTAGTAAATTCAAAATATTGTTCTAATGATAAACCTTGCATTCTCATATTATCTTCATATTGATGAACTAATCTATGTATTTCTTCATGAATAATTTCTTCATTTATTTCTACAGTCATATTTTCTATAGCTTTCTTAATTACTTCATCTAAATATTTGTTTTCTATATCATTATTTTTATGTTCTAATAGATTTTCTTTAACTTTTGCTTCAAATTCTTCTTTAGTTTTTACATCTTCATATCCTAAATCTTTAAATAATTCTTCATCAATTTCTGGTAATACTCTTTCCTTTATTTCTCTAATAGTAACTGTAAATGTTACATCTTTCCCTTTTAAATTTTCTACATAATTTTCTGGAAATTTTAAATCTATATCTTTAGTTTCTCCAACTTTCATTCCAATCAATGCATCTTCAAATCCAGGAATAAATGTATTTGAGCCAATTTCAAGTGGATAATTTTCTCCAGTTCCGCCTTCTAATTCCTTTCCATCTACTATTCCTTTAAAATCTATTACAGCAGTATTTCCTTTAACTATTTCACCATTTTCTTTGATAACAATATCTGCATATTTATCTCTTAAATTATCAATTTCTTCTTCAACATCTTTTTTAGTTACTTTAGCAGTTTCCTTTTTTATACCTAAATTTTTATAATCTCCTAATTTAACATCAGGTTTACTTATAAATTTATAAACAATTGTTATTCCATCTTTATCTAATTTAGTAATATCTACTGTTGGTTGTATAACAGGAATAATATCTGCTTCTTTAAAAGCTCCTTCATATTCTTTTTCTATTGCTATATCAGCTGCATCTGGATATAATGTTTCAATACCAACCTTTTTGATGAATAAATCCCAAGTAACACTACCTTTTCTAAATCCATCTATTTTAATATCTTTTTTCTTCTTATTAAAAGCATCTTTTAAATATTTAGTCCATTCTTCAGTCTTTATTTCTTTTGTAATTTCTTTTACATTTTTCATAATTTTTCTCCTTCTTAATACATAGTATTATAAACTAAAAATATAGTATTATCAAGAAATTTACTACTTTTTTGTAAAAAAATTAATTTTATACTAGCAATTTATGAAATCTATGATATAATTAAATACGTAATCGCTTGGACTGTTAGCTCAGTTGGTAGAGCAACTGACTCTTAATCAGTGGGTCTAGGGTTCGAATCCCTAACAGTCCACCATTTTTATTAAAAAATTGTTGACAAATATTTATTATTTTAGTTATAATAATTAAGTCATTAACGGACCTGTAGCTCAGCTGGTTAGAGCGCACGCCTGATAAGCGTGAGGTCGATGGTTCAAGTCCATTCAGGTCCACCATTTGGCCCGTTGGTGAAGTGGTTTAACACACATGCCTTTCACGCATGCATTCATGGGTTCAAATCCCGTACGGGTCACCAATTTTTTGTTTTCGGACAGCTACTTTTATAAAAAAGTAGCTTTTTTATTGATTTATGCTTGACAACCATGCACTTTATATAGTATATTTAACTAGTCATTTGTTTATGGCCCGTTGGTGAAGTGGTTTAACACACATGCCTTTCACGCATGCATTCATGGGTTCAAATCCCGTACGGGTCACCAAAAATGTTGTCAAAATTCAGTTTTCTGAATTTTTTTATAAAATTAGCAAAAAAATATTGACGTTACTCTTTCATTTATGATATTATTAAAGAGCAATGGCGGAACAAACGGATCTTTAGCTCAGTTGGTTAGAGCATCCGGCTCATAACCGGGCGGTCGTAGGTTCGAGTCCTACAAGATCCACCATTTTTTTATTGCGGGTATGGCGGAACTGGCAGACGCGCTAGACTTAGGATCTAGTGGATTATTCCGTGCAGGTTCAAGTCCTGTTACCCGCACCATTGGGAAATTAGTCGAACTAATCGACTTTAAATATATGAAAGGTTAATTTCGGTTAACCTTTTTTTATGCA
>CAKOOJ010000006.1 GCA_934098385.1 uncultured Bacilli bacterium
ATATTGGAAACTTTTATTATTTTTACAAAATAAAAGACAAATAAGTAAAATTTCTACCTATTTGTCAACAGTCTGAAGTTCACTGTGTAGTGAACTATTTATTTTTACTATCTATCATAATCGTAACTGGACCATCATTTATCAAACCAACTTGCATATCAGCACCAAAAACACCAGTTTTCACATCAATAAACTCACTTAATTTGCTATTAAACTCATTATATAATTTATTAGCAATGTCACCATCCAATGCTTTTACATAACTAGGTCTATTACCTTTTCTTGTATCAGCATATAAAGTAAATTGACTTACTGATAAAATACTTCCTCCAACATCCAATATACTTTTATTCATAACACCAGACTCATCATCAAATACTCTTAAATTTATAACTTTTCTTACAATATAATCAATATCTTGACTAGTATCACCATCAGTAAAGCCAACTAATATTAACATACCATTATTTATTTTATTATATAATTTATTATTAATACTAACACTAGCATTTTTTACTCTTTGAATAACTACTTTCATATTAATCCTCTAATTCTACTTTAGATACATAAGATAATATTCTTATACTTTCAATAAAACTATCTAATATATTTTTATCCTTAACTTTAATAGTAATATTATAGCCATGAGTATTATTTTTATTAAATTCATTAATAAAAGTTACTATAACATTTTTTAAACTTGCTTTAGTTATTATATCTAACATATTATTATAATCATTATTAGTAATTATTTTAAGTTTAGATATATATGTATTGTCACTATCTAAATTCCAATTAACATTTATTAATCTATCATTTATATTTTTTATATTAATGCAATTTTTTTTATGTATTGTAACCCCATTACCTTTTGTTATATAACCTATTATTTCATCACCTTTTACAGGATGACAACAATCTGCAATATTTACCAATATATCATCATATCCAGCAACTAAAATATCTTTTTTATAATTATTCTTAGTTGTAGTTTTATTATTATTTAATACTTTATCTAATAGTATATCTTGTACATTCTTTTTATCTTCATATATTAAGTTAATTATATATGATGGAGTATAACGAAGTGAACCTATATTTAAATAGATTTCTTCTATACTTTTTACTTTTAAATCTTTATATAATTTATTTAAATGTTCTTCACTCATAACTTCTTTAAAAGATAATTTTTGTTTCCTTATTTCTTTTTCTAATAAGTTATTACCAAGTTCTATATATTTTTCTTTATCAACTTTAGAAAAGTATGATTTAATTTTATTTTTTGCTTGACTAGTTTTTACTATATTTAACCAGTCTTTATTTGGCATACTATTAGGATCAGTTTTTATTTTTACTATATCTCCATCTTGTAATTTATAGTCTATTGGTACTATACTTTCATTTACTATAGCACCTACCATTTTTTCTCCAACGTTAGTATGTATTCTATATGCAAAGTCTATAGGTGTTGAGCCTGTTGGAAGTTCCATTACATCTCCTTTAGGTGTAAATACATATATTAAATCGGATAGTAATTCATCTTCCATATGTTCTTTAAATACGTCATCGCTAACATCTTCGTTGTAACTATCTATTAAATTTTTATACATTTCTAATTTTTGATCCATGATATTTTTTATATTACTAGATGTATGTTCTTTATATGACCAATGGCTTGCTATTCCATTTTCAGCAATATCATCCATTTCTTTTGTTCTAAGTTGAATCTCAAAAATGTGACCATCAATTCCAAAAACTGACGTATGAAGTGATTGGTACATATTTGCTTTAGGCATAGCTATGTAATCTTTAAATCTTTTAGGAATTGGTCTATATTTTGCATGTATAAGTCCTGCTGCTAAGTAACAATCGCTTACATCATCAACTATAGCTCTCATAGCAAGTATATCATATATATCACTCCATTTACGTCCTGTACAAAGTTTTGTATAGATACTATATACACTTTTTACTCTTCCCTTTATTTTAAATTTTATATTATGACTACTAAGTATTTCACTTACGCTTTCTATCATTTCATTTAAAACATTATTTAATTCTTCACGAGTACCATCTAATTTTTCTAAAATACTTTCATAAACTTCTGGTTTACTATATTTAAGTGATAAATCCTCTAATTCACTTTTTATGCTATTTATACCTAATCTATGTGCTATTGGTATTAAAACATTCATTGTTTCCATTGCTTTTTGTTTTTGTTTATCAACTGGTAAGTAATCTAATGTTCTCATATTATGTAATCTATCTGCAAGTTTAATTATTAGAACTCTAGGATCTTCAGATAATCCTACCAATACCTTTCTTAAATATAATCCACTTGATTCACTATCATCGCTTAATTTTAACTTATTTATTTTTGTTAATGAAACTACTATATGACTTACTTCACTGCCAAATAATTTTTCTAATTCTTTACTAGTTGCATCACTTTCGGATATTGTTTCATGAACCAATGCAGCAATAATAGTCACTTCATCTACATTTAAATCACATAAAATTCTTGCAACTTTAAGTGGATGTGTAATAAAATCATTTCCATCTTTTCTCTTTTTTCCTTCGTGTTTTTTAAAAGCGTAGTCATAGGCTTCTTCTATCTTTTTAATTTTATCTTCGCTAAATCCTTCTTCTTTATATTTATTAAGTATATATTCTAAATCTTTCATTATCTTCCACCTAGTATATCTTTCATCTTTTCTTTTATATATTTTTTATAGTCTTCATCATTTGTATTAAGTATATCATCTACACAATCAGACAAAGTTAAATTTCTACTATTTTTCCATTTATATTTTTTTAAATATTCCCATATATCGTTAATGTTAATATATTTTATTCCTCTACTTTTAAGTTCATTAACTTTTGTTTCCATAGCAGGTATTAATCTATTATATAATTCTTCTAAACTATTAAATCTAATATTATTCATATTATCACCATCAAATAAAGTATATCAAAAAAAGTACTAAATTAATAGTACTAATCTTATTTTATCTTAGAAATATTTTTTAATGTTTTAGTTAATTTTACTCTTCCCATATCTAATTCTATTTGTTCATCTTTTATAAATTTTAAACATTCATCTTTACCAGAATTTTTATAATCTATACCAAGTATTTTACATAATATTTTAATTTCAGCAGTTTCCCAATTAGATGTACAAAATGTATTAACTAACATACTTTTATTTAATTCTTTATTTTTATCATTATAAAATTGTTGCTTTCTTAAATTATATAATGCCCTTAGTTTAGTTTTAGAACTTATAGGTGTATTAAATAGTTTATTATATTTTTGTGTTATCTTTTCTACTTCTTTTATATCATAAAATTCACTAACATCAATCATATTAGCCATAGCAGGTACGCGTTTATCCATATTAAACACTTTTTTATCTCCAACTAATTCACTAACTCTATTAATACTTTTAAATTTATTAAAAGCAATATCTGATAAAGGCTTATTCTTTAATTCTTCTATAAATTTACTTTTAAATGTACTAAAATCTAAAGTATCATCTTTTAAATCTTTATTTATTTTACCAAAATATTCATTTCTAGTATTTAAGAAAGTATTATATCTATATAAATAATTAATATCATTGTCAGTTTCTTTTCTACTATCACAAGTTGGATCAAAATAATATAATCCATCAATTTTATACTTATCATCTTTAACATAAGCTAAATTAATTGCATGTCCTACTTTTTCTTTTCTATTCATTAATGTATAACGCATACTATTATATCCTAATGCTGTTAAAATACATTCAAATATATTCGAATATCCAACACAAACTATTTTGTCTCCTAGTAATGCTTTAGATAAATCTCTTGATATATTTGAATTTTCATTTTTTCCTTCTTTTATATATATTCTATTTTTTACTATGTCATAAGCATACATAATTTCTTCTAAAGGACTTAAATTTAAACTTTTTATTTCTTTAACATAATCGTATATTTTATATATAGTATCTTTATAATCTTCTAAACTTATATTTTCAACATTACCTTCTGTCATTACGTATATATTATCTTTTACATCAAAATATTTTAGTAATTTATTTAATTCTTTTATATCAATTGGTATAACTTTATCAATAACTATTTTTTTATTAGTCAAATTATTTTTATCAATATATTCTTTTATTTGTTTATAATCTCCAGAAATATTAATAATACCAATACTATTAATTATATTTTTTAATTCTTTATCAGTAAGTTTATTTAATGCTTTATGAAAAGCAAAATTATCTTTATTTATATTATTGTCCTCTATAATTTGAATTGTTCCATTTAAATATTCTCTCAAAGCTTTTATATCATTAGTTGCATCTAAATATGTTTCGTTAATATTCGTTTCTATTGTTAGTACTATTTTATCATATAAGTCATTAATGTCATATTTTCCTAAATTAAATTCATTATTTTCTAAATTAATTTTAATTTCAAAATTCATAATTTTCCCCCTAATATTGCTAGTATTATACCATAAATTGTTAAAAAAATCAAATATTTGTTTGTATAAAAAAACTCATTTGTATGAGTTAATATTTTATTTTAACAATTTAAGTATTTTAGGATTACGTCTAAGACTATTAAAACCATATTTAATTAATCTAGAAACTTCGGATTGAGTGCAATTTAATATATTAGAAGTTTCTAATAATGTTTTGTAATTACCATCTAGCAAACCATATCTAATAACAATTGCTTCTTTACTTTTATCTGTAATATTTAAATTCATAATATAATTATATAAATATTCTTGTTGTAATTTAGTATTAATATAGTTTAATCCTTGTTCTTCATCTATTAATATATTATTATCTTCTTTTCCCCTTAATTCCTCATCTATTAATATATTATTATCTTCTTTTTCACTTAATTCTTCAATAGATAATGGTTTTTTTAATAAATTCATATAACACAATAATGTATTTTCTCCTACATTTAAATATCTACTAATTTCTCTAATTGAAGGATATATACCATAAATTTTTTTATATTTTTTAATATAATCTTTTATTATTTTTTTACGGTTATAAAAATATGTTGGCACTCTAATATAAGAGCATTTAGAATTCGCATAATCATATAATTTCATATCTAAAATTTTATAAAAATAAGTAGTAAATTTAACTCCTCTATTTTTATCAAACGTTTTAAGTGTATCTACCATAATCAAATATGCTTGTTGCATCAAATCTTCATTATCATATTTACTATTTGAATATTTAAATGCAATATTATATATCATTTTTTTACAACTATTATATAATTTTAATAATTCTTCTTTATTGTATTCCATAAATGTCCTCTTTTCTTGAAAGAATATTTTATTATAGTTTTTTTTAAATGTCAAATATCATATTTTTCTTTTTCCCATCTGGCATATATTCCGCATGGTAATATAATATTTTTGTCCATTGTTTTTATACCTAATTCATCACTTGAAATAAAACCATCATATTTTTTTCCTACTGTTAATCTTAATATATTTTCAAGTACTGTCATTGATAATCCTGTAGTGTATGAATTTATTAAAAATAATATTGGTTCTTCACTAAGAAGTTCTATGCATTTTTCTACTAAGTTATACAAATCTTTCTCTATATCCCATACTTCTTTATTTGCACCTCTACCGAATGATGGAGGATCCATTAAAATAATATCGTATTTATTACCTCGTCTTATCTCTCTTTCAACAAATTTTACTACATCATCAACTATAAATCTTATTGGTTTATCAGATAAATTATTTGATATTACATTTTCTTTTGCCCAATCAATCATTCCACGAGAAGAATCTACGTGTACTACACTTGCTCCACTAAATAATGATACTATACTTGCAGCACCAGTGTAAGCGAATAAATTTAATACTTTAATATTTTTTTTACCTATAATCTTTTGTTTTAGCATATTCCAATTATATGCTTGTTCTGGAAATAAACCTGTATGTTTAAATCCCATTAATTTTAAATTAAATACTAAATTATCATAGTGGATTTGAAATCTATCTGGTATATTTTTATTAAATATTTGCCATTCTCCGCCACCCTTATTACTTCTAGTATATTTAGCATCTATCATGCTCCAATAATTATTTTTTTCCTTTGTCCATATTATTTGTGGGTCTGGTCTTAGAAGTTTAATTCCATTCCAACTTTCTAATTTCATTCCATCTTTAGTATCTAATATTTTATATTCATCTAATTCTATAGTTTTCATTAATCTCACCTACAAATGATTATACATCATATTTAGTCAAAAAAAAAGAGTTATAAATATGGAATATCATTATATTTATACTCATAATTTGGTATGAAAGTTTTTTCTATAGTATTAATATATCCTACTATATACTCTGTTGATATATAATAATTTGGAGGTAAATCGTTATTCCAAGTAGTTGGTACATAATTACATTCTCTAACAAAATAATCCGTTTCTTCTTTATCTATTCCAAATATAATTATATTACCATTTTCTCTATATGAACCTTTCATACCTTTTTCGTTTTCTGCATATTTAATAGGATCATTCTTTAATTCTATTGGTACTTCAATCATTGTTTTATATAAATGTTGATCAATCATATAAAATCCTTCATCAATTATACTTTCACAATCTTGATTAGTTACATGATAAAAATATTTAATATCATTATCATTTAATAATTCTTTAAAAATTTCTATATTTTCCATTTTTCTCCTACTTAATTGGTGTAATTTTTTCTTTTCCACCCATATAAGGCCTTAATGCAACTGGAATATTAACACTTCCATCTTCGTTGTAATTGTTTTCTAATAATGCAATTAATGCTCTTGTGCTAGCAAGTACTGTATTATTAAGTGTGTGTAAATAATAGTTACCTTTTTCACTTTTTACACGAATACCTAATCTTCTTGCTTGTGCATCAGTTAAATTAGAACAACTACCTACTTCAAAATATTTCTTTTGTCTTGGACTCCATGCTTCAACATCACAAGATTTATATTTTAAATCTGCTAAATCTCCACTACAACATTCTAATTGTCTAACTGGTATATCTAAACTTCTAAATAATTCAACAGTAAATTCCCACATTTTTTCATACCAAGAATCACTATCAGTTGGTTCACATAAAACTATCATTTCTTGTTTTTCGAATTGATGTACTCTATATATTCCTCTTTCTTCAATACCATGAGCACCAACTTCTTTTCTAAAACATGGACTATATGATGTCATTGTAATTGGAAGACATTCTTTTTTTATAATTTGATCTTTAAATTTTCCTATCATAGAGTGTTCGCTTGTTCCTATTAAATACAAGTCTTCACCTTCTATTTTATACATCATTGCATCCATTTCAGAAAAAGACATTACGCCTGTTACTACGTCACTTCTTATCATAAATGGTGGAATACAATAAGTAAATCCTTTATCAATCATAAAATCTCTAGCATAACTAAGCATTGCACTAGAAAGTCTTGCAGCATCTCCCATTAGATAATAAAAACCATTACCACTAGTTCTACCACTGGCTTCTTTATCTAGCCCATTAAAACCTTCTAAAATATCTGCATGATAAGGTATTTCGTAATCTGGTACAATTGGTTCACCAAATTTTTTGAGTTCAACATTTTTAGTATCATCTTCACCTATTGGAACGTCTCCTGCTATAATATTTGGTATTACCATCATTTTTTCTTTTATAATTTTTCTTAATTCTTCTTCTTTTTTAGTTAAATCATTTATTTCATCATTCATATTTGAAACTTTATTTTTTATTTCATTTGCTTCTTCAAGTTTTTTATCACGCATTAAAGTTCCAATTTCTCCACTCAATTTATTTTTTAATGCTCTTTTCTCATCCATATTTAATTTAACATTTCTATATTCATTATCTAAATCAAATATTTCATCTACTATAGGTAGTTTCTCATCTTGAAACTTCTTTTTAATATTTTCTTTTACTAACTCTTTATTTTCTCTAATTAATTTAATATCTATCATAATATCCCTCTTTCTAATAAAAAAAGAATAGTACAAGGAGCATAATATATGCGGTACCATCCTTTATTTAACTTAATTAATATAACGGTATTAACCGGTGATGATTAGTCACTCTATTAGGTAGATTAAATAATTATTTATATTAGTTTACACCAACCACTAACTCTCTTTTAATAAATATATTATTATTATCCTAAATAATCAATTTATAATATTATTATACTAAATATTTATCCTTTGTCAATAAAATATTATCCTTTAGAAGTGTATTTTCTTCTTCCGAATTTAATACAATTATTAAATTCATCTAATTCTTTAACATCAATAACTATATCACTATTATATTTTTTTGTAATCAAATCAATTATATCACTAATTACTATACCACCATTTTTCTTATTTGAAAGCATACATTTAGTATCTAATATATTAAGATTACCATCAAATATATTTAATTTTAATATATAATGATTATCTTTTTTTAAATAATTTACTATCATATTATATATCTTTTTATTATCATTAAAAGAATCTAAAAATAATATATTTTCTAAAAATTCAATAGATGTTGTAAATCTACTATCTAACACTATATTATTCATATACATCACTTCCTAGTTGTATATTATAATCTATGTTATTTTAAAATACAATTACTTTTTTAAATTAAGTGTTAATTCTTTATCATCTTTGAAGTATGTATGATAATAATTTTCATCAAGTTTATCACTAATTTTAAATTTAATAAATATTTTATTATTCAATACTACAGAATAACAATCATTAGATTGTTCCACATAATAAGTATCATAAACAAATTCTTCACTATTTTTATAAAGTTCTATATATTTATTTAAAGCATTATATATTAAGGTTTTATCTTTCACTTCTGTACTGATACTCGCAACATTTTCCTTCTTTATATTACCTCTTAAAATATTAAATGTATAAACATAACATTTTTTATCTTTATTATAATAATTACTAATTTCAAACATAAAAGGTTTTATATTATTATAATTTTCTAAACTATTATATTCATTTAATCTTGATACTATATCAAAGAATACTTCTACAACTTTAATAGACTTCTTATTATTATTTTTTTCTATGTAATTTGAGTTATCAAAATATATACATTTATTTTCTAATTTACTTTCTAATTCTTTAATTTTATTTAAATCTTGTTCATTATTGATTGATATTTCTATAACGACGTTATTTTTTAAATTTATATTTAATTTATTATAATTATTATCATTTCCTTTATTATATGAAATGTAGTTAAATATATTACTATTTAAATATTTAGTAATTAGATTTTCTATTATATCAAAAGAATATCCATTATTTACAAATCTCATATTTAATATTTCTTTATTTACATTTCCATATGATATAACATTTATTAAATAAACATAATTATCTTCCTTTTCCCCTGTCATAGTATCTATTTTTATTACGTATTTTTTTTGTTTAGAATATTCGTCTAAACTATTATAATCTGATAAATTATTTATTAAATCACATAATAAACTTATTTTTTTATCATTCTTTTCTTTTTGTATTTCATTATTCATTTTTTATATCCCCTTTCAAATGGAATTATATACTACTACTTTTATCATTTTTTGTCAAATTTTAAAATATAATTTAATAGGTGATTTTATAAAATGTTGTTTAGTTTGTTAAATATATTCAAAAACTTATATTTTTTTACGGGTTCTTATTCAATTAATGTATTTCCTGAACCTCTTAATGTAGAAGATGAAAAAAAATATTTGTTACTTGCAAATAATGGTGATAAAAATGCCAGAAATATGTTAATAGAACATAATTTAAGATTAGTAGCACATATTGTAAAAAAATATGATGTTAAAGAAAAAGATGTTGATGATTTAATAAGTATAGGTACTATAGGATTAATAAAGGGTGTTGATAGTTTTAAGAATGAAAAAAATACTAGACTTACTACTTATTGTGCCAAATGTATTCAAAATGAGATATTAATGTATTTTAGAAACAATAAAAAGCATATAAATGATGTTAGTTTGAATGATTCTATAGGTTATGATAAAGATGGAAATGAAATTAATTTAATAGATGTTATTAAGAGCAATGATGAAGATATTGTATTAAAATTACATAATAAGGACTCTATTGAAACTTTAATTAATTATTTATCTATACTTAATGAAAGGGAAAAAGAAATTATAATTAAAAGATATGGTTTATTTAATAATGATGAGTTGACACAAAAAGAAATATCAGAAAAGTTAAATATATCTAGAAGTTACGTATCTCGTATAGAAAAAAGAGCACTTTTGAAGATATATAAAAGATTTTTAAAAGATAAAAAAGAATATTAGAACAAATATATTAAAAGAGTACTTTTTATCATCTGTACTCTTTTCTCTTCATAAATTAATAAAATAACTTTTTCTTTATTTTGTTCTAAAATAATAATGTCAAAAAAGTTGTTTTATAAACTAGATTATACCCAGCCTAAATCAAAAATGTCCATCAATCAGCTATTGTGTAGGCATTTGCCCTTGTCCCATTTCCTCCAGTTATTTGAACACTAGATTTCAGAGAAACTGCGGGACGGAACGAGTTGTAGTTGTTCACAAAGCTGCTGCTGACGAGGCCATTGAAGTACACGCCGAATGCGTTATCGAAGCGGCAGTCGAAGAATTTAGGCGACAAAGACCAAAACCATAATGAATTTGATTTTTGATAATCATTTATTAAATAATAATCTGAATTACTAGTATATACTTTACCACCTGCATATACTATTTCGTCTGCTGTTAATGTTCCTACATACATATCTGTATTATCTGCAAATTTATTCATATTTGTTCCATTACATTTTAGTGTTGGTTCTTTTGTTGTTTTTTCATTTAAATGAACATATGAATCGTAATCAAATGATGAACCCTTAATTTGTTTATCTAGCATTTCTTGACTAGTTAATGCTGTAGTATTATCACTACTAGTAGCATATGCCTTATCATTTAAACACCAATCTCCTGCTTTTAATTTATCTAAATAATTTGCAAGTGGTCCAGTTTGGAAGTTTTTAAATGCTGTTGCCATTGATTTATCATTATTTGTTTCACCATTTAAATAGTTCATTAAAGTTTTTGTAATTGAATTTTCTGTTCCATCTGATGCTGTTAATGTGTTTTCTGCATATTGTGTATATCCAAAATTACCAGTTTTTGTTGTACCACCAGTTGTAGTTGATATATTCCAATTACCATCACTTGTTGCACAAGTACTATCTTGGTCTTCTAATATTAATTTTATACTTCCGTCTCCTGCTATACGAACTGTTCTCCAACACATTCCAGCAAAATTAACATAGTTATCTATTACATTTCCTCTGTAATAATAACTTGTTCCATAATCATCTGTTGCAACAGACATATTTTTTTCATAATCATATATCACATCGGCCGTTATTGCTACTGTTGAACTCTTACATGATTTAACATACCAAGACTCTCCAACTGTTGGATAAGATATATATTTTCCTACTATTGTATCACTACATTCAGATACAGAGCCATCACTAAAACCATCATTCCAAGCATTCCAAGGTTGAGCGTCATCATAAGTTGAACCGTAACTCCAAGATGATTGTTTACTCATATCAAGTTCTTGCTCGTTTTTAAATTTACCAGTACCACTTTTACCAGATGTTTCTTCTGCAACTTGTGTTTTTGGACTTGACAACAATTCTGTTCCATTTGTTTTATTCTTAGAATTCTCTATTATGTTATATGCTAAACTATTGGTATTAGCCGAATATGGGTTTGTCATACTTTCTATATTTGTGATGTTTATTCTTGCTTGTAAAGACTTACCCATATCATTACTTTGGTCTATTCCAGTATCTATGTACCACATCTTAAATGTATATGTATGTACATCTCCCTCTTTTATACTATTTCCAACTAATACTCCTCCGTTTATTGGAAATATACTTTGTGTATTTACTCCATCGCAATTCGTTCCATCACTTTTTGAACAAGTTAATGTATATCTAAAGTCATTACTTTCAAATGTAGTGGTAGTTCCATCACTTGCTTTTGTTACGCTAACATTTTCTATAACTACTACATAACTAGTATCACTACCATTATTAGTTACAGTAAATGTTTTTGATCCAATTTCAGTATCACTTGGTATTAGTGTTAAATCTTTACCCAATATCTCTGCACTATTATCACTATAAGTAAGTTGCAAATTTTTTGTAGTTACAGATATACTCTTATCATTTTCATTTCCTTTTATCTTTGTTAAAAAATATGCATATGTAAGCCCTACTAATATTAATAATACTAAAAATATTCCAGTAATACTTACTATTATTCTTTGATTTCTATTCATGCTTCTCCTCCTTCTTATTACACACAAAAAAGACTTCATTTTTTACTTCTGTTTATACCCCCCCCCCCGAACAAAATTTCGAGGTCGGAGGAGAAGTATAAAGTCTTATATAATCTTTTTTATGAATAGAAAATTTCTTAAATTTGGTATCTCTACCTTAATAAAATATTATCATTTTTTTAATACTTTGTAAATATATTTTTTTATTTATTTGTTGAACCAAATCCACCTATTCTTTCACCTATCGCATCATCATCATCAGTTACAAGAAATTTTTGAAAATATGCTTGTGCAATTTTATCGCCTTTTTTTATTTCAACATCTTCATCTTTTATGTTTATGCATTGTACAAAGATATGTCCATCATTATCTATGTTTCCATAATAATCACTATCTATTACTCCCATACTATGTGGAAACATTATACCTTGCTTTTTAGGTCCACTTGAACGTGGAAGTATCATTAAAACTTCATCATCCAACATATAAGCTTTTAAACCTGTAGGAATAAGTGTAGGTTTCATACCAATTTTAAATGATGGTAATACTATATCACAAGCGGCTTCTATATCATATGCTGCACTATGAGCTGTACTCCTTCTAGGTAAATTTATATTTTCGTTTTCATAACCTTTTGCTATTTCAAATCCTCTTTCTCTCATTTTACACCTCTACTAATTCTATTTTATTTGTTTTTAAACTTTTTTTTACATCTATCACTCTTTGATTAGATGAACCTCTATATTTTAATCTAAAATCATGTAATTCATCTTTGTATACTCCATCAACAAGTACATCTATATAATTTAATATTTCAAAATTATTTAAGTTTTTATCAAATAGAAAGCCTGACCAAACCCATATATTTTTATCTGGATAGATACTTTTAAACTTTTTAGCAAGTTTAGTTGTTCCTTCAATATTTTTTGGATGAAGTGGTTCACCACCTAGTATAGAAAGTCCAACAATATAATCTGGTTTTGCGAGTTCTATAACCTTATTAATTACTTCATCAGTAAATTCTTTACCTCCGTTAAAATCATGAGTTTCTTTATTAAAACAATTTTTACAATTAAATGTACAGCCTTGCATGAAGATAGATACTCGTATTCCAGGTCCATTTGATATATCCATTTTTCTAATTTTATTATATCTCATAATTATTCCTCAGAATCTTTATTATCTATATGTATTACTCTTTCTTTTATTTCTTGTGTTCTTCCTTTATTCCAGAAATTTGTTCCAATATAACCACAAGTACGTCTTGCAACATTTAATTTATCATGATCTCTATTACCACAATTAGGACAATACCATTCTAATTTATCATCTAAAAGTATTTCACCTTCATAACCACATTCTTGACAATAATCACTCTTTGTATTTAGTTCTGCATACATAATATTGTCATATATAAATTTAATTACTTCCATAACAGCATCTAAGTTATTAGTTAGATTAGGAGTTTCTATATAACTTATTGCACCACCTGGAGATAATTTTTGAAATTCACTTTCTAATTTTAATTTAGTAAATGCGTCAATTTCTTCAAATACAGGAACATGATATGAGTTAGTTATATAATTTCTATCAGTTATACCTTTTATTACTCCGAAACGATCTTTTAAACATTTTGCAAATTTATATGTTGTGGATTCTATAGGAGTTCCATAAACACTATAATCTATTTTTTCCATTTCTTTCCATTCATTACATTTATCATTCATTTTTTTCATTACTTCGATTGCAAAATCATGTCCTTTACCACCATCAGTATGGCTATGTCCTGTCATAAATTTAACACATTCATAAAGTCCTGCATAACCCAAAGATATTGTTGAATAACCATCATGTAATAAATCATGAATAGGTTCTCCCTTTTTTAGTCTTGCTAGAGCTCCATGTTGCCAAAGTATCGGTGCAACATCACTAGTTGCTTTACTTAATCTTTTATGTCTTATTTGTAAAGCTCTATGACACATTTCAAGTCTATCATCAAATATATTCCAAAAATCTTCCATATCTTTATCACTTGATAATGCAACATCTACTAAATTAATTGTAACAACACCTTGATTAAATCTACCATAATATTTAGGTTTTCCGTCTTTATCAACATATGGTGTTAAGAATGAACGACATCCCATACATGGATAACAATTTCCATTTCCATTCTTATCTATTTTCATTTCTTTCATAACTTTTTCAGAAATATAATCTGGTACCATACGTTTAGCAGTACACTTACAAGCAAGTTCTGTTAAATAATAATATTTTGAACCTTCTTTAATATTATCTTCTTCAAGTACGTATAAAAGCTTAGGGAACGCTGGAGTAATATATACACCTTTTTCATTCTTCATACCTAATATTCTTTGATTTAAAACTTCTTCTATTATCATAGCAAGTTCATCTTTATATTCTTCGGTTTCTCCTAAATACATACATACACTTAAGAATGGCGCTTGTCCATTAGTTGTAGTCATAGAATTAATTTGATATTGGAAAGTTTGTACTCCATCAGTTATTTCTTTCTTTAAATCTTCTTTAGCATATTTTTCACATTCTGCTTTAGTAAATTTACGTTTTTTATACTTATCTAAATATTTATTATAACTATCCCTTACGAATGGCGCTAAATGTGTTAATGTTATAGTACAACCACCATATTGACTACTAGACACAGCAGTAATAAGTTGTGTTGCAATAGTCATTGCTGTTAAAAATCTATGAGGCTTTTCTATCATAACACCATTTATATTGGTACCATTTTGTAGCATATCTTCTAAATTAATTAAATCACAATTATGTAAAGCATTTTGTGCAAAATAATCTGCATCATGGAAATGAATTATACCGTCATCATGAGCTTGAACTATATCTTCTGGAAGCAAAAATCTTCTTGTAATATCTGTAGAAGTAATACCAGCCAAATAATCTCTTTGTGTTGTCACAACTTTAGCATTCTTATTAGAATTTTCAGTATTCCAATATTCGTTTTCTCCATCTATTAACTCTTTTATAGCTAAATCAGTAGTATTGCTACGTCTAACTAATTCTCTAGTATATCTATAAGTAATATATTTCTTAGCAAGTTCATATTTACCAATAGACATTAATTTCATTTCAATAATATCTTGTATATCTTCAACTAATATTCTTTTTTTATTTAATCTTTCTATATATTTAATAATATTTTTTATTTGAGTACTAGAAGCTTGATCATCTTCTTCTACTTCAACATTTGCCTTATTAATAGCAATTTCAACTTTTTCTGGACACCAATCAACCATATGTCCGTCTCTTTTAATTACCTTCATATTCTACCTCTCCTACTTTCATGACAAAATCATACAATATTTTTTACAATTAGTATTGTTGCAATTGCAACAAATACAAAAAAATGATATTATTTAACTAGGTGATGTAAAATGAATGATTTATTTAATAATATATTAAATGAGCATAGAGATAAAATATTAAAATCTTTGGAGGGTAATACTTTACATTTTAAAAAAAATAATACTATTCTTTCTAACATAAAACAAGAAAATATTATAGGGATCATATTAGAAGGATATGTACAAATAGTTAAAACAGACTATAATGGTAATAGAACTATAATAGAAGATTTATATGATAATGATATATTCTCTTCTAAATTGTCAAACATATCAAACAATGAATATAGCATTGTAACAAAAGAAGATACTAAATTAATAATTTTATATTTTAATGAAATATTAAATAATGAATTAAATACATCATACTATAATCAATTTCTAAAAAATTTACTTCATATTATGTCTAATAAAATGACTAATATTAATAATAGAATAGAAATATTATCCAATAAAACAATAAGAAATAAGTTACTTGCATATTTTAAAATAATGTCTAAAAGAAATAATTCAAAAGTTATATATTTACCATATACTTTTATAGATTTAGCAGATTATTTAGGAGTAGATAGAAGTGCTATGTATAGAGAACTCAAGAATTTGAAAGAAGAAGGTTTAATAACAATTGTAAATAAAAAAATAATATTACACTTTTATGAAGAACAATTTATATGATAAAATAATATTGGTGATCTAAATGAAAGAAAAATATGCAGATTTATTATTAAAAAGATGTTTATGTTTAAAAAGTACAGATAGTTTATTTATAAATGCTCCAATAGATTCTATAGAATTCATTAGAATATTAACTAAAAAAGCTTATAAAATTGGTATAAAAGATATATATTTAGATTTAGAAGATGAAGAATTAAAACATAATGAATTAAAATATTTATCTAATGAAGAATTAAGAAATAGTAAAAGTTTTAATAAAGAAATATTTGATACATATGCTAAGAAGAATTCAGCATTTTTAATGTTATGTGGTGAAAATCCAGACACTATGAATGAAATTGATAAAGATAAAATAAGTTTTACTGGAAAACTTTTAAGAGAGAGCAAACCAATATTTAAAGAAAAAGAAATTACTTATGAAATACCATGGTGCATTGCATTAATACCAACTCATAGTTATGCTAAAAAAGTGTTTCCAAATGATATAGATGCTTACGATAAATTATGGAATTTAATTTTAAAAATAACATTATGTGATAAAGAAGATCCTATAGAAGAATGGAATAAAAAAATAGAATTAAATACAAAGAGAGTTCAAACTTTAAACAACTTAAAGATAAAATCATTAACGTATTCCAATAATTTAGGTACTAAATTTAGTATAGGTTTTACTGATAACGTATGGTGTGGAACAGATACAGTTAGCAAAGACGGACGTAATTTAATAGTTAATATGCCATCAGAAGAAATATTTACAACGCCAAATAAGTATACAGCAAATGGCATAGTTTATGCATCTCGTCCACTAGTCTATAATGGCACATTAATTAATAATTTCTGGATTAAATTTAAAGACGGTAAAGTTATTGATTATGATGCAGAAACAGGTAAAGATATACTAAAAAGCATAATTAATATAGAAAATGGAAATTATTTAGGAGAAGTAGCATTAGTAGATAAAACTAGTCCAATATTTAAATCAAATACTATATTTTATGAAACATTATATGATGAAAATGCAAGTTGTCATTTAGCATTAGGACAAGGCTTTACTGAGTGTATAGATACAGTTAAAGAATTAGATGATATTGGATTTAATGATTCACTAACTCATGTAGATTTTATGATTGGAACAGAAGATTTAGATATAG
Source organism: uncultured Bacilli bacterium (assembly GCA_934098385.1). Classification (GTDB taxonomy): domain Bacteria; phylum Bacillota_I; class Bacilli_A; order RF39; family UBA660; genus UMGS1124. Next base: position 17,650 of record CAKOOJ010000006.1, read on the forward strand.
TAGCAAAAACGGATGATAAAGAGATAATAATTATGAAAGATGGAAAATTCGTAATATAATTATATAGAACCAACGGTTCTTTTTTTATGATATAAAAAGTATATACGTTATTTTGTATATACTATTTTCATTATTTATTTAGCTTTTTAACTAAATAGTTATAAGTATCTAATGCATCATCTACCATTTTATTTTTTAAATTACTATTCTTAATATCTAATGTAATTTTCTTTAAATATCTATAAAATTTTAATTTTAATTCTTCTAATGTATAATTATCACTAACTTCAAGTATATCTTTGTAATATGTATCATTATCAACATGTATATCTTTTACTAATTCTTGTACATAATTGATTTTATTAAATTGTTTTAAAATTTCTTCTATAATAAAAACATAATTCTTTTTAAATATTTCACCAGTTTGTTTTATAATGTAATCATATATCTCTTTATATTCATAGTGTTTTGTTAAATTAGGTGTTTCAAATTTATAATCTTCATCATAATCAAATGCTATTTTATTTCCGTCATAATTTACTAATGTTATATAATCATCGTAGTTATACAAAACATTTGCTCCGCCTATACTATCTACTTTTCCAATATATTTAGCATTTTCTAAAAATTCTTCTAAAGATATGTATTTATTATTTAATTCTTCTTTGTTAATATTTTTAGTGATTATAGTAAAATCTTCTACTTCTAACATAAATATATTTTTATTATTTGGAAATACAAAATAAATACTTGGAAAATCATCTATTTCTAATTCTTTTTTAATATATATTTTAAAGTTCATTATAACACCTATTTTCTACTTAAGATTTTTTTATAAGATTTAAAACTTTCTATTATATCTTTATCATTTATATTAATTTTATTTAATAAAGAAAATATATTATCTTCAGGATTATCGTTAATCATTTTAATTATTTCTAAAACATTATCAAAAGAAGTACCATTTTTATAAATAAATGGTATTGATAATAATACACCTACTCCATATTGTAAGTAATTATTTATATATTCAATATTTTTATTATATTTTTTATATTTAATATCTTTTATATTATCAATATCTTCTAATCTATCTAACGAATCTCCTAATTTATAATTAGCACAGTAAGATAATTCTCCTAAAATACTAGGAAATTCTAAATATTTATTTGAATCATATAAACTATGAACCAATTCATGTATAAAAAATACTAAATTATCATTCTCAAGAAATATTATTCCTTTATCATGTACACTAAAATACGTACTTTCTATTATTTTATCATCTATAAATACTTCTAAATTTTTAGTAAGATCTTTATATCTTTTATTGCCAATATAATTAATTACTGTATTAAAACTTCTAGAAATACGTTGTTCTACATTTATATTAGTATCAATATATTTTAATAATGATTTGATATAGTTAAATTCTTCATCATTAAATAGTTTTGTTTCTTTTTCTTTATCAAAAAAATTTTCGATTAAATCGTAAAAATCTAAATCGTTATATAATAATTTTTTATATTCTTTTTTATAATCATCCATATTTATTCTTGTTAAATCTTTGATTGCATAATAAATTTCTACAATACTTTTAGCACATAATTGTTTTTCTTTTTCATCATTTGTATTTTTATACTTATAGATGTATTCTTTAAATAGTTGATATAATTCTTTCATAATTCCCCCTGAAAAATATTTTTAATTTAATAGACATGAAATATTATACTATACCTTATTTAATTTATCTATATATTTATATAAATATTGATTTTTTGATAATATTTTTTGACGTTATGTAAAGTGTTTACACTATTGTGTTGTATCTATTAAGCGTAAAATCAGTGTGTTTTAAACCATGTTAAAATATTTTTTATTTTTATTTAAAAATGTTGACATAAAAAGTTGAATTTTCATTCTAGTTTGTTATAATAAATATTGAGAATTTTATGGGAGGAATATATATGAACAAGAATAAATTGATAGAATTTAAAAAAAGATTATTAGCGATGAAATTAGGTGATGTTAAGGTTGGAACAGTGGGATACTCTGTTGACAAGATAGTAGATGGAATACCTACACCCGTTCCTATTTTTTCAAAATATTCAAACGTAGAAAGTTATTATAAATATGTAATTCAAAATGGTAAAGCAGAAAAACTATATAATAGCAGTAACGTATATTTACTTTTCAATAAGGAGACATATGAAGTAACTGAGTGTATATTTTCTAGTAAAAAAATTTTAGGAGGATTAGGAACTCGTGTTGAGTTATATGATTTGCTAAGTGAAAATATGCTCGCTTATTTTGATGGAGTTACCATAACATATAATAAAGAATATTATAAATATTTAATAAAAAACAATTATCAGGTTTGTCTTACAGATGCAAATCATTACATTGAAGGACATTTTAGCAAAAAATATTATTCTTTTGATGAAATAAAAGAAATAGAATCTCAAATTGCTGATAGTCTAAAAATTATTAATTCTGCTAAAACTAAGACAAAAAGACTTATTTCTACAAATGACTAATTTATTTTTTGAATAATTTAAGATATGTAAATAACCATAAACGTAACTATTTTTAGTTATGTTTTTTATTTAAATTAATACATAATTTATTATAAAACAAAAAACAAACCCTATATTGGATTTGCTAAACTTTCAAATGGTAGCGGCGGAGAGGGTCGAACTCCCGACCTACCGGGTATGAAAAATAAGCCCTAAATTAAATTACCGTTTATTTTTTACCGTTTCCCTTATTAAATAAGGCTTCGCTCCGATATATATTATAAAATAAAATATAAGTAAATTCAAGTAAATTCAAATAAATATAAATAATTTTATATAAAAATTCCCTAAAATTTCCCTGAATATTTTTTAAGCATTAAATTTATTTTCTTTCTTTTTTTATATATTCAATGTTAAACTCATCTAAATCGCTTATTTTAATTGTACCATCTTCTAGTGAAGATTTTAATCCCTCTTGATATTCGTTAGGGGCATAAATTACTTTAATATATTGACTCTTTTGACAAGGTAAGTAATAAATATATTCATCATCTTTATAAATTTCTTCTAAAGCAGAATCACAAGCAAAGTTTTCGTTATTTTTACTACTATCAACAATGACAAATTCTTTTTCAATATCATATTTTGAATTATTAAAAACAGTAATATTAAATATCTTTATTATAACTCCTTTTTTATAACCCATACGAATATCATCTATTGAATAAATACTATTAACTTTTGATATTGAATAAGTTAAAGATTTCCACTCAACTGTACCACCATCTTTTAGTTTAAAAGGTATGGGTATTAACAAAATCAATAATATTATAATAATCACAATTTTAGCAATTTTTTTACTTTTCATTTTTCATATCCTTTCCACAAACTATCTTTGTTAATAATATTATACCATATTATTGATAAAAATAGTAATACAATGGTATTGATATGTCAAATAAGATTAAAATGTATAAAAAAAATAGATATTTCTATCTATTATTACTCATATTGGTAGCGAGGGAGGGACTCGAACCCCCGACATATCGGGTATGAACCGATCATTCTAGCCAGCTGAATTACCTCGCCATTTGTAGGAACAAATTAATTATAGCAAATATAATTTGTCCTTGCAAGCATTTTTATTCTTCGTTATCTTTTTTTGTTTCAATAACTTCTTTTCCTTTATAGTTACCACATTCTGTACATGCTCTATGAGGTTTAATTACTGCACCACATTTTGTACAAGTTGTCATTCCTGGTAATTCTTTTTTTAAATGAGTACGACGCATTCTCTTTTTAGTTTTACTTGTTCTTCTAAATGGAACTGCCATAATATCACTCCTTCCTTATTATTCGCTTATTAATTCCCATCCATCCCCAGATGTGTTGGAAGGTTCTATATCTTTAGACACAACACGAATGGGAATTTCCAATACAATATTCTCCCATAAAATCTCTGATATTTCAAGTGTATTTTTATTATTTTTGTAGATTTCTTCAAATTTTCCTATATTTTCATCAATATTTGCATCAAAATCATACGGTACATCTACTAATGAAACAGCACACGGTAATATCATTCTTCCACTGATATTTAAATTAAAATTAATGTCGTCTTCATAATCAACAATTACTTCTCCTGATACATGTAAGTTTTCTAATTTTCTAATATCAGTATTTTTATAATAAGATTCATCAATTACAAAATCACTATCAATCTTTAGTTTTCCATATCTGTTTAAATAATTCAAATCTATTTTCATTACATCATCTTATTCATTTGTTGCATTAATTGTTTTACTTGTTTTTGACTAGGTTTTCTACCCATTCCACTCATTAAAGTTTCTATCATTTTTTCATTTATTGGTGGATTTTTCTTAAAATATTTTTGCATATAATTCTTTGCTATAAAAAATCCTGCTAAGCCACCTATTATTAATCCTACAAGTACTAATAATATATCATGTAACATAATATCCCTCCTCTTTTAAATTATACTAGATATAACACATTTTTACAAGAAGTTTATTTTGATTTATTGTTTTTGTTTTTACTAAAATAATTATAATATTCATTTATAAAATCGCAAACAAATAAATCTGTTAAATCTTTTAAATTATATAAGAAAATATTATCTAATTCGTTACTCTTTATTCTAATATGACTTTTATAAATAATCATTTTGCTCTCTTCTCCACTAAAATAATTGTGATACATGTGAGTATTTTTAAACTTAGTATATAATTCATCTTTTTTTAATCTATCATACATAAATTTATTGAAAAAATCATAATTAATAGGTAAACATATTTCATTGAATAAATCAAAAGCAACTATTATATTTTTTTCTTTATATTCATATATACTTTTAAATAGTGTATACAAATTGTTAGGATTACTAGTACCTATTCCATGATAATTTTTATTTATTTTAAATATATAAAAAGTTTTCAATATAATCACCTTAATAACTATATCAAAAACAACTAATTTATTTTGTCGAAGTATAAGGTCTAATAACTATATCTTAAACCAATCTTATTTATTATTAAATATTATTAGTTCATGTTGACTACGAGTTACTGCAACATAATATAAATATTTATCTTTATCAAAATTATTTATTATTATAACTGAATCAAATTCTAGTCCTTTAGATGCGTAAGCTGGTATGATTAAAAAATTTTTATTAAATCTATCAGTATCTATATCAACAATATTAATATCATTTATTTTATTTTTAATATTACCATATACTATTTGTGCTTCTTCTATACTTTTTGTTATAATTGCTACACTATTATATTTATATTTTAATTCATTAATTTTGTTAATTAATAAGTTATAGTCTAATTTATCATATGTTTTAATTGGTATATTATTATTACGTCTAACTGCACTAGAATGTTTTAAATCTAATATTTTATTAGAATATTCTATTATTTCTGGACTAGATCTATATGTTTTATTTAATTCAACATATTTACTTATACCATCAAATATATTTTCTAATATATTTAAATTATCATATTTATAAAATGGATTAATAGTTTGATTAACATCACCTAATATAGTAAAATCAGTATTTCTAAATAATAATTTAATTATTTTATATTGTAATAATGTGTAATCTTGTGCTTCATCAATTACAACTAACTTAGTACTTACTCTATAAGGTATACTTGTGAGTAAAAATTTAAGATAAATAAATAGAGTTGAATCTTCATAATTTAATACTTTTTTATTTAAATTTTTTATATTTTCATTTCTATTAAAATAACCATTGTAATCATTTAGAAATTCTTGACTATCATAAAAACTTTTATAAATATCTTTCATATTTGTTGTTGTGTTTATATTTTTTAACAATAATGACTTTAATCTTACTTTTTCTTGTTTTTTACCACTATAATATCTATTGTTAATTTTTTCTGCTATATAATCAAATCTATCAAATAAATTAAATTTATTATATCTATTTTTTAATAAATCATTTAGTTCTTCTTTAGATATTATCTGTTCTTTATATGTTATATCATTTATAAATCTAGTTAGATTAGTAATTGTTTTTGCATAATTTTCCAAAATAGGTATTATTTCATCACTAAGTTTATATTTTATTAAATCATTATTTTGATATTCATTTTTATAATATCTTGCTAAAAATTCACTATATGGTTTTACTCTATAATATTCTTTTATATATGTTGATGCAAATTCATGAAATGTTGTTATTAATGTGTTATCTTCTCCTAATTCTGGAAGTACATTACCAATATACTCTTTAAATATATTATTAGGTGAAAATATTAGTACGTTGTTACTATTTAAATACTCTAATTTATATAACAAATATGCTATTCTATGAAGTGCAACACTAGTTTTACCACTACCTGCTATTCCTTGAACTATTAGATTATTTGTTTTGTCATCTCTTATAACTACATTTTGTTCTTGTTGTATTGTGTTAACAATATTTTTCATGTGTTCACTAGAATTTTCTTTTAATACGCTTTGAAGGACTTCATCATCAATATTAATGGTGGTATCAAATACGTTATCTAGCTTACCATCACTTATTTGATATTGCCTTTTTAAAGTTATTTCACCCTCAATAATTCCATCTGGAGATTTATAATTAGCTTGTCCTACTCCATAATCATAAAACATAGAACATATTGGGCTACGCCAATCGTATACATAGTAATTCAAATCTTCTTCCACATTAGTTATACCAATATATATTTTATCTTCTGTTATATTGGTTTTAAAATCTATTCTAGCAAAGTATGGTTTATTTTGGATAGAATATAATTTTTTAAACTTTTTTGCTTTCTGTTCTAGGAAAAAGACTTCTAAATCATTACTGGTTCTTAATGTTTTCATCTCAGCTGGATCAAGTTCAACTTTATTATCCCACATCATCTTTTGAAACTCTCTTAATTTAGTTTCTTTATCATAAAGATCTGTACTAAGTATTGATATTTGTTTTCTTACAATATCTATAGTACTTTCAAGTTTTTTGTTTTCAAGTAAAAGATCATTTTTAGATATACTCATTTTGCCTCCATAAAAACGTCTTTAAAAACTAAGCAAATTAATAATAACATATTAAAAACATTATTTGCAATAGAATTTTTATGAAAATTTATGAAATATAAAATATTTTATTATAATTTCATATAAAAAAATATTTACCTTATATAAAGATAAACATTTTATTTTTAATATTGTAGTTATTTTCTAGCTTTCTTCGATATAAAAGTTTGGTTTAGTTAAAAGTTCCAGCTTTTTGCCTTCGTTATTTAATTCTTTACTATTTATTTTTGTGGCTGCACTATATATGTTTCCACCACCATTCATTACATTCATAATCTTACTAACATCTACTTTTCCCTTACTTCTAGCGCTGATAGATATTAACTCATCATCAATGTATCCTGCAGCAAAAGCTGCATCTGCTTTAAATCTTAAAAGATAATCTGCAACTTTTGCAAGTTCTTCTTTAGTATATGTAACATTTTCATCTGCAATACATATTGCTATACTATATGTTATAAAATTTGCTTTACTTACTAAATCTTGTACTTTTCTATCACTTTCAAAATCTGTTTGAAAAAATTCATTTACTTTAACAATATCTGCTCCACGATCTAAAAGTTTTGAAACTGTATTCATTGTTTTACTACTACAATTTTTAGTATATTTATCAGTGTCTAAGTATATACCAGCAAGCAAATAGTTAGCAATATTTTTTGTAAAATTTATTTTATAAGATATAAGTAAATTAGTCATAACCTCTGCAGTACTAGATACATCTTTTAAAATATAATTATATTGACTTTCAATAGGATGTCTATTTTCAGTATGATGATCAATAACTATTATATTTTTAAAACAATTTAAATAATCTTTACACGGAAGAATATCTTTATTACTTACATCAAGTGTAATAAGTAAATCTTTACCTGTTTTAATTTTTTTGTACTCCTCACAATTAATATAATTTATTGTAGAATTAGTGCTATCTATCATTTCTTTTACACCAGGTTCTACTTTAATATCCTGGTCATTATACAAAATATATACATCTGTTTTAAACTTTTTTGCAATTTCACTCATTGCAATACAAGATGCAATTGAATCAAAATCCGCTCCTACATGACCAGTTAATATAACTTGTTTTGATTCGTTAATCTTTTGTTCTAAAACTTTCTTTAGCTCACAAATATTCGACATAATATCACCTATGTATCACTATTATAATAGTTATTTTGATTTTGTCAAATAAAATGTAATTTGATATAATAAATTTGGTGATAAAATTGAATAAATTAAACATAAAAATTGTTTTTTTTGATATTGATGGTACTTTAACTAATACTAATAAAGAGATAACTAAAAGTACAATTAATACAATAAATAAATTAATAGAAAAAGATATTTATATAGTATTATGTTCTGGAAGAATAAATAATTATATTAATAAATTTTTAAAGGTAATTAGTAAATCAAAATATACTATTTCTAATAATGGTGCCCTAATATATGATAATGAACTAAATAAAGTAATTATGTTAGATCCATTATATACAAACGACTTAGAATATATATGGAAATATTCTAATAATACTAAATCTACTTTTATAGTAAATACCATAAAAAATAAATATTCTAATAAGTATGTTAAAAATAAAGAAGATAAAATAATCATTAATAATTTAGAAGATGTAATAGATGAAAAATTACAATTAGTTATTAGTAATGAAGATATTAATGTTATGAAGAAATTAGAATTATATATTAATAATAAAACCAATTTAAAAGTTATTAATAAATCTTTTGACTATTTGAATGAATTTAAGAATAGATATTATTTCTTTGATATAGTTAATAATAGTGTTAGTAAGGGCAATGCTATAAAATATTTATTAAAAGTATTGAATATTAATAAAGAAAATAGTATTTGTTTTGGTGATAGTATTAATGATATAGAAATGTTTAAGAGTGTTGGTATAAGTGTTGCTATGGGTAATTCTATAGAAGAAATAAAAAATATAGCAGATTATATTACTGATACTAATGATAATGACGGAATAAGTAAATTTTTTGATAAATATTTATAATTAAAAAATACAAAGTAAATTAAAATCTTTGTATTTTTTTATTATCTATTTTCTAATTCTTTAGTAAGTATTTCTTTAACTAATATAGGATTAGCCTTTCCTCTAGTTTCTTTCATAACTTGACCTACAAAGAAATCAAACATATTAGTTTTACCATTCTTGTATAGTTCAATTTGTTTAGTATTATTATCAAGTATCGTTTTTATAATACTTTCTATTTTACTTTTATCATTTATTTGTTCCATACCTAATTCTTTGATTAATTCTTTAGGTTCGCGTTTTAATTCTAAAGATTTATTAAATAATTCTTTTGCTTGCTTAGAATTAATCTTATTATCTTTGATAGAATTTATTATAAATGATAATCTATCTGGTGTTAAATATATATCTTTTATAGTTTCTTCACTATTATTTAAATAGTCTGTTAAATTATTTATAACCCAATTAGTAGATAATTTTATATCACAATTTAAACTTATTAGTTTATCAAAATAATCACTAATATCTTTATCTCTTATAATAATTGTAGCATCTGTACTAGATAAACCTAATTCATTTACATACTTTAATTTCTTTTCATTAGGTAAAATTGGTATACGAGTTTTAATTTCATTTATTAATTTATCTGTTATTTTATATGGTGGAATATTTGGTTCTATAAAGTATTTATAATCTATTGCATCTGCTTTACTACGCATACTTATAGTAGTTTCAGTTACTTCATCAAACCTTCTTGTTTCTTGTACTATTTCATCTTTTTTACCAGATAAAATTAATTCTGTTTGTCTTTTTATTTCATATTCTATAGTTTTTTCTACATTACTTATATTATTAACGTTTTTAACTTCTACTTTAGTTCCAAATTCATTACTTCCCTTTTCCATCATGGAAACATTCACATCACATCTTATTTGTCCTCTTTTAACATCAGCATCACTTATTCCTGTATATCTAAATATATTTTTCATTGTATCTAAGAATGCTACTGCTTCACGCGATGAGTGCATACAAGGTGCTGTAACTGTTTCTAAAAGTGGTACACCTGCTCTATTATAATCTATTAAAGAAAAATATGAATAATGGTCTAAAGAAGCAGAATCTTCTTCCAAATGAATATCTAAAATATCTATAATTTTTTCTTTATCATCAACCATAACTGTAAGTTTTCCGTTTGTTCCTATAGGTTTATGAAATTGTGTTATTTGATACCCTTTGGGCAAGTCAGGATAATAATAATTTTTTCTATCAAATATAAAGTAGTCTGGTATATCACATTTTAATATTAAAGCCATTTCTATAGCACGTTCCATACATTCTTTGTTTGCAATAGGTAAAATACCAGGAAGTGCAACATCTATTTTATTTACATGTAAATTTGAAATATCATTATATGTGTTTTGTGCTGGTGAAAACACTTTGGTTGTAGAATTCATTTCAGCATGCATTTCAAGTCCTATAACAGGTATCAATTCCATTATTTCACTTCCTTTGCTATTTGACCTTTAAAGTCATATGTTGATTCTAATTTATATGCAATATTTAGTACATCTTTATCTTTCATAATATTACCAGTAATATTTACTCCAATAGGCATTTCATTAACTATACCATTTGGAATTGTTATACTAGGATATCCTCCAAAGTTTCCTATGGCCATTAAATTTTCTAATACTTGTTCATTGCCACTTATTTCTTCATTAACGTTTTCAAATTTTGGAGCAATTTTTCCACTGGCTGGCATAATCATTACATCAAATTCTTTAAATAATTCATTCATTTTATTAGTAATTAATCTTCTTACTCTTTTAGCATTTAAGAAATATTTTTCTTGATTTTCTTTTTGTAAAACATATGAACCTATAACAAATCTACGTTTAATAAGAGATGAAAATCCTTTAGTTCTATGATCTTTAATCATATCGATATAGTTTTCTCCATTTCCTTTTGGACCAAATATAATTCCTGTTAAATTAGAATCATTACTTGTTGCCTCAGCACAACTTAAACATACATAAGTTGGAAATATTGCATTTAATAATTTTATATCAATATCTATTCCAGAAATTGTACAACCTAATTCTTCTAAATGTTTTATAGTATTTTTAAATTCTTCTAATATATTATTTGTTTCTTCATTATCACTTAAATTATCTAATAAGTTCTTAATATAAAATATTTTTTTACCTTTTATATCATTATTTAAATTATTAGTTAAATTAGGTTCTAAATCAATTGTTGTCATATCATTTTCATCTATTCCAACAACATTATCAACTACAATTGCAGCATCGCGTACACTACGTGTTAATACTCCAACATGATCTAAACTTGAAGCGAAAGGAAATAATCCGAATCTACTAATCGCACCATATGTTGGCTTATATCCGACAATACCACAATATGCAGCAGGTTTACGTATACTATCTCCGGTATCACTTCCAAGAGCATATGGCACAACACCACTTGCAACTAAAGCAGCACTCCCGGCGCTGGATCCTGCAGTTATACGTGTAATATCCCAAGGATTTTTAACTTTTCCAGTATGACAAGTTGTTCCTGTTCCACCCATACCTAACTCGTCCATGGCACTTTTTCCTATTAAAACTGCACCTTTTTCTTTCAAACGTTTAATAACAGTAGCATCAAAAAATGGTACATAATCTTTTAATGTGTTGCTACTAGCTGTTGAAAGTATATCTTTTGTTGATAAATTATCTTTTGCAACGTAAGGAATACCAGATAAAATATTTTCATTTACACTACCAGTAGCATCATCACATATTGTTACAAATGCATTCAATTTATCTTGTACTTCATGAGATTTTTTTAATGTGTCTTCTATTAATTCATTAGATGTTAATTCTTTATTTTTAAGTTTATTATGTAATTCTTCTAACATTATCCCACCACCTTTGGTACTTCTATTTCTCTATCACTAACATTATCCGAATTTTTAAGTATATCTTTAACATCATCATTTATTATAGTTTTACCATCTCTTATATTTGGTTCAATGATAAATGGATAATCTTGTACAGGAACATCTTTAATTCCATCTATTTCATTTATCAAATCCATGTTAGCTTCAATTACTTCAAATTCATCTAGGATAGTTTCTGTTTCTTCTTCTGTTAAACCTATTAACAATTTATCAGCATAATCTTTAATTAATTCTTTTGTAAATTTACTCATCTTTATCACTCACTTTTATTCCTAATTCATCTAATTGTTTAGTGCTTACAACATTTGGTGCATCACTCATTAAATCATTGCTACTAGTCGTTTTAGGAAATGCTATAACATCTCTTATGTTTTCTGTTCCTGCTAAGATCATTGTAAGTCTATCAAGTCCAAGAGCAAATCCCCCATGTGGAGGTGTTCCATATTTTAATGCATCTACAAAGAATCCAAATTTTTCTTTTATATCTTCTTCACTTAATTCTAAAGCTTCAAACATTTTCTTTTGTACTTCTTCTTTATGAATTCTTATGCTTCCTCCACCTGCTTCATATCCGTTAATTACAATATCGTAGGCTTTTGAATAACAATGTGCTTTGTCAGTTAATAATTTATCAACATCTTCATCTTTTGGACTTGTAAATGGATGATGGCATGCAACAAATCTATTTTCTGTATCACTCCATTCAAATGATGGGAAATCAGTAACCCATAATAATTTATAATCATCTTTTTTAATCAAGTTGTTATCTCTAGCTACTTTGCATCTTAATGCTCCTAAAGATGTTTTAACAAGTGATTCTTTACCACAAACTATAAATACTATGTCATTGTTATTTATTAATAATTCTTCTTTTAAATTATTTATTTCTTCATCAATTAATCCTTTAACACTGCCAGTTATTTCTTCACCAAATTTTATATATGCAAGTCCACCAGCTTTATAAGTTTTTACATATTCTGTTAATTTATCAATTTCACGTCTTGAATACACTTTTGCTAAGTCTTTACCAACTATACAATTTATTACTCCATTATTAGTTATAACTTTATTAAAGAATTCTATATTAGTATTTTCAAATATATGAGTTATATCATTAATACGCATATCAAATCTTAAATCTGGTTTATCAGATCCATACATTCTTATTGCATCATCATATTTCATTCTAAATAGTGGTAATTTAATATCTATTCCTTTAGTTTCTTTAAATACATTAACTACTAAATTTTCACAAAGACTCATAATATCGTTTTCATCTATAAAACTCATTTCAACATCTACCTGTGTAAATTCTGGTTGTCTATCAGCTCTTAAATCTTCATCTCTAAAACATTTTGCAATTTGAAAATACCTTTCAATTCCGCCTACCATTAATAATTGTTTATATATTTGAGGAGATTGTGGAAGCGCAAAGAATTTTCCATTAAATATACGAGAAGGCACTAAATAATCTCTTGCACCTTCAGGTGTACTTTTACAAAGTATTGGAGTTTCTACTTCCAAGAAATTTAATTTATCTAAATAATTTCTTATAGACATAGTTATCTTATGTCTTAACACAAAATTATTTATTAAATTATTTCTTCTTAAATCTAAATATCTATATTTTAAAAGAGTATCTTCATTAGCGTTAACATCATCAATTATTTGAAATGGAGTTTCTATTGATGTATTTATTAATTCTAATTCATCTACTATAACTTCTATTTTACCAGTACTTATTTTTTCATTGCTTGTTATTCTTTCTACAACTTTACCAGTAACTTTAATTACATATTCACTTTTTAATGTGTTAGCAAGTTCATAATTTTTATTTTCTGGATTTACTACTAATTGTATTAAACCAGTTCTATCTCTTAAATCTATAAATATTAAACCACCTAAATTACGTACTTTTTGTACCCAACCATATAGTTCAACAATTTGATTTACGTTATTTTCATTTATTTCATTATTAAATACTTTTTTCATAATTTCCCTTCTTTATATATATTGATTAAATAATTTTGTTGTGTTACAATGTATTTATGAAGAAAACTTCATAAAATATTAAAGGAACATTCAGTTTGACCAATTGGATGTCGACCTTAATGGTTATTGTAGACATTTAAGCCTATATGCTTAAGCATCATTTTTTTATGGCTACAATCATTATAACAATAAACGAAAAATGATTGCGATGTATCTAAGAATTTTTATTATAAAAATTCTTTTTTACGTTTTATTTACCTCCCTTTTATAAAGAGAGGTAAATTTTTTAACTTAATATTCCTAAACTAATATAACACTTTAATTTTCACAGTTTCCTGGAGTTCTAGGATAAGGTATAACATCTCTTATATTTTCTACACCTGTTAGATATATTAATAATCTTTCAAATCCCATACCAAATCCAGAATGTTTACATCCACCAAATTTACGTAGATTAATATACCAATCCATTCCTTCTTTGTCCATTCCTAACTCATCCATACGACGAACTAGTTTTTCATAATCGGCTTCTCTTTCAGAACCGCCCATTAATTCGCCAGCACCAGGAACTTCTAAGTCAACAGCAGCAACTGTTTTTCCATCATCATTTTGTTTCATATAAAATGCTTTTATATCTTTTGGCCAATCTGTTATAAATACTGGTCCATCAAAATATTCAGTAATATATTTTTCATGTTCTTTTGCAATATCTTCACCGTATTCTGGAGTAAATTCCCAATCAACTTTTGCTTCTTTTAAAAGTGTTATAACATCGTGATGTGATATTCTAGTAAATTTAGAATTTACTAATTTAGTTAATTTATCAATTAATCCTTTTTCAACAAATTTATCACAGAAAGCCATTTCTTCTTTAGCATTATCAAGTACATACTTAACAACATATTTAAGCATGCCTTCCATTATTTCCATATCTCCTTCTAAATCACAAAATGCAATTTCAGGTTCAATCATCCAGAATTCACTAGCATGAGTTTTAGTATTTGAATTCTCTGCTCTAAAAGTTGGTCCAAATGTATAAGTTTTCTTGTAAGCAAGAGCAAATGTCTCTGCTTGTAATTGACCACTTACAGTTAAAGATGCTTGTTTTCCAAAAAAATCTTTACTATAATCAACTTTTCCAGTACTTGCAACCTTATCTAAATCAAGTGTTGTTACTTGGAACATTTCTCCAGCACCTTCACAATCACTTGATGTAATTAATGGAGCATGAAAATATACATACCCATTTTCTTGAAAATATTTATGAATTGCATAAGCAGCAATACTTCTTATTCTAAATACAGCTCTAAATAAATTAGTTCTAGGTCTTAAATAAGATATTTCACGTAAATATTCACGAGTAGGTCTACCCTTTGCTTGTAAAGGATAATCATCACTACAATCTCCTTCTAAAACAAAACTGTTTAATTCTAATTCAAATTCTTGCCCACTAGCAGGTGACTTTCTTAATACACCTTCTACCGTAATTGCAGAACCTAATTTTAATTTTTGTATTTCATCAAAACAATCTAATTTGTCATCATAGACAACTTGTAAACTATCAAAACATGTTCCATCATTTAAATCAACAAATCCAAATTTTGCTTGTTTTCTATGATTTCTAACCCATCCAGAAACCTTATAAGTTTTTCCTATTTCTTTTTCTTTATATATATCTTTTATATCCATAACTTTCTCTCCTTACATTTTTGTATCTAAATAATCTACTAAATCATTAATATTAACTAACTCTTCTTCCTTAGTCATATTATCTTTTACTTTAACTTTATATTGTTTTATATCATCACTATTTAAAATAATTAGATATTTTGCATTAAATCTATCAGCAGATTTAAATTGATTTTTAAATGATTTATTCATTAAATCAGTTTCTACACTAAATCCATTTAATCTTAAATCCTGTATTAAATAAGTTGCAGTATCTTTTTCATCTTCATTTCCATACATGATGAATAAGTCTACATCCTCTTTTACTTTGAAATTAATATTAAGAGTTTCCATTGCAAGTATAGTACGATCTAATCCCATTGCAAATCCAACAGCAGGTACTTCTGGTCCACCTAATTCTTTAACTAGACCATTATATCTACCCCCACCACCTAATACATTTGCATTACCAAATTCAGGTATATTTCCAATTATTTCAAACACAGTATGATTATAATAATCAAGTCCTCTAACTAAATTAGTATCAATTTCATAATTAATATCCATTAAATCTAAATATTCCTGTAATTTTTCAAATCTTTTTTTACTTTCTTCATTTAAATAATCTATTGTTTTAGGAGCATTTTTTAAATAATCACTATCTGAATCAACTTTACAATCTAATATTCTAAGAGGATTTTTATTTAATCTTTCTCTACAGTCTTCACATAAATTATCAATTATTGGTGTAAAATAATCAATTAATGCTTTTCTATAATTTTCTCTTGATTCATTATCACCTAAACTATTTATTTTTACACTAACATCTATTCCTAATAACTTGTAAGTGTTGTAAGATAAACTAATTACTTCTGCATCACTCATTACGTCATCTGTACCAATGCATTCAATTCCAAATTGAGTAAATTGTCTTGTTCTACCACTTTGTGGTCTTTCATACCTAAACATTGGTCCATTATAATAAATTTTAAATGGTTCCGTCATATTTCCATATAATTTATTTTCTATAAAACTTCTAACTATACCAGCTGTTCCTTCTGGACGTAGAGTAATACTTCTATCTCCTCTATCTTTAAAATCATATGTTTCCTTTGTTACTATGTCACTAGTTTCTCCAACACTTCTATGAAATAATTCACTAGATTCAAAAATAGGTGTTTCCATATAATTATAATTATACTTTTCACATATTGCATCTATTACATCACATACATATTTTCTTTTTTTTGCATCTATTCCTATCACATCATAAGTACCTTTTTGTTTAGTTATCATAAAATCCCTCTTTCTAAAATAAAAACACCTAATAATGTAAGGACGAAATCAAATTCCGCGGTGCCACCTTACTTTACAAGTGTACTCTCCTTATTCTTAACGCGAATATACGCTCTTGCTCATTTGAAAGTGTCTTCAATAGTACATTATATATAGACATTCACACCAACTAGTCCTCTCTTTATATATAAAAAATATATCTACTTTTCTTTCAACAAGAATATAGATATATTTTACTTTATTTTTAATCACTAGTCAAGTGATTTCACGTTTTTCTAACGACTTCTTACGCTTTGTTTCACATTTTTCTAACGACTTTTTTTAAATATACTTATTTTTCTAAATAATATGCATAATATTCATCATATGTTAAACCGCTATTATACACTTTAGTTGCTGTATCTATTCCTAAATATCTATAATGCCAAGATTCGTAATTATATCCAGTTAAATATTCTTTGTCTTTAGGATATCTTAATATAAAACCATATTTATGAGCATTAACACTTAACCATTTAAAAGCATCACTTTCTTCAAAATCACTTGTTGTAGATCTACCACTAGTAAAAATATCTATTGCAAGTCCAGTTTGATGTTCAGAGTATCCAGCTCTTGCAGCATATGCATCTGCATAACTAATTCCCTTACTATAATAAAATTCTTTATATATTTGTTCTTGTCTTTCATATGTTCTATAACTACTATTTACTAACAAAATTATATTATCTTTTTTAGCTGCTTTAGCCATTTCTATATAAGCATCATTTGTTTCTTTACTTGCTCTATTATTAGCATAAGAATAATTTATATCGATATCAGTTATCTCATTTGGTTCAAAATCATTTTTTAAATAATTAAATTTATTAACTAATATTAAATTACCTTTACTTAAATCAGTTTCTTTAACTGTTTTATTATTATACCAATCTTTATCTGCATGAACATTTACAATAGCAACTATATCACTATAACTTTTTTTCTTATTTTTTGCCTTATATTCCAAATAATTATTTAAATTTTTTTCTAAAAAATATTTTTCTTTTAATAAAGATATTATATAATTATTCTTTTCATTATCAACAAAATATTTTTGATTGCTACCATCTAATTTTTTTACTATTAGTTTAGCTTCATCTAAACTATATCCCTTTTCTGTTAATTTATATTCATTTGTTTGATGATATAAATATTCATTATATTTTTTTACTCCTAATATTACACCTATACTAACTATTATGATAAGTACAAATGTAATTTTAATATTCTTTTTTAATTTCTTTCTTTTAGCCATACTACACCTTCTTAAATAAATAATAACCTATTATTATTCCAAGAATAACAATTATTAAAAATACCACTATTGCAATTAATACGTCCATCTTATTATCTTTCTTATCCATTATAACACCTATCCTATAAATAATTATAAAACAAAAAATACTATTTTACTAGTATTTATTTGTAATTTTTATTACTCTTATTCAATTAAAAAATAACCACTAGGGTTATTTAATTTGGTTCATAACTTCTTCAGCAAAGTTTTCTTCACGTTTTTGCATTCCTTCTCCAACTTCGAAACGTATCATAGTTTTAACAACACCACCATTATTTTTAACGTATGTTTCTACATCTACATCTCCGTCTTTGATAAATGCTTGATTTAATAAACAAACTTCTTTATAAAATTTCTTAATTCTACCAGTAACCATTTTTTCAGCTATATCAGCAGGTTTTCCTTCTTCCATAGCTTGAGTTTTAAATACTTCTTTTTCTCTTTCTAAAACATCACTAGGTATTTCATCACTATTTAAATATTGAGGTTTCATAGCAGCTGCTTGCATTGCAACATCTCTTGCAACATCTTCATTTGTCCCATCAACAATTGTTAAAACAGCGATTTTACCACCCATATGTAAATATGATCCAAATACTTCATTATCAGATTTTTCAATATTTTCAAATCTTCTTAAAGATAGTTTTTCTCCAATTTTAGCAGTTTTAGCAACTATTAAATCATTGATTGTACCTTCATCAGTAGGAAGAACTAATGCTTCTTCTAAAGTTTTAGCATTACTATTTAAAATTGTCTTTCCTATAGTATCTATCATACCAGTAAATTCTTCGTTTTTACTAACAAAATCAGTTTCACTATTAACTTCTAATATTACAGCTTTGTTACCATCAATATATATGTTTGCTAAACCTTCTGCTGCAATACGACTTGCTTTTTTAGCACTTTTTGCAATACCTTTTTCTCTTAAATAATCTACTGCTTTATCGATGTCACCATTACATTCTGTTAATGCTTTTTTGCAATCCATCATTCCAGCACCTGTTAAATTTCTTAATTCACTAACTTGTTTTGCACTTATCATAATTTTCTCCTCTTATTTATTTTTTTAATATATTTAAAAGTTCATCTTTTTTCATAGAAGTATAACCAGATATACCCTTTTCTTTTGCAATTTTTTTTAGTTCTGCAACAGTCTTTGTAGATAAATCTTCTTTAACTTCTTCAATTTTCTCTTTTATTTCTTCTTTTTTATCTTCTATTTTTTTAGCAACTTTTTTTACTTCATTCTTTATATTTTCTTTAATTTCTTCTTTTTTAGTTGCTCTTTTAGGTTCAACATCTGTAATATAATCTACAATTTCTAAACCTTTAGCTTCACAAATAGCATTAGTTAATGCACCTAATATAACTTTAACACTTCTAACTGCATCATCATTACCAGGTATAACAAAATCTACATCATCTGGATCACAGTTAGTATCAACTATACCAAATACTGGTATATTTAATTTTCTAGCTTCTCTTATTGCATTAATTTCTTTTTTAGGATCAACAATAATTAAAGCGTTTGGAAGTCTATCCATATTACGTATACCACATAATACTTTATTTAACTTGTCATATTCTTTCTTTAATCCAATTACTTCTTTTTTAGGAAGTAGTTCAAATGAACCATCTTTTTCCATATTTTCTATTTCTTCTAAACGTCTTACACGTCTTCTAATAGTACGGAAATTTGTTAATGTTCCACCTAACCATCTTTCAGTTACATAAAAACTTTCACTACGTGTAGCTTCTTCAACACATACTTCACTAGCTTGTTTTTTAGTACCAACAAATAGAAATTTTCCTCCATTTTCAGCAATTTTCTTCATTTCTTCGTATGCTTTTTCCATACATTCAACAGTTTTTTCAAGATTAATTATATAAATATCATCTCTTGAAGTAAAGATGTATTCCTTCATTTTTGGATTCCATCTTTTAGTTTGATGTCCAAATTGAACACCTGCTTCTAATAAATTATTCATAGAAACAATTTCAGCCATTTTTTCTCATTCCTTTCGTTATTCTTCCATTTATCTCTTTTTGCCTCACCAACAATAGCCACTAGGGTTAGCAATCAATAAATGTGTATATTTGGTTTTAAAAACCACTAATATCTTATCAAATATAATCATAAATATCAAGTGTTAATTCCACTAATTTTGGAATTAATTATTTCATATAAAAAGAGATATTTCTATCTCAAAAAAATTTATCAATATTCTTAGGTACTTTATCTTTTTTTATAGTATCAATTATTTTTTGTTCTTTATCTAAGCTAACACTCTTACCAGTTATTTTGGATAAATCTCTAATTATACTTCTAAGTACAGTTTCATCTTTCATATTATTTTCATTTAATCTTTTAGCAAGATCTACTAATGTTTCTTTATCTACATTAGTTTTATTCTTTACTTTTCCAAAGAATTCATCATTTAAGTTCATACATACCCCCATTAAAGTATATGCATTAATGTACTATTAGTTACATTTCACTTTAAACTTATTGTCTATAGCACCTGTACCACTTTTTATCTTACATTCCTTAGGAAGACGATAAAAAGGATAGGGAGATGAACTGCCACGATTATCATTTATCTTATTATTGAATCTATAAGGATAAGAGTCATAACACGTGGTATATAACCAACTCCACCAACAAAATTTCGTATATTCCCCATTATAATATGTGTGATACTCTTTTGCATTTGTGTCCCAAGTAGAATAATAATCTATATAATTTATTGCAGTAAGTCTATTGTTATTAAGATTGCATCCTCTGGTATCTTGTACCACGATTACAATAGAATTATCAATATCAACGTAAACAATTCTACTATTATTATTACTAGAACAACTAAGTCCTTCAATCTCTAACCAATTATTAGGATCCAATCCCTTGAAATAGTATGGCTCATTACTAACATATGTCTTATTACCATATTTTGTAGGATCTATAGTAGCTAAATTGCTACTTCCATTTGTACTATTCATACACAAATATATAGGTTTATTATTACTCCAACTAGTTGTTGATGTTATTTGTTCACAGTTTTCACTACTGCCAGTTCCTCCTAAAAATGTTACAACATATTGATTTTTTAAATCATCTTCTTCTAATTTTGTACCATCTAAATTCAATAAACCTTCATTTACTAACAATTGTAATGGTAATGAAACCCCGTTTTTATTATTATATAATTGGTTAGTAGCTTCTTTATTTGTTTCTATATAAACTTGTGCTGCTTGTACGGCTTTATCAGTGATTTGATTTAATTTATCAATATTTATTTTTTTATTAACCATTCTTATACCAATAAAACTACCAACTCCAATAACAATCATTATAGAAATACATACTATTATTTCTATAATAGTAAAACCTTTTTTATTCATACTATAACCTCTTATTCTAAGAAGATTATAACATTAATATATATCTATAACAATATTAATTTTTATAAAATATATAAATATAATAAATTAATATATTAAATATAAAAGAATATATATTTAAGTATAAATAATATTTAAAACTAAAATTATATCTATTAATTAAATATAGTATACTTATAAATATAAAATAATATATAATACTAAATATAAATTTATTTATATTACTATTAATAATCTTTTTAAATATATATTTGTTTAAAAGATATAATAATATTATTATTAAGGATATATACGGTATTTTATTTAATAGAATATCTATAATTAGTATAGTTAAATATTTATATTTAGTTAAATAAAATATATTTAATATTATAAGACAAGATAATATATTTAAATAATTATTCGTTAAGTTATCTAATATTATCATTTATTATCACCTACTATCAAAACATAATTTAAATTATTAAAATCTACTACAGTATTTATAACTATCTTTTTAGATATATCATTATTATCTACTTTAACTACTTTACCTATTAATAATTTTTCTTTTATGCTACCATATCCGCTAGTATACACTAAATCATTTACATATACCTTATCATAGTTACTTATATCAGATATAGTAAATGTATTAGTTTCATAATCATAATTAAGTTTACCATAACTATCATTAACTACAACACTTAAATCTTTTAAATCTTTTATAGTTGTTAATTCACTAGTTTTATTATCTACCTTAGTAATTTTACCAATAAAACCAAATTCATTAGTAACACCCATTCCGTTTTCTACACCATTATCTTTACCATATTGTATTTTGTATTTACCTATATTATAAGATTCTTTGTATATTATTTTAGATATTTTATAAGAATATTCTATTCTATCTAAATTCTTACTAAATTCATTAATACTATTTATTTCATTTTCTAAATATTCTATTTTTTCATCTTTTAAAGTTATTATTCCATCATAATAGTTATTATCTAGTTTAAATACACCTAATACATTACCATAAAAGAAACATATATTATCTCTAAATATTATTACTAATATAAATATAATTATATATATACCTATCTTCTTCATATACTATTCTCCTTAAAAAAACTATAATATTCTTTAGTATTTGTTATTAAATGATCCAAAAGAGGTATTCCAACTATGTTACATGAATTAATTAATATATTAGTCATTTCTATATCTGCTTTACTAGGTGTTATATCATTAGATGGGTGATTATGTATAAGTATTATTCCACTTGCATTACATTTTATAGCATTATATATAACATCTCTTGGGTGTACCATCGTCTGATCCTTAGTACCTATTGTAATTATTTTATAATTTATTAATCTTTTTTTATTATCTAAGTATATTGCTAATAACCTTTCTTGTTTTAAACCTATAAATAAACTTTTAAATGTATTATGAACTACATCACTATTATTTAATTTCATCATATTATTTATTTCTATATTACTGACTCTTTTCCCAAATTCTATACTAGCTTTTATAGTAACTGCTTTAACTAACCCTACTCCTTTTATATTAGATAATTCTTCTAAAGTAATATTATTTAAATCATTTATAGAATTTAATTTACTTAAAATATTATTTGATACTTCTTTAACAGATATATCTTTAGTACCAGTTCTAATTATAATAGATAATAATTCCTCATTTGTTAAATTATATTCTCCTACTTTAATAAGTCTTTCTCTAGGCAATTCATTAATTGGTAATTCTTTTAATTTCATATACTTTCCTCATATCTTTCCATAATCATTTTATTTATTTCTAGAAATACTATTTCAGAATTATTATTCATAATACTCTCATATTCATTTATTGTATTTTTTAAATTTTTGTCACTTATATTTATTTCTTTTATATAATAATCTATATTATTTTTATTTAAATAATTAGACATATTTTCTATATTATTCTCTTTTCTTAATATTGCAACATAAACTCTATAAAGTTCATTATCTTTTATAACTATTGCATTTTTATATTTTGACTTATATGTATTTGCAAGTTCTTCTGTTGTATATACTCCTACTTGAAAAGCTTTGTATGATGTATCAAATATTTTTTTAGGATTAATATTACATATGTAATAACCACAAATTATTCCAATTATAAATACTATTATTATTTTTAAAACCTTTTTCATTCAATCACCACATATATAATAAAATATAACTTGAATAATATTTGTCGAAATATTTGATTTAATAACAAAAATGATATATAATACATATCGATTAAGGGGGATGTATATGTTAAAGCCTGGTGATATAGTTAAACAAAATAAAACTATTGTAGTTAATGATAATAATCCTGAAAGGTTATCTATTGTTTTATTTTCATATATAGATAAAGATAATAATTTATATTACTGTACTACACCTATTACTAATGCTACTAGAGGAATATATAAAAAAAGAGTTTCTAATTATTATTACTATATGCCTTATTGTTTGTCTAATTCTAAAACAAAAATGTGTTGTGCTAAATTAAATTCCACATATTTATATAGAGATAATACTGTATTTAGTACTGGATTAAAAATAGATTATAATATATTAAGTGAAATATATAATAAAATTTTATATGTTAATGTTAATGATAGTTTAAAAGATTTATATAATTTTATTAAAATTAGAGTAAGTATGGAGTTAGATTTATTAGAAGATATTATACGTAATGAAAGAAAAAAATATACTAAGACTTTAAAAAGTAACTTTGATAAATAGTATATTTATTTATTTGACATACAAATGATGTAATGTTAAAATTAATTTAAGTAGAGCATTTATTTTGTAATGCCTACCCATGTTTTGGTAAGCACGCATATTAATTATGCGTCTTTTATTTTATATTAATATATCTATTTTTATTATAAATATATTAAGTGATAAAATATGATATTTAATATCAAACCATAATATAATATTAATATTAGGTAGAACAAATAATTAATACGTAGTGCTTATAAGTTTAACCTAAACCCCTTGAAGTAGGAGGATAAAAGTCATACTTAATATGACTAGAACAATTAATCTATTAATTATTCTTATTATGAATAATTTAGTACTCATTATGTCACAACCCTTCTATATATTATATAGTTGGATAAGCACTAAACAAAATAAAGCTCTGGTTACATATATTACAATATTATATTTAAAAAATATGTCGTTTTATGTTTATATATTTTATATTTATTATTTTTTTTGAATAAAATATTATTTATTACATATTATTCATTGAAAGGTTAGTGAACTTATGGAAAAGAAAGAGATAATTGAGAATATATCAATAAGAGGAAATGGATGCATTTATTTAGGAGTTGTTGGTGCTGTTAGAACCGGAAAAAGTACTTTTATAAAAAAAGTAATTGAAAACTTAGTTATTCCAAATATAAAAGATGAAAATGATAAAAAAATATGTTTGGATGAAATACCACAAAGTAGTGCTGGAAAAACTATTATGACTACTGAACCAAAATTTGTTCCATCTAATGGAGCAATTATAAAAATAGATGATTTTGAAACAAATATAAAACTAATTGATTGCGTGGGATATGTAAGTAATGGTGCAAGCGGTTTTCAAGATGAGTTAGGTAATCCAAGACTTGTAAAAACACCATGGTATGAAGAAGAAATACCATTTGTAGAAGCAGCAGAAATTGGTACTGAAAAAGTTATTAAAGACCATGCTACAATAGGAGTTGTAGTAACTACAGATGGTTCTATTGGAACATTAGGAAGAAATGACTATATAGAAGCCGAAGAAAAAGTTATAACAGAATTAAAATCAATTAACAAACCATTTATAATAATTTTAAATAGTACACATCCAAATAGTGATGTGACAATAAATATTAAAAATGAACTATCCAATAATTATGATGTACCTGTTATAAGTATGGATATAGAAAATATGAATGATATAGATATGACTAATATCTTAAGAAGTACGCTTTATGAATTCCCAATAAATGATGTATCTATAAAAATACCTGAATGGATACATGTATTAGATAAAAATAATGAAGTAAAAAAACATTATCTATCAAAAATAAAAGAATGTGTTACCAATATAGAGAAAGTTAAAGATGTAGATAATATGATAGAATATTTTAAAGATAGTCCTTATATTAAAGAAGCATATATTAGCAATTTAGATAGTGGTAATGGTATAGTAACATTAAATTTAAATAGCGATGATGAATTATATAATGAAACATTAAAAAATATTATGGGTGACGTTGAATTATCTAAAGCAGGACTTTTAAAAATATTCTCTGATTATGCTAATAATAGAGATGAAACAGAAAGTATTAAGAATGCTATAAAAATGGCTAAAAGTACTGGATATGGTATTGTATATCCTACACTTAAGGATATGAAATTAGAAACACCAGAAATTATTAAACAAGGTAGTCGTTATGGAGTTAAATTAAAAGCCGTTGCTAGTAGTATTCATTTACTTAAGGTAGATGTAGAAAGTTCTTTTGAACCAATTATAGGTACCGAACTACAAAGTAAAGAACTTATAGATTATATTATGAAAGATTATGAAACAGAGCCTTCAAATATTTGGAAGAGTGAAATATTTGGTAGAAGCTTAGACGAAATAGTAAAAGAAGGAATACAAGCAAAACTATCTATGATGCCAGAATCTACTAGATATAAATTATCTACTACAGCAACTAAGATAGTTAATAAAGGCTCAAATAATTTAATTGCAATCGTAATATAAAAAACTGATTTAAAATCAGTTTTTATTATTCTCTTCAAAACGTTTAATCCATCTTCTTACAGTTGCTGGATAAGTATTATATTTTCTAGCAGTAGGTTTTACACCTCTAATCTTGGCTTCTTCAACCATTTTTCTTCTAATATCATTCTTTTCTTCAATAGATTTACTAGAATACATATCTTCTTTTTTTACATTATATAATTTAAATTCTGTTGACATTTAACTTCACCTCGTTAGAATTATATCATACAATAAAAAAAAATAAAGCCATGTATTAACATTAACTCTATTTTTCTATATTTATTATATTAGAACAATTATCTTCTAATAATTTAGGATTATCTAAAATATATTCTAAAAGTTTTAAAGATTTTACAAAATAAAAGCCATCTGCTATTCTTTCATCCAAATTAACACCAAATTCACACATTTTTCTTATTTGTTTTTTACCGTCTATAATTACTTCTTCATCTTTAATTTCTCCAATAGATATTAAACCAGAACAAGTACCAAAATTAGTAATGTTATGGTATATAGCATCACATTTTATAGAACCTAAATTTGAAACTATTAAAGAACTATAATATAAATTATCTTTAACTAAACTTGATGGTAATATTCCAATTTTATCAAAATATTTCAATATACCAACAGTAGGTATTCTTAAAATATTTGGTAATTTTCCTAGTATATCAATTGCGCTATTAGCACCATTCTTATTAAATGACCTATCTTTATTTCTTAATTTATCTATTTTAATTTTTATTTTCTCACTTAATTTAAAAATATTATCATCTTTTGATATCGGTATAAGAAGCATAACTTCTTCACTTTTATCATCAAAAGATATTTTCGCTACAAATGAAATCACTATATCTTTATGTTCGTATAAATGTCTATTACGTACGTAATAGTTCAATTTTTTTCTATTATAAAATAATATTCCTAAAGCAGTCATAAAAGCATGAAAATAAGTTAGGTCTTTATTATTTTTTTTGATTTTTTCCATATATTCTACTAGATTCGTTACATCTATTTTTTGATTTATATAAACATCACTATCACATCTATTGGGTTTTATATCTATCATTATCTGGTTTAAACCGTTAACATTTTTTACTCTTTTATCTCTCATATCGTTCACTCCTAAAAAATCATATCATATAAATTTTAAACTGTAAAATAATTAAAATAAAAAGATTAGATTTAAAATATTTTATGTGTTTTTATAGTGTTTCCATACTTACCAATTCTATATTATTTGATATTAAATTTTTATCTTTAATTATTTCTTTTGATAAGTCAGTTGATAAGTATTTTTTTAAATCATCAGTAAAGATTGTTACTACATTATCATATCCACTTAATACACTTCCTAAAAAATTAGCTCCACTTGATATACCAACGCCTAATCCAAAAGTTCTTGCTAATTTTCTTGACATATTTATTGCATCATTATCGTTTATATCAATTACATTATCTATCTCATTTTCTATAACTAAACTTGGTATAAAATCATCGCCTATACCCTCTATTTTATGGCTACCATTGTATTCACTTTTAGTTAATATTGGTAATGTGTCAGGTTCTATAGCGATTACTTTTATATTTTTATTATATTCTTTTAAACGTTTAGATACTCCCATTAATGTACCGCCAGTACCTATACCACTGACAATACAATCTATATTATTTATTTTATCTAATATTTCTTTACCAGTAGTATTATAATGCGCTTCTATATTTTTTATATTATCAAATTGATTAGGTCTAAATCCATTTATCTTTTTTGCTAGTTCATCTGCTCTTTTAATACATTCTTTAAATCCGCCTTCTTCTTTACTAACTAAGTATACTTTAGCGCCATATAATTTCATTATATTTATTCTTTCACTGCTTACCCAATCTGGCATAAATATATGTACATCATGTTTATAATATCTACCTAATGCACTAAAAGATATCCCAGTATTTCCACTAGTTGCTTCTACAATCGGCATATCTTTTTTTAAAGTCCCATCTTTATAAGATTCATTTATAATATAATTTGCTATTCTATCCTTTATACTACCAGTATAATTATAATACTCTAATTTTGCATAAATAGTTTTAATTACATCATTATATTTATAAGTTATTTTTATAAGTGGTGTATTACCTATTAAATTATCCATGATTATCCTCCTATTTTATTATATAATATAATAACTTTTTTGTTTAATCTAAGTACATTATATCTATGTCTACATCTCCATTTATTCCGTCAATTACACCATCATTACACATTTGCCATATTTTATATTTACCTGTATAGTTTGTTTCATCCGTATAGTGGGCTAACCAAACCGGATAATCATTCTTATTCTCCCATATATTTTCTAGATAAAATTTAGATGAATATAGCATACCTTGATATCCTGCTTTTTTTACAGTCTCAATAAAAGTATCTGCAATAGAATTAATATCGTGAAATGAGAACTTATACTCATTCCACTTATTAAAATTTTCCCAATCAAAAACTATTGGTAATTCTAATTTTTCTCCATCCAATGCTTTTACTACCCATTCTGCATGACTTCTTGCGACATCTTTAGTTAATGCAATACTATATAAATATACACCAACTTCCAATCCAGCTTCACGTGCTTTTTTTATATTTTGTTTATACTTAGAATCCATTCCAATTACTTCACCTTGTTTAGATTCTACACCAATTCTAATAAATACAAATTCTGCTCCAGCCTCTTTAACCTTTTTAAAATCTATATCACCTTGCCAGCGTGATACATCTATTCCAATTTTTGTTTTATCGTTTTTATGTTTACTAACTACATCACTAAAATATGTAATAGTTTTTTTACTTTTTTTAGTATCATTACTTGGCTCATATACATGTAATATCGTTTCAAAATATTCTTCATTACCAGCATCATCACTGACAATATATTTAATATTATAATTACCTATTTTATTTAAATCATATTCCCCTTCTACACGACAAACTGGTTCATTATCATAATTATCTCCATACATAATATAATCACATAAATAAACATCTTTACCAACAGGTATGTATCTATCAGAACTACTAAGTATTCTAGGTTTAGTTAAATCTTTAACACTATATTTAATATGATATAAATATTTCTTTTTATTAATTTTAAATTTTAAATTATATATTTTATCTCCAATACTATTAGTATTTAATAAAACGTCATTAAACTTAATATTCGTATCTATAATATCACTTAGTTTAGTATCACTATAAATATCTATATTACTATTCTTTATATTTATGTAATAATCTTTAGGTACACTATCTATTATAACTTTATTACATCCACATAGCATTAATAATGCTACAAATATTATTATACTTTTACACTTCATATCTACTCCTATAATATATCTTTAAATTTTTTATAATTTATTATTTCATCAACTATATTTACAACATTCTTATTATCTATATTAACTTTTATATTACTTAATTCATTCAATAATTTATTTCTATTTAACTTATTAATAAATTCATCATTATATTTATTATTAGAAACTAATAATACTATATTATCAAATAATTCTAATTTATTAATTATATTTTTATCATCTATAATTAAATAAGTATTTCCAAAATCTATAACAGAATTATCATTTATATTATCTATTACATAATTTAGATGTTTCATTTCATATTTATGTATATAATTTAATGCTTTTAATTTACCTTTTATTTCTATTAATTTATAATATTTTTCTTCATCATAATCTGTAAAATCATTAAAATAGTTGTATTTTTCTCTATCTAGATTAATTAATTTATAATTTAATTTTTTTGATAGACATCTACTTACTTCACTTTTCTTTGTATTAGGTCCACCTATAATTAGATAACTATTTTTAAATACATTTAAATCTTGCATGAAATATCTCCTTTTAGTAGTCTATTTAATTCTACTGCATATTCCATAGGTAATTCATTTTTAAAATCATTTATAAATCCCATTATAAGAAGTGATTTTGCTTGTTCTTCATCTAATCCTTTTTCTTTTAAATAAAGTAATTTTTCTTCACTTATTTTTGATACACTTGCTTCATGCTCTAGATTACTTGTGTTATTTAACACTATATTTTTTGGTATAGTATCACTTATAGATTCATTGTCTAAAAGTATTGTATCACATTTTATACTAGCACTTGAATTAGTTGCACTATTACTTATTTTAGTTGTACCTCTATAGTTAGATACTCCACCACCTTCTGCAATAGATTTACTTATTATGTTACTTTTAGTATTTTTCCCTAAATGTATCATTTTAGCTCCTGCATCTAAGTATTGTCCATTTTTTGCATATGCAATACTTATTGAGTTACCTCTAGAATTATCTCCTTTTAGTATGCAAGATGGATATTTCATAGTAACTTTACTTCCTATGTTACCATCAACCCATTCCATCAAACCATTTTCTTCTACAATTGCACGTTTAGTAACTAAATTGTATACATCAGTACTCCAATTTTGTATTGTGCTATATTTACATTTAGCATTTTTACCAACATATATTTCAACTACTCCAGCATGTAAACTATTTTCACTATAACTAGGTGCTGTACAACCTTCTATATATGAAAGTTCGGCCCCTTCATCTACTATTATTATAGTACGTTCAAATTGTCCTAATGAAACACTGTTTATTCTAAAATAACTTTGAAGTGGTCTATCGAGTTTAGTGTATGGAGGTATATATATAAACGTTCCTCCACTCCATAAAGCACCATTAATTGCAGTATATTTATTTTCATTATATTTTACTAAATTATTAAAATATTTTTTAAATAAATCAGGATGTTTTTTTAATGCCTCATCAGTAGACATAAATATAACATCTTTATTATCAAATTTATTTTTATGGTATACTACTTCACTTTCATATTGGTTAGATACACCACATAAATATTTTTCTTCAGCATCAATTACTCCTAGTTCTTTGAATGTATTTTTTATATCAGTATTTACTTCATTCCAGTTATCTTTTTCATTACTTACTTTTTTATAATAATTTATTTTATTAAAATCAAGTTCTATTTTAGGTCCAAAATTAGGATTATCTAACTCAAAAAAGGATTTTAAAGAATTTAATCTAAAATCTAACATCCAATTTGGTTCATTTTTTATTTCACTAATTTTTTTAACTAATTCTTCATTTAATTCATTCATAAAAATCACTATAAATAGTATACAAAAAAAAGTGCTAAATTAATAGTACTTTTTTAATTTTATTTTACAACGTATGCATTATTCACTGTTCCATCTCCAGAAGTTATTTGTGTTCCAGATACTAAAGTTACTGCGACACGAAGCATACAATCCTCCAACACATCTTTATATGATAATCCACCACTTGATAAATAGAATGCTCGACTACCTCCTCTTCCTGGACTGAATTCAACAAGAGAAAGAGCCCACCAATCATTTGATGTAGCATTTTTATTCAAATAATATGTTGAATTTCCATTATGTCGATATACTCCTGCAAAAGTTACCTCATCCGATGTTAACATTCCTACTTTATTTGTATCTATTTCTCCATCTCTTTCTTTACTTCCATCGCATTTTAACGTTGGTGTTTCTGTATTAAATATTCTTTTGCCTGCACTATAATTAAAATCTGATGAGTTTACTGTTGCACCACTAATTAATTCTTCTGCTTTTTCTGTTTTTAATGCATATGTTGAATCATCATATGCTGTTGTTCTATCTCCTATACACCAATCTTCATTTTTTAGTAAGATTTTATCATTTTCATTCGTTATTTTCGTTTGTAACCATGTATTTAATTTACTTCTTGCTCCAGTTGTACTATTTATATAATCATCTATTTTAGGATGTATACTTTTATCAGCAACAACAGCATCTTTATATCCATAATGAACAGATAGTTTTGTTCCCTGAACTCCAGCAGCACCATCTGTTGCGTATCCACTTGATGTTGTTACATTTGTATCACTACAAGATAATTCTGATGCTAGTATAAGTTTTATACTTCCATCACCCTCAATACGTACTATTCTCCAACACATTCCTGCATAGTTTACAAAATTATCAACTACATTTCCTCTAAAGTAATAACTATCTCCATAATCATCCTGTGTCTTTGAAAGTGTTTTTTCTGTTTCTGTAGATATTGCTTGTCCAGGTGTAGTTATTGGTGTTTCTTGATATATTGTTCTTGTTGTATTACTTGCTGATACTGCTGTTTTTGCGCTATCTATTATAGCAGTGGCTAAAGTATTTGTTCCATACGGTTTAAAATTGTTTGGATCTACTATATTTGCTTTTGCACTAAATGTTTTA
Organism: uncultured Bacilli bacterium; assembly: GCA_934098385.1. GTDB lineage: Bacteria > Bacillota_I > Bacilli_A > RF39 > UBA660 > UMGS1124. The sequence continues at coordinate 50,555 of CAKOOJ010000006.1, forward strand.
TTCATATCTACACTTTGATCTGTGTTTGTTTCTTTATATGTTACTAGTAATGTATATACTTGTGCTTTATCATCTGCTATATCATTCTCAACTAATATTGTTCCTATTGATGGAAATGTTGTTTCATCACTTACTCCATTACATGTTCCAGATATAGTTCCAGTAACAGTCTTATTTGTTTTATCTATACTAAATCCTGTTTTAGAATATTGTTTACAATCTAATGTATATACTAAATCTTCTTTTCTTTCTAATATATTTATTATATTTTCTAGTGCCACTCCATATGTAACAGTTTTATTTCCTTTATTAGTTGCTACAAATGTTTTTGTCCATGTTTTTCCTGGTTCTACTGCACTATCTGTTATTAGTTCATCATTTACATCTGCATATTCAAGTAAAAGATTTGCTGTTGTAACACTAATAGATTTATTATTTTCATTTCCTTTTATCTTTGTTAAAAAGTATGCATATGTAAGTCCTACTAATATTAATAATACTAAAAATATACCAGTTACACTTACTATTATTCTTTGTTTACGACTCATTCTATCACTCCTTTTTTCTCACGAAAAAACATATTTCTTCATACCCCCCCCCC
>CAKOOJ010000007.1 GCA_934098385.1 uncultured Bacilli bacterium
AACCTTACGTATTTATTATATAACATTTTTTATAAAATAAAAAGACTATTAACAAATTTTATTTGTCAACAGTCTGTTATATATTATTATCTATTAATTTCTTCTTTAAATTTAATTCCATATTCATAGCATATAATTCTTTTATAAGTTCAAAATAATCAAATTCATCTAAATATATTCTATATTTATCTTCTATATATTTTAAAATTCTTCTTATTTCACCTAACATCATATCGCAATCACTTATTAATGTTACATTACTTTCTAACATTAATTTAATTGTTTTCTTTACTTTATTTATATCTCTTTTAATTTTTTTAAGTAGTATTAAATTAATTAATTCATTATTAATGATAATTAAATTACTAATTTTTTTTCTAGGTTTAAACATATACCCATCTTTTTTACCTATTTCATAACTAACAAATTTATTTTTATCAAATACTACTTTCATTACTATAACCCTCTTACTTAATTTTTATTTTTTTTAGATTTTTCTATTCTTTTATTATATCTCCATTCTTCAATTTTTGCATGATTTCCATTTAATAACACCTCTGGAACTAATAGTCCTCTAAAATTAGCTGGCTTGGTATAAACGGGATAGTCAAACAAATCATCTTCAAAGCTTTCACTTACTAAACTATCTTTGTTAATTACCCCTTCAATAAGTCTTATAACACTATCGCTTATCACCATTGCAGGTATTTCACCTCCAGTAAGGACAAAATCTCCAATGCTTATTTCCATATCAACAATCGTTTTTATCCTTTCGTCAAATCCTTCATAATGACCACACAATAATATTAAGTGTTTAATTTTGCTAAATTCTTTTGCTAAACCCTGATCATATTTTACTCCATCAGGTGTAAGCATCACAACTAATGAATCGTCAGTTTTTATTTTTTCAATACAATCAAATATAGGTTGACACATAAGTACCATTCCGGCACCACCACCATATGGTGTATCATCAACTTGCCCTTTGTTGCTAGTACTATAATCTCTAAAATTAATTATTTCAACTTCAACTTTTCCTTTATCTATCGCACGTTTAATTATTGATTCATTTAAGAAACCATCAAACATATTAGGAAATAAAGTTAATATGCTTATTTTCATATAATCAATCCCTCTATATTTTCTACAATAATTACTTTTTTTTCTAAATCAACAGATTTAATATAATTTGCTTTTAAAGGTATATAATAATTTTTATCAAAATCAATTTTTAAAAGTGGATTAATATCATTAGAATAATCGCTAACTATACCATAAACGGTATCTCCAGAAACAACATTAAGTCCTATCAAATCACTCAATAAATATTCACTCTTTTTCAAATTAAGTGATATTCTACTAACATACACATTCTTACCAACATAACAAAGTACATCATTTATATTATCATATTCATCTATAGTAATCATATCAAATATTTTATGATACCTATAACTTCTAATAGTATATTCTCTATTATCTATTATGACTTTACCACCAACTTTAAATACTAAATCTTTTCTCTCGAAATCACTTTTTATTTTAAGTTCTCCTTTTATACCATGCGTACCAATTATTTTTCCAACATATACTAAATCCATTATATCCCTCTTTTCTTATCTATTATAACATAATTAATCTCTTTAAATAAAATAAATAATAAAACAATTATCAACATATAATTTATATTTACAATTTTATATAAAATATTCTTATTAGTATTTCCAACATCAACAAATTTATTTTCATACATAATATCATTATTAGAATTTAACATATTAATATTTTCTTGTTTTATCTTATACTTATATAATATCAATCTTACATATTTATTATCATCATTAACACTAAAATAATATATAGTATCATCTTTATAATAATCACTTACATTTTCTTCTTCATAAACTCTATAATTACCATATTCTAAATTATCTTTATAAATTCTACCATCACTATCAGTATACCCTTTATAAACTATTTCATTTTCATCATTAATCACATTAATTAAAGTATTTTTAATAGGTTCATTACTATCTTTATCAACAACAACTAAATCTAATATTCCAGTACATTTTTTATTATATATAAATAACTTAGCATGATTATCCTTACTAAAATCAAAATATATTTTTGTACTATTTAACACATAATTTATACTAGATTTAACCTCTTTCACATAATATTTATATCCATAAATAATAGGAATATTAAATATATTAATCTTACCATTTATATCAGTACTATAAGTACCAACTAATATATCATTTGTACCACTTTCTATATGGAGTTCAATCTTAGTATCATATATACCTTTATTATTTTTATAATCTAATTTACTAATTTCTAAATTTCCTTTATTTAAATAATTATTTCTTTTAACATCTAAATTTATAATTTCAGTATATTGATCTTTATATTTTAATTCGAAATAATACTTTTCATTATCTAACTTATAATTTATATTGGTATAATCCTCTATCAAATAATATTTACCTAAATATAAATCAGTAAATACGTATTTACCATTAATAGTTTCTATTTTTTTAACTAAATCATTCTTTTTATATTTTAATATACCTAATGCATCATATATATCTTCGCCCGCATATAAACTATACCCAACTTTATCTAAAAAAGTTTTTTCATAATATATACCATTATTTATTTTTTCTAGCTCACCATATTTAAATAAATTAACTTTACCTTTTACTTGTTTATTATAAAATTTCACTTCAAATATATTTCCATATAGACCATCCCTTATATAATTACTATTATCATTAATACTAAATTTTAAAACATTTTTGTTCCATAAGTAACCTTCAACATTACTATCTATTTGTTCAATTTGATAATTACCTAACATTAAACTATTAGGAGTTATAAAATATCCATCATTTGTTTTAAAATCACAAATTTCCTTCTCATTAGGATAAGTAACATTTTGACAAACATATTTACCAGTGTCTAAATTTTTTATTTTAAATTTAAAACTCTTATTATTTATAACACCATTAGTATCCATATCTAAATTAATTAATTTTAACTTAGTACTAATTAATTTATTTGAAACTACCTTATTAATATCTTGTGTATTTAACACTTCTACTAAAAAAGGTGGAGCAATTTCATAACTACTGGTTGAATTATTTTGTTTGAAAATCCAATATCCATATGGAAGTGTTATATTTAATATTCCATCTTTATTTGTACTTATTTTTCTATATAATTCTCCAGTAATTTCATTATATATGCTAAATGAAACATAAGGTTCCCCCTTCATTACACCACTATTTTTATTTTCATATACTTTATTAATTGTAACTTTAGATTTAATAACAGGTTCATAAGAATGTATACGTGTTACTAAATCATTTTTAGTAAAAGTAAATTTAAATACCTCTTCATCTAATAAATATCCTTTACTAGCACTATGTTCTTTCATAGTATAAACCGGCCCAATTTTAAATATATTATCACTTTCTGCATAACCATTCATATCAGTAGTTAAACTAATAAGAAAATTATTATTTTCATCATAAACATCATAAATTGCACCACCTAATACAGCATTGCCTTGAGTTTTTTTACCACCTACTTCCTTATCATGTTTATCAACAATTAATTTCCCACCCACAACATTTATATTTATTTTAAATACAATATCGTCTAAATCTCCACTACTTATAATTTTTTGACTATCATAATTAGAATAAACTATAGGTTTAGTTTTATAATAATTAAACTTTCTTTTTAGTACTATTTGAGCACTACCATCTTTAATTCCTTCTACAATTAAATTATTACCATCTTTAGTAACGTTGATATTATCATCATAATTTTCTACATCGAATTCATTTAATATACTATTGCTATCCGTCAAAGTGATTTTTTCTCCTAAAAACACTTTATAAGTATCCAACAAATTAGGCTTTAAATTATAATTACTAGATAATGTTTTTATTTCATACATTTCATTATCAAATTTAGTAATTCTATTACCTTGTAAACCATCAGTATAATAAATATCAAATCCATATTTTTTAACTTGCCAGATTAAATATTGAGTTGCTGCATACCAACTTAGACCTAGATGATTAGAATAACCGTATCCATAATAAACATATTTTTTTATTTCTTCTAATTCATCATCTGTCATACCAGAAACAGATGAAAGATTACTAGTAAAACCTGTATATAAATTATTTTCATTTATAGATTTACCTGGTTCAATACAATATACATATTTTTTATCACTTTTTCTAGCAATAACATAAAAATAATCATATCTTTTCTTCTCACTACTAATTTGTGCAATATATGTATCTGGAACAACATTATATTTTTTTAACATATAATCAGATACATTTTCCCCCTTAACATTCTTTACAAACAAAATACTACTTAAAAATACTACCAAAACCATAAAAAATTTCTTCATAAATTTTTTCTCCCTTCACTATTATATATAGTGAAAAAATCTGCATTTCCTTTTTTTTTCTTGCATTTTTTTAAACTTTTATTCTAAAACTTACAAATAAAAAATATCTGTATATTAAATCTTACAGATATTAATTTTTTACTGTAAAGCAAATGTAAAGACAAAAATTTATAATTTGCATTTCTTTAATTTTTATTTTTTGCAATATTTGCAAGAAAAAAAGCAAAATAATAGCATCATAATTTTACTTTTTGATAACTTCGTAAGTTTAAGAATTTTATTAATTGGATATCCCTCTGCACTTAATACTTTTACAAATTTTATTTTTTATTATTCAAACTCTTGTTATCCTGACTCAAACAGTCATACTTTAATATCTTCATCTTGTTCATTAAGATTTAATTACCTTTTCTGCTTCCACATAATTATATGTAACAGGTCTATTTCTCAAAATCCATTCTTGCTATGTAATCCATAATATCAATCACTTTCTCGTATAATGTAGTTAAGGTATTTTTTAACTACTCTTTCTTTTGTTCAAATTTTTATTAATAGATATCTATAAATGATTATTTTATAATTTTCCATATTTCTAAATTCATTATAATATGTTTGACAAACACATACTATTATGTGTATAATATTGATTGCTTAGTGGCAGTTTATTTTAAATGTTAATAATGTGTTTATTTCTAGTTGCTAGTAGCTTGCTGCCAAAGTGAACGAATAAATAACACCCTACTAATAATTTAAAATGTCTTTAAGTAAAAAATAGAAAGGAGATAATTATGTCAAGATATACTGGACCTCAATTCAAAAAATCCCGTAGACTTGGTTTTTCTACTTTAGAAAATGGTAAAGAATTAGCTCGTCGTCCATATGCTCCTGGAATGCATGGAACTGGAAGGCGTAAAAAAGTTAGTGAATATGGTATTCAATTACAAGAAAAACAAAAAGTTAGATTTATGTATGGTTTAAATGAAAAACAATTTAGAAGAACTTTTGATAGAGCTTCTAAAATGAAAGGTATAACTGGTGAAAACTTCTTAAAACTTCTTGAAAGTAGATTAGATAACATAGTTTATAGAATGGGACTTTCAACTACTAGACGTGGGGCTAGACAAATAGTTAACCATGGACATATTTTAGTTAATGGAGTTAAAGTTGATATTCCAAGTTATACTTGTAAACCTGGTGATGTAATATCAGTTAAAGAAAATAGTAAAGAACATAAAGCAATATTAAATACTATTGAATTAAACATCAAAACTCCTGCATTTGTAGAATTTGATAATAAAAAGTTAACAGGTACTTACTTAAGATTACCAGAAAGAAACGAATTAAATGCTGATATTAATGAATCATTAATCGTTGAATTCTATAATAGATAGTAAATAAAAGTTGAGTTATTAATTCTCAACTTTTTTTGTTACTAAATCATAGTAATTATACTTAATCAAATATTTACTCATACTTACTCTATTAGATACTATATTATTCATATTATTGACATATTCATCATCACCATCTCCAATATATTCGCCGCTAATACTATTATATATGCCCTTATCACTTATCCAACTCAAATTATTAAATATACTCAAACCTTCACTGTCACTTAATATATCTTTACCAATTATAAGTCTAGAATCATATTCTATACCAAATAAATTATAAATAGTAGGCAATACATCAATTTGGCTTCCAACTTTATCAACATTTACTTTATCCATTTTATTATTCCATAATATAAAATTACTTTTATTTATTGTAAATAAATTATCTCTTTTATAATCAGAAATTTCATTTATATTATCTAAACTTAAAGCATAAGGGTAATGATCTCCTACTAAAGCAATAACTGTATCATCTAATTTACCACTCTTCTTTAACTTATCTATTAAACTTTTTAATGCTCTATCAAGTTCAATCTGTGTAGCAAGATAAGCCTTACTTTCCAAACTATAACCTAAGTCATCAACTAATTTTTTATTTTTATTTGCAATATAATTACTATAATTATAATCCATATGACCACTTACAGTTGCATAGTACACAAAAAATTTATCATCATTAATATAATCATCAACAGTACTATTTATCATATCAATATCACTTTCTGGCCAAACATTACAATCTATTCTACTCTCTAACCCATTTCCACAACCTATATAATTATCCAACCCTATAGATTTTAAATACTTATCTCTATTTTGAAAATTATATTGATTATCATGATAAGCATATGTTGAATATCCTAAATTTTTAAATTTATTTCCAATTCCCCAATTATAACTATTATTTCCATTTCTCCATACTTTGCTTAACATATCGACACTGGGATATAAACCAGTTAATTCTTGATATTCTCCACCAATAGTACTTAGTACTACTGGACTATAAAAATTATTAAATGTAAATCCTCCATTCACTAACTTATATAAAGTAGGAGTTAAATCTTTACTAACAGCAATAGAATTAAAACTCTCTGCCATAAATAAAATCAAATTCTTATCTTTAAAATACTTACTATACTTATTTTTATTAGTACCATCTTCATCTTTAAAATAATTATGCATACTAAGTAATGTTTTATCAGTTTCTTCACTAATAAATTTATCAAAATCTATATCTATAATATTCTTATCATACTCAATATCCACTACATATTTATTAACACTAACAACCTTTTCATTAAAACCAAATACACTCCTTTTAATATCAAGCATTGTACTCGGTATAACACCAACATATTCTTTATACAAATTACTATTATCAATATTATAATATAAATTATTTAAACTCTTATTTAACATAATACTTAAATTAAATATATTATAGCTGTTTAATATAAGTATTAAATATAAAACAATATCCATTTTGTTAACTCTATCAAACTTAACACACTTATTAATAAAACATATTACCATAAAAGGAATAAACATTATAAATATATACAAAAAATTATGATATATATAATTAATCATTTCTTTGTAAAAACTATTTAAATTACCAACCATTCCAGTGCTTTTAATTGAAAAATAAACATTAAATATTTTCTTAAATACTATTTCTAAACTAAAATAAAAACTCATAAAAAATAATATTATTTTATTAACTAAACTACCTTTTTTATAAAATAATCTGTTAATAAACACTAAAATAAATGATATAAAAACTATATATAACAAAGTATATAAATTTTTAAAATTAAAATTATTTATTCCAAATATTCTAAACATCAATTCTAAATAAACTAAACTTATAAAATATTCTATAAATAATATTATATTATTTTTCTTCATATCACATCACCAATAACTATATTATATAATATTTTAAAAGAAAATAAATAGAATAACAATACCCTATTTATAAACTTTTTTTATATCATTAACTAATATTTGATATTTATCATATCTTTTTTCTACTCTACCATATACATTTACTATATCTCCTATTTTTATATCCTTTAATAAGTTAAATTTATTAGGAAAAATAATTAAATCTGCATTATTAGTTTCATCACTACAAACTAAGAAAGCCATATCAGCATCATCCTTAGTTTTTATTTTCATCATTTCATCTACTAATAAATATAATTTAACTGATTTATCAAAGAATTCTTTTAAATCTATTAATTTAATACTATTATTATATTTTATTATAGGATGATCTGACAAATAAAATCCAAAAACACTTTTTTCATATCTTATTAATCGTTCATTATCATATTCTTCATAATCTATAATATCGGGTACACTAACAAATGCATCATCTACACCATTAGTAAGTTCACTATAATCTATTGCATTACTTAAGTTCTCTATCATAGTACGTCTATTCATTCCAAAAGAATCTAAACAACCAGACATTATTAATAATTCAATGGTTTTATCTCCAATATTATTTCCATATACTTTCTTAACAAAATCAAAATAATCCTTAAATCCATCTTTTCTAGCATTAACAATTAAATCACTAACTCCTGTACCAATACTTTTAATTATATTAAATGGTAGTAATATTTTATCGTCTGCAATTTTGTATTTACTACCACTCAAATTAATATCTGGTTTTGAAATACTAATATTCATTCTTTTTAAATTATCTAAATATTCTTTTGTTTTAACTTCACTTCCCATATTATAATTTAATAATTCTAAATAAAAATATATTGGATAGTGAGTTTTTAAAAAACACATCTCATAACCTATTAAAGCATAAGCAACTGAATGACTTTTATTAAAACCATAATTAGCAAATTTAATAATTAAATTATAAACTTTTATAGATGTTTCTTTATCATAACCATTATTTATAGAATTATTAATAAATTTATTCTTTTCTTCTTCTATAATATTCATTTTCTTTTTACTAATAGCTCGTCTTATTAAATCAGCTTCAGCAAAAGTATAGTTAGCCATAGTAGAAAGTATTTGCATTATTTGTTCTTGATAAATTATAATTCCATGAGTACTTTCTAATATAGGTTTTAAATCATCACTAATATAATCTATATTTTCTTTACCATTTTTTCTAGCAATATAATTATCTATATTAGCCATAGGTCCTGGTCTATATATAGCTATAGCAGCAATTAAATCTGAAAAATTACTAGGATTTAACTTTCTTAAAAAGTTTCTCATGCCGCTACTTTCAAATTGAAAAACACCACTTGTATTTCCTTTAGAAAATTCTATATAAGTTTTTTTATCATCTAAAGGTATAGAATGTATATTTACTTTTCTACCAATTTTCTTCTCAACAGACTTCATAATATTATCTAATATAGTTAAATCTTTAATAGCAAGAAAATCCATTTTTAATAAACCTAATTGTTCTAAATATTCCATAGTATAACCTGTTAAATATGTGTTATCATTTTTTATCATTGGAACTAAATCACTTAATTTAGTGCTACTTATAACTATTCCTGCTGCATGAGTTCCAATTTGTCTTTTAATTCCTTCCAATTTCATAGAAACATAATATGCATTTTTTAAATTACTATATTGTTCCAACATACTTTTAACATTATCATTTAAATTATCTTTTAAACTCTTCTTTGCCTCTATAAACATACATAATCTATTGACTATTTTATTATCAACTTCTAAACATTTAGAAACATCTCTAAGGACTTGTTTACTACCTAAAGTACCATATGTCATTATATTACTTACTTTATCTCTACCATACTTATTTATAACATAATCAATTACTTCATATCTTTTAGTAGCATCAAAATCTATATCAATATCAGGCATAGTAACTCTTTCAGGATTTAAAAATCTTTCAAATAATAAATTGTATTTTATAGGATCTATTTCTGTTATTCCAAGTGTATAACTAACTAAACTACCAGCAGCACTACCTCTTCCTGGTCCTACCATAATATCATTTTGTTTAGCAAATTTAACATAATCGTATACTATTAAAAAATAATCCACATACCCCATATTTTTTATAACCTCAAGTTCATATTCTAATCTATCTATATAATTATTACTCACAAAATTATTTAATCGTTTATTAAGACCTTTATAACATAAATTTTTTAAAAATTCATAATTATTATCACAAAATTTAGGTATGTATTTTTTATTACATACTATATTAATATCAATTAATTTACTGAAATTAATAGTAGTACCAATATCAAATTCATCATAACTACCACCAATTACATTATTACTATAATCTACAAAACTATAATTGCTTATAGTAAAACCATTATCTATCATATGTAAATAATTTACATATTTAACACTTTCTTTATCTAAACTATACACTTTATTTAACGAAACCACATTATTTGTAATCTTCAAACAACCTTTTAATTCCTCTTTATTTCTATAATTAATATACTTATTTTTAATTTTAATTTCATTATATAATTCTCTTGACTCATTAGGAATTACACATATTATATTATCTGTATAAAATCTTTCATTAAATAAATCAACTAATCCATCATAATTTTTAGGATAAAAATAACATTCTTTTTCATTAACTTCTTTTATCAAACCAATAATAGGTTTTATATTATTGTTATTACATTTATTATAAAATTCCATAGTACTATACAAATTATTATTTAATATACCAAGTACCTTAATATCATTCTTATTTGCATATTCTATTAAATTATCTATTTTTATTAAACTAGTAAGTAATGTATAATCTAATACTATTCCTAAATTAATATAATTCATATAGCACAACCTTTCTTAACTTTATTATATAATAAAAACTAGTCTTTAACTAGTTTAAGTTGTTTATTTTCACCTAATTCCATCATATCAACAAATTTATTTGCAGTTAAAATATATTTATCATCCGTTTTAAATTTATAATTACCTAATTTATCTTCATTTTTATTATAAATTTGATAAACATATTTTACATATACATTATAAATATCTCTATCAATATAATCAAACAATAAATTATAATCACTTGATATTCTAACTATTTTTAATAAATCAATATATTTTATATAGAACTTTTCAACTAAAGGTAAATAATTATCATAAGCATTACATAAGTTTATATGTACATCTCTTTCTAATATATTACCACCCATATTATGAAATAAATTACATATATCTGTAGCACTCCTCTCATTTATTAGTTCTTCAAATATTTTATCTTCTAATTTTCCTAAAAATAAACCACTTTTAAAAGATATATTATCTTCATCATTTTTAATCATATTATAAACAATGCTATGTTCAATTTCATGAATTAAGTTTTTATCATTACATATTATAATTGGAAATAAAACAAAACTTTTGATTATATTATGTTTATATATATTTATATTAGAAGCCAATATATTGTTATTATCATCTATTAGTTTTTTTAATATGTTTTTATATTCATCTATATTTTTTGTAGATCCAATAAATTCATTATTTTTATACTTTAATAATATTTCCAAATCTTCTCTTATTTTATCATTCGTTTTATAACTTGAATAAAACGTATTTATTAAATTATGTTTATACCATATAAATATTATTGATTTAATTCTATTTTCTATAATATCACTATACTGATTACCAAAATATTTGATAAAAGATTTTATTATTTTATTTATATTTTCACTTATCAAAATATTATAATATTTACTAAATTCTTCCATTATAAATCACCTTTTTATATTATATTAACAAAAATCAAACAAAAATCAACATAATTGTTTGACTTTATATTTCATTTATGATAAACTTGACTAGAATTCTTATTAAGGAGGGAAAACTAATGGCAACAAAAGTAACAACTAAAAAACCTTTATTTGGTAATAAAAGATCTCATGCTTTAAATGCTACAAAAATGAGACAAAATCCAAATATTCAAACATATACAATAAATGGAGAAAAAGTTAAATTAACTGCTAGAGAAGCTAGAACTATTAGAAAAGCTAGCAAAAAAGCTGAAAAATCTGCTTAATAATTTCGGAACTTGCTATGTTCCGTTTTTTATATTACTAATTTTAGTAACAATTAAGAATACAAAAAACTGCTAATTTATTATTAGCAGTTAATTTTTTTGATTATAATTTCATAACTTGTTCTTCCGTTAAATTAGTTATATCAACTATATCTTTATTTGAAAAATTTTTCTTTTTAAGAATTTTTGCAATATCAAATTGTTTCTTTTCTTCACCACGTTCAATTCCTTGTTCAATTCCTTGTTCAATTCCTTGTTCAATTCCTTGTTCAAACATTTCTCTCTTTTCATTTTCATGAAACTGTTCTTCATTGAACACTGGAAATATTTTCCCATTCTCATATACCATTTTAAACATTTCTATCATCCTTTCAATATTTTCATTATGTATTTCTTTACGTAGTTTATCTAAATTGTCTTCTACAAATATTAAACAATTTCTTTCTATATTTGTTAATATATTCTTATTATAATAATCTTTTCTTAGAAAGTCAAGATTTAATCTAGTTGTGTGTATATTTGGATACAAACTTAATATACTATTATTGACTAATAATTTAGAATCATATATAAAGGATTTTTCTATATCTTTTATCTTTAACTTATCTAATATATCAAAGTTATCTATATCTATTAGATAAGTTTCTAAATCACTATTATAACTATTACTATTCTCTGCACCAAATATATGTTTATAAAATAAATAAAAATGATTTTTATATAAACTTTCTTTAGTATAACTTTTATTCATTTCTATTATAAAGATTTTATTTCTATATTTATAAATAATATCACTCATACTAGATTTAATATTTATATCATTCCTAATATGTTCATTATTAATAACAGTAATATTATTAATAAGATCGTTATAATCTAAATTATATAATTCACTAATAATTAAAGACATATATTTAATACCAACATCACTTACAAATATTCTTTTAAAGAAAGTATCATATAGTATGTTTTTCAATAATTTGCCTCCCTTCTAGAAGTGTATGAATAATATACCCTTCACTTATATATATAGTGAAAAAATTTGTATTTCCTTTTTTTTTATTACATTTTTTTAAACTTTTTTTATAAAAATTACAAATAAAAAATATCTGTATATAAAATCTTACAGAAACCAATTTTTTATTGTAAAACAAATGTAAATACAGAATTTAAAAAAATAACACACTAACTTTTATAAAAAAAATAGAATACAACGTACTCTATTTATACCATTTATCACTAATATCTACACTCGTACTTTCTGGTAATTGACTAGGTAAATCAACCTTAACAAGTAATGGTAACTTAAATGATGTACCAAATACTAAAGCATTACCAGGTAAAAAAGATTTTAACTTTTCAAAAGTACCATCCGTAATATTACTTGTAATAGATTTAATCATATTTAAATCATCTGGATAAAACATTCTTAAAACTATAAAATTAGAACATTGACTCAAACTTGTTACAGATAACTCACTAGGCCTTTGAGTAATCAATCCAAGTATAACACCATATTTTCTTCCTTCTTTAGTTATTCTATCAAAAATATTATAACCAAGTATATTTATATCATTATCATTTTGAACATATCTATGAGCCTCTTCTAAAATAATATGTATTGGAAACGTACCTCTATCATCTAAACTAGTTGCAAAATCAAAAAACATTTTAGACAATATTTTAGTTATTTTCTTTGCCATTCTTTCATCTATATAATTTAAATTAAAATTTATTATTTGATAATTTCTATCATTCTTAAATAATTTTCTAACATATTCACCTTTAGATACAAATTCACCAGTTTTAAAATATTCTTTATAATCACTATTAATTATTTGTTGTAACCTAACTTTAAGTTGATTATATAAATCATACATTTTATCGCTTTTTAAAACACCTTCACTTATAAGAGCAAATTCCATAGCATAATATATATCATCTAAACTATATACGAAATTAGGAATACCTTTTATAGTACCTAAATCCAATTTTTTATATTGTTCTAATAAATCAACAACATATTGTACTGAATTCATTTTTCCTTGTTGATCAATATTTAAACATTGTCTTATAGTTCTTGAATAACCAGGTTGAGATATTTCTGTTTCTAAATTCAAATTTTCAGTATTATATCTTGTTAAAACAGCAATTACTTGATCCCTTATTTGAGTACTAGTTCTACCACTAGTTAATATATCTAATATACAACTAGCTATAATATCATTTTTGTAGTTGCTAACATTTTCATCTGTATTTTTAAATATATATACTAATTTTAATGTTTTCTCTATTATTGGCAATTGATTTGCACTAGTAACATCTAATAACAATGCTAAATCATCAACACTTAAAAAATATGCAGGAATATTAACTATATCTCCTTCAGTACTATCAAGTTTAGTAGAGTAATTATTAAATCCCATACCATCAATATTATTTAATTTTGAAAATGCTTTATTATATTCTCCATATACATCGAATAATGCAATATGAGCACCAATAGGCAAATAAGATGAATTTCTATAAAATATATTTTGTAATAATCTCGCAACTGTACAACTTTTACCACTTCCAGTATTTCCTATTACAGCAAAATGATTAGAAAAGAAATTATTAAATTTACTAGTTACATTAAAACCATCATAAACTAAACTTTTACCAATATAAAATGAACTCATATCATCTAAATCTTGATTTCCTAAAATTAATTCTAATTCACTTTTATATATTACTCTACATCCACCACTTAAATTAGGCTTTCTAACTAATCCGCTATTAAATATATCATTTTCAATTATACCGACCAATATAATATCAATAATATTTATTTCTATATTAACAATTTCACCAACAGCCTTTTTTTCATTATCACTAAATATAACATATAAATTCAAATAATTAGTATCAATAATCCTAGATTTATTTTCAATAATTACATGATCATCATATATTTTAAGTATATTACCAAACATATAAAACACCTTCTATTCTATATACATTCTAGCATATAAAATATTAAAAAAAAAGAGGTTATCCCTCTTTCTAATAAGTAAATACAGCACTAACAATTATTGCAAGTAATATAAATAGTACTAAAATGATGAAAAAATCACCAAATCTATTATTATCATTGCATCTAGTGCTTGCAGTTGTACAAGTTGATTTATTCATATATAATCCCTCCTTAAATGAAAGCCCCTACTATGATAATTAATAAAATAAATAGTACTAATATGAATGCAGCAGCAGAAACGCCACCATTATTAGCACAGCATCCTCCGCGGTTCATAAAACCCCTCCTTTTCATTACTCACTTTATTTTATGGTAAAAAGAGTATTTTTGTGAGTATTTTTATTGTAATTTTATGAATTAAAAGTTATAATAATATTTGTAATTAAAAGAAAGGAAGATAGATTTGAAAAAGAAAGTTTTAGTTACTATAATGATTGGATTAGCAATGTGTGGATGCGGAAAAGTATCAAAATTAAAAAATGGTGAAGATGCTGTAGTTAAATTTGAAAAATTAGATAGCATTAGTGTAGATTCTTTATATGATAGTTTAAAAGATAGATATGCAATTAGTTTATTAATTGATATGATTGATAAAGAAATATTATTTAAAGAATATAAAGATAAAATAAATGATGCTGAAGATTATGCAGATGAACAAGTTAAAAATTTAAAAAAGAATTATGATTCAGAAGAAGAGTTATTAAATGCAATTAATAGTTACTATGGATATAGTACTTTAAAAGAATTTAAAGAATATATTGAATTAAATTATTTTAGAGATTTAGCTACTACAGATTACGCAAAAAAACAAATAACAGATAAGGAAATAGAATCTTATTATGATAGTGATATTGTTGGAGATATTGAAGCTAGTCATATATTAATAACAGTAGATGTTAAAGATGATGCAACCGATGAAGAAAAAACAAAAGCAGAAGAAAAAGCTAAAAAAACTGCGGAAGAAGTTATAGAAAAATTAAACAAAGGAGAAGACTTTGCAGAACTTGCTAAAAAATATTCTAAAGATGATTCTAATAAAGATAAAGGTGGAGCTTTAGGAAAATTTAATAAAGGTGATATGGAAGAATCTTTTGAAACAGCAGCATATGCTTTAAAAGTAAATGAATATACTAAAGAACCAATAAAAACATCTTATGGATATCACATTATAAAGAAAACAAAAGAATATGATAAAAAAGAATTAAAAGAAGTAAAAGATGATATAATCAAAACTTTAGCCGATAAAAAAATTAATGAAGATAAAACTATTTCTATAACAGCATTAAAAGAATTAAGAAAAGATAAAGGTATGAAAATAGAAGATGATGAATTAAAATCTAGTTACAACAAATATATAAATTCTTTATATAACTATTATGCTACATCTACAACATCATCAAATAACTAAAAAGATATAAGTTAATAAATTCTTATATCTTTTTTTGATTAAATAATAATTAGATTTAAAACATATTCATTATAGAAATTATTAAAAGTAACATAACACCTACACCAGTACAAACAAGCATAACCATTGTTTTACTTTCCATTTTTTCAAGTCTATTCTTATATCTCGTTTCCCTTGCTTTCTGTTGTAAACTAGAAATAGATCTAGAAAATTGAAGTAATTGTTCTTGCTTCCTTTCTTGACTACCAAGACCTAACCTATATAACAATCTCATCATACGCATAGAATCTCTAACTGGATAATCTTTAGCAAAATCCATATAAGGTGTTATACTTGAATCACCTGCATTAATTTTTTGAAGTAATTCCTTTAATCCTTCTTGAAATATTTTAGGAGCATCTTCTAAACTCTTTCCAATTGCAACTGGAACCGTATAATGTTGAATTAAAATTTCCAAACTTTTTAAATAATATGGCAACATTGAATCAATTTCATGCAAATGTGCTTTATAATAATTTTTAAGTTTTATATAACTCAATTTAAACATTCCAAAACCAGCAACTATTGAAACAATAACTTTTGTATAATCCAAACTATTTATAAATAAGAATATACAAAGTACCATTACTATAGCACCATCTCTTATTCTAGCAGAAAACAATCTATCAGAATCTATACCATCACCATATTTAGCTTTAAGTAGAAATTCATAATCACTTTCTTTTAATGCTTTAAAATATTCTTGATTATCTTTTACAAACTTATTCAAACTAATACTACCAGTTACTTCAAGTACAATAAATATCAATATTATTATAATAACAGCTTCAATAAACATATCTATTCTACCCCCGTATCTTCATTATAGAATTTAATTCCTTTAAGTAAAAAGAATGAATTCAAAATAATTATTAAATGTAATATTATTTGTACATACCACATATTTAACATATTCAAATAATTAGAAGTACCAAGTAAAAATTGAATTAACATAACTAATAAATATAAGGCTAAACCAAACGTTAAAAATTTAGTATAAAATGTTTTTCTATCCATCTTATCTCTATAAACACCTTCTACCAAAGCATCTATATCAAGCATCATATTTTCCAAACTTTCTCCGCTGTCTTTTGCACCTTCATTAGTTATTTGTAAAAATAATTGATGCATATTTTTAACCATATAATATGGATATCTTTTATTAAACCAATTTATACTTTCATCAATTGTACCATTTTTATAAGACATATCAATCATATGTTTAACATCACTTAATACAGGTTCTTCTAAAATTCCACTTTCTACAACACCTTCAAGTGATTTAACAAACGATTGTGTAGTATTAAATTCCATAATTACATTAGTACAATATGTTTGAATACATTCAAATAAATATTCACTATAAACCCTTTTATACTTTAAAACAGTTAAATATGGAATAAATGCAGTAGCAACTAAACCATATATAATAGCCCAAGTTAAACTTCTAAAATATAAAAATGCTACTCCACCACCACCAACTAAAAATAATATAAATTGAAAAGTATATTGTTTAGCATCAAAAGTTTGTCCTAATTCTTTTGCTTTTTCTTTAACATCTTCATAATTATAAGGCATTATTTTAGACATTAATTTTTTATATCCACTTTTAACACTTTGACCTACACTATCATTTTTACCAAATCTAGTTATAAGTACAAAAATAGTTATGACTATAATTAAAATACTTTCTAACATTAATTATAACCACCCTTCTAATCTTCTTCTCCTTTATTTACACTTCCTAATCTAAATGTATCATCAGGAAGAACTACACCTTGTATACTTAAATAATCTAAAAGGTATTTTGTTGGATTTTGTATTTGATATTTACCATTCATAAATTTTTTATAAATAATATTTTTCTTAGCATGATTTTTTTCATTAACATAAAATTCACATACTTCAAATATTTCTCTTTGAAACCTATTTAATTCTTTACTAAAATAACCTTTTACATATACACCAATTTGTACATATCTATGTATACTTGATAAAAACTGATCTATATCTTGACTATTTTCCATCAAACTATACATACGCATAGGAATACTGCTTGCTTTATCACTATGAATAGTAGATAAAATATTATGTCCTGAAGAAATACTATTACGTACAGCAAGTACAGCTTCTGCACTACGTACTTCGGATAATAAAATCCATTTAGGATTTTGTCTCATACAACTGACTAATACATCACTATAACTAGCAATATTATTAGTTTTAACAGCAACTATATCCCTATGTGGAAATATTTTATCTAAATGTAATTCCAAAGTATCTTCTATTGTAATAATTTTTTCATTTTCTTTAGTATAACTAGCTAGATACTTAACTAATTCAGTTTTACCACTACCAGTTTCTCCACTAACTATAATATTGCAATGGCCTTCAACACATTTTATTAAAAAATCATGTATCTCAACTGTTGTATATCTTTCATTAATTAATTTATCTTTATTAAGTCTTATTTTAGCAGGAGTTTTACGTATAACACAGGCAATGCCATTGGTACTAATAGACTCATGTATAAAATTCATACGTAACTCAGCACTTTCAGCGTCCAAGAATGGAGAAGCCATATTAAACGTCTTCCCCATTACATTAGAACATTGAAATGCTAATTTTTCCATCATAGCATTATTTATTTCAGGCCTATCAACTTGGTATATACCTTTAGTAAGCGATTTAAGCCATACTTGACCACCATTACTATATGAAATATCTGTTATATCATCAGTTTCTAAAAACTCTTTTAAAGGTCCAAAATCTAATTGAGAAAACACAGCATCATTCATATAATCACCTAATTTCCAGTTGTATTTGAAGCAGCATTATCACTATCAGTTATAGCTGTTGCAACATCAACTTGATCGCTTAACTCAGATACCTTAGCAAGTATAAAATCAACTAATTCTTGTTTTGAAACTTGTGTACCATTTTCAGTATCTCCTTCGTTTCTATATGTTGCATTTCTAGGAACCGGAACAATTTCTATTCCACCAACAAAACTTGCTTCACTAAGTAACATAAATAAATTATCTTTAACAGCGAATAATAATTCCCCACTACTTCTTTCAGTTTGACTATCTGAGAAAACATCATTACCACTAGAATCTCTAACAGATAAAACCTTTATACTTTCTATAAATTTACCAAAAATAACTTTACCATTATCATCAGTTGCTTTCAAATATAAATCTATAAAATTACCAGGCATAATAGAATTACCATAAGTACTATGACTATTTACACTCAAACTAAATATTGTAGCACCTTCATCTATATCATCGAATGCTGTATCAGGTATGTCTTCTTTTTTTACTAATTGTGATTTATAGAATAAACCACCTTCTGGAATAACTGTATCATAATTTACATACCATTCACTAGCCATAATATATTGTTTACTAGTAACTAAATCTTCAGTCTGTTCTACAAAGGCACCACTTACTTTAATAGTACCAACATTATCAGCTTCAACTTTACTCTTTGGTTCCATTCTTTTAAGAGCATATGGTACATTAACTGGTTGTACAGCTTGTTTCACTCTATAATTATATCCAAATAACAAAACACCTACACCAGCCAAAACACATAGCACAGTAACAGTATTTTTATTTCCTAAAAATCTTTTTAATTTTAACATTATATTACCCATATTTTATTCCTCCTATATTATATAATTTAATAATACTATATTTTTATAAATTTTACTAGTACTAATTATTCATCATAGTAAAAATATACCTTATATTTTAATCCAATTAAACAAGCATTATTTTTATCTCCAATTTGATATACACCATCACAATTAAAGTTAAGTCCATAAGCCAAATAATATTTATCTCCACTATCAGTAGATATCTTTTTCATAGTTATATTAACATTTTTAACATTGGCAAATTTTTGTTGTGTACTATTTTTAAAATTAGTATCTACTGAAAGTTCTTTTGCTATATCATCATTGCTAATTTTTCTATTATACATTTCAGAATAATGTTTTACATAATAAGTTAAATCATTTTCGTTTTTTAAAGTCGTCAAATATTCAATATTTGATATTTTTATCTTACTTTGATCCAAAGAAGTTTTACCAAGTGTCTTCTTTATTTGATTCTGAATGTAAGAATTTTCTCCAATATTAATTTCTGCCCTATTACTTAATTGACAATAGTTATTGTCCTTACTAATATAGTTAGACTCATCACAACTTTCATACGGAATAGAATACATTACTTGACTAGCTGTTGCAACATTATTAGATTCCAATATAGCATCTATACTATTTATAACATCAACATTAGTAGTATCACCAGCAATATGATAATCTCCAGTATTACTAGTAACTCTTATACTAACACTTGGAGGATTTTCAACTATTGAATAAAAATCAACTTTATATGTATTAGTTTTAGATATACTTTCAGAAAATCTTCTTAAAAATACTTCTACAAATTTATCAGAATTTATTCTAATAGATTGATATTCTCTATAATAAGAAAAATCAATAGAATCTATCATACTAGCTCTTGTCACTTCTTTTAATAAATAATAATCTTGTTGATTAGTTGTTACCATATTTGACATAAGTATCATTACAGTACTAACCATTATACCAAGTAAAACTAAATAATATCCCCATAACGATTCTTTCATGGTAAAACTCCTTCATTAATATTTCTATATATACAATCATAACATGTTTTAGCATCATCATTACCATTATCATAACAATTACAATTATTTAAAATATTGGAATTCACAGTACTATTATCATTATATTTTTTCCAAGATGTAATTGATAATAATCCTTTAGTATTATAATACCATTCTCCACCAATAAAGTATTTCCATTTTCTATTTACTTTTGCATTTACATTGTTAACAATTGTACCATCTATTTTATTATTCAATAAATCTTCTATAAACTTGCTTTTACATTCTCCATTGAAATTGTTACATTTAAGTTTACCAGCCAAATAATTACCATTATTTTTTTGACTATAATTATATGCTTTTATAGCATCAATTGTATTAGCATTTAATGTAAAAGAATACTCTAAATTAGATGGATTATAAGTATTATTATTTTTGCTTTTATTTTGAATAATATCAATTAACTTTGTTCCTTTATCATTATCCCAATTAGTACCAAATTTGCCTGTACCAAGTCTATTATTAGGATCAACATCACTAGTTGATACGCTTCTTATATAAAAATTCTTTTTATATTTGTCTTCACTCTTAGAATCTTTTATAACTATATCATTAGCAATATCGTAATCACACTTATAAAGGTTAGAACTATCTTTTAGAACCTCACTAGCACCCCACCCTAAATTGGTATTAGCATTTATTTTAAAATAAACATTTTTATTACCACTCAAATTTAATCGAACAGGATACACATATCCTAAATACATTGAATTATCATTATTACTACTAGTAGAAATCTTTCCAGTAAGAATATCAGCATAATACTCCTTATGACTAGTAGAATGACTATAAATAATATTTCTATTAACAACTCTTTTAAATAAAGTAGCAGTTGGAACCTCAATCGAACCTAAATTTCTATTAATCTTATTATTATCATAACTAACTTTATATTCAGTATCTACAAATGTAACTTTATTAGCATCATCATCATTTGTAACTAAAACATCATTAGTATAAACTTTAGAACCATTAAGAGTATCTTTTTCATAATCTGTTCCATTGATATTTTCATCGTTATTACTAGTATCATAAGATTCATAATAGAAAGATATTTCAGCATTGTCTATATTATAAAACGTATTCGTATCCGTAGTATCTTTTCTTAAAACTTCACTACAAACCTTTACAGCCTCTACTAAATTATAAGTATTTCCTTTTTCGCTATCATACACTCCTTTATATTTATTGGTTGGCGTAGTTGAATTTCCCAAAATTGAATATCTTAAATTGCTTTTAGCAGAATCTGGTGTAGTTCCAGTTTCGTTTCTTGATGCATATGTAATATTACCTTCATTGTATTGTAAAGCATTAATACCAACAAAATATCTACAATTATTACCTTCATCATCACATCCACCAGAAGGTGTAGAATCATCAATTAACATTGAATTTTGCCAGTTAACATAAGCCTTAATTTCATTTTTCTTTTGGTTCTCATAAGCATTGTCTAAATCAGCTTTTTTAAACTCTTCTACACAAGTAAAACTACTTTTAATTTCAGGGTAACTAAGTAAATTAAAATATGTTCCTGATTTAACAGTTTCAAATGTAGTAGGATAATAAAATTTAAATTCTTCAGTACACCCTAATGAACAAAATTGATTAATTTTAAAACTTTTATTTCCATACGTTACGTTACCAGATGTAAAATCATAATTTTCAGATTTATAAGTATGAGTAGTAATTACAGAATTTTCTACAACAGCTTTATTACTAACATCATCTTTACCAGTACCATTACCTTGTATTTTAAAAGTCGCTGAGGTAGATTTATTGCTACCACATGTATTATATATAGTATATTTTTGCTCATCATCTTCTTTTGTTACACTATAACAAGGCACAAATTTTTTATCGTTACCATCTGCAGTAAAGTTAACTGTTTCAGAACAACTAGAATCATTTTTTCCCTCAAGTTTCCATCCCTTAAATTGATATTGAGTACCAAGCGATTTTAAATTGCTAGTATCAGGCAAGTTAGTTTTCTGTAAAGTGTAATTACTAGTATCATCTTTATTTATATACTTCACACAAACACTATCACTATAATATTGAGTATCATTTTTACACTCTATTCCATAACCATTCGAAGCATCAAATAGTATTTTTACTTTATCAACTAAAGTAAGAATTTCATAACCATCAACACCATTACATTCAGAATTTAACCAATCATACCACTTAGCATCATTTTTACCTTCTGCCTTTTTTCTTTCATCCTGACACCAGTCTTTTTTTATTTGTTTGTAACTATTTATTAAATCATCTTTATTTTCTCTATCTTTTATTTTATCTACCCAATCATCATATGTAGTAGCATAACCATCAACATATACCAAAGTATAACTACAACTATTTACATCACTAGATAAACCACCATAATTCTTAGGAGACTCGCCACTTTTCAAAACACCAGTAAAACCATCATTATATTTTCTGCTTTCACAAGAATCGTTTGACGTATACGACCCTTTCTTTAATTCATTAATATCAATACTTTTTGCTTCCTCTTTACACTCATTTTTAAAAGTATCATAATACCAAGCATACTCTATATAACTTGCCTTTAAAAGATTTTTAACTTCGTCACAAGTAGCACCATTTAAATTTACACTTAAATCTCCGTCACACACATTATTATAAGAAGATATATCTGCTTCACTTCGCCAAGTTTTGCTATTTAAATAATTATAAGTAGTATTACAAGCGTCACTCTTAGAATTCGAGTTATTCTTTACATAATCTTCTAAAGTTGTAGCACATCCATTATTAACATACATAGGAAATCCTTCGTTTACTTCACTAGCAGAAAAAACTTTAGTACCCACACCACTATAATATCTATCACACCATGATGTTTTTTCAAAACCCTCATTATAAGAAATTTCATATTTCTTACTCTTACTACTAACGCTTTTAACCTTAATATCCTTATTATTAATAAGTAAAAAAGATCCAACTAATAAACATATTATAACCAAAAAAAGTATTATTTTATTTCTATTTTTAATCAAATCAATTCACCTCTTTTTTTATTGATTTTAATTATTACAACAATAGTTATAGAAATTATAATAATTATTACAAATATATACCAATATTTTTTTAACAAATTAATTAAATCATTCAGTCCAAATTTATTAATAACATCTTCATCTTCTTTAACATTTAAACTATCCCTATATTTACCAATATTTTCTCTTATTTTACTATCACTAATAGCAAATTTATTATTAAGAAGTGGTTTACAATATGTATAATCTTCTATCCCTTTACATATATCTTCATAATAAAACTTATTAACTATTTTCTTTACAACTATCTTAGTAGTAATTTTATTTCCATAACAAGAACTATTATTAGAATTAATATTCACATAATATGTTATAACATCATCTATATTATTTTCTACAAAACTATAATGATTATCTATCATATCATAATTATGTACTTCTTTATTCTCACCAGTTTTACTATTATTAATAACAACATAAATATTTTCATCTAAATTATATAAATTAAATGTAAAGTATTTATTATTTAAATCTGGTTCAAAATATACTTCAACCCCTTTAGCTACGTCAAGCATATTTTTTCTTTCTTGATAAGAACATTCTGCATTAACATTACATACAAAACAAAATATAAAAACCATAAAAGATAATATATATTTAATATTCTTTTTCATTAATACCATCCTTATCTTCAATAATTATATCATATTAATATTTCTTTTTAAAGTAAAATATGATAATATCTTATTAAGGTGAAAACATGAAAAAAGCATTATCAAATATACTAATTTATATATTCTTACCAAGTATCATCCCCCTATTTTTTACTAACAATATTAATTCCAAAGAATATATAATATATTTATTTATATCTTATATACTTATCTCTTTATATTTTACAATAATATATAAAGATGAACTATTAAATAATATAAAAAAATTAAATAAAAAAAATATATTAACAACATTAATATATTTTATAATAGGTTTCTTACTTATGATGTTATCAAACTATATAATAAATTACATTATAATACCTAATGGTATATCAAATAATGAACAAAGTAATAGAAACTTATTACTAAATAATAAGTTATTATACGGACTATTACTATCATTAATAATACCATATATAGAAGAAATAGTATTCAGATTAAGTTTTAAAAAAAGTATAAATAATAACATTATTTTTATTCTAATATCATCTACAATATTCGGTTTACTACATATAATATCTTCTACTAAACTAATAGAATTATTATATTTTATACCATACTTTATACTAGGTTTAACATTTAGTACAATTTATACCAAAACAAACAATATATTTTGTAGTACATTATCACATATATTAAACAATACAATTACTGTATTAGTAATATTATTATTTTAGAAAGGATAATTATGAAAAAAGAAGATAAAAAAAATATTAAAGAAAAGAAAAAAAATAACATACTAATATATTTTATACTAGTAATAGCACTATTATTTTTATATTCTAAATATATAGAACCATATAATTTAAGAGTAAATGAATATAAAATAGAAAATGAATATTTGCCAAAATCATTCGATGGTATAAAGATAGTACACTTTTCAGATGTACATTTAGGAAGTACAGTAGATATAAAATATCTAAATAAAATAGTTAATATGATTAATAAACAAAAACCAGACATTGTTGTGTTTACTGGAGATATGTTAGATAAAAGAAGAACATTAAATAATGAAGAGACCGAATCAGTAAAAAAAGCCTTATCTAAAATAAAAAGTAATTTAGGAAACTATGCAGTATCTGGAAATCATGATATAAAACAATTAGATAGATTTAAAAAGATAATGGATACTAATTTTACAATACTAGATAATGAAGAAAAATTAATATATTATAAAGAAAATAATCCCATTTCTTTAGTAGGATTATCTGATTCAAGTGAAACTAAAATAAATTATGATATATTAGAAAAAGAAAATAATTATTATAGATTTATATTATGTCATGAACCAGATGAATATAAAAAAATATCAAACTATAGTTTTAACGTAATGCTTTCAGGTCACTCACATGGTGGACAAGTAAAAATACCATTAATTGGAAAAATATATACTCCAGTAGGAGCAAAAACATATTATGATAACTATTATAAATTAGACAATAAAGAAATATTTGTATCTAATGGTATTGGAACATCAACCTTAGATATTAGATTTAATTCAGTGCCAAGTATTAATTTATATAGATTATACGCCCAAAATTAAAACTCCTAACTCATATACTATTATGAAAGGAGTTTTTTATGTACTATAATAATTATGGGATGCAAAATCCAAATGAAGATAGACAATTTTTTGTACCATTTTTATTAGGTGGACTTGCAGGAGCTGGATTAGTAGGAGTATCACGTCCAAGACCTGTATATGTAAACTCACCTAACCAATACCCATATCAACCTTATTACAACAATCCATACTATAGACCAGGTGGATATTATAACTACTCTTCTGGAGGATATTATTAATATCTTCTTTTATTTTTCTTTAACATACCCTTTTCACAAACTTGCATTTGCAATAATCTATTTTCTATTCTTTTTAATATTTTTCTTATAATTTTAGACATATATGATTGTGAAACATTACATAACTTCGATAATTCTTGTTGATTATATCTCTTACCATCAAAACCAAAATACATTCTAATTATAACCTTTTCCTTGAGAGGTAATTTATCAACTATTTTGTCAATAATTTCATATTCTTCTTTTTTTATTAAATCTTCAACAAAATCATAATTATCATACAATATATCATTTAAAGTTTTATCAGATTCATCATCCGTATAAATGTTATTTTCTAAACTTAAAGCATTAGGACTTTTTTTCATATTTCTAATAAACATTTTTAATTCATTATCAATACATGTTATTGCATAAGTAATAAATTTATAATTCTTGCTAACATCAAATGTATCTACTGCCTTAATTAAACCTATAATACCAACAGACAATAATTCTTCCTTTTCAATAACCCCTTGCTCTTGCCAATAAAAAAAATTCTTATTAACTTCATACATTACAGCTCTTAAATTATATTTAATAAATTTTTCTCGAATATTCATATCTCCATTTTTAATTTTAAAAAATATGTCTTTTTCATCCAAATCAGAAAAATTTTCTAACATAATATTATTATCAAACATATTATTAAAATAATTATTTTCCATAAAACAACCCCCAAACTTGTCTAGATACTATACCATATATATCTATTAAAGTCAAAAATTTAAAGAATTCCTCTTTTTTAAATTAAATAATATACCAAACAATATAAAATAGCTTATTAAACTACTACCACCATAACTAACAAAAGGAAGTGTTATACCAGTAATAGGTAAAAGTCCTATATCCATAAATATATGTTGTACTTGTTGATATAAAAATAATCCAAACAATCCAATCACATAATACTTATGCTTATTTAATTTAAAAATATCACTAACAAGCAAAATATCTATAATTAAAAATAAACTAACAACAACAATACCACCTACAAATCCAAACATAGTTAATATATTTGCAAACATAAAATCAGTTATAGCCTCAGGTATATAAATAACATATTTACTAAAATTACCAATAACACCTCCATTACCTATACCAATTAAAGCATTATTAATTTGATATCCTTCATTCTTAGTAAAATTAATAACTCTATCTATTCTATAAAAGAAATTAGTACCAAATATTTTAATAAATAAATCACTATTAAAGAAATATAAATAAACAAACAAACTAATTCCTATAAAACATAAACTAAATAAACTAACATAATACTTCTTCTTTAACCCCATACATATAAAAATACTAAAATATATTACTAAATAAAATAAAACAGTACCAGTATCAGGTTGTAAAAAAGTAAGAATACTAGGAACTAATAATAAAACTATACTCTTTATAAAACCATATTTACTTTTAACATACTTATCTAAACATAACAACAATCCTATTTTAGCAAACTCACTAGGTTGTATACTAATACCAAATAAATTAATCCAACTCTTACTACCATTAATAATATCCCCAAAAAATAATACATAAACTAACATAAATATACTAAATAAATATATTAAAAAACTATACTTATATATTATATTAAAATTAATATACTTAAAAAATAACAATAATATTATACCAATAACAACATATATTATTTGTCTTTTAAAAAAATACATATAGTTATTAACAATACTTTTAGAACAATATATTGATATAATACCAATAAAACATAATAAAATTATAGGAATAAAATATTTAATAAAATCTTTCTTCATATTAATATTTTGTAAATATTATTTAAAATTATTCATATATATTATTAGGGTGAATATATGAAAAAATTACCAGATTTATTTACAAATACTTTTAATAAAAAGATTGATAACAACGAAGAATATATTACTATTAAAAATGATAATACTCCATTAGAAAAGCCATCAAAATATGAGCTTAATAAAAAAATAGATAATATATTTAAATCAAATGATTATATCTATAAAATCAAAGTAAATATTACTTTAAAAGATAAAGAAATGATATGTACTTTAATTGGTAAAACAAACAATAATTTAATTACTATTGAAAATAAATTAATAAATATAAAAGATATAATAGATATTAAAAAAGTTGATTGAAATTTATTCTAGTTAAATACTAGATTTTTTTATATATTGCAAAACTTTTTTATCACTAACAGCTTTTAAATTATAATCTACTTGAAAGAAAGAAACAACATTTTTTACCTGACTTTTATCTACACTATCAACTAATCTAAATTTAATATGTTTTCTAACCAATTCATAAGCTTTATATACATTTTTCTGATTTTTATTTAATTTTATCTGTTCTAAAAGATTTTTTAATTCATTTAGTCTATCTATTTTTTTATAATTACTATTATCTAAATTATCTATTTCTTTATTTATTTTTTCAACTCTTTTATCTAGTGGAACTAATTCCTTACTATAATTAATATTATATATATCACTTAAACAATCAATTTTATCTTCTAATACCTTATCTATTAAATCTATTAAATATGGAAAATGATAATAGTCATAAGAATAATGATATAAAGTTTCTGGCATACTATAAAAATCATTATATTCTCTAACACCTATCTTTATTTCACTATAATTTCTTCTTCTCAAATAAGCATAAATACTTAAATCACGAAAACCAAAAGTATCATCTTTTTCTATATGTTCAATAATACTATATTCATTAATGATTTTATTTTTTAACTTTTCTAATCCTTCCTTATCAATAATTACTTCATATTTAAAAAAACTGTTTTTGTCTTCTATAAGTATATTCATAACATCACTCTTTCTAATTTTTTAATATTTAGTTCTTTATCAATTACACTAATTATTTCATTTTGTTTATCATAAAAATTATCATAACATTTAATTTTTACTAAATTATTATGATTACTCCACGCTTTATAAATAAGATTATCTAATTTTATTGCTAAATCAACACTTTCTCTTCTACAAGAATTATTATCTGTTCTATAATAATTAGACTTAGCACCAGTTTCTAAATATATAATCAAATCATATCTGGATAGCAACTCATTTTCAATATAATTATATTTTTTTAATATCATCTCAAATTTATCGTTTATATATGCTTTATTATCAATTACTCCTCTATCAAATATAATTATATTGTTTAAAAAGTTATTGTTATTAACAATATTTACTATTAAATTTTCTTTAAACAATTGATATTTAAATATAATATCTTGAAATTCTACTATACTTAAATTATTTTGATTTGGTATAATACCACTATTCATTAACTCAGTAGCAGTCTCACTTACTATGTAAACTTTATAGCCTAAATTACTATAATATCTATGTATAAATTCAAGACTACTACTTTTTCCAGCAGATGGCCCTCCAGTTAAAACTATTTTTTTAATCATTAATATATCCTCCTTATAAGCTTTTTATCAATATTCATTTCATGTATAGAACCATGTTCTACATTAAACTTTTCTTTATTCATATCAACAAAAATATCATTTAAAATATAATAAAACATATTTATAACACCGCGATGAGTTATTAAAAGAACGTCATCATCTTTTAACGTATTTAAAAATAATTTCATTCTTTTACATAAATCTATCATCGATTCACCTAAAGGATATTTATCATATATTGTTAAATTCTTTATAAAAGAAATATCTTTTTCAGTCAAAGTACTTTTTAATCTTCCCGTGTAAATACCTTTATCTAATTCCCTTAACTTATCACTATAAAATATTGGAACTTGTAATTTCTTATTAACAATCTCACTAGTAATAACAGCACGTTTTACATCACTCGAGATAATTTTGTCTATTGGTAATTTATTTTTAATAATATATTTAGTACTTTCAATTATTTGTTTTTTACCTTCATCAGTTAAATCAACATCACTCCATCCACCAATAAATTTTTCATCATCTAAACCATGTCTCATCAAATAAATCATATTTCCTCCTATATGTGTATTTTATACACTTATTACTTTAAAAAATTATCTAAACTTATAAAGTTTAGCTGACTTTTTACCAATATAATTTTTTATTTACTTTTTCTTATTAATTTAAGTGCTTTAATCTCATCAACACCAGAAGTAACTAAATCATTAAATAATTCATTCTTGTATTTTGCTAACATAATTTGAATTGCCGATTCTTCACCATACTTATTTAAATAATTATTAAAATCTTTTTTTAAATCTTCGTAAGAAACATCAGTATAAACAACATTGTTTAATTTAATAGTTGATTCAATTCCTTGTCCACATTCAATACATCTGTAGTAGTAAAAACTATCATAACAAGAAATATTATGCCCAATATACAATAACAAATTATGTGTACAATTTTTCTCTATCAATAATTCAACATCTTTTCTGATTTTATTAACATTTCGTAATAATTCTTCATTATTTAATTGTAATTTTATAGCTTCCATTACTAAAGGATTTTTACACTTCTCATTTAATAATTCATTATTTTTTTCATACTCACTAGTTTGTTCAGCTATTTCACCTTTTAATTTTTTTATTTCTTCTAAAATATTTTCTTTCATATCTTTCTCCTTATTTTTAAACATTATCTAAACTTATAAAGTTTAGCAGGTTTTTTACCAATATAATTTTTTTCGTTATTTATATCAACAATTACTCCATCATTTATTAATTTTTTTCTAAAATTTCTTCTGTCTATTTTTTTGTCTAATATAGTTTCATAAACACTTTGTAATTCTGGAAGTGTTAATGTATTAGGAAATAAAGATTTTAATATATCAGAATCATATATTAATTCTCTTAATTTTAAAATAGAATCATTTAATATTTCATTATGATCATAAGCAAGTTCTGGTATGTTATTTATAGGAAACCAATCAGAATCATTTGTTTTATCAGTTTCTTTTAATAAATTCACTTTTTCTATATCAAGAAATCCAACATAACTTAATCCAACCATTCTCATTATTGGCGACCTATCAACTCTACTATATATATTTGAATAATATAATATAATATCATTTATTCCAGTTTTTTCTTTTATTTCTCTTTTCATTCCATCGACAACTGTTTCATTATTATATAAAGCCCCACCAACTAAAGCCCATTTATCTTTATAAGGCTCATTGTTTCGTCTTATAAGCAAAACTTTAACAACACCTTTATCAACAGTAAATATTGAACTAATTAAATGAATACCTTGATTTTTATACAAAGGATTTTTTTTTTGCATTATTTCTACCTCCAACACAATTATATGTGTATTTAGTACACTTGTCAACAAAAAAATTAAAAATGCCACTACTTTGCCACTTTTTTCTACATGAAAAAACTTGTGAAACTCACAAGTTTAATAATCAACTGGTGTCTCGTATGCGACTTGAACGCATGACCCTTTGATTAAAAGTCAAATGCTCTACCAACTGAGCTAACGAGACGAATATTATAATTAAGATGGCTGCCTCGGGTGGGTTCGAACCACCGGAATGTCAGAGTCAAAGTCTGATGCCTTACCACTTGGCTACGAGGCAATCTAAAGTGGTGGAGGGACATGGATTTGAACCATGGAACCCGAAGGAACAGATTTACAGTCTGCCGCGTTTGACCACTTCGCTATCCCTCCAAAAGTGGTGCCGACAGAGGGAGTCGAACCCCCAACCTACTGATTACAAGTCAGTTGCGCTGCCAGTTACGCTATGTCGGCAAAAAATGGTGGGCGATATAGGACTCGAACCTATGACCCCCTGCTTGTAAGGCAGGTGCTCTAACCAACTGAGCTAATCGCCCGAGAGATATTCTAAACAAATAAATGGTGCCCAAGGCCGGACTTGAACCGGCACGAGGGTTAAATCTCGCAGGATTTTAAGTCCTGTGCGTCTACCTGTTCCGCCACTTGGGCGACACCACTCGGCGTCTTAATTAATTAAGACTATTTGAGTATAACCCAAAATTTAATTTAAATCAACACTTTTTTTCACTTTTTTTAAAAAAATAGCAAAAAAATTAAAGTTTTATAAAAAATTACACTTTTTTTATGTTTTTTTCTAAAATTTGTTGACTAATTTTATTTTTATATGCTATAATCAACTTGTTCCTTGAAGAACAAATGGAGAAATACCCAAGTCCGGTTGAAGGGACTGGTCTTGAAAACCAGGAGGTCGGCAACGGCGCGGGGGTTCGAATCCCTCTTTCTCCGCCAATTAAATTTTATACTTATCGCGGGATGGAGCAGTTCGGTAGCTCGCTGGGCTCATAACCCAGAGGTCGTAGGTTCAAATCCTACTCCCGCAACCAATGGTCCGTTAGTCTAGAGGCCTATGACGTCTGCCTGTCACGCAGAAGATCACGGGTTCGAATCCCGTACGGACCGCCATTTTTTATTGGCTCCATAGCTCAGTCGGTAGAGCAGAGGACTGAAAATCCTTGTGTCACTGGTTCAATTCCCGTTGGAGCCACCATTTAAAAATAGCAAAACACTAGCATTTAGTGTTTTTTTTCATACATAGCTATTTTTACCCACATTGATACATAACTGCAATTATAACATTTACATCAAAAAAATATAGCTATCCCATAACTATATTTTTTAATGAATTTCTTTTAAAATATCATCCATCCATTTTTCTAAATTTTCTTGTAAAGGAGAAAACCCTCTTACAGATTCCTTAACTTTTCTATTTTTATAAAATTCCTTATAATTTAAACCTTTAATAGATAAACTTAATCTATTATTTTCTTTATCATAATCAATTACCTTCATAAAAATTCTCTCACCAATACTAACATATTTAGTTATATTTGATACATAATTATTAGCAATTTCACTGATATGAATTAAACCATCAGTATTCCCTACTTTAACAAAAATACCATAAGGTTCAATTCCAGTCACCTCTCCTTTTACAATACTTCCAACTTCAAAGTCTTCCATTATTGCACCTCTTGCCCATTATTATATCAAATTTTATTTACTAAGTAAAATATTTTAGATATAATATATTCTGGTGAATAAATATGAAAGAAACAGAAACTAATAATAAAGACATAGAATTGATAAACGAAGTCATAAATGACATTAAACCATTCTTAAATTCAGATGGAGGAGATATAGAATTTATTAAATATGAAGATGATTACGTATATGTAAAATTATTCGGTGCTTGTAGCCATTGTGGATATCAAGACTATACTCTAAACGATAACGTATACGAATTAATAAAAGAAAAAGTTCCTTCTTGTAAAGGAGTAATAAATGTAGAAATTTAATCTATATTTTTATTTTATCTAACCACTCTATTCTAAACATCTGATATTCATCATTAAATTTTAGATATAAAATTTTTAACATACTTAAATAACTATAAACTTTATTTAAAATAGGAACAACATCACTATCCTTACCATCTTCTAATATAATTTTATCAAATATATCAAAATAAAATGTAGGATAAAGAAGTCTAGCATATAACAAATTAAACATTAAATTATTCAAATTCATTCTATTAATTAACACAACAACATTATCTATATCAAAATCATCACTAACAACATAAGATTTAATATACTCTGCTATATCTCTAATACTATAATCTATTACATAATTAACTGGATTATAATAATCTACTAAATAACAAGGATACTTCACTCTATTATGAACAATCCCAACACTACTATCCATATCATTAAATTTTTCCATCGTCATATTAAAATATAATATTGCATTTTCTGCAAGGCCACTAAACATACCAAAAGAATTTAAAACAGTCTGATACTTAATACCTAGTTCTCTAATCTGTACTTCATAATAATCAAGTCTTTCTCCCCATAAATTACCCCAATTAACACCATTTGAATTAACTGGATAATATTTAAACTCATCAAACTTTATTTCATATTTTAATATACCTCTTACTTTTAACAAAACATATTTTTTTTTATCTACATCAGCAAATAAATTACCTTCTTTATTCAATACAATATTAAAACTTTCTATATTATTTTCTATTATATACTTGTAAATATTTTCTACTACACTAATATCATTTAATACTAAATAAAACAAAAAAAGTTCATTATTAAAATAGAAAAAATAATTATTATCACTTTTATTTAATTCATCAACTAATATATCATAATAATTGTATATAACATTTTTCATATAATCACTAATAAATTATATGAAAAAAACTAAGCATTATACTTAGTTATCCTTGTAATATTTTTAAATCATCTAAAGTTCCATTATTATTAAATAAGTTAGAAGCAGTATTGTCACTTACATTACTTTTTAACATATCATTTTCCTCTTTATATACATTAGCAAGTTCAGTAAACAACTTAATTTTTTTCTCGTTCAATTCTATTTGTTTACTTACATCAACATTATTGTTTATAACACTAGAACTATTGGTATTATTATTTTCATTATTAACCCTATCATTTATAGGCTCTACAACTGGAGTATTAAATATATTACCAACATCACTATTACCATTAAATACATTATTATTATTTTGAATAGGAGCATCTAATGGTTTATTTACGTCTTCTTCTGTTATATTAAATGGAGTACTTGGTTGATCAAATATATTAGGTTCATTCGATACTTTAAAACCGCTGTCAATTCCAGATGGTTTTACACTATTAATATTAAGAGCAGGACCATTTTCATCGCCATTTGGAATATTAGGAGTAGAAACAGGATTAATAGGTTCAACATTAGGAACAACATGTTCTGAACTAGTATTTAAATTAACTGGACTACCTTCCATATTAAAATTATTTTGTATATTCGGAATAGAACTAATTTGTACAGGTTCACTTTGAGGTTGTTGAACTTGAGTTTGAATTTCTGGAGTTTCATTAAAACTTTGACTCAATAAATCTTTATTTGTTCCAATACTTACTTCTGTGTTTTTACTATATGCATTTTTAATTGCATCAATATTAGTATTATTTAACGCAATTGCTCTAGCTTCACCAATCTTAACAGGATTGGAATAATTCAAGAATTTGACAGTGCTATTCCTCATTATAATTTGTTGCATATCCTTTTTTAAATCTGTCCATTCAACATCACTAATAGTCCCAGTTTCACATGCAACATACATTTTAATTAAACCATCTTGTACTGTTTCATTCTTCGTATAAAACAAATAATTTTTACCATTATTACCAGTAAAATAACATATTAAAGTAACACTAGTATTCATTCCATTTGATTCAATTATATTTACATTCATCGATATCCCTCTTATTCTAAAATAATTGTAGCATAAAACATTCAAAAAAAAAAGACTAAATCTTTTTCAAAACAAAATATTTACATTGATAAGCACAATTCTCTTCAATATACTTATCTTTATTCTTAATTTTATTTAATTCTTTAGCCTCTTTTTTATTATTTTCATAAAAGCCTTTTAATCTTAATTTATTATAAGCATAATCTCCTACAATGTAATCATATTTATAAAAATAGTCAGTAAAATATTCTTTAAATTCTTCTTCATTAAAAGCCTCTCTAAAGTTTTCAATCAAATCATATTTTTTATCATCAATTATAACCATACTAACCTCTCATAACATGTAATGCTATCATAATACCAATCATAATTTCAGTAGTCATAATACTAAGTAACATCAAAGTATCAACAAACCCATTACCACTAGTAATTATTAAATTTTTTGGTATAAATTTCTTATTTCTCTTTTCCGTATCTTTTTCACTTTCTAAAATACGATTATTAATATTTCTAACTTTCTCTTCACTCATTCGTGACATATCATCTTTATCTATACCATATTTATCATATACACTACTACTTAACAAATCATTTCTAATTCTTTTAAATTTAATATTATTATTTAATAATACTTTTTTTCTATTCCAATACATAGGAACTATATTAACATCTTTAGTAATTAAATTATGTAATGTAGCAAAATTATTATTCTTAGGATCGAAATATTTATCAAAAAACTCTATTTCATTATCAGTAAACTTTATAATCTTATTTCTATATATAATCATATTAATTAAAACAATCTCTATTTTACTAGTTATATCAGTTTTACCAACATTCTTTTCACTATTTAACCACTTAGAATAATCTCCCATTAAATTAATAAATTCATTCATTTCTTTTTCACTTAATCCATACATAATCAAATTGGCTTTAAAACTATTAATATTATTAATTCTATAAGGATTTAATATATTTATATCACCATATATTTTACATAAACATCTAATAATATATGTTTCAAATATATGTGCTTTATCATAATCTTTACCCTGTTTTATAAGTAAGTAATTACTTATACCAGCATCAATACTATCATTAACAAAAATATTATTCATAAGTAATCACCACCTACTATAAAAAGTATATCACTTTTACTATTCATATTCTATATTAAAATACTTACTTTACATCACTATTTACTACACTACTACTTTTATTTATTGTTCCACCTAGTACACTAGGAACTTCTCCATTAATTAATTTGCTACTAATTAAAAACTTATATTTAACATTACTAAATCTATTCTTAGTAGGCATCTCTAAAACTTCCTCTACATCTATATTTATATATAATTTAATTAAAGAATTATTAATACCATAATTTTCAACTACAACATCTACATAAGCATCTATATTTTCTAAAAAGCTTACCTTTACTGGAATCTTAGGACCTAATCTAGAAAATAAACTATTTCCCAAACTAACTCCAACTGGCATAAATATAATAATACCATTATCACCCTTTATTATTTCTAAATTATGGTAATTGCTAATCTTACCCATTTCTAAATTCTTTACATTACTTTCCAAATCAACAATAATATTATTTAATAATTTATTACACATAACATTATCTATATCAACACTTACAATATTATTATTAACCAAATTAACTTTAATATAATCATTACTATCAACATTTAAATATTTCTTTATGGTATCATTCATATAATACTTAGTAATTTCATCTAACTTTAATTTAGTTAAAAAAGATACACTCTCTCCTAACTTCTTTCCCAATGTATTAAACACAACAATATCTATAAATATAACTATAATAATTACATACATAAATATATTTCTAAACCTAATTTTTTTTATTTTATAAAAACGTTTCATAATATATTTTATGAAAAAAATAAGAACTATATTAAAATAGTCCTAAATTAAAATATTTATTAAGAAATATAACAGCAAGTATAATTAATATAACAACAAATACTATACCAACAATTTTAATAGCAATATTATTAGATTTTAAATCTTTCTCTAATTCTTTAAAATCATCATATTTATCTTCTATACTTAAATCTTCTTCATCTAAGTTATCTTCTGTTTTTGTACTAATTTCTTCTTTATCTAACTCCATAGTTTTATAAACAGTATTAGTATCATTATCACTTAAATCACTTAATAAATCTAATGCAGTTGTATTACCCGTACTATTTTTCTTACTATTTTGTAGTTCTAAATTAGTAATAGTGTTTATTAAATTAACTATATTTTCTTCGCTATCTTCCATTACTTCTTCTTCAGTAGTTTCATCTATATTTAATTTTTTTAATATATCATATTGTGTATCATGTACTTTTTTTAATCTTTCTTTTTCATAATCTACATTTTGTGTTTTTTTAGCTTTCTCTAATATAGCATTTATATCATATTCTTTAGTATCATATTTTTTATCTTCTATAATCTCTTCATCTTGTTCTCTAAATTTTAAACTACGTTTATCATATTCATCTCTATATCTTTTATCAAGCATATCTTTTACTTTATCAACATCTATTCTACTTATATCTTCCCCAATAACAGTAGCATTGCTAGCAATATCAAATTTATCTATATCACTAGTTTTTATTTGTTCATATAAATCTTTATTTTTTTCTGCTCTACTTTTTAAATTAGGAGTTTCAGCATATTTATCCATTCTTGAGTTCATATAAATCACCTATCATGTTAATGATATCATAGTTTCAAACATTATTCTACATTTTTTTAATTGATAATTATATTTTATTAGTATATAATATTTTTATTGGAGGAAATAATATGAGTAAAATAATTTTTGATAAAGAAAGATGTATAGGTTGTGGATATTGTTTTAGTATTGCACCAGAAAATTTTGAATGTAATGATGAAGGAAGAGCAAGTATGATTAGTGATAAGATCACTGATGAAGCAATTGAAGCAAGTGAAGGTTGTCCTGTTAGTGCAATTTTAATAGACGATTCATGCAACTCACATAATTGTTCTTGTGAACATTGTGAATGTGGCAACGATTGTGATTGTGAAGAAAACTGTGATTGTGATGAAAACTGTAATTGCAATGAATCATGTAGTTGTGGTTGCCAAGATTAATAAAATATAAATAAACAAAAAAATCCAAAATTGGATTTTTTATTTTGCATTACCAAATCTTCTATCTCTTTTGTTATAACTCTCAACAGCTCTATCAAATTCTTGATTATTAAAATCAGGAAATAAAGTATCTGTAAAATAAAATTCAGAATAAGTACTTTGATAAGGCATAAAATTACTTAATCTGTATTCACCACTAGTTCTAATTAATAAATCTAATGGTGGTAAATTATTATATAAATACCTATAAAAACTATTTTTATCAATATCATCTATATTTAATTCACCATTATTTACTAACTCTACAATTTTTTTAGTAGCATCAATAATTTCTTCTTGTCCACCATAATTTAAACAAATATTTAGTATTCCCCTTTTATTATTTTTTGTTTCCTCAACTATTTTATGCATGGAAGCAAGTACATCTTCTCTTAAAGGTTCTCTTCTACCAGAAAATATAACTTTAATATCATTATCTTTAATTTTTTGCATTTTTTTATTAAACATAGTTATAAACAAATTCATTAAATAATCAACTTCTTCTTTACTACGTTTAAAATTATCCGTAGAAAAAGCATAAACACTCAATACTTGAACGCCACACTCTATCGCATAAAGAGCAATATTTTCTAATGTTTTACTTCCTTCTAAATGACCAAAACTACGTTTCTTTCCTCTCATTTTAGCCCATCTACCATTGCCATCCATAATAATACCAACATGTTTAGGTATAACAATATTTTCCATAATTCACCACTTTCAAAAAAAAAAATAAAATAAATTATCCATTTTCTATTATAAAATCTTCACTTTTATGAGGTTCAGTAAACAATAAATCTCTATAATTTTGTTGCCTTAATGCTTCATATACCATAATAGCAACTGTATTAGATAAATTAAGTGCTCTAACTTTATCAGTCATTGGCATTCTCATACATTTATCCAAATAAGGTTTTAATATTTTAGGCGGAATACCAGTCGATTCCTTACCAAAAATAAAATATATATTCTCATCTTTATTGCTATAATCAAAACTAGTATGTGGTTTCTTTCCATATCTAGTCAAAAAATAATATATCCCTTTATTCTTTTCAAAAAATTCATCTATATTTTCATAAACCGTATACTCACAATTATCAATATAATTAACACCACTTCTTTTAATATATTTTTCATCCAAACTAAACCCAAGTGGTTTTATTAAATGCAACTTAGTACCAGTAGCAACACATGTTCTCATAATATTACCTGTATTACCAGGTATTTCAGGTTCAAATAAAACTACATTAATCACTATTTTACCTCATATTCATCCAATAATTTTTCAAAATCACCAACATTTAACATATGCTCACTACTATCAATATATTTAACAAATTCTCCATTTTTTAAATATATAATTGCTGGTACACTCTTAATATTA
Organism: uncultured Bacilli bacterium; assembly: GCA_934098385.1. Taxonomy (GTDB): domain Bacteria; phylum Bacillota_I; class Bacilli_A; order RF39; family UBA660; genus UMGS1124. The sequence continues at coordinate 40,496 of CAKOOJ010000007.1, forward strand.
CTTTTAAATTTTTTATTAATTACATCATAATTATCATTATCACTATAATCAATAAATATAAAATTATCTCTTAAATCTTTTTTCTTAATTATTTTCTTTAAATCATTTTCAAAATTATATACATTATCATCACCAGTTTTAGTTATTAATACAAACATATCACTATTAGGTTCAGCTAAAATATTATCAATTTCTTCAACTCTAATTTGATTTACATATCCACTCAAATAACTACTTTCTAATTTTTTATTTTGATATTTATCATTTAAGCCAAATATAATAAAAGTTAAAACAACTACACCAACAATCATTAATAATAAATAAAAATAATTCTTTTTAGGTACTACTATTTCTTTTTTCATATACAAGTCCCTTTCACTAATTATATTTTAACACACCACTTTTTATAAGTAAATTAACATAATCATAAAAAACATATTGTTTACACAAAAAATCAAGATTTATTTAAAACCTTGATTTAAATATTTTTCATATAATTCTTTAAACCTATTAAAGTGAACTACTTCTCTTTGTCTTAAAAATAATAATGGTTGTATTACATCTTCATCACTTGCTAAATCAATTAAATGTTCATATGTCACTCTTGCTTTTTGTTCAGCAGCCATATCTTCAACTAAGTTAGCAATAGGATCTCCAACACTAGCTATATAGCTAGCAGTAAAAGGAACTCCATTTGAATCACTAGGATAAATCCCATATCCATGCTCAGTATACGTACTACCTAACCCAGCATCTTCTAACTCTTTTATACTTGCACCACTCATTAATTGATTTACCATAGTACATATCATTTCATTATGACCCATTTCTTCAGTGGCAATATCATTTAAAAGTGCCTTACCCTCTTCAGTTGGCATACTAAATTTTTGACTAAAATATCTTAATGCTGCCCCAAGCTCACCATTAGAACCGCCAAATTGTGTCAAAATATACTTAGCCATTTTTAAATCTTTCTTCTTAATATCTACAGGATAGGGAAGTTTTTTATCATACTTAAACATAATAACCTCCATCCCATGGCCATGGATTACTTATCCAAGTATATTTATCTTTAGTATCTTTACATAATTCTAATACTTGATACTTTTCATAATATTTTTTCTTTAAAACGTCTAACTCCATAGCACATTTCTTAAACATTTCAAATAATCTTTTATCATTAGGATTAATATCCAAATATAAATTTAAATCATTTAATATAAAATCTAATTCATATATTCTAAGAAGCATTTTTTGTTGTTCACTATATGCATTTATTTTCTTAGCTTTATAATTCTTATACCCATCGTAGCTATCAATAAATATATTACCTAAATAAAATCCTTTCTCTAAATCTACATTAACAATTCTCTTATTCTTATCATAAACATAATTATTAAAATCTACATCATAATTATTATAATTAAAATCATATTTTTTAAAATCAAACTTATCATTATCATACTTTTTATAGTCATACTTATCATTATCATATTTCTTATAATCATACTTATCATTATCATATTTCTTATTAATATACTTATATTTATTTTCTATTTCATTTTTATTTAAATTAAAATAATCTAAATTATTAAGAATATCACTATTCTCACTATCTAGTTCAAATAACATAACATAACCTCCAACTTATACTATGTTATTTATAAAAAATATACTAGGTTAATTTAACTATAAACACATAAATTAAATTAATTACAAAAAATACACTTACTAATAAAGTTAAAAATCTAGGAATATGCTTTTCTAATTTTTTAAATAAAGGATGTATTAAATATAATATAACAACACTCATCACACCCCATAATACTGCTGTTTCTAAACTTATATATTTTCCAATATTAAATTTGAATCTTTCATAATTCCAAAATACTTTATTAAAAGTATTCTCTATCATAATTCCACCAGCAAGTTCTAATAAACTTAAAACAACACCATATATAATAATTTCTAATAATATTTTAAAAAACTTATTATTTATTTTAATCTTATTATGTATAAAAATAATAACAAGTATTGCAACACCATATACAGGTGTAAATATAGTACCCATAAATCCACTAGTATAATCTATATGTCTTATACTAGTTATAAATCTTTCAAACATATTACCAAATATACTATAAAATAAAAATACATTAATATAAAAATACATAATATCACCATTAATAGTATAACTATACTTAATTATTTCATACTATAAAATAGGTGGTACTATGTCTCTATTATTAACTTGTATTAAGATATTTTTTGCTCGTATTCTAGATGTATCTTTAAATACTATTCGTACTACTTTTGTTATAAAAGGAAGAACATTTATAGTAGCATTAATAGCATTCGTAGAAATAACTATATGGCTATTAGTCGCAAGAACAGCAATTAACGTTGAATTAAATTTATGGATAGTAATAAGTTATTCAGGTGGATATACTATGGGAACAATACTTGGTACTACATTTATTAATAAATTTGTTAAAACAAACATGGAACTTATAGTAATATCAACAAAAATAAAAAATACAAAAAAAATAAAAGATAAAAATTTCGGAGTATCTATACTAAATAAAGATAAAAACAAAACCATATTATTAATAGAAACAAACAAAAAAAGATTAGATGAATTAACAACATTACTAAAAAAATTAGATAATGAAGCATTCATAACTATAAAAGAAACAAAAACTATAATAAATGGTTATATGTAATTAAATAATATGTTATAATAAATATGGTGGTAATAATGAAAAAAAAAGATACAAAAGAAACAACATTAACAAAAAAAGATATAGTTAAAATGCTATTAAAAAATAAAGAATTAAATATTCAGGATGAACAAGAACTTTTAGATTTATTAGTAGATCAACCCATTAGTATTGATGTTGATAAATTAGAAGATAGTACAATGACTTTTGGTGATAGAGTTGCAGATAAAGTTTCAGAAATAGCAGGTAGTTGGTTCTTTATCATAATGTTTATATTATTTTTACTTATTTGGATTGTAATAAATACAATGATTTTAACAAGCGGTAAAGAAATAGACCCATATCCATTTATATTACTCAATTTAGTACTTTCATGTATTGCTGCTATCCAAGCACCAATTATTATGATGAGTCAAAATAGACAAGCAAAAAAAGATAGTATTAGAAATCAAAATGATTATAGAATAGATTTAAAAAGTGAATTAATATTAGAAGAATTACATGATAAAATGGATATAATATTAAAAAATCAAAAAGAAATAATGAAAAAACTAGAAAAATAATTAAAAAATTCGTGCAGAAACAAAATCTAATAAGTAAACAAAAAAGTGAATTAAAACAAACAAAATTAATTCACTTTTTTATATATAATCAATTACACCACGCCTTTTAAATAATAATTTTCTAAATATATCAATAGGTATAACAGTAAATGCCATTGATAACACAATCATCAATTCCTTAAAAGAAAGTCCATATGTTCTAAATAAACTACCACCAAAATAAATTAAATACATTTGAACAATACTTATACACATAAATAATATAATAAATACTTTGTTTTTGCTAATATTACTTAACAAATTAATTCTAGTTGTTCTAGCATTAAAAGCATTAAATATACCCATAAATATAAATAATGCAAAGAAACCAGTCATGAAATATATATTATCTCTATCAACTCTAAACAAAGATTTAAGATAAGGACTACATAAATAAAATATAGAAACAAACGATGAATAAACACCAGTAATTAATATTTCAGTATACATAAACTTATTTATAATACTTTGATTACGTTTCTTAGGTTGTTCTTTCAAATATTCTTTTAAAGGTGCTTCATAACTAAATGCTAGTCCTGCTAAAGTATCCATTATCATATTTATCCACAACATTTGTATAACAGTAATCGGTGTAGGTATACCAATAAATGGTCCAACAAAACTAAGTACTAAAGCACAACAATTTACAGTTAATTGATATATAATAAATTTTCTAATACTTTTAAATATTGTTCTACCATAGAGTACAGCGTTAGCAATAGAAATTAAATTATTATCCATTATAACAATATCACTACTCTCTTTCGCTATCTCAGTACCACTTCCCATAGCAAAACCAACATCTGCAATTTTTAAAGCAGGAGCATCATTAACTCCATCTCCTGTCATACCAACAACCAAATCACACTTTTGACATATCTTAACTAATCTACTTTTATCAGTTGGCAAAGCCCTCGCAACTACACGTAAATTATTAATAATATGCGCTATTGCATCATCAGTCATTTTTTCCATCTCATCATGTGTTAACACAATATCATTTATACTTTTAACAAGTCCAACTTCTCTTGCAATACTAAGTGCAGTTTCTCTATCATCACCAGTAATCATAACAGTTTGAATATGAGCATCCCTTACTCTATTTATACCTTCCTTAGCATTTTCTCTAATTTCATCTTTAATAACAACAAAACCTATAAAACACAAACCATCTAAAGTTTCATTACCATTTTTATAACCAACACTAATTACTCTTAAACCTTCTTTAGTTAATTTCCTAACAACTTCGTATAACTTATTTTTATCTCTAAGAATTTGCTTATAACCCAACTCATCCAAATAAAATTCGCTATTATCTATAATAACTTCATTAGCACCCTTAAAATAATATATATTACTATTAACCATTTTAGTAACAGAAAACTTATTTTTACTATTAAATAAAACAACATGCTCATAATCTTCTTGTCTTATTAGTTTTAAATATCTCATAATTGCTTGATCAGTAGTATTACCTCCAACAACATTACCATTACTATATTCACTTTGATTATTATATAAAATACTATTCTTAAATATATCAATATATTTCTTATTAGTACATTCTAATCCCTTATAATTTATAAGCTTATTAACATTTAATTTACCACTAGTAATAGTACCAGTTTTATCAGTAAACAATATATTTAAACTACCAGCAGTTTCTATACCAACCATTTTTCTAACCATTACATTACTTTTTAACATTCTTTTCATATTGCTAGATAATACTAAAGCAACCATCATAGGAAGACCTTCTGGAACAGCAACTATAATAACAGTAACACATAAAGTTAAAGAATAAATCAAATAATCTATCATTAATCTATAATTAGTGACTGTTTCAATTATTAAATTAATATCAAAATTATTCTTTATAACAATAACAGAAAATAAATAGCTAATAACTACTAAAACAGAACCAATATAACCTATTCTACTAATAACTTTAGCTAAATCTCTTAATCTACTCTTCAAAGGACTATCAATAGTTTTAGACATTACTTCTGTTTCAATATTGCCATATATAGTATTCTTTCCCACTCTTTTAATTTTTAAATAACATGTACCCTCACTAACAATACTACCCTTTAAAACTTCTTCATTTATATTCTTTAAAACTTCTTTAGTTTCACCATTTAATGCAGATTCATCAACACTAACGCCCCCGAAAACAACAATTCCATCAGCAGGAACTAAATCTCCACTTTCTAAATATACAATATCATCAACAACAACATCTTTTATATTAACATTAGTTAAATCTCCATTTCTCTTAACCTTAATCATAATATCTAAAGATTTTTCTTGTAATCTTTTAAACGCCTTCTCACTACCATACTCACTAATACTAGATATAAAAGATGCTAAAAATATTGCAATTAATATTCCTAACGTTTCAAACCAATCAAAATTTCTAAACAAAAATACTACTTTAACAGCAAGTGCTATTAAAAGAATTTTAATTATAGGATCCCCTAAAGATTCAATTAAAAGAGATAAAAAACTATTTTGTTTATTCTCGCTAACTACATTATTTCCATATCTTTTTCTACTTACCTTAACTTCTTCATCACTTAGTCCCTTTAGTTCCATAACGTCGTCCTCCTAAATAAACTTATGAAACTAAAAAAAAAATACTACCAATAATAGTTTTTTTGACATTTTTTTTAATTTTCAACATTTTTTTATCTTAAAACGCACAATTTACAATTATAATATATAATAAAGTATATTAAGTATATCTAATGTTTACCATTATTTCTTATATAATAATATATATAAAAATTATTTAGGAGTGTGTATATGGAAAATTTGAAAAAAATCCGTGATAAAAAGAAAGTTACTCAAGTTAGACTTAGTATTGCTGCAGAAGTAAGTCAAGAAACTATATCTGCATATGAATCTGGAAAAGCATATCCATCTGTAGAAACTCTAATTAAAATTGCAGATTTCTTAGGAACATCTACAGATTATTTATTAGGTAGAATAAATGATGACATGCCGCTTCTTGCAATCAAAAAGAATGGATTTGATGTAACTGACCTTATGTTACTTGATATGTTTGACAAAATGACAAAAGACAAAAAGAACAAAATTATCGGATACATAGACGGATTAAATAGTTAAAAAAATAGGGATTAACATTCCCTATATTCAGACTGTTGACAAATAAAATTTGTTAATAGTCTTTTTATTTTATAAAAAATGTTATATAATAAATACGTAAGGTT
>CAKOOJ010000008.1 GCA_934098385.1 uncultured Bacilli bacterium
ATAAGACTACTTTCAAAATGTATATTATTACTATACTTTTAAATATTTCTAAAATATAATAAAGTAATTTATTCATACATACACTCCCTCTCATATATTATGATTGGGTAAGCACTAAACAAAATAAAGCTCTGGTTATATATACTACAATAAAACATTAAAAAAATATGTCAAATTAAGTCGACATATTTATTTTTAATTATTTAATTCATGTATAATTATACTAGTTGCTACACCTACATTTAAACTTTCACAACATTTATTCATTTTTATGTATGCATATTTATCACATAGATCTAATAATTCGCTACTAACTCCATTTCCTTCGTTTCCTACTAGTAGAGCAAATTTATTTGATTTAATTTCTTTTATATCTGTACCACCATTTACTTTAGTACCTATTATTTCATAACCATTAATTTTTAAATCCATAATTGTATCTATTAAATTTCTTTTTATTATATTTATATTATTTATCATTCCTTCACTAGCACGAAGTACTTTTTCATTGTAAACATCTACTGTTCCATCACCTAATGCAATTGTATCAATATTAAATGCAACAGCACTTCTAATTATTGTACCAACGTTTCCTGGATCTTGTACACCATCTAATAATATTACATTACCATTTATATCTCTTGATTCTTTTTTCTTTACTACTGCGACTACATTTGGTAAAGTTTTTAAATTAGTTAATTTTCTCATAACAGTTTCAGTAACAATAGTGACATTACCATAATAATTTTCTTTACCTTCTAATAAAAATATATCAATAACACTTTTGTCTTTGATTGCTTCTCTAACTAAATGATCTGTAGATATTAAATAAAGATTAGTTTCATCTCTATATTTTTTTTGTAATAATTTGCTATACTTTTTTATTTTTTCATTACTGGTACTATTAATCATTTCAACCTCTTCCTTGCTAATTTATAATATGGATAATATTTTTCTACTTCATTCCAAAAGCTTTTACTATGATCCATATATTTAAAATGACATAATTCATGTATGATAACATAATCTATTAAACTAATATCTTTATGTATAAGTTCTGTATTTAATGTAACTGTCATACTCGATTTATTACATACACCCCATCTTGTTTTCATATGTCTTGTTCTTAATCTAAAATTAGGTAAATTTGAAAATTGTATAATTAAACTATTTAATCTATCTTTAAAAATATTTATACTATTTTTTTCTAAATAATCATTAATTATTTCAATACTAGGTCCATATATATTTAAACCATCTATATATATTTTATCATTATGTATATAATTCATTTTAGTTCCTAAATAATATATATCTTTTTTTTTATTAGTTTTATTTAGCATATTATTATACATTTTTTTTATACTATTTTTATTATCATTTAATAACTTTTCTATATATTTATCACTACATAAATATCCACAACTAATATAAAGTTTTAAATCTTCTTTTATTCTAAAATATATATTTTTTATTTTTTTTCTTTCAATAATAACATCTATTTCTATATTATCTAATCTATATTTCATTATTCACCATTTTTGTTTTTAAATTGTATAATTATTGGTGTACCAACTAAATCAAAAGATTCTCTTATTTTATTTTCTAAATATCTTTCATAACTAAAATGTACTAACCCTTTGTTATTTACATTGAAAGTAAATTTAGGTGGCTTAATTCCACTTTGATTAACAAAATATATTTTTAATCTTCTTCCTTTATAACTTGGAGGCATATGTAACATATAAGCATCTCTTATAACATCATTTAATATACTAGTTTTAATTTCTTTTGTACTTGACTCATATGCTTTAATTACTTCCGGCATTAATGTATGTATTCTTGACTTTGTTTTAGCACTTAAGAATACTATATTAGCATAAGGAATAAATTGAAAGTGTGCTCTGATATCTTTAGTCCATTTTTTTATTGCTTGGTCTTTATCTGGTACTGTATCCCATTTATTAACTACTAATACTATTGCTTTTCCAGCATCTATTGCATAACTAACTATATGTTTATCATGTTCTATTATTCCTTCTTCTGCATTAATTACAATAACACATACGTCACTACGTTCTATAGATTTTAAACTTCTTATTAAACTATACTTTTCAACTTCTTCATAAACCTTACCTTTTTTTCTCATACCAGCAGTATCGATAATAGTATAATTCCTTTTTTCATAATTAAATTTTGTATCTAAAGAGTCTCTAGTAGTTCCAGCAATATTACTTACTAAACACCTTTCTTCATTTAATATAGCATTTACCAAACTACTTTTACCAACGTTTGGTCTTCCTATAATACAAAATTTTATATCACTATCATTTTCTTCTGTTGTATATGGATTAAAATCTTTTGTTATTTCATCTAATAATTCATTTATTCCTCTTTTATGTTCTCCACTTATCATAATCATATTATCAAATCCTAATTCATAATAAGAATAAATGTTATCTTCATGATGTTTATCATCTATTTTATTTATTGCTACTATAACTTTTTTATTTGATTTTAATAAATAATCTCTTATTTTTAAATCATTAAGTGTTAAATCTTCTCTACCATCTACAACAAATACAATTACATCACTTTCTTCCATAGCTAATTCTGCTTGTATTTTTATTGACTCATTAAAATCTTTAACTTCTAAATCTATTCCACCAGTATCTATTAAATTAAAACTTTTATCTTTATAATTTACTATACCATATATTCTATCCCTAGTTACTCCTGGAATGTCAGCAATAATGGATTTTTTTTCATTTATTAATCTATTAAATAATGTGCTTTTACCCGTATTAGGTCTTCCTATTAAGCATACAGTTTTACGCATAGTATCACTCCCTTTAACGAAACTATTTTATCATATATACTTAGTTTTCTCAAATAAAATTGCAGAATATAAAAAACATCATATTTTGATAGTATTGATGTTTTCTGTTTTAGTTAATTTTTCATACCACAATTTATTATTTGTAATAAGTAATATAAATGATGCAAATGAATATAACATATATATAATTATAAATAATATTCCAAGTAAATTTTGATTATCTATAAGAACTATACTTACTAAAGGTATTAAAAATATATATATAAACATTAAATTAGTTCTTATTATTATAGGATATATCTTATTAATACTACCACTTAATCTTAAATTAACTATTCTTTTACCAATTGTTCTTCCTTTAAATATAGTAGGTATTAAAACAAACATTATATATATAATTATTAAAAATAGTATTATAAATGTTTTTAAATTATATTCTTTACCATATAATATAGTTATTATAAGAACCATACCAAATATTAAACTTAAAAAGAATAAATCTATAATAAACGCTACTAATCTTCTTAATCCAGTTACTTTATTACTCATTATATATGACTTATCATCTATATTCTCTCTAGATGGTAATATTTTTAATAATGGAGTTATTGTATAATATCCAACTAACCCACCTAAAGTATTAAACATTATATCATCTACATCAAACATTCTATAATTTCTAGGATATATATGATATAGTCCAGTAAGTTGAGTTATTTCAAAAAATAAACTTAATAAGAATGAATATATTAATGTTCTTTTTAAACTACATTTATAGTAATATCTTAGATACATACCAAATGGTATAGTCAATACTATATTAAATAATGGTTGATATATAGCAGGTTGTTTTAATATTTTAATAAAACTAGTTAAACTATTAAAAGAATATTTATTATCTTTAATAAAATCAAATATAAAATTAAATGGTTTTAATTGATAATATGGTATAGTTAGTTTACTAACGTACTCTCTACTCGGTAAAGGCAATATTACTAAAAAGTATGCACACATTAAATATAGTGTAAATGTATATATTATAAATGTTCTTATTTTAGATATTGAACCATATTTATTATAGTTTATTATTATAAATGGAAATGTTATTAGTAGTGCTATAAATGGAAACAAAAAAAATGCACTATATATGGAATTTAGATAAGTTGTCATATTTTACCACCTAGTTCATTATAATATATAATTTAAAATATATAAAGTATTTATTCATATAATTTTATAGAGGTTATATATGAGAGAGGCATTTAGAGAAAATGAAGAGTTTGAGAAATTTGTTAGCCAAGATTTTAATGATATCGCTAAATGGCTAAATTCTTTGAATGCTTATGAATTTACTTTTATTGCGACTGGTATTGGAATTATTATTGCAAAAGGTTTAACTATAAATCAACAAAATTCTGTTGGTAACTTCTTTGAACAAATTGGACAAACATTACTAACAATTGGTGCACAAAATCAAACGGTTAAGCATGACAGAAGAAGAAAACCTGGTATTAAAAAAGGTATTGATAAATCTTTAGAAGATGAAATTAAAGAATTAAAAGAGGAAGTTATACAGTTAAGAAAAGATTCTTTAAATAATAATAATACAGAGAGATTATAAAAAAGACTAACCTTTAAAATTATATGTACTATATTTTAAAGATTGGTCTTTTTCAATTATTTTATTTTTATCGATTTCATTGTTAATTTTTTTGCTTGTTGAATAAACATCTATTCTAAGTATAAACGCTAATATTATTAACAATATAAATATACATTTTTTATTAGTCATGTCATCCCTCTATTTTCTGATACTTTATAAGTATAACATGAATGGTATTAAAAAGTATAATTATTTTTTTAATATTTTTGTTTTAGCGTAAATATTCTGTATAATGGTTTTTTTCAAATTTAATAATTTATTAAGTTTTTTTCTTCTATTTAAATATTCTTTTATTTTTATTATTTTATCTTGTTCATTTAATAAATTATATTTCAATATATTCTTACCTAGAATACCTTTTAAACTATCTTTTTCTATACTTTCTAAATTATTTATATCTATATCTTGTATTTTATTAGCATTTTTTAAAAATGATTTTCCAACATGTTTTAACATAGGTAAGTTAACATATTTTATATTATTTTCATAAGATAATACATCGTTAGCAATAGATTCTACTTTTGGCATATTAATTACATCACTATTGGTATCAGAAAATGTTAAAAATGATTTTTCTATTTTTTCTACATTACTTAAATTTGCGTTATTTAAATCAACATTTGAACGTGTCATAACACTTCTACCGATATATTTACAATTATCTAAATTTAATTTTGTGATAAATGATTGATTCGCAGATAAGAAGAAACTAGATAATTTAATAATTTTCGGGATATTTATGTAACTAACTCCATCTAATTCATACATAAACCATTCCCCCATGATTTCTAAATTAGGAAAATCTAATATTTCTATTCCACTTCTTAGATATCTACAAAATTCATCACCTATACTTTTAACATTAGGTAAGTATATTTCTTTAATTCCTTGTTCACAAAAAAGCATAAATCCTTTTCCAATAATTTCAAGTTTTGGAAAATTAATTGTTTTAATTAAAGAACAACGACTAAAACCTAGAAAATTATCTCCTATTTTTTCAACTTTATTAATATTTAAAGATCTTAATTCTTTATTATACAGTAAAAAAGCATTGCCTATTGATGTAACATTATTCATTTCTATATATTGTAACTTTTTGTTGTTATCTAAAAAATTATCTTTAATTTCTGTAATATTATTGTTAATGTATCCAATTATTTCTCCATTCTTGTCTATTTCTACTTTTATATCTTCTTTGTCTGTTTTAAAAATAATTAGTTTGTTAATTCCATGTTTTTCTACTTCTATTTTATTAATATTTTTAATAGTAGATGTAAAACTACAATTATTAAAACTATAATTTATAAATTCTTTATATTGTAAATCTAAAACAACATCATCCATTATAATATATTTTTCTTTTTCCAGTTTTTTTATTGTTCCATATTGAATAACAACATTATTTTTGCAAAAGTAAACTCCAAATTGTTCAAGGTTATATTTGTAAAATTTACCATCATTTGCTCGTACAAATTCTTTAAAATCCTCTTTATTTAATATTGCTTGTTTATACCCATAATATTCTTCAAAACTATTTGTTAATCCAGGTATAATATTATCTAAATTATTTTTAAATGTAGCATCTGGATTATTTACTCTATGGTTATATCTGTTTTTTATTGATAAAGTATGCATTTCATCTTTTGTAAATTGAATGCTTATTACACTTGTTCCGTACAAGTCTTCTCTTTCTGGATTCTTGAAATCTTTTCTATTTATTTTATCTACATCTTTCTTTACTGCAAAAAAAACATAACATTTATCTAATCTGTTTCCATTAAAAGTACACAATTCTTCACCTTTAGAATAATATTTTTTGAAAGATTGTATATCTTCTTCTGTTTTACATTCATATAAATTATATCCTGCTTTACTCATTAATTTACTTGGCGACTCATTTATTTTTATACTATTTATATTTTTATTATCGCAAAATAAATTAAAAATATAATTTTTAAATTTAATTAATTCTTCATTTTCTTTTAAATCTTCATATAGTGTTTTACTTTCTGCAAAATTATCCAAGAAAAGTTTTGATAGTTTTCCTTCACTTTCTAATATAATTGAAAAATTATCTCTAGCATAATGCATCATATCTTCACCATAATATTTTTTTATTAATTTTAAATCTGTATTCATACACAAACTCCCTTGATATATATTAAATCAGTTAGATTGATTTGTAAATAAAATATTATTTTTTATATCTTAAAACTTTTTGTTTTATTTTATTTTTTAGATTATTTTTTATTTCTTTTAATTTATTTATTTTATTATTTCTATTAATTGTATTTTTAACAAGTCTAACAAGTTCAATTTGTTCATGCACAAAATAAACATTTTTTTCATATCCATTATTTTTTAATAATTCATAAAAACTAAACATTTCCATAAATTGTAATTTTGGAGCATTAAATACTTTTATATTTTTATTTGAGTATAAAAAATTAGTTTCTATAGTTACAATTTCTGGCGTCATTATGTATTCTAATACATTATTGTTAGGCATAAAATAACAGCCAATGTATTTTACTTTTGGAAACACTACACATTTTAAAGAATTATTATCTTTTAAAAAATTACGTTCAATTTCTTTAACTTCTGGTGCATCAATATATTCTAAACTATTATTATGTAATAAAAAATCATCATAAATATATTCAGTATTTTGTAATATAATAGTTTTTAAAACTGTATTTTTTATTAAAAAATTTTCTAAAATAACTTTTACAACATTGTTTTTATAACTTATTATTCTATTATATTTATCTATAATTATTTCTATATTTTCTTCATTATCATCAACACTTATATTAATTATCTTATCAGTTCCCGACTTGTTTATTTCTATCTTGTTTATATTTTTTATTGTATCTGTGAAACTATCTTGTATATCAGCATCATATAAATATATTTTTTTCTTGACTAAATCTAATATAAAATAATCTAATATAATATACTTTTCTTTTGGATATTTTTTAACTTCAAAGTTATCTATTATTATATTATTAGGACAATAATATTTATTACCACTTTCATAATTATATTTATAATATTTTCCATTGTTCGCACGTACGAATTCTCCAAAGTTTTGTTTATTTACATATTCTTGTTTTATTCCATAATATAATTCAAAACTTTTTGTTAATCCTAGTATAACATTATCTAAGTTATTTTTAAATGTTGCATCTGGATTCTTCACTCTTTGATTATATCTATTTTTTATTGATAAAGTATTTGTTCCATCTTTTGTAAATTGTATACTTATTACACTAGTACCATATTCATCTTCTCTTTTAGGGTTTTTAAAATTTTCTCTTTTAATATTATCTACATCTTTTTTTACTGCGAAAAATACTTTGTTAGTATTAAGTCTTCCACCTTTAAAAGTGCATAATTCTTCACCTTCAGAATAGTATTTTTTAAAAGATTGTATATCGGCTTCGGTTTTACATTCATATAAAGTATATCCTGCTTCATTCATCAGTTCATTTGGAGTTTTTACATTTGTAATTTCATTATTATCTTCATCTTTTTTTTCATGGTAAAGTTTATATATATAATTTTTAAATTTAATTAATGCATCATTTTCTTTTAAATCTTCATAAAGTGTTTTACTTTCTTCAAAATTATCTAGGAAAAGGTTTGATAGTCTTCCTTCTTTTTCTAATATAATAGAAAAATTATCTCTAGCATAATGCATCATATCTTCACCATAATATTTTTTTATTAATTTTAAATCTGTATTCATACACAAACTCCCTTGATATATATTAAATCAGTTAGATTGATTTGTAAAGGCAAAATTTTGTACAAACAATTGTTTACACAAACAAATATTTGTTATATAATATATTTGGTGATGTAAAATGGATATAAAAGAAAAGTTAACTATTCTAGCAGACAGTGCTAAATATGATGCTTCTTGTTCCTCTAGTGGAAGTAGTAGAAAAAATGATAATGGTATTGGAAATGCAAATATCGGTGGTATATGTCATTCATTTTCTAGCGATGGAAGATGTATTTCATTGTTAAAAATATTGATGTCTAATTCATGTATATTTGATTGTAAATATTGTATTAATAGAAAATCTAATAATGTTAAAAGAGCAACTTTTACTCCAGAAGAAATATGTAATATAACAATTAATTTTTATAGAAGAAATTATATAGAAGGATTATTTTTATCAAGTGGAATAATAAAAAGCCCTGATTATACTATGGAACTACTAATTAAAACAATATATATGCTTAGAAGTAAATATCACTTTTCTGGATATATTCATGCTAAAGCAATACCTGGTGCTAGTGATTATTTAATAAAAAAATTAGGACTATTAGTAGATAGAATGAGTTCTAATATAGAGCTTCCTAGCAACAACTCTTTAAAACTTTTAGCACCCAATAAAAATGGAGATAAAATAGAAAATATTATGAATCTTATAAAATCGAATAAAAGTAGAAAATTTGTTCCTGCAGGACAAAGTACTCAAATGATAATAGGTGCAACAAATGAAAGTGATTACGAAATAATGACTAGATCTGAAAATTTATATAAAAGTCATAACTTAAAAAGAGTATTTTATTCTGCGTATATCCCAGTAAACAAAGATAAATTACTTCCTACTTTATCACTTCCTCCTCTTAAAAGAGAACATAGATTATATCAAGCAGATTGGTTATTAAGATTTTATGGATTTACTACTAATACACTTTTAGATAATGAACATAAAAACTTTAATATATTAGTAGACCCTAAAGCAAGTTGGGCTTTGAGTCACTTAGATTTATTTCCAAAAGAAATAAATACATCATCCTACTATGAACTACTCAAAATACCTGGAATTGGAGTTAAGTCTGCTAAAAGAATTATATCTTCTAGAAGACACTTTAAAATAGAATTTAAAGATTTAAAAAATATGGGAGTTGTTATAAAAAGAGCAAAATACTTTATTACATGTAATGGTAAATATTTTATAAATAAAGATTTATTTAAAAAAGAATTTATAGAATCTAATTTAGTTTTAGAAGATAAAGAAATAATTAAACCTAGTATTACACAATTAAGTTTATTTAATGAATAATATATATATTTATAATAATTTTTATGAACTTTTAAAACTAATTAATATTCTTATAGAACATAATATAAAACCATATAATATTAAAGAGAAAATGTATAATCCTACTCTATTTGATAATATAATAAAGTTAGATTTGAGCGATAATAAAGATATAATTAATTGTTGTATTAAAAGTATTGGTATTAATAATTTCAATATTATATATAAAGTATTTTTATCTAGTAAAAATAATAAAGAACTAATAATATATTATTACTATTTAAATAGTTTAAAATACAAAGAGAATACTATGTATATGAGAAATTTAAAATGTGTTAATGAGGCTCTTAGAATAAATAAATATGTTGGATATGAAACTCATAAATTAAAAGGTTTTGTTAGATTTAAAGAATTAAATAATAAAGTATTATATGCTGAGATAGAACCTACTAACAATTGTATTGGTTTACTTACTAATCATTTTAAGAAAAGACTTAAAAATGAATGTTTTGTAATAGTAGATAATAAACGTAATTTAATAAGTATTTATGATAAGAAAGACGTTATAATAACTAATAAGGTTAATATAAAGATTGATGAATTAAAATATAGTGATAGTGAATTAGATATAGAAAATTTATGGACTGCATTTTATAAAACTATTGGTATTAAAGAAAGAAAAAATGATAGATGTAGAATGAATTTTATGCCTAAAAAATATTGGAAATATATAATAGAAATGAGTGATGAAGTATGAAAAAGGTAGTATTTGGAAATGAATTATATGAGAAAATGTGTGATGCAATTAATTTATTATGTGGTAGTGTTAAAATAACACTTGGCCCTAAGGGAAATAATGTAATAATAGACCATTCTAGTTTTAGTCCATTTATAACAAATGATGGTGTGACAATTGCAGAAAATATAGAAAGTGAAGATGAAGTTGTTAATACTATATTAACGCTAGCTAAAGAAGCTAGTATTAAAACAAATGATATAGTTGGTGATGGTACCACAACTACCCTAGTATTATTAGAAGGAATATTTAATGAAGGTTTGAAGTTAATTAATGAAGGATATAATTCTATAATATTAAAGAAAGAATTAAATAATTATTTGGATAAACTAATTAATGAGTTAGAAAATATATCACGTATTCCTACTAATAAAGAATTGTTTAATGTTGCACTAACTAGTAGCAACGATGATGATATTGCAAAAAACGTATATGATGCTTATTTAAAAACAAAAAATATTAATGCAATAAATATTAAAGAAGTAGATTCTAATAAATCTTGTACTGAGTATTTGAATGGATATAGATTTGAAACTATATTGGCATCCAATTATTTCTTAAACGAACAAGAAAGTATTGAATATAATAAACCAAATATTTTAATTATAAATAATAAATTAGATAGTATAGAAAGTATTGCTACCATATTGAATGAAGTTATAAAAAATGATAATAGTTTAGTTATAATAAGTGATGATTATAATGAAGATGTAGTAAATGATTTAGTATCATTATATTTATCAAATGAAATAAAAATATGTCTTTTAAAAACTCCATCTTATGGATATAAAGCACATGAAATATTAAAAGATTTAAGTGTTATTACAAATAGTAAAATCATTAAAAATAATTATATAACTTTAAATGATTTAGGATATGTTAATAATATTGTTATTAATAATGAAGAAGTAATATTATCTTTTGATTATAATAACGAAATAGAAAATTTAATTAATGAAATTAAAATAGATGATGATATTAATAAAAATTTTAATGAAGTACGTATATCAATGTTATCTAATACTATTGCAAATATTTTGGTAGGTGCTAATACAATAACAGAAAGAAGAGAATTAAAAATGAGATATATTGATGCACTACATGCAAT
Organism: uncultured Bacilli bacterium; assembly: GCA_934098385.1. Taxonomy (GTDB): domain Bacteria; phylum Bacillota_I; class Bacilli_A; order RF39; family UBA660; genus UMGS1124. The sequence goes on from CAKOOJ010000008.1 coordinate 11,470, forward strand.
TGATGTATCTACAAAAGGTATTCTACCAGGTGCTGGAATTGCTCTACTTAAATTAAGAAATAAAATAAAGATAGAAAATGAAATGGATAAATTATTTTATAATGTATTGTATTTACCGTTTAAACAAATATTAATTAATTCTGGTTTAGATGATAAAGAAATTTATGATAACATTAAAAATAGTGATTTTAATAAATTATATAATATAAATAAATCAGATTATGAAAATGTAGATACTACTTTAGTGATTGATCCAACAAATGTACTTATTAATGCATTAAAAAATGCAGTAAGTATATCAAGTATGCTACTTACTACATCACATTTAATAATAAATGAATACAAAAATAACTTAAATAAGATAAGTGACTACAATGAAATGTAGTTTTTTTATAATTCACTTTTGGTTATGCTATAAATTATTAAGTCCTCTATTTTACCAGTCTTTTTGTTTAGATGTCTTTTTCTAAGTGTTGCTTCTTTTGTCATACCAGCTTTAGTCATAACTTTGCCGCTATTTGGATTACCAAAAATATGTTTTGCTTCAACTAATTCTATACATGTCTCATTAAGAAAAAATTCTATTACCCTTCTTAATGCTTCACTTGCATATCCATGTCTCCAATATTTTGAACCATAACAATATCCTATTTCACAAGTTTTATTCTTTTCATTGTATTTTACTGCCGTTATGTTGCCTATTATTTCATGACTATCTTTTAATTCCACTACCCAATTATAAGATCCGACCCCATATTCTCTTATCCAGTAAGCAATTACTTGTTTAGTAATATCAATATTTTCATGAACTTCCCAATCAAGCATTTCACTTGCTTTAGGATCACTAGCCCAATTATTAAACATATCTTCTGCATCATCTAACGTTATTTTTCTTAAAATTAATCTGTCTGTTTCTAATTCCTTCATTTCTCTTCCTCCATTATTTTTAATGCTTTGTTTATTGAATTTATAATTTCTATAAAACTTATATTTTTTGCATATTCGTTTCTTTCTTGATAATATTTCCATTTATATTTCATATCATCATCATTTGCTATATCATTTACTATGTTTTTAAATTCATCGATATTAATAACAATTCTATTTTCAAATGTACTTTTTATTGCACTTTTTAATATTATTTTATCAATGAATATTCTTTTATCAAACATTATTTCTTTTAAAGTCGTATCCATATCTTTTGTAGTTCTATTGTCATCACATATTATGGAAGTTAAAAGTAATCCACCTTTTAAAATAATTTCACCATTATATTTGCTTTTAGAGATTCTTTCTAATAATCTTTCAAAATAGAATAGTTGAAAGTATCTTTGTGATTTATCACTATCACCTAATTACTTTTTTTGAAATGATACTTTTGATCTTTGCAATTTTAATCATATTAATGTTCCCCCTTTTAATTCTTTACAACATTAATATATCATCGTTAATAGATATAGTCAATATTTTATTATATGTTTTTTTCTATATTACAATAGAATTTCCATATATTCTTTAACTTTTTTATCTACATTCAGTTTTTTTGCATATCTCATTAATTTACTTAAGTTTTTATCACTTAATTTTGAGTATCTTTGAAGTGCTTTTGCAAAAATCTCAGGTTCCATCTTTTTTTTATTTTTTATTTTTCTCTCCTATATATTTCATTAATAATATCAAATATTTTTTAACAAATATACACATTTGCAAGATTTTTTGTGTATTTTTGTTAAATATATTATGTTGTGTAGATACGCAAAAAATGTAAACTTTGCGAATTTACGCAACAATTATTTATATTTCTTCTCCCAGAATTTTCTAATTAGTTTTAATGATAAAGTTGATAAAGTATAACCTATTACTGGAACTAATGAACTTAATAGAATATTATTATTATTTCTAACTAGGTATGAATATGATACAACAATAATATATGTTAAAATTATAATACAAACTCTTCTAGTAATAGATATTTCCCATTTTTTATCTAATTCTACTCTTTTATTTCTTTTTTCAATATTATTTATTCTATCTTCTATATTTATTTTATATCACCATCAAAAGCATATCATAATTGAATAAAATATTTAAAATAATTTAAACTATATAATGGTGATATTATGTCTAGTTTAAAAGAATATAATAAGAAACGTAATTTTAATAAAACGAAAGAACCTTATGGCAAAAAGAAAAAAAGTAATAAATTATTAAAATTTGTTATACAACACCATATTGCTACTAAAGACCATTATGATTTACGTTTAGAATATAATGATGTTTATTTAAGCTTTGCAGTTCCTAAAGGTCCATCATTTAATCCTAAAGATAAAAGACTTGCTGTTAAAGTTGAAGACCACCCCATTAACTACGGAAACTTTGAAGGTACAATACCGGAGGGTGAATATGGTGCGGGTATTGTAATGTTATGGGATAAAGGACATTATAAAATAAATGAGATTTATGTTAATAAATATATAAAATTTACTCTATATGGCAAAAGATTAAAAGGTAATTGGACATTAATAAAATTTAAAGATAATAACTGGTTATTGATTAAAGAAAAAGATGAATATGTATCTAATATAGACATTAAAAAATATAATACAAGTGTTAAAACTAATAGAACTATGGAAGAAATTAAATTAGGAATAGATAATATTAAGATTTCTAATGAAGATAAGATAATATATCCAAAATATAAAATTACTAAAAAAGATATAATAGAATATTATAAATTAGTAAGTGATAGAATGTTGCTTTTTTTAAATAATAGACTTATAAGTACTGTTAGAAGTCCAAATGGTATAGATAAAGAAAAGTTTTTTATGAAACATTTAAATACTAATTCAAAAAATATTGGTAAAAAAAAAGTTCATGGTGGAGAATATTATTATATTAAAAATATAAATGGGCTTTTAGAAGAAGTACAAATGAACAGCTACGAATTTCATATATGGTGTTCTAAACAAAATAAGATTAAAGTTCCTGATATTATGGTATTTGATTTAGACCCGGATGTTAGTTCAGGAATAAAGGATGTAAGGTTTTGTGCTTTAGAATTAAAAAAGATATTAGATGAATTAGATTTAAAAAGTTATTTAAAAACTAGTGGTGGTAAGGGATATCATATATTTGTACCAATTAATGTTAAATCATATAAATTGTTAGAAAAAATATCTAAAAGTATAGTTGATATATTAATTAATAAGTATCCTAATAAATATACTACTAATATTAGAAAAGAAAAAAGAAAGAATAAAATATTAATTGATTATTATAGAAATAAGATGGGTGCTACTAGTGTAAGTCCTTATTCTTTAAGATTAAAGGATAATGCTAGTATATCATTTCCTATTAGTTGGGAAGATATCAAACATATAAAACCAGATACTATTACAATTCGGAATGTAAAAAAATACTTAGAAAAAGATAATCCTTGGAGTGATTTCTTTGAATAAGCATTTTTTATTATAAAGTGTGTTTGAAAATATTACTGAATTATTAAACAAATTATAAAATAGTGTGTTTACAAGTGTGTTTAGAAAATTAAAAGCATTAAAAAAGCCCGTAAATACGAGCATTATTTCTAAGTGGGGCGAGATGTGGGGATCGAACCCACGCATACCGGAGCCACAATCCGGCGTGTTAACCACTTCACCAATCCCGCCAAGAACAAAATAATTGTATCAAATAATAATACAATTATCAAGAACAAATTTCTAATTTCTTCCTAAACCTATAGATTTTTTCATTTTTTCATAAAATTTCTTTGTAATTTCTATATTAATCTTAGCCCCATTATCTAATATTTCATCTAAATATTCACTTTTTAAAATTTCATTATATTTATTTTGAATATCAGCTAATAAATCAACTACTACATCGGCAACTTTTGTTTTAAAAGTTCCATAATTTGTATCTTTAAACTCTTCTTCTACTTCACTTATACTTTTATTAGTAAGTGAACGGTATATATTTATTAGATTTGAAATACCTGGTTTATTAATTGGGTCATATTTTATATTCATTTCACTATCAGTAGTTGCAGACATAATTTTTTTTCTAACAGTTTTTAAATCATCCAATAATCTTATAACACCTTTATCACTTTCACTACTTTTACTCATTTTTTTGTTTGGATTTTGTAAATCTGCTATTTTAGTTCCATCTTCTTTAATTACTGGCTCTGGAATTTTAAATGTTTCACCATATTTATTATTAAATCTTATTGCAATATCTCTTGCAAGTTCAACATGTTGCTTTTGATCAATTCCTACTGGAACTAAATCAATATCCATAGCAAGTATATCTGCGGCCATCAAAACTGGATAAGTTAATAGTCCAGAAGTAAAATTAGCGTTCTTTTTAGATTTATCTTTAAATTGTGTCATTCTTGATAATTCTCCATAATAAGTATTACATTCAAGCATCCAACTAATGCTAGCAATATACGGATTATCAGATTGAATATATATAGTATTTTTCTTAGGATCTATTCCACATGCTAAATAAAGCGCTACTAAACTTTTTATGTTGTTTCTCAATGTAATTGGATCTTGATTTATTGTAATGGCATGCATATCAGCAATGAAAATAAAATTTTCTGTACTATCATCAACTTCAGCCATTTGTCTAATTGCACCAATATAATTTCCAAGTGTAATTACACCTGTTGGTTGTAAACCAGTTAATACTCTTTTCATAATTTATCAACTCCATCTAATTAATTATAACATAAAAAAAGATAAAATTAATTAAAATTTTACCTTGATACCATCAATTAAATCAATTATTTTTAAAACTATTTCATAAAAATAAGTCTTTATATAAGTAAAACTATCTTTTAATATGTTACTTAATTCTTTATCATCCAAAACAATTTTATTATTTTTTATATTCCTTAATCTTTTTATTTCTTCTCTATTTATTAATATATTATATGTATTCATAGAAAACATAACTAACATAGATACAAAAGATAATAGTGTTAGAGTAAATAATATATAACTTCCAACAAAGAAACTAAATATAAAAGTACAACCTAATGCAATTAATATTAAAGCACTACTTATTATAATTATTTTATAATCTTCTTCATTTTTATAATAATCATTTATTCTTTCTTGAATTTCATTTTCATGATCTTTTATAATTTCCATAATTTTTACTTTATTTGGAATTGTATTTTTTACTATTTTATAATCACCACATGAATTATATATTTTTATGTTATTTTTATCTTCTTCGTATTTTATAATGTATTTTTTGAACTTATGATTTAAATAATTAATTTTACTTACTTCCAATTTTTTAAAAAATAATTTTATTTTATTAATAATAGTCTCTATCATAATATCTTTTTCCCCCTTACAAAGACTTTATAATATCACTAATAAGATTTTATGTAAAAATATTTAATTTATGTTTTACAAAATATGTAAAGTTTTTTTGTGTTTCCCCCTCATTAGTAACCTAATTATAGCACTTTTGTTCGATAAAGTCAAATTCCCATTATGATTTTTTATATTTAAGTGTTTTATATTTATTTTCCATATTAATTGCAATCTGTTCACTTTTGTTTTTATTTTCAACATATATGGTGTCTAATTTTTTATATAATTCATAAGCATGTGTGTATTCATGTATCCAAACTAATAAATCGGAAACTGTTTCTAGTTTTGGTATTAGTAATCTAATACTAATAAGTTTGTTATCACTAGCCAAAATAGGAAAGCATCCAACCCATTTTTTATCATGTATATTAATAATCTTTGTTTTATCTTTCAAATAATTAATAAATTCTTTATCGTACATGTTATTTTGTTTCATAAAATTATTAAATTCTAATCTTAAATAAAACTCATTTATTATTTTTTTATAATTATTTGGTATATATTTTTTTACATCATTTATAAGATTAATGGGAATATCATAAAAACTTTCTGCTATACTTCCAGCAATACAAGCGATAGTATCCGTATCTCCTCCTATAGATATTGCATTTCTTATTGTTTCTTCAAAATTATTTGATTCTAAAAATACAAATATAGCTTGAGGCACTGAATTTATTGCTTTACTACTAAAAGTATAGTTATTTCTTAAATCTTCTAAATCAAAATCAAGTTTGAAATATTTATCTTCTATATAATTTCTTAGTTCATCTTTTGTAAATCCATTTCTTAATAGGTAAATAGATATTGCAACTGCTTCACTACATAAAATACTTTCTTTATTATTATGACTTGGTATAGTAGCCAACTTACTTTCATGTTTTATAGTTTCTATATCATCGAATAAGTATCCTATTGGAGATATTCTCATAGCACATCCATTACCATAACTATCTCCATCTTTTAAATCATACAACCATTTGACAAAGCCACTACCAAATCTATTTCTTCCATATATATCTAATCCTTGATCTATTTCATTTTTACCATATTCCTTTAATTTATCTTCATATTTTACATTATTTAATATTGCGTCTGCAATACTACATGTGAGAATAGAATCATCTGTTAAAGATGACATATCTGTAAATAAAGGAATACTTTTATCTAATATAATTGTTTTTTCAATCTTACTTCTTATTGTTTTATTTTTTTTGGCCTCTATTTCTAAAACTTCATATAAAGAACCAGCAACATCACCTATAATAGCTCCATACATAATTTCACATCCTTAAAATTTATTATATAATTAAAAATTTTATTAATCAATTATTATTCGCTTCTAAGAGCAATAACTGGATCTTTTTTACTAGCAATCTTTGCAGGTATGTATCCTCCTATCATTGTTAAAGTCATACTAATTATTATTAAAATTATAGAATGAATAGGACTTAATATTGCAACATGAGATAATTCTGTTAATTTATATATAATATTATTTGCAGGTATTGTAAGTAAATATGCTATAAATACTCCAATTATTCCACTAGTTATACCAATAATAAAAGTTTCAGCATTAAATACACGTGTTATGTCTTTTTTTCTAGCTCCTATCGCTCTTAATATTCCAATTTCTTTAGTTCTTTCAAGCACGCTGATATATGTTATAATTCCTATCATAATAGAAGAAACTATTAACGATATTGAACTAAATGATATTAATACAACTGTAATTGCATTCATTACTTTACCACTCATACTTGATATCATCTTAGCTTGATCTGTATAGATTATTTTATCTTTTTCATCTTTATCTTTATTAAATTTATCTAAATAATTTAATAAGTTATCTTTACTACTAAAATCTTTTGGATATAACATTATCGCATATGGAATCGATTTACCTCCCAAATAAGATATCATATTTTCTTTTGATAAATCACTATTATCAAATGTCATACCCGTTAAAACATTAACATCACTTTTTTTCTGTAATTCAACTATTTTAGATTTATCATTAATATCAATATAATAATTCATAAAATCTTCTGTATAGCCTATAGATGATGATGTTATATATGATGGATAATCTTTTTTCATTCTTAATATTCCTACTACTTTAAGTGAAATAGCATTTTTATACATATTTTCATAATCATTATTTATTTTAAAATATATATTTGATTTTTTATATAGATCATCATTCATAACAACTTTTATACTAGAATCTAATATATTTTTAAAATTAACATTCTTTGTTTTATCAAATCCTAAAGCCTCTATTATATTTTCATCTACATTATTATTTGAATCTACAAATAATATAATTTCATTTTGATCTTCTGGTAATCTACCATCTAATATATCATAATATATATTTAGAAATGATTTGTTATTAAAAGATTTTGGAATAGAAGATGTTGGAAATAATTTATTATCTATCATGTTAATTTTATTATTTATTTTTTGAATAAAATTAATATTTGTATATCTCATATATGATATTCCGTAAGAATAAGATTTAGGTGTATTTTCTATATATTTAATATAATCTTCTGTTATATTATTTTTTCTTACATATAATTCTTCATTATTTTTTTTTGGTATGACATAATTATATTTTGGATATTTTTCTTGATTTTTTCCATTTAATTTTTCTATTGTTTCTTCATCCATTTTTACACTATCACTTGAAATTGATACTGGCATCGCAGAAAGAATTCCTTTTTCATATTTTTCTATTTGTTTATTAAAACCATTTGATAAACTTAAAATTAGTGCTATTCCAATAATACCTATGCTTGATGCAAAGGCAGTTAAAAGTGTTCTCCCTTTTTTTGTCATAATATTATTGAATGATAGTGATAATGCTTCTTTAAAAGACATTTTTGTTCTTTTTAATTTATAATTAGATATTACTTCTTCATCATTCGTAACTGGATTATTATCGCTTATTATATTTCCATCTTTTAATTCTATAATTCTAGTTGAATATAAATTTGCTAGTTCTTTATTATGTGAAACCATAATTACTAATTTCTCTTTTGATATTGCTTTTATTATATCCATTATTTGAATGCTTGTTTTCGAATCTAATGCTCCAGTAGGTTCATCTGCAAGTATAATATCCGGATCATTTACTAAACTTCTTGCAATTGCAACCCTTTGCATTTGTCCACCAGAAAGTTCAGTTGGCTTTTTATTAATGTGATCTATTAATCCAACTTTATCTAAAGCGTCAAATGCTAATTTGTGTCTTTTTGTTTTAGAAATATTATTTAATTTTAAAGACATTTCTACATTTTTTAATACACTTATGTGATTAATTAAATTATAACTTTGAAATATAAAACCAACACTTTTATTTCTGTAAGCATCCCAATCTTTATCTCTAAATTTTTTTGTACTTTTACCATTAATTATTAAATCTCCACTATCATATTTATCGAGCCCACCTAAAATATTCAACATTGTAGTTTTTCCACTACCAGATTGTCCCAATATTGTAACAAATTCATTTTTTCTAAATTTAATACTTACGTCATCTAATGCAACTTGTGTAAAGTCACCAGTTTTATATATTTTTTTTATATTTTTTATTTCTAACATATTTAATCTCCTTTGTATGCATACATATTTTATTTCTTAGCCATCTTTCCAAATTAAATACAGTGTTTAAAATATAGCACTTGTTTTTTATAAGTTCAATAGTTTTTTTATGTTTTTTTTAACTTTTTTTGTCGAATTTGCAAATAATAAAAATCGTACTATACAGTTTATTAAAATCTGTTTATTTTTAGTACGATTTTTTGATAATTTAATTTTTTTTAATTCCTGAATTATTTAATAATTTTTCAAACTCATCATATTCTGAATAGCCTGTTTGTGCACCTACTATTTTATTATCTTTCATGATAAGTATCATAGGAGTTGAACCAAAATTCTTTTCGACGTATTCTTCATAACCTTCACCAGTTAACTTTATCATAGTATCATAAGAAGATTGATCTGTTATACCTCCATTTTCAAAGTCCATTATTTTTGCTATATCAATATATAATGTAGTATATCCATATTTTTCTTGAGCATCCCATAAATTTGGTAAGAAAGCACTACACCATCCACATGTTGAACGTCCAATATAAACTACACTTAATTTACCTTTAGTTTCATTTTTTAAATCACTAGCTTTTATTTCTTTAAACATAGATACATCATAATTTGTATTATATTCACTTTCATTACTAGAACTTTCACTACTATTATTTGTTATATACATTTTAGAAACACCAACAACTAATACAATTAAAATTAATAATAGCATTAATAATATACATTTTCCTAACTTATAAATTTTGTTTAATACTTCTTTTTCCATAACTACTCTCTTTCTAATAACAATAAATATTATAAAACAATAGTAAAATAGAAATCAAGATTTTTTATCACAAATATTATAAGTTCTTCTAATTTAAATTAACTTACTCTTTTATGCTTAGTATGTTATTTTGGAAAATCTGTATAAAGTTTATATAGGTAATTCTTGCTTACTATTAACTTTATTTTCAATATATTCAAGATGATTAAATGACTTATATATATTATTTATGCAGTTTAGAACTTTTGACATAGTTTTTGTATATAAAATGTATAAATTAAAGATAAATAATGAAAAATATTAATAAATATTATATAATTTTCTTATGTAAGGAATGATTAAATGAAAAAAAATAGTTTTGTAGAAGGAACTGTTATAGCTACTGTATTTATTTTTTTAGTAAAAATATTAGGTATGTTATACGTTGTTCCATTTTATTCAATAGTAGGATCTCGTGGTGCAGCACTTTATAGTTATGCATATAACATATATTTAATTTTCTTAAGTATATCTAGTGCTGGTATACCAAACGCTATTAGTAAATTAATTAGTGAATATGAAACACTGGGATATTTAGAAGCAAAAACAAGAACATATAAAATATCTAAAAAAATAATTAGTTTATTATCTATATTATCTTTTATATTATTATTTATATTCGCAAAACCTATAGCACATTTAATAATTGGAGATATGACTGGTGGAAATACTATAAATGATATTGCATTCGTTATAAGATGTGTTTCAGTGTCTATATTAGTTGTACCATTTTTAAGTATTACTAAAGGATATTTACAAGGACATAAAATAATGACACCATCTAGTGTTAGTCAATTAATAGAACAAGTTGTTAGAATAGCAATTATGTTACTTGGGTCATATTTAATATATAAAGTATTTAATGGAACATTAACACTTGCTGTTGGAATATCATTACTCGGTGCATTCTTTGGAGCTTTGATAGCTGACTTATACTTATTAATAAAAATAAAACATAATAAAAAAGACTTACATTTAGATAAAGAGTATAAAAAAGATTCTATTACAAATAAAGAAATTATTAAAAAAATTGCTAGTTATTCAATACCAATAATTATTATAAATTTAATAACTAACGTATATTCTTCTACTGATATGATACTAGTTAGTAGAACTATCCAACATTTAGGATATAGTGCTAGTGATGTAGAATTTATTACATCTAGTATATCAACATGGTGTCCTAAAATATCTATGATTATTAATTCTATAGTACTAGGTATGACAATGAGTTTAATACCTAATATAGTATCTAGTTATGTAAAAAAAGATTATAAAAATGTTAATTTAAAAATAAACAAAGCATTACAAATTATACTTTATACTTCTATACCAATGACTGTTGGAATAAGTATTTTATCTACTCCAATTTGGACTATATTTTATAACACAAATAAATATGGAGGTTTAATACTAAGTATAAATATTTTTACAGCATTATTAGTTAATATTAATATATCTACATCTACAATGCTACAATCAATGAATAAATTTAAAGCAGTATATTTATCTGTTTTATTAGGTTTCGTGACAAACGGTATACTTGATGTTCCTTTAATGTATTTATGTAAATATATAGGTATTGAAAGTTTTATAGGTAGTATTATGGCAACTTGTATAGGATACTTTTTAAGTATAGGTGTTAGTATATATTATTTAAAGAAAGAAAGTAAAGATTTAAAATTTAAAAGTACTATTAACTTAACATATAAAATATTATTTGCAGTTATAATTATGTTTATGGTATTATTTATATTAAATAAAGTTTTACCATTTGATTTATATACAAGAAGTGGCGCAATGATTACTACAATAATAAATTCTATAATAGGTGCAGTAATATACATATTTATTACTTATAAATTGAATGTTATTAATGAAGTATTTGGTAAAGAATTTATTAATAAAATTAAAAATAAATTACATATTAAAAAAGACTAACAAAGTCTTTTTTTTAAAATGGCATTTTAAAATTACCACTACTCATTTGTTTCATCATAACTTTCATTTGTTCAAATTGTTTTAAAAGTCTGTTGATTTCTTCAACGCTTCTACCACTACCTTTACTTATCCTTAATTTTCTACTATTTTTAAGAACTTCAGGATGTTTTCTCTCATAAGGTGTCATAGAAAGTATAATTGCTTCTATATGAGCAAAATCTTTTGGATTAATATTTATATTATTTAATCCCATTTTCCTAGCTCCTGGTATTAATTTTAACATATTTTCAAGTGGCCCTAGTTTTTTTATTTGCTTTAAATTGGTTAAAAAATCTTCTAAATCATATTTACCCCTTTGCATTTTTTTTGCTAAATCTTTTGCTTCATCTTCATTAATAACATCATTAACTTTTTCAGCAATTGAAAGTATATCTCCCATATCAAGTATTCTTTCAGCCATTCTTTCTGGATAAAATTCACTTAATCCATCCATTTTCTCGCTAGTACCTAAAAACTTAATAGGAATATTAGTTAAATGCCTTACTGATAAGGCAACACCACCTTTAGTATTACCATCCATTTTGGTTAATATAGCACCTGTTAAAGGAAGTTTATTATTAAATCCATTTATTACATTAATTGCATCTTGTCCCATCATAGCATCAATTACTAATAGTATTTCATCTGGTTTTACTAAATTATTAATATCAACTAATTCATTCATCAATTTTTCATCAACATGTAATCTACCAGCTGTATCTATTATAATATAATCATGATTATTTTCTTTAGCATAAGTTAAAGCATCTTTAACGATATCTAATGGATTAATTTGTCCTTCATTAAAAACAGTAATATTTAATTCTTTACCTATTGTAACAAGTTGATCTATAGCAGCAGGTCTATATACATCACAAGCAACAAGTAAAGGATTTTTTTTATATTTTTTTCTTAACATATTAGATAACTTACCTACAGTAGTAGTTTTACCACTACCTTGTAAACCTACCATCATAACTATAGTTGGTTTTTTATTTGTTTCTAAAGGAACATAATCTGTTCCAAGTAAAGTAACTAATTCATCTTTAACTAACTTTATAAATAATTCATCTGGCTTTAAACTCTTACTTACTTCCATACCTAAAGCTTTATCTTTTACATTACGAACAAATTCTTTTACTACTTCATAGTTTACATCTGCTTCTAAAAGAGCCATTCTTATTTCTCTCATTGCGTCTGTAATATTATCTTCAGTAATTTTACCCATTCCTTTAATATTTTTTATTGCTTTACTTATTCTATCTCCCATGTATTCAAACATATCTTATCACCCTTACTTAGATAGTATAACAAAAAAAGCACTAAATTAATAGCACTTTTTATTATTTAAATATTATAAACAATAATATATTAATAAACATACATATTATTGTATATCCAAATATCATTAAATATTGTATACATCTTTTATATATCTTATCACTATATCTGCTTCTCATAAATATTATATTATTGGCTAAAAAGATACTTAATAATATATTAGAATACTCTAATCTATCTTTAATAAATAACATAAGTATTATACCAACAACTATATTACATATTATATCTAAATACCATTTATATGTTTTATTACCTCTATAATAGTAAATAATCATATTTAATATAATAATTATAAATAATAATATTAAAGCCATATATTTACTATTACTAAAGTAGAAATTACATAATATAAATAATATTATATTAGATATTAAAACTAACAAATATTTTATTAATAATTCTTTATTATCTTTAATATATTTCATATCAACTTCCCTCGTATATTAAATTGAAATTTATAAACGTCCACACATCTACGGCGCGATTTCGCCGTTAGATGTGATATCAAAAAGCATTTTCCTATGCTTTTTGAATCCTTTATCCATGTCTTAACTTATCTTTACAGTATACGGATTTTCTTTAGTTCCATCCCCTGCATTTTTTAGCGCTTCAGCCTTCAGATTGATACTAGGGCGGAAAGCGCAAGAGTTGAAGACGTCGCTGACGGACAAGCTACCAATGGGATAGTAAACGCTAAACTCGCGCGCATACGAACCAATATAGATGTATGGAGACAAAAGCCACCAATAAGAAGATATAGATGAATTGTATAAATAATATGTTTTATTTGTTTGACCGGATTTATATGCTCCTGCATAAGCAACTTCATCTGCTGTAAGTAATCCCACAGGATATGTTAACTTTCCATTTGTTTTATTTCCATCTGAAAGTGTACTAACATTTACAGTAAATCTTGAATAATCATTTGTACCATTTTCTGCACATTTAAATGTTGGTTTACTTGTAGTAATACTTGTTGTTCCTGTACTATAGTATAATCTTTCTGTCACAGCATAATATGTTTTATTTGTTCCATAACCTAATTGTGTTGCAACTCCACCTATTCCATTTGATGCTAAAGTTTTATCATTACAAAATAATGTATCTGCAACGTAATCACTATTATTAGTGTCTACTATATTTGTTTTATACCAAGCATCTACTTTTGTTTTTATTATACTATCATTTATATTTTTATGTGTATCATCGTATGAAGCACTTCCTAGAGTTCCATACATATAGCCTACATATGCATTATCATCTGTTTTTGAATTAAATACAGTTTTTATTACACTTCCACTTGTATCTTTTGCAACATCATCTAATACGAGTCTTATTGTTCCATCACCATTTATTCTAACTATTCTCCATAGTTTATCTGCAAATGATACATAATTATCTGTTACTGCTCCATAGTAATAATAACTTGTTCCGTAATCGTCTGGTGCATTATTTAAAAGTCTATCATTTGCACCAGAAACTGCAGTAAACTCTGTTTTTGTTGTTCCCATTGTTGTTCTATTTTCTCCACCTTTTTTAGCACTTGCTAATATAGTATTTTTTAATGTTGCACCAACAAAACTTATCTTAGCATCTATTTTTTTACCACTATCTACTATTTGATTTTCTTCACTATTATTATATATTACTTTTAAAGTATAAGTTGTACTTTCATTCTTTTTTAATTTATATGTATCAGATATAGTATTATCTGTTTTAGGAAATATACCTTCATATATTTTAGTATTACTACTATCATATAATTCATATGTTATATCGCTATATCTAGTAAATGTATTAGTAACATTTTCTAAATATATTGTATAATCAATTTCATCATCTCCAGTATTAGTAACTGTAAATGTTTTTGTAATAACACTACCAGGTGTAAAAGTATCATTAATATTACTACTTAATGTTTCTTTACCATCACTATACTCTATTCTTATTATTTTAGATATTGCTTGATACTTTTTACCACTACTATTCCCAGATACTTTAGTAGTTATAAAAGCATATGTAGTAAATAATATTATTGTTAATACAATTAATACTATAATACTACTATATATTATTATCTTTTTCTTTTTCATATCTTCACCTTCAATATAATTATTATATCATATATTATACATTTTCTTCTATATATTCTAATAGTTTCAAAAACATATTAATATATCTAGGATGTAATCCTTTTCTTTTTAATTTTCTAATATTTATTCTTTTCTTTTTAATATCATCATCACTAAACATTATTTTAGCAACTTCGCTTTTTAAAGATGTTTCTATTTTTAAATCTGATATTATATCATCAATATCTTTATTTATTATTCTATTAGTTTCTATTTCTATATCTTGACCTTTACAATTTATAGTAATTTGTTTAAATGTATTTACATTATTTATTTCTATTATAAAGTCATTTTCATCTTTATAATATTTATAATCTTCTAATATATCTTCACCTATATATATAGTTATATCATTTGGTATTCTAGTATTTCTAAATAATATTTTATAGCGTCTAGTACTAGGTACTACATTAACATCTTTTATATCTTGTCTTATTATTACGGTATAATTATTTAACATATAATTATAATCTATTATGGTTTTTACATAATTATCTTTATTTAATGTTATTCCATCATCTTCATATATTGTGTAGCTATTACTTTTACCAGGAAATATATGTATATTAAATCCTTTTGGATTTTTAGTACTATTTATATTATTTTCATCTAGCATTCCTAAAGGTATTATACTGCCTTGTGTAGCAAATACTGGATAATCTTCATCTTTATAAAATGATATATATCTTTTGTTACCTATATATTTTATTCCTGTTTTAATGTCATACCATATACCATTTGGTAAAAACATTTTATGTATTGTTCTATTCATTATTATATCTTTTGGTTTTGTAATAGGACAAACAAATAGATTATTACCCAAATAATATTCGTTTCTGTATTCTATTTCATCATATACTTCAGGATAATTATAATATACAGGTCTTAATATTGGAATTCCTGTATTAATATAATTTATACTTTCAGTATAAAGATATGGTATTAACATATATCTTAATCTTAGGTAATACGTCACTATTGTTAATGTATCTATATCCCATTTCCATGGCTCTCTTTTATAATAATGGCTACTAGCACTAGATAATCTTAATATTGGACTAAATGTACCAAATTCTATATACCTTCTATATAATTCTCCATCTTCTATACCACCACTATATCCTCCAATATCATCAGATATAAAACTTATTCCCATATTGCTAGCACTTGAATTGTATTCCGGTAATTTATTTAATATATTCCAATTTACTATAGTTCTACCAGAATAAATAATATTAGTATTATGACTATTTATTAATCCATTTCTACTAAATACATTATTTCTTAAGTTTTTGTTTTTAAAATATTTACTATGGTAATAATTTAATATTCTAAGTGTATTTAAATCTTTTATATTGGTATAGTCTATTAAAAAACTTGATATACCACTATTTATTAATGGATCTATAAATATATTAAAATAACTTTCTATTATTTTTTTATCATATACATTAAAAGGTACTTTATTATCTTTTGTTACTAAGTTATTTTCTTTAATAAATTTATCTATATTTATTTCTTTATCACTTAATATGGTTGGATTAATAGTAACACCTAAATGTATATCTTTATTTTTTAAATAATTAATAAATTTATCATAATCAATAAATAAATCTTTATTCCAATCTAAACCATATATACTACTATTTTTACTATGCCAATTGTTCCCTAGCATTATTAGACTTATAGGAATGTTATTTTTATTAAATTTATCTATTAAATCTATTATATTTTGATCAGTATAATATGTATCTTTATTCCATATATTACCTAACATATATCGAGGTATCATATAAGGTTTATTAGTAAGAATAAAGTAATCCCTAAGTACTAATCCAAAATCTCTTTTATACATGAATAAATAAATATCTATTTCTTTATTGGCTCTTTCATAAAAAGTATCATCTTTTAATATTAATGATTTAGAATCATCAATACTTACAAAACCATCTGTTGAATATAGTCCTTTATTAGTTAAATCTATGTTGTTAACATTATCTAAACAAATTCCTATAGTTTTAAAGTTTCTTGCCTCTACATGATTATAATACCAATATTTATCTGTATTTTTTAATAAAACTTTTAAATTTTGTTCTGGAACAAATTTAGTACCAACAAAACTTTTTTCTTTTATATATTCTAATTTATAGTAGTTAGTTTCTATGACTAGATATTTTTCATCTTGTTGTACGTTAAATTTTGGTAAATTAAAATTTCTATTTCTAGCAAATTCTGTAGGTTCATCTAAGAATATTCCATTTTCACTATATTCTAGTCTTACTAATATTTCACTTAATATTGTAATTCTAAATTTTTTACCTTGTATAACATTATTCATATAATCACCTTTATTATAAATATTTTATCATATTAAAAAAAAAGAATAAATATTATTATTATAATTTATTCAAATTTATTCTTTATAGCATCATAATTTTGTTTTTTGATAACTTAGTAAGTTTAAGAATTTTATTCATTGGATATCCTTCTGCTTTTAATGCTTTTGCAAATTCTATCTTTTCTTCTTCAAGTTGTTGTTTTTCATTTGCAACTTGTTGTTTTTCTTCAGTAGCCCTTCTTACATCTTCTTTAGCCTTTCTTACATCTTCTTTTGCTTTTCTTACGTCTTCTTTTGCTTTTCTCGCATCTTCTAAAGCCATTTCTTCTAATATCTTAAGTTCTTCTTCACGATTATAAGTAACCGGGTCTCCTTCTCTAAAATCCATTCTGGCTATGTAATCCATAATATCAATCACTTCTCTTTCTACATTTTTATTTACAAGATTACGCCTATCCTGTTCAATGAATATTATTAATAATCTTTCCAAATCATTTAATTCAATATTATTATACATTTTATTTCTTAACGAGTCAATATTAATATGTATAATATTTATTAAATTATATATATTTGCATAATATTTTGTATCAAGTATTTTAGATGTATATACTATTTCATTTCTTTTATTTACATCATAATCATCAATATTTATTAATATTGTTTTCTTATTATAATTATTCTTATTATTTAGTCTACTACTATGTTGTTTAAATAAATAATAATAATTCTTATTAATATGATGTTTCATATTATTGCTATTCATTTCAAATATTATATAAATATCTTTATATTCATAAATAACATCACTTCTATTTATATTATTAAATACACTATTACTAGGATGTTCATTATTAACTATTTTTAAATTATTTTTTAAATCATTTAAATCATATCCTAATAAATAATGTAATAATTTACAAACATAATTTAATGAACATTTATTTAAAAATACATTTCTAAATATTAAATCATTTTTAATATCAAATAATAGATTTTTATTATTAATAATATCTTCGAACTTTCTAAATTTTTTCACAAAATTTACCTCCCTTCTAGAAGTGTATGAATAATATACCCTTCACTTATATATATAGTGAAAAAATTTGGATTTCCTTTTTTTTTATTGTATTTTTTTAAACTTTTTTTCTAAAACTTACAAATAAAAAATATCTGTATATAAAATCTTACAGATACTACATTTTTATAGTAAAACAAATGTAAATACAAAATTTTATAATTTGTTATTTTATTAGACTAAATATAAAATTTTTTGTTTATATTTTAAAATAATTATGTTAGAATATTTTATGAAATTAAATTAGGAGGTTTTATATATGAAAGGAAACATAGAAATAGAATTATTACCAAACCAATTTTTAAATAGTAATGGAACATTTAATAAAAAAAGTGCATTAAATCTATGTGGTAAGATAGCTGGTATTTGCTATGATAAAGAAGGTTTTAATCACTTAAAAGATGAACAAGAGGAAAAAACTAAGAGAAGAATAGATATGACTTTGAATAATGGACATCATAGTGTATATGATCATATATTTTTAAATTTAAATATCCATAATATTCCTAAAATACTTGCAATGGTTTTGAATAATGAAAAAGAATATACTACAAGCGAAAAATCAGCCAGATACACAAAAATTATAAGAAACGATAATAGCGTTATAACAGAAGATGAAGAATATTTGTATAATAAATGGTGTACTATATTTGAAAAAGAAATAAAAAAACAATACAAAGACATATTCCCAGATAATAAAATAAAAAAATTAGCACAAGAAAATGCTAGATATTTAGTTACCGTATTTATGCCCACTGAAATGATTTACACTACTTCATTAAGACAAATTAATTATATTGCATCTTGGATGTTAAATTTTATTAAATATAACAATAAAACTGAATTTGAAATAAGTTTATGTAATTATATGAAAAATTTTGTAGAGAAATTAGATAGATTAAATATACTTGAATATAGATTAATGACAAATGATAAACATAGAAAATTATCATTATTTGGTGAAAATTTAGAAAAAAGTGAAGAATATTTTGGAAATGTTTATAATACTACTTACAAGGCAAGTTTTGCATATTTAGCACAAGCACATAGACATAGAACAATTGATTATCAAATGGAAATAACTAAAGATAAGAATTTCTTTATACCACCTATACTACTAGAAAACAAAACTTTATTAGATGAATGGTTAAATGATATAAATAAAATTAGTGATAAAAATATTATTTCTCAAGGAAGATTAATATTAATTAATGAATGTGGTAAATATGAAGATTTTATTCTAAAATGTAAAGAAAGGCTTTGTACGTGTGCACAATTAGAAATTATGTTAAAAACAAAAGAAATATTAGAAAAATACAAAAATGAATTAGAAAATGCTAATAATCCTTTGAAAGACGATATTATAAAATATTCTCGTGGAGCTAGATGTACATTTCCTGATTTTGATTGTAAAAGTGATTGTAAATTTAATGAAAGTAAAATATTAATTAGAAAGATATAGGTGAATTATGAAAGATTGTATATTTTGTAAAATAATTAATGGAGATATTCCAACAAGAAAGGTTTATGAAGATGACTATACATTAGTATTTTTAGATACTGATCCACATCAAAATGGACATATGCTTATTGTTCCTAAAAAACATTATACTGATTTTACTGAGCTTGATGATGAAATACTGTGTCATATAAATTTAGTTGCTAAAAAGATGAAAGATCTAGTATATGAAAAATTAAATGCTGATGGAGTACGTTTATGTGTAAACTATGGTATGTATCAGTTTGTTAAACATTATCATTTACATATAATTCCAGCATATAAAGAAAAGCAAGATTTAATTGATATAGATAAAGTTTATGCCAAATTAAAATAAGACTTTGAATAGCCTTATTTTTTTAAACTGTAGTTACGCTACTGTCGATTATATCACTAACATTTATTCCTATTATCATAAGTAATATTAATAATACAATTAGTATTATATATAAACACCAATAGCTCCTAGCATAATTTCTTCTATTTATATTACTATTATCTAAAGAAAATACAATTAGCAATATAAAACCTATTACTGGTATATTAAAAAGTATTCCATATCCAAAATATGCCCACGCACTTAAAGGTCTATATTGACTTGATATACTATTTTTCATAATGACTCCTTAAACTATCTATTTTATCTTGATAATTATCACTCATACAAATATATGATCCACTTATAACAAAATCTGCTTTAATAACTTTTTTTATAGATTCGTTATTTATTCCACCATCTATACTTATTTTATAATTTAATTTTTTTTCTTTTCTTATCTTATTTAGTATATCTATTTTATAAAGTATACTGTCCATAAATCTTTGTCCACCAATACCTGGTTCTACACTCATTACAAGTACATTATCCACTTTATCTAAATATTTCATTATATCTTCTACACTTGTTTTCGGATTAATACTTATTCCAACTTCTATATTAAAACTTTTAATTAAATCAATTAAATCATCTATATTCTTATTTATTTCACTATGTATAGTTATATATTTTGGTTTTAAATTTTTATATTCTAAAATATATTTTGTCGGATTAGATACCATCAAATGTATATCTAATAATTTATTACTGTGTTGTAATATATCTTTAATCTCGTAATAATTGCTAGTTTTATTTGGAACAAAATCTCCATCCATAACATCTACATGTATATAATCAGCATTAGTATCATTTATTTTATTTATAGTATCCTTTAAATTAAATTTACTTTTTAGAAATGATACGGCTATTTCCATAAGTATCCACCATCCTTAAATAATTTTCATATCTACTTTTTAATATTTTATTATTATTAACTAATTCTTTTATTGTACATTCATTTTCATTAGTATGTGTACAATCTTTGTATGGACAATTTACATTCTTAAATTCAATAAATGAATTTTTTATATCTTCTAAATTTACATTATTTAAATCAAGTGAACTAAATCCGGGTGTATCTGCTATAAAAGATGTTTTATATTTAAATAATTCTACGTGTCTCGTTGTATGTTTACCCCTACCAAGCGCTTCACTTATTTCATTGGTAGCAAGATTTAATTTTTTATCTAGTTTATTCATTAAAGTACTTTTTCCAGCACCTGTTTGTCCAGTTAATACTAAAGTTTTATTTTTTATATATTTTTTTAGTTTAAATAAATTATTATTTGTACATACCTTTATGCCTATATTGGAATAATATTTCATAATAGATTTAATATATTTTAAGTCTTTTTTATTGAGTAAATCTAATTTAGTAAAAACTATTATTGGTTCTATATTATTTATCACACATAATGTTATTTGTTTATCTAATAAATTTAGTGATAAATCTGGTTTTTTTACACTAGTTATAATTAGAGCACTATCAATATTAGAAATACTAGGTCTATCTAAACTATTTTTTCTAGGTAAAATTTCCAAAATATACTTCTCTTTATTGTCAAACAAGACTTTATCACCAACTAAAGGAGTAAGTTTATTATATTTTATCTTACCCCTTGCTCTACAATTATATAAATTATTATTAGATTCTACTGTATATAAATTACTAATTATTTTTACTATTTTTCCTTCCATAAACCCTCTAATCTGTTATATCTTCTTGATTTGTTATTTCACTTGCAATATATATTTTTAATTCTGCATTTTTAGTAACTACAGAACCAGCATCTCTACTTTGTTTATATATTTTACCTACTTCATATTCATTAGTCTCTGTATATTCTACTGATAAATTAATTCCATACTTATTAGCAAAATTCTCAATATCTTTTAAACTATATTCACCACTTGTAAAATCTGGATAAACAACGCTTGAATCTGGAATATGTATTTTTATAGTATCTCCCTCTTTTAAAACTGCACCGGCTTCTGGTTCTGTTTTAAGTATCTCACCAGTACCAGCTTTATCAGGGTCATCTACCTCATCTTCTATAACTTCAACATATAATTTATATGTATTTTCTAAATATCCTTTTACTTCTAGGTAATTTTTACCTTTAAAATCTTCTAATGTATATCCACCTTCACCAACAGATATATATAGTGTTATCATTGAACCTTCTTTAACAGTTCTACCTCCAGCAGGGCTAGTTTTTACAACACTTCCAACTTCTACAGTGTCACTAGTAGCGTCTTTTGTTTCACTTGCAATTTTAAATCCTTTGTCACGAAGCGTTGTTTCTGCTTCTTCAAGTGTTAAATTACTAACATCTGGTATTTTAACATCTTTTGCTTCAGTAAGTTTCGGCAACAAAAATACTATTGCTGTTACAATTACAATTAAACCAGTAAAAACAATAGCCAAAATCATAAGAAGTTTATTCTCTTTTTTCTTCTCATCTGGTTCTACAATTTGTTCTACTTTAATTTCTTGGGGTTGTTCTTCTTGTTTTGTATTTTCAAGTTCAGTAACTGCTTTTTTCTTACTTTTATCTTCCTCAACTTCTGGATAAGGAAATTCGTATACTTCTTCATCTAATCTTGATTCGTCAAGGCAAGTTTTTAAATCTTCATGCATTTCCCTAGCATCTTGATATCTATTTTTTAAATTTTTAGCAGTTGCTCGCTTAACTATGTTAGCAACACTAGTTGGAATAGAATCATTTATGTCTGTTACATAAGGTATACTTTCTTTTATGTGTTTTAAAGCAATTTCAACCGCATTATCTCCTTTAAACGGTACACTTCCAGTTAAAAGTTCATACATTAATATTCCCATAGAATATACATCACTTTGTATTGTAGCAGTTTTGCCACAAGCTTGTTCTGGTGGTAAATAATGTACGCTTCCCATAACTGAATTAGTTTGAGTAAGCTGTGTTGCATTTAAAGCCATAGCAATACCAAAATCAGTTATTTTAATTAAGCCATTTTCAAGTATCATAATATTTTGTGGTTTAATATCTCTATGTATTATGTAAGAGTCATGTGCTGCAGACATACCATCAGTAATTTGCATCATAATATCTACAACTTCTCTTACAGTTAAACTTCCACGTTTTTTTAGTAATTGTTTTAAGTGTTTTCCTTCAATGTACTCCATAACTATATAGTACAATCCATTATCTTCACCTACGTCATATACTTCTACAATGTTGGGATGACTAAGACTACTAGCACTTAAAGCCTCTCTTTGAAAACGTCTAACAAATTTTTCGTCTGTCGCTAAATCTCCTCTTAATACTTTAACTGCAACGTTTCTATCTAAAATAGTATCATATGCTAGATAAACATTTGCCATACCACCTTCACCAATAGTTTTTATAATCTGATAACGATCATTAATCTTTTGCCCCT
Organism: uncultured Bacilli bacterium; assembly: GCA_934098385.1. Taxonomy (GTDB): domain Bacteria; phylum Bacillota_I; class Bacilli_A; order RF39; family UBA660; genus UMGS1124. The sequence goes on from CAKOOJ010000008.1 coordinate 35,443, forward strand.
TCATAATCATAAACTACTCACCATCCTTTACTAGATATGCTATTGAAATATTATCAGTACCACCTCTAGCATTACACTTCTTTATAATTTTTATTAATTTTTCTTCTATTATAAGTTCATTATCATTAAGTACTTTTTCTATTTGTTCAATAGTTAACATATTAGTAAGACCATCACTACATAACATTATAGCATCTACATCGGTATCTACATCAAATGTATCAAGTACTTGTTTAGTTTCAGTACCAAGTGCTTTCATTAACACATTTTTTTTAGGATGATTTAAGGCTTCTTCTGGAGCAATTTCTCCAGTTTCAACTAGCAAATTCACTAATGTATGATCTTTTGTAATTTTATGTAATTTTTTATTTTTAAATACAAATCCGCTTGAATCACCTATATTACCAAACAATAGAAAATCCTTTGTTAATAGTGCTAATACTACAGTTGTACCCATTCCTGTAGATTCAGGATTTTCTTCTGTATATTTTAAAATGTTAGTATTAATAGTATTAATATTTTCGTTAAGCCAACTTACGGCATCAAACTTTGTACCAATGGTAGACAATTTAGAAAAATGACTACCCAAATGGGTAACTACCATAGAACTAGCTATTTCCCCTGCTCTATGTCCACCCATTCCATCTGCAACAATCATTAAATGTTCTCCACTTAAATTTTTTACTATAGTTACAGAATCTTCATTATGACTTCTAACTCTGCCAGCATCTGTTAAATAAAATGATTTCATTAGTCTTCACCAACCTTTGAACGAAGTTGCCCACACGCTGCATCAATACCAGCGCCAAACTCTCGTCTTATAGTTACATTTATACCGCGTTTTTTTAACGCATCGTAAAATGCTAAAATTGCACCTTTACTAGATTTTTTAAATTCTATATGACTAGTTTCATTATATGGTATTAAATTAACATAAACATTCATACCATGAAGTAAACTAGCAAGTTCATTAGCACAAGATATACTATCATTTACATTATTAAGCATAACATATTCTATAGTAACTCGTCTATTAGTTTTTTTTATATATTCTTTTATTGATAGAATTAAGTCATTTATATTATAAGCATTATTTATAGGCATGATACTATTTCTTATTTCATTATTCGGAGCATGTAAACTAACAGCTAAATTAACTTGTAAAGGACATTCACTAAATTCTTTTATTTTATCAATTATACCACTAGTAGATATTGTAATATGTCTAGCACCAATATTAATTCCAAATGGATTATTAATAATATAAATAAAATTCATAATATTATCAAAATTATCGAAAGGCTCTCCAATACCCATTACAACTACAGAATCAATTCTTTTATTAATATCATTTTCAACTAATAATATTTGTTCAACTATTTCATAAGTTTCTAAATTACGCACTTTTTTAAGTCTACCACTTTCACAAAACTTACATCCCATATTACAGCCAACTTGACTAGAAACACAAATACTATCACCATAATCATGTTTCATTACTACAGCCTCTATATAATTTCCATCTAATAATTTAAATAAATATTTATTAGTAGTTTCACTTCTTTGTACTTTAACTATTTCTATAAAATCAATACTAAACTCATTATTTAATTTATTTATTAATTCTTTTTTTATATTAGTCATGTCATCAAATTTATTAATTCTTTTTACATATAACCAATCATATATCTGTTTAGCCTTATATTTTTTTTCTCCTATAGATAAAAAATAGTTTTCTAAATCTTCTAATTTATAATTATAAATATTTTTCATATTTCCACCATAATAATTATAAAACAAAAAATACTAAATTAATAGTACCTTTTTTTATTTAATATAAATTAACAATTAAAAGTATACATCTTTTTTACTCATTATATAAATTTTAAAACTTTTACTACACATTTTTTAACTTATTAAAGATTGATATATATTCACTATATTTATTTAAATCTTTTTTTATACCTAATTCTTTATTTCCACAAAGATAATAATAATTAGCAAGATTATAATATGCATAATAATATCTTTCAGTTATTGGACATTCTATAGATTTAATATAGTAAAAATAAGCAGTTTTTAAATCACTATTTAATCTATATATTTCTCCAACTTTATTAAGAGCCCAACTATTATTTAAATCACAACTTAATTTATAATAATAAAGTGCTTTATTCATATCATTTAAAGATTCAAAGTATAAACCCAAATTATTAAAAGAATAACTATATCCCATGTCACTAGCATTTTTAAAACATTCTAATGCTTTATTTATATCGATTATTTTATTTGGATTGTTACCATTTAAATAACATAATCCCATTTTATTAATCGCAGCCTTATTGCCTTCTTCTACACCAATACATAAATAATGCCATGCAACATCAATACTTTTTTCTAAAACTAAATTTTTTAAAATAAGATTAGCAACCATAAAGCAAGCTTTTGGATGATTTTTTTTAGCAGATAATAAATAATAATTATAACATTTTTCATAATCGACATTACCATTAATAAAACCACTATACTCTAAAGAACCTAATTCTGCATTAGCATACATATTATCTTTTTTACCAAGTTCTATTAAAGAAGTAATATAACTAGTTCCCTCATATAAATTTATATTTAAATAACTATCTAATTCTTTTTTAATAATATATTTATTAATATCTTCAATATATATAGGTTGTTTCTTTTCTAACACAACAAATAATAAAATATTTATAAAACATTCGTATAAATTATTATCACTATAAAATAAATTAATTTCTTTTTCCCTATTCTTATTAATACTATTATCAGCTTTACATAATTTAAGTAAGTCTTTACAAACATTATTTAATCTAACATTATTATTAATAATATTTAAATTAATATCATTTAAATTGTATATTACCTCATCTAATATTGAAATAACATTACATAATATTCTAAAAAACACCTTATTATCTTTACTATATTTTTCTTTTAAATCAATATACATTTTCTTATAATCTAATCCAATCGCTCTATAGCCTATCAAATAATTATTAACAGTAGTATTATTTATATTCTTAATATCAAATAAAGAACAAAACACTTCATGTTGTATACTACTTTCTTTAACTTTAGAATATTTTTTTATAATATTAACTAAATTACCTAATGATAAATTATTCTTATTATCGTTCATTTTAATAAATTTTTTAGACATAATTACCACCATCTATATTATAACGTGGATTTATGTGGATGCACAAGCATTACTATTTTTTAGTAAATAAAATATAATTAGATTGAAAGGAGTCTTATGAAAAAAATTTTAAAAAATTATAAATTTAGTATTATATTACTTGCAAGTATTATTTTAGGAGGTATAATTGGATTAATATTTAAAGATAAAGCATTAGTATTAAGTCCATTTGGTAATTTATTCATAAATCTGTTACTAACTATTATAGTACCACTTATATTTTTAACAATAACTACATCTATTGGAAATATGAAAGAACCTAAAAGACTAGGTAAAATATTAAGAAGTATAATATTAGTATTTATTATAACATCTCTTATTAGTGTATTTATTGGAATACTAAGTACTAGAATTAATTTAGTAAATAGTAAAGATAGTATTAAAATAAAAGAAATATTAGATTATTCTATTAAAGAAAATAAAGAAGAGTTAAATATATTAGACAGAACAGTTAATGCTATTAGTACAGATGATTTTGTTAAATTAATATCAAAAGATAATATTATAGCACTAATAATATTCAGTATTTTAATAGGTTTATCAATTAATTTATCAAAAGAAAAAGGTAAAAAGGCATTAGAAGTATTAAATAGTTTTAATGAAGTATTACAAAAATTAATTAATATAATTATGTACTATGCTCCGATAGGTTTATGTTGTTATTTTGCTTCTTTTGTTGGAGAATTTGGTACTAGTATTGCCTTAGGATATTTGAAAACATTCATCATATATACAATATCTTGTTTAGTAGTATATTTTATAGTTTATTCTCTATATGCTTATATTGCTGGTGGTAAAATTGGATTTATTAATTATTGGAAAAATATTATTCCAAGTACTCTAACAGCACTTGCAACATGTTCGTCTGCTGCTTGTATACCAATAAATACTAAGTGTGCTAAGTTAGCAGGAGTACCAAGTGACATTGCCGATACAACTATTCCTTTGGGAACTTCATTTCATAAAGATGGTTCTATAATAGGTAGTGTATTTAAAATAATGTTTTTAGTAAATTTATTTAATATGGATGTAAGTATATTTAAGATATTATGGACATCTCTTATAGCCACTATATTAATAACAGCAGTACCTATTGGTGGTGGTACTATATCTGAAATGTTAATAATAAGTTTGATGGGTTTTCCTATTTCATCTTTACCAATATTAACAATTATAGCAACTATAATTGACGCTCCTGCAACAGTATTAAATGTTGTTGGTGACACCGCAAGTAGTATGTTAGTCACTAGAATTGTAGAGAAAAAAAATTGGATTAAAAAAGGCAATCAACTTTGATATGAATTGCCTTTTTTTTCAGATAAAATATATTAAAACGAATATTCCAATAATAAATAAATATATTGAAAACTTCCAAAGTTTACCATTTTTAACCATATTACTAAGAACTTTATAAAATAAGTAAGTAAATATAAACGAAAATATCATCCCAACTAAATAATATATAATTAATGCATTTGATATCCCACTACTAATTACATCTTTAACGCCTAATAACATAGTAGCTATACTTACAGGAAAATATAACATGAATGTATATTTTAAAGAGGCTTCTCTATTTAATCTACAAAGTAAACATCCAACTAAAACCATTCCACTACGAGATAATCCTGGAAATAATGCAGCACCTTGTATTAAACCAATTATTATTGCATCTTTATATGTAATATCATAATCTGTTTTATTTCCCTTTATATTTTTTACAAGTAATAGTGCAAACGCTGTAACAATAAACATTATACCAACTATCCAAGTTTTAGATAATGTTGTTTCTATTTCATCTTTAAATAATACACCAAGAATTCCTACAGGTATAGAACCAATTACAATAAGCATACAATATTTAAATTCATTTTTGTATTTATTTCTATTTTCTTTATCAAATATATACTTAAAGAAACCATTAATTAATGATACAACATCTTTCCAAAATATTATTAATATTGCAAGAAATGAAGCAAAATTCACAAATATTTCAAAGTTTAAATCATTAAACATATTTGTTTTAAATAATTGTTTAAATATAAAAATATGTCCACTACTACTAATAGGTAAAGGTTCTGTTATCCCCTGTATTATACCTAATATTATATATTTTATTAACATCATATAAATATCCTCTCTATCTATATTCTATTATTTAGCCAAAATAAAAAGTACAACAAGGCAATAAATTTATATATTAATTTTATGTCAAGAAAAGACAATTATTTTTTTTACATGCGTAGTAAAGTTAAGTGTATATATTTTCTTCCTCGTTGTACATATTAAGTATATCATAATTTTTTATAAAATAAATATTTTTTTAATACTTTTTATATTTATTTACAAAATAGTTTACAATATCTATAAATTTCATACTATTAGAAGCTTTAAATAATATTACATCATCTTGTTTTATAATACTATCTAATATATTTTCTGCTTCATTATTATCATTGCATAGATATTTATCATTTATTGTAGTGTTATCATAAATATTTTTGCTTAAGTTACCAACACAAATTAATATATCAATATTATTTTTATCAACTAAATAACCAATTTTAGAATGTAAACTTCTACTATATTCTCCTAATTCTAACATATCTCCTAAAACCGCTATTTTTCTTGTTTTATATTTTCCTAATATTTCCAATGATGCCTTCATAGAATCATAATTTGCATTATAACAATCAGATATTATTCTTATACCATCATTTAAATCTATATTTTCCATTCTGCTTTTAGATAAATGAAAATTCTTTATACCAGTTACTATATCTTCTATATCTATATTTAATACTTTACCAACAGATATTGCACATAAACTATTATATATAAAATGTCTTCCTGCAACTGGAACATATATATCTTTTGTATTATTTAATTTAAAACTACTAGAATTTATATTTTCTTCTATAAAAGTTCCCATATAATCACTATTATTATTTATACCATATGTAATTACATTGTATTTATTATTATTTATATTCCATTTATTTAATAAATCATCATCATTATTTATTATTACTACCCCTTTATCTTCTAAACCTTCTAATATTTCCATTTTTGCTTTTAATATATTTTCCCTACTACCTAAATTACCTATATGAGCAGTTCCTATATTAGTTATTACTGCTATAGTTGGTTTTAATATATCTGTTAATAAACTAATTTCACCAAAATGGTTCATACCCATTTCTATACACATAGCATTATGATTTTTAAGTTTTAAAAGAGTTAATGGTAAACCAATATGATTATTATGATTGCCTTCTGTTTTTAAAACATTATACTTAAGGCTCATTACACTTGCAACAATATCCTTAGTACTAGTTTTACCAACACTTCCAGTAATTGCAACTACGGGTATATCATAAAGCGATCTTTTATATTTAGCCATACTTTGTAAAGCTTTTAAAGAATTATTTACTTTTATAATTATTTTATTATTATATTTATTTAAATTAATATTAAGATTTCCATCAAATATAACCCCTACACTATCACTATTTAATATATCATTAACAAATTTATTTCCATCAAATTTATCACCTTTTATAGCAATAAAAATATCACAATTATTAATTGTTCTAGAATCTATAGAAAATCCATCTACAAAATATTCCATATCTCCACTTAGTAATGTACCATTAGTACATTTTATAATATCTGATACTTTCACAAAATCACTTCCTATTTCAATTATATTTTAAAATTTAAAATAAATAAATATTTTTTGACTAAAAAATCAACTTTTGGTACAATAAATCTAGAAATTAGGTGTTATTATGAATACAAATAAAAAAGATGTTAATGATTATTTTAAATATTTAAAATTATATTATATTGCATTAGCAAAAAAAAGAAAAAAAGAATTAGAAGAAAAGAAAAAACAAGAAGAAAACGAATTATATAAAAAGAGAAAAAAAGAAGAACTTTTACTTAATAATAAAAGAAAAAAAGTAGTAAATAAGAAGCCTATCGCTATTAAAACAAAAGATACTAAGGAAGAAGTTAAATCTAATAATAATAATTTAAAGAAACCTAGAATTGTTGGAATTAAAGATAATAATAAGAATTTAGAAGAATTAAAAAAGAAACAACAAGAAAAATTAATGAATGATATTAAACAAAAAAAATTAGAAGAAGAAAAAAAGAAAAAAGAAGAAGAAAAAAAGAAGGCACAACAAAAGAAAGTTTTAGAAGAAAAGAAGAAAGATGATGAAAAGAAAAAATTAGAAGAAGAAAAGAAAAAGAAAGAACAAATAGAAAAAAATAAATTAGAAAATATAAAGAAAAAACAAATAGAGAAAATAAAACAAGAACAAGAAGAGAAGAAAAAAACAGAGAAAAAAAATATTAAAGACAATATAACAAAAGAACAAGAAAAGTTAAACAATGAGAAAAAAATAAATAATAAGAATGTTAAAAATACCAAAGTTGGAACTGACGCTAAAGATAAAGAAAATATTAAAGATAAACAAGAAAATAACAATAAAGATATCAAAAATGACAAAGATATTAAAAATAATCAAATAAAAGATACAAAGAACAATGTTAAAAAAAATACAGGTAAAGTATCAAATGAAGAAGATAAAAATATTAAAAATCAAAAAGATAAAAATAAAGAATTAGAAGAAAGACAAAAAGATAGTAAAAAAGATGTAAAAGTTACAGAAGATAAGAAAAAAGATAAAAATAAAGAACAAACTAAAGAAAAAAATGAAGATAAGAAAAAAATTAGTTCAAAGGATTTAGAAAAAAAAGAACAAGAAAAATATTTAAATGATGGTAAAAAGGAATTTATTACAACAATTAATAAAAAAATAAAAAAAGATTATGAATCATTACATGATTTAAATATGGAAATACACAGAATAAATCAAGAATTAGAAAATACTAAAGATATTAATGATATCAATAAACTTTATGAAAGAGCTAATAAGAATAGTAAAGAAATAAATAATATTATCGAAAGAATTAATATGATTAAAGATGGAAATATTATTAATATAGCTTTTGGCTTATCTAAAAAACAACCAAAATATTTAAAAGATTATATAGATACTTTAAAGAAAGAAAGTAATAATACTAAATATTTAAAAGAATTATATCCAGAATTTAAAGACAAATTAGATTACACTAATACAGTAAATGAAATAAATAAAGAAACTAATATATTATTAACTAATATAAATAATAAAAAAAATACAAATAATGAATTAGATAATAAAAAAGAAGAAAATAATAAAGATATGACAGATTTTAATAATAAATTATTTAAATTTAGAGATAAATTATTAACTCTACAAATGTCAATATCTAACTATTCAAATAAAGTAAAAAATATAACACCTAAAGAAGTTGTAGAAAATAAATATTATTTAGGTAACATGGAAATAAAAAATAATGGTGAACTAAAAAAAATTGCTATTAATTATGCTAAACAAACAAATAATAACAATATAGAAGAAGTATATAATAAATTAAGAAGTCAAATAAAAGTCGTAAGTACTACAAATATAGTACCAAGCAATGATTATAAAGTAAGTTTATTACAAGAAAAATCTAAGTTAATATCTACTAAAAAAGATATATTATCTACATTAAATGAAGTTAGATTATTTAAAGAAGAATTTAATAATGAATTTAATGATTATTTAGATAGTAATGAGTTTTATAATTATTATTTAGAAATAGAAAGTATTGAAAATAAATTAGTTAGAGAAGAAGAAAAATCTAATTTATTAAACAGTCAAATAGATACTACTATATTAGAAAATGATAAGAAAATAGCAGAAATAGAAAAAATAGATTTAGAAAATAAAAAGAAAAAAGAAGAAGAAAAAAAGAAGAAAGAAGAAACTAAACAACAACAAAATTCTATACAAAATAACAATCAATTAAATAATCAAAACAATAATCAGTTAAATAATCAAAATAATAAGCAAATGAATAATGATTTATATGAACAATATATGAATATGTATTCTACTTACATGATGAGTAACGAATATGAAGAAGAAGAAAAAACAAGAGGTCGTTCAAGATAAGCCTCTTGTTTTATTTTACAATGTATGGATTTTGTTGTGTGCCATCTCCGCTTGAAATTCGAATATTTGATAAGAGTGTCACTGCGGGACGAGAGTATAAGCGGTAGTTGCTGCCGTTCACATAGTTGACAAAAAGCACACCACCATCGTAAAGGTTAAACGCGAAATCGCTACCAAGCTCAGCGTTATAGTTGCTAGGAGAAAGCCCCCACCAATATAAACTTTTACTTTTTGCATAATTATTCATTAGATAATGAGTATAATTAGTTGAACCAGTCGCACCCGCAAATGACATTTCATCTGCTGTTAATGTTCCTACATACATATCTGTATTATCTCTATATTTATTTAATTTTGTTCCTGTACAATTTAATGATGGACATTTATCTGTATATATTCTTTTACCCGCACCATAATACTGATTTCCACTACTATCAGTTGAAGCAACATTATAATCATAACACCAATCATCTATTTTTAAATAATCACTTAAAGATTTGCCAGTTCCGATTTTTGTTTCTAGTGTAGTTTGGTAACTCTTTAATGAGTCTCTTAGTCCTCCAGAATAATTTAAAAAGTCTGCTTTGTAATTCGAGTCGTAACCAAATGCAATGGCATTTCCATCACTCCAATTGCCAGTATATGATGAATTATCACATTCAGCACTTCTATCTTCTAATATTAATTTTGTAGAACCATCGCCTTCAATTCTTACAATCTTCCAACACATTCCTGCAAAATTCACATAATTATCTTCTACTCCACCACGATAATAATAGGACATTCCATAATCGTCTATAGTTGCACATAATTCTTTTTCTGTAGATTTTTGATCTGCATTTATGTATGCATATTTTATTGTTGATGTTATATCAGAAACATTAGTTGATATTTTATATATGCTATATTGATTTTGAGTATTTGATGTAGTAGGTGTACTTGTACTCCATACTGCATATTTTCCTACTAAACTACTTGCCATTGATGTTGTATATTTTGCAGTTGCAACTGTTGGATTTACTAAAGTGAATTTACCAGTTGTTTCATCTACTGTATAATCATCTGCATATGAAATATAATAATTTGTAGCATTACTCAATGTTGAAGTGAATGATGTTGGGTCTGTTCCTTTTAAATATATAAATGAACTTGTTGCTTGTCCAGGTGTTGTTATTGGTGTTTCTTGATATATTGTTCTTATTGCATCAGTTGTTGATGCTGCAGTCTTTGCACTATCTATTATAGCAGTTGCCAAAGTATTTGTTCCATACGGTTTAAAATTGTTTGGATCTACTATATTTGCTTTTGCACTAAATGTTTTATTCATATCTACACTTTGATCTGTATTTGTTTCTTTATA
>CAKOOJ010000009.1 GCA_934098385.1 uncultured Bacilli bacterium
ATAAACTACGTAAAGAAATACATAATGAAAATATTGAAAGGATGATAGAAATGTTTAAAATGGTATATGAGAATGGGCAAATATTTCCTGTATTCAATGAAGAACAGTTTCATGAAAATGAAAAGAGAGAAATGTTTGAACAAGGTCAAGAAAAGAAACAATTTGATATTGCAAAAATTCTTAAAAAGAAAAATTTTTCAAATAAGGATATAGTTGATATAACTAATTTAACTGAAGAACAAGTTATGAAATTGTAATCAAAAAAAAATTAACTGCTAAATAAATTAGCAGTTATTATTTTAAAGCATCACTTATTAAGTAATGCTTTCATTGTTTTTATCATTTGTGATGTATAACTCATTTCATTATCATACCAAGACACAATTTTTACTAATTGTTTACCATCACTTTCAAGAACCTTAGTTGATAGTCCATCCACCAAAGAACCACATTTTGCCCCTAATATATCACTTGAAACTATAGGATCCATAGTAAATTTTATAAAATCACTTTCTTTTGATTTAAATAATTTATTAATTTCATCTATTGTTGTATTCTTTTTTAATTCTAAAGTTAAATCAACTAAAGAACCATCACCAACTGGTACTCTAAACGCACCACCATCTAATTTGCCATCCAACTCTGGTATAACCTTGCCAATAGCACTCGCAGCTCCAGTACTTGCAGGAATAATATTCAAACTTGCTGCTCTCCCACGTCTTGAAGTTATACCCTTTTTATGCGGAACGTCAAGAGTAGATTGATCATTCGTCATAGCATGAACAGTTGTCATAAATCCTTTAACTATACCATATTCCTTGTTTAAAATATCAACAACAGGTGCCAAACAATTTGTAGTACAACTAGCAGCAGATATTACAGTTTCTGTTCCATCTAATATATCACTGTTAACACCATATACAATAGTTTTCATATTTCCTTTACCTGGTGCAGAAATAATAACATGCTTAGCACCAGCAACAATATGTTTATAAGCGTCCTCTAATTTAGTAAATAAACCAGTACATTCGAGAACAACATCGACATCAAGTTCCCTTAAAGGAAGTAAACTAGGATCCTTTTCACTATAAACTCTTATTTTTCTCCCTTTATAAATAATACTATCTTTATCAAATGATATATCATCAACACCAAAACTTCTATGATTAGTATCATATTTCAAATAATATGCTAACTCTTCCGCACTTGTTAAATCATTTATTAATACAACTTCATAATCACTTTCTTCTGCAATCAATCTAAATGCAAGTCTTCCAATTCTACCAAATCCATTTATCGCTATCTTTTTCATCTTATCTCCTACCCTTCATTAAATTCAGATTTCCCAATAAATTCTCTTAAAACATTATCACTCGCTAAATACTCGCTACTAATAGGAAAAAATATTTTTAAACTATCTAATAGACGTCTAGCCATATCATAATAAGGACTATCCATCTTAACAGTATATAATAACGGCTCAACATACACCTTAAGTACACCTAATTCATATATGTAACTTGTATTAAGAACTATATCTGCTTCATCAGTATATGGAAATATATACTTTTCTTCTCCATCTCTAACATCTTTCCAAGTAGCCAATGTTTTTTCTACATTCATTCCCCTAGTTCTATTATCTCTCACTATTCTTCTAATTAATCTATTATCTGTAGTAGATATATAATTATGTCTATCTAATGTCATAGGCATAAAAGGACTAACATATATTTTATACTTAACACGTTTCTCAATATTTTTACTAACTACATCATTTAAACAATGTAAACCTTCTACTATTAATATATCATTATTTCCTAGTTTTATACTATTATTATTAAAACTTTTAGATGCAATCTCAAATGTGTACTTAGGTAAAACAACATCTTTACCATTTAATAAATCTGTCATTTGTTTTCTAAATAATACTAAATCTAATGCATTTAAAGATTCAAAATCATACTTACCATCTTTATTAGGTTTCATTTCATCCAATTCTTTATAATAATCATCTAAACTAATTTTAACTGTATTTTTACCTAAAGAATTCAAATATAAAGCTAGTTTCCTACTACTAGTAGTCTTGCCACTACTACTAGGTCCGCCTAAAAATACAATCTTCTTTTTTAATCTTATAATATTTTGCGCAATTTTCATTATAGAATCATCTACAATAATATCATTCTTTTTAATAAAATCTTCTATCTTACCGTTAGAAATTATTTTATTTAAATCACAAACATAATTAATATTCTGTTTATTTATCCATTCATGATATTTATTAAATTCATTATATATATTTTTTTTATGTATATATTCTCTTTTACTATCAATATCATCTATCAGAACAAAATCATTATTATTCAAATTAACTATTTTAAAATTCTTAATTTCATTAGTATTATTAACTATATTAGTATAAAAATAATTATATTTACCTAATAATTCATTAAATACTATAGTTTCATTTATCAAATTACTAATTGTTTTAGATTTTTCTATTTCATTATATCTATTATAATAATTTATTGCATCTTTACTACTAACATTAAGTTTAAGTATTGGATAATTATCCTTTATATATTCATACATCTTATTAGTAATATTATTTATATCATTATTAGTAACCTTATGATTTGTAATAAATTTACCCCTCATTCCAATATCTAAACTATGATTAAATGTTACTTCGCAATTTAATATTTCTTTAACTACTATTATAAATAAAAATTTTAAACCAGCTTTTTCTTCTTTCATCATATCCCTCTTTACTATACTAATTATATTCTATCATATATATAAATATTTTGTCATATTTTTTTTAGTATTAATTTTCTTTATTTATATAAAATATTATTAGGGTGATAAACATGTTTATTCCAACAATACAAGAAACAACTAATAATGGTGAAAAGATTTATGATATATATTCAAAACTATTAGAAAATAGAATTATATTTATTAATGGTGAAATAAATGATAATTTAAGTAATTTGGTTATAAGTGAATTATTATATTTAGATTCTTTATCTAAAGACGATATAGATATATATATAAATAGTCCTGGTGGAAGTGTCACAAGTGGTTTAGCTATTGTAGACACTATGAATTTTATAAAAAGTGATGTAAGAACTATTGTAACTGGTATAGCAGCTAGTATGGCCTCTATTATTCTTGCAAGTGGTAGCAAAGGTAAAAGATGTAGTTTAAAAAATTCAGAAGTTATGATTCATCAACCCATAGGAAATACAAGTGGACAAGCAACAGATATAGTTATACAGGCTAAAAGAATTAATAAAAAGAAAAAATTACTGAACAAATTGTTATCTAGTTTAACCAATCAAGATATTAAAGTAATAGAAAAAGATACAGAAAGAGATAATTTTTTTACTAGCAAAGAAGCATTAGATTATGGATTAATTGATTACATCATAGAATAAATAAGATAAAAAGCAATAATTTATATTGCTCTTCTATATTATTTATTTTTTTATTATGTAATTTATTTAATAATATTTTTAAGTACTTTAATTTTCCTAATATTTTTTACAAATAATTGACCTATATATGGATCATAAACTTTACATTTTAAAACATTATTATTATCCAAACTATTTAAATTTGTTTTAGATAAATTTTCTACTTCAATATAACTAATTCCATCTATTTTATATAACATCGCATCACTTTTTGCAAGTTCATAATTACAAGCTTCTAAATAATCTTCAGTTATTAAATTATATCTTTTTGAATAATTTAATTTATCTTTATTTATATTTGTTATAATATAAATATCTCCAATATATTTTTCCATATATCCACCTCAATATAGTTCATTATACACTATATTTTAAAGAAATCAAGTTTTTGTAATTTTATTTCATTTAATACATAATATATAATGGTGATTATATGTTAAACTTAGTAGAACCTTATATTAATAATTTATCTAAAGAAGATATTAATTCATTCGCATTAAAAAATAATATTAGATTAAATGGTAATGAATTAGATTTTATATTTAACTTTATTAAAACTAGATATAAAGAGGTATTAAATAACCCAAATTCATTTACACTTAGCAAATATAAAAATAATTTTTCTAATGAAAATTTTGTTAAAATAAATGGATTAGTTAATAGATATAAAATGTTATTATAGATTATTCTTATGAATAGTCTATTTTTTTAATTAAATATTCTAATATTTTAGGACTATGTATTTTATTTATTGCAAAATATTTTCTCTAAATCTTTAAAAATTAATCTAGAATCACATGATATCTCTTATCTATTATTATAACTCTATCATGAAACACTTCATTTCTTATAAAAATTTTAACAAAAAAAGATAACTAATTACTTAGTCATCTCCCACTAAAATATTTAGAACCTATATCTCATCTGGTACACTTATTGCTAATATTTTTAGTAAATACATGTTAGTTTCATAAACTAAATTTGTTAAAGTTATATAACTTTCTTTTTTTTCTAAATCAACTTCATTATTTACATTAATATTAGAATAAAAAGCATTATAACTATTAGTTAACTTATATAAATATTCACAAATATCATTTAAACTTCTATCATTAAAAGACTTCATCATAATATTTCTTAAATTTAATAAATTAATTATAATATTTCTTTCTTCTTTAGTACTAATTTTAATATACTTATTAGGTTTTATATCACATTTATTAATTAATGATCTCATTCTAACAGTATTATAAAGTAAATATGGACCGGTTTTTCCATTTATATCGCTAAATTTTATAGGATCAAATATATAATCTGTACTTCTATTTGGTAATAAATCTCCAAATTTTATAGCAGCTAAAGCTAGTTTTAATGCGACATCATCTTTTTTGTCATCTGCAATGTTATCCTTTATAACTTTTTTAGTTTCATTTTTTACAAGTTCAATCAAATTATTCAAACTCATAACACCACCATCACGAGTTTTAAATGGTTTACCATCTGGACCATTCATTGTACCAAAACCATACCACTCCAATTTAACATTTTTAGGAATAATATTTGTCTTATATACCGCTCTGAAAGCCTCAATGAAATGCAATTCTTGTCTTATATCAGTCAAATAAATCATTCTATTAAATTTAAATCTTTTTATTCTTGAATAAAGTGTTGCAATTTCAGTTGTATCATATAATACACCACCATCACTTTTAACAAGTATGACTGGAGGTACTTCTCGTTTATCTTCTTCTTCTTTTACATTTATAATCCTTGCTCCATTGCTAATTTCAGTATAATTATTATTAATTAAATAGTCTAAAACTGGTTTAATATATGGATCCGCATCATATTCACCTTCCCATAAATCAAAAGTACAACCGAGTAATTTATAAACTCTTTTAATTTCATCTACAGACAAATTATAAAATGTTTTCCACAAATCATAAATACCCTTTTCTCTATTTTGTAAACGAGTAGTAAAATTTCTAGCTTCTTCTAAATAATTTTCATCTTCTTTAGCACGTGAACTTGCATAAGGATATATTTCATTTAATTCCTGAAGAGATACTGGACAAACATTTGGATATTCTTTATCATATTCTTTATCGAAAAAAACTAAATCTGGATATCTCTTTGATAATTCACAAATAATAAGTCCCATTGGTCTACCCCAATCTCCTAAATGAACATCACTTATAGTTTTATAACCTACACTTTCACATAATCTTTTTATAGCCTCTCCAATATTTGGACTTCTTAAATGACCAGCGTGTAACTCTTTAGCAACATTAGCACCACCATAATCTAAAAAAATAGTTTCATCTGTATCTACATGATATGTGTTAATTTTAAAATCTTTAGTAATTTGATTAATATATTTAATTAAAATTTCATCACTTAAAGTCATATTTATAAAACCAGGACCAGCTATATTAACATCACTAAAATAATTAGTATTTTTAAGTTCATTAACTATTAAGCTAGCAATATCTCTAGGATTCTTTTTATACGTACCAGCTAACTTCATACAACCATTATACTGATAATCTCCTAAATCTGGTCTATTAGATACACTTAGTTGAACATCATCAAAAAAGCCTAATTTTTCCAATATATTCTTTATTTCTTTTTCTAAAAATAATATTATATTCATAGTATCTCCCTCTCAATAAAAGTATTATATCATGATTTTTTAAATAGAAAAAGTGTAAATAAATTACACTTATCTAGATTTTGTAGTAGTACTAGTTGTTGTAGTTGTAGTACTAGTATATTTCTTAGTACCAAGAATTTTATCTAATTTAATTTTAGCTTCAGTAACTGTTTCTTCCTTTGGAAGCATTACATAAGCTTTACTTCTTCCTGTAGAATAAGTAACATTACTAGAATCACTACCATCTACTGCATAAGATTCAATTTCCCAACTAGTATTATTTTTAATTTGTTTTTTTATTAATTTAGTTATTGTTTTTTGGTCTACATTAGTTATAACAGAATCCGACACACTATTTAATAGACTATTATATTTTACTATTATTGAAGGGCTTATAGCTTTATTAATAATAGATTCTAACACTAACATTTGGTTTCCACCTCTAGCTCTATCACCACCTGATAATGTATGTCTTGTACGTGCAAGAGCCAAAGCTTGTTCACCATTTAATGTTTGCACTCCTTTTTTCAAACAAATTTGTGCACTACTTGTTCTAGAAGATGTTTGTTCACAGAAATTAACTGGAACATCAACTTCAATACCACCTAACTTTTCTACAATATTAACAAATGTTGTAAAATTAACCCTAGCATAATAATCAACTTTTATATCATATAAATCTTCCAATGTACCAACAGATTCTTCTATACCATATACACCAGCATGAGTCAATTTATCCATTGCTTTCTTACTATGTAACATAACATAATAATCTCTTGGAGTATTTACCATTAATATTTTCTTTTCTCTTGGATTAACCGCTAAAATAATATTAACATCACTTCTTGCTTTTGCAGAAACTTTTCCATTAGTATCAATACCACTAATATAAATAACAAAATTATCTTTAGAAACATCTACCTTACTTGCTAAAGTTTTAACTTTACTCGTAACTGTAAAAGTATAAATTGCTTTTAAATTATTATACGCATCAGTATCTTCTTTTACAATATCAACATTTGAATTAAGCGCTATAACAGCATCAGTATCATTATCAATAACACTATCTAAAGCATCTGTAATAGTATCATAATCTGCTTCATTAAATTCAATCTTATTAGCAACCTTATCTATTGCCTTTTTAGTTACATCTTCTTTTTTATCAGAAACAGCAATTATTTTATCTTTTAAATCTTTAATATCATTATAACCACTATCTTTAAGAACATAAACAGAATACTCATCATGTCTAATACCAACATCAAATATATCATTAAAAAAGTCTATAGTACCATATGAATAAAAACATACCACAGTAAATAAAACAATAAGTAATATACTAGGTATAGATACAACTATTTTTATCCACTTTCTTAACTTACGATTATTAAGCAATTTAAACAATAAAAATATTAACAATCCACCACCTATAATTATTAATGCTAAATATGATGTAGGCAATATTTCAAAATATATTAAAAATATTGTTGCTACAATAGCACTTATAATTAGTAAATAAGAAGTAATCTTAAAAAATAAATTCTTTTTATTCTTCTTGTTCTTTGTTTTCTTCATTAATTTCACCCTTATTTTCAATTAATTTTTTTTGTCCATTTGTAAATGTTACTTCTACTTGTAATCCAATTACATATCCATATTTATTATATGCAGTAATTAATTTAGTACTATCTATATCACCTTCTACATACTTACTAAAATCTAATGTAGAAGTCTCTTGAATTAATCCTTCATACTCTAATGTATCTTCATTAATAGCCTTATCTAACTTCACAAATAAGACATGTCCTATTGTATCATCTTTTTCACTATTAGTATAATAATTCAAATCATTTGACACTTTATTTGACATATTACCATTTTCACTAACTACAACAGTTACTTTTTTAATAAGATAATTACCAACTGTATCAGAAACTTTTACATCAATATTATATGTACCAATATTTTTTATTTTTTCATAATCACTATCATTTTTTAAACTTGCAGTACAAGGTAAAGATTTATCTTTACAACTATTTATCAAAATATTAGGATCAAATTCATCATTTACACCTATTTCAATACTATCATCCATATTAACTTCAGGCTCTTTTGTATCTACAACATTAATATATCCAGTTTTAGTATGCTTATTATATTTTACTTTATAACTATATTTTCCAATAGTATTAACATCTACACCATCTAGATACAATTTATATTCATTAGCAAACCTCTTACCACTCTTTAAATAATCATTTACATCATGAGATAAACTAGTTCCTAATTCAACATCTATATTCTTTAATTGTATAGTATTTTTATATTTAAAATAAATAAAAACTCCTACAATAACACCTAATATAAAAATAAATAATAAGCACTTTAAAAAAATATGTTTTTTTGATTGTTCTTCATAATAAATTTCTTCCATAATTATATCCACCTAGCAAAATATATATTTCTTGTATAACCATCTTCGTAATTTTCAAACAATCTAATTAAAGAGTTAACAATCGACTCTATAATATTAGAATCTCTTTTTATTTTAATTGTTAATACATCTTTTTTTATTTCTTTTCTAAATGAATAATCATCAACATATTTTCCTAAAATCTTATCTAATTCTTCTATTTTTTTTAAGTTATTTACATCATTAATATCTACATCAAATATATAATCTTCATAAACATTTATTAATTTCATACTTATATAATCATCACTATCAAATTCATAATTTTTTATTTTATAAAAATTAGGACAGTGTTCTATCACAACTTTATTTTTCTTCATATTAACTACCTTTCATTCTATAAATAAATTATAATACATTAGAAAAAAAAAGTCTATATTTCTATAGACTAATTATTAAATTTGTTTGAATAAGTTTTTCTTTTTAGCAACTAAATATATTCCACTAGCTACTAAACCTGTTGTTATAAATCCTAGTACATATGACATAACACCAGTTTTCTTTTGATCTTCTGTTCCACCTTTACCCCATTGTGCGTAAAGAGTAACTGTTGTTTTTTCACTTGGAGATTTATAAGTATCTTCTGCATTATAAGAAGTACCTTTACCATCTCTTTGTGTATTCCATCCTTGGAATGTATAACCATCTCTGCTTGGCTTTTTTGCATCAATTTGTATATCAGTACCAATTGTCTCAGTTTGACTACCTGGAATATTTGTAACACTATTATCATCAGTATTACCATCATATTTCAATGTCCATTGTTCACTAGTTGTTGGACAAACTTCATATTCAACATTTAATATTACTGGCCAATATATTTGATTTGAAGATAATATATCTATATCACTTGCAGAAGAACTAGGTTCAGCATTCCCTTCAATATTAGTATAATCCCCCCATTTAAAATAATTACCACTATCATTTTTATACCCAAAAGTAAATTTCTTTAAATCAGTATCAGAAATATTTCTTTGTATTCTTAATGCAAGATAATTAATAGAACCATCAGTTTTTGTCAACTCATCATCCTCTTTATTTGCTACTGCTGAAAAGAAATCTTTTAAATCACTATATTCATCAGACGCATTAAGAATGTTACTTCCAGAATACTTAGCACTTGAAATTTTGACATTATCACTAGACAAAGTGATACTTTTTTTAGCTAAATATGTTTGCAAAGCTTCTTTTATAAATTCTGTTTCATCTCCCTTTCCATCCTTTTCTCCATACCATCCAGCATCTTTAAAAGAACCAGCTCTATCTTTTGTTGAACCATCTTCTTTAGCCCATGAACCATGTAACAATTTTACATAAGTTATATTCTTTACATCTTTAGAAGAATAAGTACCAATTGATTTTGTTTTGTCCCTCAAATCAGAATAATCATCTGCTTTATCTAATAAATATCTCATTGAAGAAAAATAATTACTTAAATCATCTGTTGATACATAATTTGTTTTAACATCAATTATTTTAACAGTTTTATCTGCAGATGTATTAGGAAATAAATTTGCAAATCTAGTATAAGTTGCATAACCACCTGTACTAGCATAATTAGTCCAATCATCTTTCGATCCACCACTTGCAACATCTAGAAATAAATATTGCATAACTGTATGATCAGTACATTCTTCATTAGCAGCCTTAACAACTGGTAATTCAATGAATGGTGCTAACATTGCAATAATAATACCAATTACCCCTATTTTTCTTAGTATATTTTTCATTTTTTAACCTCTTTCCTTAGTTCAAGTACAATATGTAATATCTACTATTTATATTTATACCCTACCTATAATAAATTATAACATAAAATTTAATTTTGAAAAGACATTTTTCGACATTTTATAAAAAAATGTAAAATAATGTAAAAAAGATTATCTATGCAATAATCTTAATATATCTTGATAAGTAACTAATACCATCAATAACATGAGTAAGGCAAATCCTATTGTATGTATCATATTTTCTACTTTAGGAGAAACAGGACTTCCTTTAATTTTCTCTATAAGTACAAATAGTATTCTTCCTCCATCAAATGCAGGAAATGGTATTACATTTATAAATCCAACATTAACAGATAAATATGCTGTTAAATAAATCAAATTTTGTATACCTAGTTTAGCACTTTCACCAACTACCGTATACATACCAACTGGTCCTGCTAAACTCTTCAAACTTAATTTACCACTAAATAATTTTATAATAATTAATGCCATACTAGATATTACACTATAAAATTTAATAAAAGCATATTTTATAGAATTAATTATTCCTTTATTAAGAGTATTTCCAGCACCAAAACCAAATACTTTAACTTCTTCACCCTTCTCATTTTTTTCCACATCAGGTGTAACTTCATATTTATTAACAGATCCATCTTGCTTCTTTACTACAAATTCATAAGTATCATCATTATTATTTAAAGCAAGAGCAACTTGTATTTTATCCCAAGTATTTGTTTTAACACCATTTATACTAATTATTTTATCTCCTTCTTCAATACCACTTTTATATATAGCAGAATTTTCAGTAACTAATCCAACATAACTTAATTGATTTGAACTTCCCCATATAATTCCCTGCATAAAGAATAATACTAATGCTAATATAAAATTCATTGTAACACCAGCAATTAATATTAAAAACTTTTGATATGGTTTTTTATTACACATATATTGATTCTTTTTTAATTTCTTGTCACTTTCTTCTACAACTTCACCAGCCATAGCACAAAAGCCACCAATAGGAAATAATCTTATACTATAAATTGTTGGATCATTTTTTCTTTTCCATTTAAATATTCTTGGACCCATTCCTAATGCAAACTCATCTACATAAACTCCCGTTTTCTTTGCAACAATAAAATGTCCAAATTCATGTACAAATATTATTATTCCTAACATTATTATTAATATTATTAATGTAATCATATTTTCCCTCCTTAAATAAAATTCATAATTAAAATAAATGCAAATAACACAAATATAATACTATCTAATCTATCTAATATACCACCATGTCCAGGTATTAATTTGCTAAAATCTTTTCTATTATTTTCTCTTTTTATAGCACTAAAGAACAAATCACCACATTGTCCTACTACACTCAATAATATCATTATCAATATAACACAAAATATATTATCAGTATTATTAATTAAATTAATATAATACATAGTACTTACAAAAGTACTTATTAACGTACCAACTATACAACCTTCAATAGTTTTATTAGGACTTATTTTAGTAAATTTATGTCTACCAATTAATTTACCACCAAATAATGCAAACGTATCTGTTAATATTGTTATTAGTATTAATAATATAAAATATTTTATTCCATAATTATATATAGATATTAATAAATTAAAACCTATACCAAGAAATAATACATCTGCTAATAAATGAAAAGCATCACTAACTTTATATCTATCTTTATAAAATATAACAGGTATACAAATTATTAATATTATAGTACATATTGCTTTATAAGAAACTCCAAATAAAATACCCATTTTCTCAAAATTATTATATATTAAAAACAACATACTTAATAAACCTATATATTTCATTAAATTAGGATATTCATTTAACTTATCTCTTCTTAAATCTATTATTTCTTTAAATGCAAAACAACCTATTAATCCCACAGCTAAACTATATGGTATACCACCAATTAATATAAGTGGTATAACTATCATTAACATAATTATTGCACTAATTACTCTTTTCTTCATATTATCCCTACCATTTCTACTAGTAAGTATAACATAATTTTCTATAAAATAATATATTATTCTTTAATTATTTCACTTAAATATACTATTTTTAAATCCTTATTCTTTATTTTATTCATAAATAATATAAAATTATTTAAATTTAAATTATCATCTATATACACTATACTTCCATTATTTATATCATTTAATATTCCAACTATATTATTATTTTTTAGTATTATATTTGGTTTTACTATATAATATTTATTCTTTTTACACATTTCTATATTAGAATAATCTAATATACATATTTTATTATTCAATTCTTTTTTATTTAATAAAGTATCTAAATCTTTAAATTTTTTCTTATCATTTTCTATATTAACATTATCTTTATAAATATTATCTAAATATTTAATTAATTTAGTATATTTTAAATTATTTTTATCTAAATACTCTTCTATATTTTTATTATTATTTATAAGTATGCTTATATTTCTTTTCTTTTTATTACCAGATATTATTATTTTATCTTTATTATCACTTATACTTATATTTGGTTTTATATCATCATAAATCAAATAATTAGTATTAAATGTACCAAAATCTTTCATATTTAAAAAACTCTCCATTATACTAACTTTTTTCCCTTTAATTCCTGGAATTATTGTATTTTCTTCTATAATAGCATCTACACTCTCTATATCATAATTACTACTACTATTTTTAATAGTTTGCATTAAAGGATTTGAATTAATTGCAAGTTCTGTTACAAAATCAGTTAAATAAAAAGAAAAAACCACAATAGATATTATCCCAATAATTTTATAAAATTTCATATTTTTTCACCTATTAAAATATATAAATTTGTTATTGATTTAATTACATAATATTTATATAATAAACTCATGGGGGAAAATATTTATGGAAAATGAAATAGCAGAAAAATTTTTACAAATAGAATATAATGATAAAATAGAACAATATGTAAATGAACGTAAAGAAGAAATTGATTATCCGCTAAATCTAAATCTTAATACGAATTATAAAACTATATTAGATTTCAATGATGAATATTTTGATAAATATGAATATACTTTATTAATAAATGCTATCATTTATAATTTAGAACATAATCCAAATTCTAGATTACTTAATGACTTAATAAATAATATCAATAATATTAGAGAATATATTAATAGTTCTTTAATACTAAGAGCTAAAATAATACAAGATGCAATTTCTAATATTAAATTAATATCTTATAAAGACAAAGGAAAAATAAAAATTAATAAAACACCAAATTTAAAAGTAATAAATAATTATAAAGTTATATTTGATAAAATAAATGAACAATATATTAATATTAATAGTATAACTGAAATATATAGAAAAACACTATTTAAATTTTTAGATGTATATAATAGATATGACATTACATATTATTTAAACGTATTCTTAACTAGTAATAATTTAGATAAAGCTTTCTTACAAAATAATAATCTTATAACAAAAGATAATTTATTTGAATATAAAAGAACTTTAATAAGAATGATTTTATCAGATAATTATTTAATAATTGAAAGTGATTTACATGAAAAAGATATAGATGATTTAATAGCAGATATTAAATTAAATTATTATGAAGAAGATAATGAAGATTACAAAGATGAAGATGAAGTAGAAGAAGAAATTAAAGAATTAGAAAATGACAAAGAAATATTAGAATTTATTACAAATTGTTTAGATTATAACACATTCAATCTACCAAAAAATAAGAGAATTAAAAATGTAATGCTAGAAAATTTTATAGATTATAATAATATAAATTCTAAAGAATATGAAATAAGTGTAGTTGAAGAAAATAAAGAGAAGAAATTAAATTTAATTAAAATTAATCCCCTATACAAATTAGATTTATTTAAGTAAATTATATTTCTTCTTTTTTTGTGCTTAAAAAACTTACTTTATCAGCAATGATTTCAGTAATATATTTTACTTCATCATTATCTTCATAACTTCTGTTTTGTATTCTACCTTTAACGCCTACTAAATCGCCTTTATGACAATATTCAGCAACTTGTGTAGCTATACCATTCCATAAATTACATCTTACAAAATCGCATTCATAAATTCCATCTGAATTTTTAAAATCTCTTTGTACAGCAATAGTAATTATTGAATGTTTTTTATCAGTTTCAGTATTTTTTATTTCTGGATCACTAGTAAGTCTCCCTATCAAAAAAACTACGTTTTTCATACATTTCACCTCCCAAAATAACCATAACAAAATAAAGAAAGGAATGCAAAAACATGAATTTTAAAATCTGCACAAAAAAACGCACAAATTCTTTAAATCTCTCTAGAGAAATCTTAAAATCTGCACGATTTTTTTAACCAATTTTAAAAATCATATAAATTTAAATTTTTTTTAATTTTTTTCATAAAAACTTATAATATCATTAACTAAATTATCATTAAATTTTTTATTTCTAATCATTTCTATCTCAAATTTATATGGTGGATATTCCTTATTTTCTCCAACATATGGAGTTTCAAGAATTTTAGGAATATCACTTAATTTATCATTATAAACAACATTTATTAAATTATCAAAACCTATAGTACCATAACCAATATTTTCATGCCTATCTTTATGAGTACCAATATCATTTTTACTATCATTCACATGTACACATTTAATTTTATCTATTCCAATAGTTTTATCAAATTCATCTAAATATAAATCAAATTTTGATATATCAATACCACTATCATTCAAATGACAAGTATCTAAACATACACCAATACTATCTTTCTTATCTACTCCATCCATAATAGTTTTAATCTCACTTATATTAATACCACATTCAGTACCTTTCCCAGCCATAGTTTCCAAAAGAATAATAACATTAGTGTTTATACTTAATATTTTATTTAATGCATAACTAATATTATTTAATGCTTTACTTCTTTCTATACCTACACTACTTCCAGGATGTAATACTAAATACTTAATATTTAATTGTTCTAATCTTTCTACCTCTTGTCTAATAAACTTTATACTAAAATCATATTTTTCTGAATCATTATCATTAGCAAGATTTACTATATACGGAGCATGTGCAACTACTTTATCAAATAATATATTATTTTGTTTCATCAATTCCAAGGCTAAATAAGTTAATTCATCATTTATTGCACACCTTCTAGTATTTTGAGGTGCACCAGTATAAAACATAAAAGTATTTGCATTATAATTTATACATTCTTTAACACTTTTTAATAATTGTTCCTTACTATCAAAAGAAACATGACTTCCTATAATCATTCTACTTCACCTATAAACATTTTAATATATTTCTTTTTATTTATCAATATAAGTGATATACTTATTTTGGTGATTATATGAATGATTTAAAAATTAAATACTACAATTATATAAAAGAAGTTGTTAAATATTTAAGAAAAAATTATAATTTAGATATTAAAACAATAAATATGATCTTAGATTCTACTAATATTTATAATATTTATACCAAAGGACCTAATCTATTATTAAATAATCCAGTAGAAAATACTAGCAAAGAATTATATTTATATTATAGAAAGAAGATATTAAAATGAAAAAATTATTTAAAGAAAATAGTAAATTATTACTATTAATAACTATTTTAGAAATTATATTAAGTTTATATTTCCTAATATACTTTGGTTATATGGATAGATTAAATTATATAGAAAGTAGTACAAAAACAATGAGTGATTTAGCACTTTTAATACAGAATATGTATACATCTACATGGTGGGCTCTAATAATAAGTTTTATAATACTTATAAGTACTTTAACAATAACTAGTATAATATATAAAAAACAAGAATATCATTTTATATCAATAATCTTATGGATAATGTTATTTATATTAGCATTAGATTTTACTAAAAAAATTAGTTATAACTTAAGCAATATAGCAATATTTATACCAATTATATTAATTAATATCCTAGCATATAAAAATCAAAAAAAATATAAGAATAATTAAATCTTATATTTTTTTTACCAATACTTCTTTGCTTTAATTAATTCTTTTTTATCTAAACATAAATTATATCCTTTAAAATATTGTCTTAAAAAATTTAATTTATCCAGTGGTTCATCTAAAAATATATTTGCAAATTCTAAACCTTTTTCTATATTAATTTCATTATATAAAACATTTCTATCATCATAACAATTATATTTATTTAACAAATAATCTATATATTCTATATCAAAACTATTATTCTTTATTTTTAAAATCATTTTCATAATAACATTAATATTATTTTGCCATATAACTTCTTCTAATGTTCCATTTGGTCTTCTAATTTCAATAGTATTATTAAAAGAAAAATCTCTAAAACTCAAATAATTAATTCCCATTGATAATATTGTTGTTTCAAAAAATAATTCTAAATCATTTTCATAGTAATCTCTACATAGTGGTGCATATTCAAAAGCACAATTTCTAATATTAATATATTCTCCAGAAAAAAATCTATTTAATATATCTTCATACACCAAATAACATTTTAAAAAGTTAAAGAAATTATTTTTATTTTCAAATATATGTGAACCAATATGTATATGCCCACCTGCACTACCATTAATAGTTGTCGCACCTCTTTTTTTTAGAAAATTACAAACTTTCTTTAAATTATTCCAATTTGCAATATCATCTATCATAATATTACTACATATTTCAGAGCCCATAAAAACAGAAAGTTCTCTTTGCATATACCAATTAATATTATTATCTCTACAAAATTTCTTTAGATCTCTATCATTATTAAAATACTCATATTCTATCTCTATTCCAAATGTATATTCTTTATCTATATTCAAAGTATCTCTATAATCTACCTTATAATTTAATAAATTATTTAAATAATCTATTAAATCATTACCCTTTAAAAAATAAATATTACTCTCTTTACTTAACACATACCCAATATTTTTATTTATTAATTCTAAAGTATCTATTAAATATAATCTTTTTTTATGATCAATTTTATCATTTTTAATAATATATTCTATTTCATTTTTTTGACTATATAGCCTATTTAAAACATCACTCATATAAAACTCCTACTTCCAAAATTTCTTTGTTTTTATTAAAGTATCATAATTACATGACAATTCATAGTCTTTTAAATATTGTCTTAAAAAATATATTTTATCTTTTGTTTCTTTAAAAAATAAATCAACAAATTTTAAAACTTTCTTTAAATTGATTTGATAATCAAATGCATTATCAATTTCACATAAAGTTTTATATTTATTAAATTCATACTTAACATACTCTATATCAAAATTAATATCTTTAATACTTAAAATCATTTTTATAACTGCATTAATATTATTTTGCCATATAACCTCTTCTAATGTACCATTTGGTCTTCTAAATTCTAATGTATTCTCTTCAAAATTAGTATCATAACTAATAATAGAATCATGTAATGCCACATAACGTCCACTAAATATTTTATAATTTGTATTATGTTTTAATAACATCTTTCTAGATAATACAGCATATGCATCTACATCATTTCTTGGGTTTATATATTCATTACAAAAAAATCTTGATAATATATCTTCATAAAGAATATAACATTTTATAAAATTATCATAATTTTCATAAGTTTCAAATATTTGTGCACCAATATGTATATGTCCTCCTGTTGTACCATTTATAGTAGTTGCCCCATTATTCTTCAAAAAATCACATATATTTTTTAAATTTTCCCAACACTTAACATTATCATGTAAAATCTTACTACTAATTTCACCACCACTCTTTACACTAGCATCAGCATGAATTTTCCATTTTATTTCATTTTCTTCTAAATATTTCTTAACAATACTCTTTTTTAAAGATTCAAATTCTATTTCTATACCATAAGTTATATTCTTATTTATACCTAAACCCCCTCTATAAGTTAAATAATAAGAATGTATAAAATTTAATAAATCTCTTAAATCATTCCCACTTAATTCAGAAAATTTTTTTATATTTATATCATCTATATCCATACTATACCCTCTTTTTATACTCCTTATCACCTTCTAATAAACTAATATTATCTTCTAATAATTTTAAAGTATCTTTATAATATTGAATATCACTATTCAGAATAATATTATATTTATTTTTTATTTCAATTAAATAATTACGTAATATTTTTTTTCTAATACCCATTACATATAAAAATTCCAGTATAAAAAATAATGTATTTAATATTCCATAATCAATAGCAATATCTAAATTATTTTTATTAACAACTTCTCTACTAATTAATATATTTCTATAATATAACCCATCATCTAACATCTTATAATCTTTTTCATCTAATATCTTTTTTCTAATAACTTCTTTATTTATTAAAATATAATTATTTATTATATCATCTATACTCATTTCTTGTATCTTATCAAGTTCAACATTTAAAACATCAAATGTATATATAATTTGTTCATACATACCATCTTTATAAGTATAATTAGTTAATATTTGAAAATTACTTTTTTCTAATAACATATGTTTACTTATTAAATCATTACCCTTATATAATTCTTCTATATATTGATTTTCCATCTTATTTTGTTTAAAAATACTATGTGGAGTAATTGATAAAATAGACGTAGAAATAATAGAAGTAATTATTATAGAAATTGGAATATCAAAATTAGATTTAAAATAATATTTCAACTTTGTTAATCTTTTATATTTCTTAGACTTAACAATATTTAAAACATATTTTCTTTGTTTCTTTAATTCAATTAATATATCATTATTCATCTTCTTGCCTCTTTAACTTTAATAATTTTTTATTATTAACATTAATTTTATCTTCTAACAAAGTAGTATCAATATATGGATAATTTCTTATTATATCTTTTATTATTAATGAATATTTATTATAATTTTCATCATATATTAAATATTTTTTAATAACAACTAATATAGAAAATAATGATAATTCTATTATAGTAACTAATAAATTATGTAAATTATTTTCCTTTACTTCTATACATTCATCTAATAATTCAAAATATTTAACATCAATTATATAATCATTATTATTTTCATCAACATAATTTGTTTTTTGTACCTCACTATCTTTAAGTTCTAAATATTCACTTATATCTTCATATTCTTTATTTTTTAATAATTTAATAACATTTAAATCTTTATTAAACTTATAAGTTTTTACTACTCTACTATATATATCTTTATCTAATTTCCAAGGCTCATAAATTTTTATATAATCACTATCTTTATATTTTTCTGTCATAAAAACATTAAATAATGTATCATAACTATACAACTCTACATAATTAGTTTCATTATAATCTAATTCATGTATTAAATATTTAGTTATATCATCTTTTACAAATGGATAACCTTCACCTAATAATTTTGAAGAGAATATTATAAGAAACAAAAACATTAAATATAAATATGTATGTTTTATAGTTTCTAAAAAAATTTTATTACTTTTCTTAAATAAGTTAGAAAAATTATATATATTAACTTTAAATAATTCTTTTTTTAATTCTTTTATAGAATTCTTTAAAATAGTTATTTTTTCTTCTTTATTAATTTTTTTTATATTTTTAACTTTTTTTCTCATAATATCTCCTTTTTACGGGTTATTATATTATAATTGTACACATTATGCAAACAATATAAAAAAGCATTTGACATAGATATCGCCAAATGCTATTATTTTATTAGTAGAACGTCCACCCCCTGTTGGTTGGATTGTCTACCTTTGGAGAGTAAACATTCCGTCCTAACTGAGTGGCGGATGTTTTTATTTTAATTTAAATTATTCTTTATCTAAGAAGAGTAATATTAAAATAACAATGATTCTATTCATAAATTTTTCTAAATTTTTGAACATAATATCACCACCTTACTACTTTTACCCTTTTATAATTCAGTTAGTAAGGTAAACACCAACCGGACGTTCGATTAGTTATACTAATACAAATCATTATTAATTTAAAGACATTCGACAAATGTCGTCAAAACTTATCACAAAATAAATATTTTAATTAACAAAATATAAAATATCATTTGATTACCATAAATACTGATTTCAAATTTTCATAGAACTTTTCAAAGTAGATTACCGACTAGACAAAATAAAAAAAAAGTATTATAATTAATTTATTCTTATTAGCTTTGTAATTAATTTTTTAAGGAGGAAATATAATGAAAAATAATGATACAAGTACGCTTGTATTTGCTTTAGGTGGTTTGGGCGAAATTGGAAAAAACATGTATATTATTGAAACAAACCATGATTTAATAATAATTGATGCTGGTGTAATGTTTCCAGAAGACGAATTATTAGGAATTGACTATGTTATACAAGATGTAACATACTTAAAACAAAAAGAAAAAAAGATTAGAGGATTATTTATAACACACGGTCACGAAGATCATATTGGAGGTATAACATTTTTATTACAAAGCATAGAAATACCAAAAATATATGCTCCTCGTATTGCTAAAGATTTAATTGAAAAAAAATTAGATGACAAAAATATAAGATACGATAATCTTGAGACTATTGATGAAAAATCATATATTAAATTTAAAACAATAAACGTTGAATTTATAAATACTACACACTCTATTCCAGATTCATTCGCTATAGTAGTGCATACACCAGTAGGAATAATTATGACTACAGGCGACTTTAAATTTGACTTAACACCAATAGGTCCAATGGCCGATATACACAAAATGGCTATGTTAGGTTCCAAAGGAGTAAAATTACTACTATCAGATAGTACTAACGCATTAAGTGATGGATTTTCAAAAAGTGAAAGTTCTGTAGATGAAGCACTAGGTAATATTTTTAGTAAAATAAATAGTAGGATTATAATAGCGACATTCGCATCTAATATATATAGAATAAAACATATAGTTGAAACATGTAGAAAAAATAATAGAAAAATAATTACATTTGGTAGAAGTATGGAAAATGCTAAAGAAATAGCATTAAAAAATAATCTTATAAAAGATAGTAATATATTTATAGATGCTAATGAAGCTAAAGGATTAAAAAAGAATGAAATTTGTATATTATGTACTGGTTCTCAAGGTGAACCACTAGCAGCATTATCTCGTATTGCAAATGGAACACATAAACAAATACAACTTTTACCAGATGATGTTGTAGTATTCTCATCAAGCCCTATTCCTGGTAACAGAGCAAGTATAAATAAAATAATAAACAAATTATATTTAAAAGGTGTAAAAGTTTATACAAATACAGAACTTGCAGATATACACACTTCTGGACATGCTAAAGGCGAAGAATTAAAATGGATGTTAAGAATTATTAAACCAGAATATTTTATGCCAGTACATGGTGAATATAGAATGTTAAAAAGACATAGAGATTTAGCAATTAGTTGTGATATAAAACGTGAAAACATCTTTATCATGAAAAATGGAGATGTTTTAGAACTTACTAAAAATGATGCACACTTAGGTAAAAAAGTACAAGCCGGAGATATTTATGTAGACGGTTCACGTGTCGGAGATATAGGAAGCATTGTTATAAAAGATAGAAAATTAATGAGTAATGATGGTATACTTGTAACAATAATAAATATTGATCCAATAAAAAAAGAATTACTAATTAAACCAAATATAACTACTAGAGGATTTATATTAGTTAATGAAAACGTAGAACTTATAC
This sequence comes from uncultured Bacilli bacterium, assembly GCA_934098385.1. Classification (GTDB taxonomy): domain Bacteria; phylum Bacillota_I; class Bacilli_A; order RF39; family UBA660; genus UMGS1124. Next base: position 22,092 of record CAKOOJ010000009.1, read on the forward strand.
ATAACATAGAAAATAAAGTAAGTAATATAGTAAAAAAATCATTACAAAATGGATATAACTACATAAATTTAAAAAATCAAATAATATTAGAATTAAATCCATACATAATAGAATTAACTGGTAGAAGACCAATCATATTACCAGTAATAATGGAAGTAAATAAAAGGTAAATTACCTCATATAAAAACTCGTTTCTAAATAAGAAAACGAGTTTTTTTATTATTTTGATTTTCAATTTATTAACTTAACTTTACAGTATACGGATTTGAACTAGTACCATCTCCTCCATTTATCAACACATTAGCCTTTAAATTGATAACAGGCCGAGACTTGATATAAGAGTTAACGTCACTGTTGAAGCGGTCATCCAAGTAACCAGTAGAACCCATAACGAACCACATCCACGCACGCGAATTATAATAATTATTAGGAGTTGAAATCCACCAATAATAAGAACTTATTGACGAATTATATAGATAATATGATTTATTTGGTTCCATATATTTACCTCCTGCAAATGACACCTCATCAGCAGAGAGTAGTCCTATTGGATATTTTAAATCTCCATTTGTCTTATTTCCATTTAATAACGTTGTAACATTTACTGTAAATCTTGAATAATCATTTGTTGAACTTTCAGCACATTTAAATGTTGGCTTTGATGTTGTTATACTTGTGGTTCCTGTACTATATTGTAATCTTTCTACTGAAGCATAATATGTTTTATTTGTTCCATAACCTAAAGCAGAATTACTTGAACCTATAGAACTAGACGCTAAAGTTTTATCATTACAAAATAATGTGTCAGCGACATAATTTTCTAAACCATTATTTTTTATGTTTTCATCATACCATGTTTCTAACGATTTCTTTACTGTACTACTTACAACATTTGTATGTGTTGCATCATAAGGCGTTGTAGTCCATTTATATCCAGCAGACGTACATGCACTTTCTGTTGTTTTTGCTGTATCTACTTCTGCTGCAGTTCCAGCACTATTAAGTTTTACACATTGATTTTTTGTTGTACTTTGTCCAGTAAGTCCATACATATACCCTACATATGCGTTGTCATTATAACTGGTATTAAATGCTATAGTATCAGCAATAGCATCTAACACTAATCTTATTGTTCCATCACCATTTATTCTAACTATTCTCCAAATAGTACCACCAACTTCTATTTTTTCAAATTTATAAGAACCGTCTGTTACTGTTAAAGTAGGATTTGATGGAATAAATAAATTTTCTATTTTAGCAGTATCATCGTTTTTTGATTGTGAACTATCTTTAGAATAAGTTAATACTAATGTATATAACGTTCCAGCTGTAACAGACATACTTACTTTACCACTTTTAGTACCACTAACAGCATTAATTGAAACATTGCTAGTATCAGTAACAACAGTATCATTTAATTTTACAGTAAATTTATCATAATTCGACTCTGAAGAAACAGACCAATCAAATGTCATAGTTCCACTTTGTGTTGGTGTAAATTTAATAGTACTTGTTGCGGTAGTTGAATTTTGATTTTGATTATTCGAAACAAAATTATACTTTTTATTAGTTCCAGATAATTTAAGATAATTTTTTGTACTAGCTCCTCTAAAATAATATGTCGTACCATAATCATCTTCTGCTTGATACAAACCTTTTTCAGCAGTTTCTATAGCAGTAAAGGAAGTAGGATTTGATAGGGATATACTACTACCTAATGGTAAACTTATTTTACTTGGCGTTGTTTGTACAAACTTATAAGTTCCATTTGATGGATTTGTTATACCACTACTATTCAATGTTGCGGTTATATCTAAATTTTCTATATAAGCCAAATCATCGTATTTATCAACACTACCATCTTTTCTATAATTAAAAGTTAATTTATACGTACTACCACTTACTAAATCTTTAGATATTGACCCACTTTTATTTTCCCCACCAGTTTTATTTAAAATAGTTTCTGCAGTACCACTATCTTTTTGTAATGTAATAGTTAAATAATCATAACTAGCAGACTCACTAGAAACAAAATAATCAAAATTTAACTTACCAGCAGACGTTGTAGTAAATTGTAAAGTAGTTGTAGCAGTTGTACTAGATTTACCTTTATTATTAGAAACATAAGCTTTTCTACTATTAAATTCTGTTGCAGCAGTAGTACTTGTAGTAGATGGCTTACTTCCTGTATAAATAGAAGAATTAACAAAATTATATAATATTTTATATTTTAAAGTATTAGGTTCATTTGAATAAGGAATAGCATTAGAAGTTTTAGTTACACTATATTTATTACTCGTACTAATATTAGAAGTAGGTTTTTTAGTAGCAACTGTAGTATAATTTTTATTTAAAGTAAAAGATACTTTATTACTACTAGATGAATTATTTTTTAAATAAAAGTATAATACTTTATTTGCACTACTATTTAATGTACCAGTTACAGCAGTATCACTATCGCTTGTTAATTTTGCAGTATAATTAGAACCACTTGTATTTATCCCATAATTTATTGCAGTACTTCCTGTATTAGTAATGGTTTGTTTTACTAACATTTCTTGATTTGCATTTAAAGTTACACTATTAACAGATAAATCAGAAGTCATAATTGGTACAGTAGCACCAACAGCTTTTTTACTTTCATTTTGAACAAACATACTGTAACTTTTATTTAAAGCATAACAACCTATAATCATAACAAATGTCGCTAAAAAATATATAGTTCTTGTTCTATTTAAATTAATTTTATTTAATAGATTTCTCATACATTACCTACTCTCTATTTTAAAATTGATTATTATTTATTTAATATTTTATTATTGTAATTTTAAAGTATAAGGATTACTACTTGTTCCATCTCCACTATCTATCATTACATCAGCTTTTAAGTTTATAACAGGTCTAACATTTCTAGTATTTTTTGTAGAACTCTGATTAAAGATACCATTGTTGTAATTACCAGATATTATTACAGAATTTGTTCCATTAAATTGCGATGGAGAAATCATTTCAAAAGCTGCCACATTATGATAATCATCATCATCTATAAGATAAAAATATCCATTCATTACTTTAGCAGCACCAGCAAGTACGTATTCATCTACTGAAAAAAGTCCTATTGGATATTTTAAATCTCCATTTGTTTTATATCCATCAACTAATGTATTCACATCTACTGTATATCTAGAATAAGCATTTGATACATTTTCTGCGCATTTAAATGTTGGTTTTAATGTAGTATTAGACAAAAAGTATTTCTGATATGATTTATAGTAAGTTTTATTTGTACCATATCCTAATGCTGTATTATCACTTGCAATAGATTTATCTGCAAGAGTTTTATCCTCACAAAATAATGTATCTGCTAAATAGCTTGAAAATTCAGTTTTTAAATTATTCTCATACCATACATCAACCTCTGTTTTCAAAGTACTATCTACAACATTTACATGCGTTGCATCATATGGTGTTGCTGCCCATTTGCCTCCAGCAGATATACATGCATCTTCTGTCGTAATTGTTGTATCTACCTCTGCTGCAGTTCCAGCACTATTAAGTTTTATACATTGATTTGTATTACTACTAGTTTGTCCAGTCATACCATACATATATCCAATATATGCATTATCATTAGATACATCATTAAAATTAGTTGAAATATATTCTCCATCTGTGTTTTTAGCAGCACCATATAAAATCAATCTTATACTTCCATCACCATTTATTCTAACTATTCTCCATATTTTGTCTGCAAAAGATACATAATTATAAGATTGTTTACCTCTAAAATAATATGTAGTACCATAATCATCTTCTGCTTTATATATACCTTTTTCAGTCGTTTCAACTTTACTAAAATCAGGTACATCTTTATTAATAGTTATTCTACTATCATTAAGTATCTTACCACCTAAAGTATTAGTATTAGTTAATTCACCTTTAACATTTTTAGCCTCTACACCAACATTTAAATTAATTGCTTTAGTACTAGTCTCTGTAGTAGGATAATTATCATTAACCCATATCTTTAAATAATATATAGTAGAATCTCCATTATTACTTAAATTATCATTATATAAAACATAATCTACCTTATTAGATAAAGTTTGTACTTCTCCACAATTACTACTCTCATTAGTTTTACCAACACATAATCTATAATTAATATATTCTGGTTTAACTGTATTAGATGAATTAGGTATTAAACTAACACTATAATCTACTGCGTATGTACCATTATTATACACTGTAAATTGATATACATTATTTGTTTGATTAATAGCAGTAGTATCATCCATAGGCGTAGTACTAGTTAATGTTATTTTACTACTACCTTCTGTAAAATCTATAGATAAATCTCCAGACTTTACTATTTGATAATCAGTATCAGTATCAACATCCATATATAGTGAATAACTAGTACCTATTATCCCTAAAGATAGTACAAATACTATTATTACAGATACAAATGCTTGACTCTTTAATATCTTTTTTGCATAACTTTTAAATATAGAATTCTTCATATAATCATCCTTTATAATAACATTACATAATAATCATATAATATTTTGATATATTTTTCAATAAAATGTTTGCATTTTACGTAATAATTTGGTAAAATCAATATTGTATTTAAGGAAGGAGATTAGTTATGCCTAATATTAAAAGTTCTAAAAAATCAGTAAAACAAGATATTAAAACTACAATTGCTAATAATGTTTATACTGCTAAAGTAAAAAATTCTATTAAAAAAACAGAAAAAGCAATTACAGATAAGAACAAAGATTTAGCTAATGCTGAACTTAAGAAATTTGTTTCTAACATTGATAAGGCTTGTTCAAAAGGATTAGTAAAAAAGAATACTTGTGATAGACAAAAAGCAAGATTAAATAAAAAAGTAAAAGAAATGGAAAATTAATGATATTATTATAGAAATATCTTAATAATTAAAATAATAGTTCTCATAAATAGATATGAACTAATAAAGAAACTGTTAACAAATTAGACACTTAATTTGCTTAACAGTTTTTTTATCTTATAGGAAAATTTATATAGAGATTTAATAAACTAAGAATTCACTTGTTAGTAAATGAAATATTTGATACAATCTAAATGTATTAATTTAGTTGCTATATATTAATATGACAATTTGATCGACTAGAGTATATAATCTTATTGCAACGAAGAATATATGCATGCATGCGAGATATATTTTATAAGATATATCTCTTTTTTTATATGAAGGAGGAAGAGTAATGAATGAATTAGTTAATCAAGAAAAAATAGAAAATATGATTTATGAAATAAGAGGTAAACAAGTTATGCTTGATAGTGATTTAGCAATTCTTTATGGAACTGAAACAAAAAGAATTAACGAAGCAGTTAAAAATAACAAAAATAAATTTCCTGAAAGGTTTGCCTGGCAACTCACTAATGAAGAGTATCAAAACTTGAAGTCGAAATTTTCGACTTCAAGTTTAAATAATTACGGTGGTAGAAGAAAACTTCCACGTGTTTTTACAGAACAAGGAGTTGCAATGCTAGCAACTATACTAAAAACTAATATAGCAACAAAAGTTAGTATTGCCATTATGGACGCGTTTGTTTTAATGAGAAGATATATTTCAACAAATTTATTAGAACAAAAATATATTAATAATCAAGTTATAAAAAATACAGAAGATATAAGATTATTACAAGAATCTTTTAAAGAATTTGATAAGAAAAGAGATTTAAATGATATGTTCTTTGAAGGACAATTTTATGATGCTTATTCCCTACTTATCGACATACTAAATACTGCTACTAAAAATATTATAATTATAGATAATTATATAGACAAAAAAATATTAGATGTTTGTTCTAAAGTAAAAGTTAATATAATTATTTATACAAAAGAAATAGATAAAGAAACTTTAGAAAAATATAATAAACAATATAGTAATGTTAAAGTAAAAATATCTAATAAATACCATGATAGATTTATAATAATCGATTATAAAACTTTATATCACTCAGGAGCAAGTTTTAAAGACTTAGGTAAAAAATGTTTTTGTATAAGTAAAATAGAAAATGATAACATACTCAAAGAATTATTAAAAACAATTAATTAATAATATTAATAAACTAAAGAATAAAAATGAATGAATTAGTTAATCAAAAAAATAGAAATTTATGAAATAAGAGATAAACAAGTTATGTTTGATAGTGATTTAACAATTCTTTATGGTACAGAAACTAAAAAAATTAACAAAGCTGTCAGAAAAAATAAAGACAAATTCTCAGAGAGATTTGCACGGCAATTAAAAAATGATGAAGTAAAAATTTTATGGTCGCAAAATGCGACCGCAAATATTAATAAAAAATCTAGAGCATTACCTTATGTATTTGCGGAACAAGGTATTGCATGCTAACAACAATACTAAAAATTAATATAGCAGCAAAAATTAGTATCGCTATAATGGATGCATTTGTTTTGATAAGAAGATATAAAATCACTTTAAGAATCCAAGATAAACGCATGAGAAATTATGCCATTATTCTGAAAGAGTTAAATTAATTATTTCTTTTTATTTTATATTTTGATATTATTATTATAGGTGATTTTATAAATGAAAAAAACTATGTCTTTAATTATATGTATTTTACTAAGTTTATTAGTTTTATTAAATATTAATAATATATCAGATTATTTAGCAAAATTCTTAGAAAATGATAAAAAAGTATCTAAACCTACTCCTAATGATTATTATAGAAATTATGATTTTTTATTTGTACAACAATCTAATGAATATATTCCATATAGTTATCAAGGATTATTAAATATTATATATAGTACTTTAAATAATGGTTTAGAAACATTTACATTTTATTGTCCAGATGAATATACAGATTGTTTAAAAGATATCAATGATATTAGTAAAGATACTACTCTATTATCAAATATTAATAATTACGTTCACCCTTATAATAATTATTCTAAAATTGGAATAGTTACTAAAACAAGTGGTGAAGTTACTATAAATGTTACTAAACTATATAGTGATACTGATATTGATAAAATAAATAAAGGCGTTGATGAAATACTTACTAAAACTATAAAAAATGATATGAGTGATGATGATAAATTACTTGCTATTCATGATTATATTGTAAATAATACTAGATATGATATTAATAAAGTTAATAGTTCTTCTTATACTGCTTTAGGTCCACTATTTAGTGGTACTGCAGTATGTAGTGGTTATGCTGACCTAATGGCTATTTTCATCAATAAGTTAGGGTTAAAAAACTATAAAGTTGCAAGTAATACTCATGTATGGAATGCTGTACTTATTAATGGTGAATGGTTACACATAGATTTAACTTGGGACGACCCTATCACTAAAGATAGCGATGTTGATACATTACAACATGATTTCTTCTTAGTTAATACAAAAAAATTATTAGAATTCGATACTAAAGATCATAAATTTGATTTTACAGTTTATCAAGAACTGAAGTAAACCATTTAGGTTTATTTTTTTTATAATAGCCATATGCATCTCTTATTATAAGTGTAATTGGTGTAGAAATTATCATACCAAGTATTCCAAAAAAATGACTAAATATTATTACACTTATAAGTATATAAATAGGATTTAAATTTACATTTTTACTAACTATCATAGGCTGAATAATATTATTCTCTAAAGATTGTACTACTATTATTATTACTGTAACGATTATCCCTAATCTAAAATTCTTAGTAAGCCCAATCAATATTGCTGGAACTCCTCCAATATAAGGACCAATATATGGAATTATATTTGTAATCGCACAAAATAATGCAAATAATATAGGACTTGATAACCCAATTACACTAAAAGCTACAGACAAAATAATAAACATAAACAAAGTATCTAATATCATACTTTTTATATAAAGCCTTAAATCTTTACTTATATTTATTCTTAAATTTTCTGGAATAAATTTAAAATATGATGCAGGATTTTTTCTAATCAAGAAATAAAAACCAAATATCATACTATAAACTATATCCATAGTTAATCCAACTATATTATTAAGACAACTATTCATATGTTTTAAATTAGATATTATCATTTCTTTTATATTTAAATTAATATATATTTTATACAAATACTTATTATGCAATATATAATATTTTATAATAGGTATTATCTTCTTTGATTCTATTATTATAAGTGGAATTAGTTTAAATAGAATAAATATTACACTACCAATAAATAATAAAAATATAATTATAGTTGTTAATCCCCTATTAAAATTAATTTTATCTACAATTGGTTTTAGTATCCATGATAAAACATATCCAAAAAATAAAGGGCTTAATATGGATAGCATCATGCAACATATACCAGTAATCTTCAACATTCTAATTATGTATATGCTTACTAAAAATATAAGAAGTGTTATTAAAATATTTATATTATTTTTTTTCATATTACTATTATTAACTATATTATTTTTTTTATACAAATTATAATATTTTGTATTTACATTTGTTTTACAATAAAAACAGAATATCTGCTAATTTTTATATACAGATATTTTTTATTTGTAAGTTTTAGAAAAAAAATTTAAAAAAATGTAATAAAAAAAAAGGAAATACAAATTTTTTCACTATATATATAAGTGAAGGGTATAT
>CAKOOJ010000010.1 GCA_934098385.1 uncultured Bacilli bacterium
TTATATTGGAAACTTTTATTATTTTTACAAAATAAAAGACAAATAAGTAAAATTTCTACCTATTTGTCAACAGTCTGTAATATATAATTTCTTTTTTTCATATTATTTAATAGGTGATAATATGGCAAAGAAATATATTAAGGGTTTTGTTACTAGATGTTTAGTGTGTGTAATATTATTTTTAGTAATTTCTATTATATGTAATTTTAGTGATAAGAATTTATTGTGGTTTAAAAATAATATGTATGATAATAATATTAATTTTACTTTTTTTAATAAAATATATAAAAAATATATAAATAAATATTTACCTTTTGATTTATACGATGAAAAAATAGTTATGAGTGATAAATTTGTTTATAGTGACAAAGAAAAGTATTTAAATGGTGTTAAATTGAATGTGGGTAAAAATTATAATATGAAATCTTTGTGTGGAGGTATAGTAGTTTATATTGGAGATAAAGAAAAGTTAGGGAATACAGTTATTATACAAGGAACTGATGGTGTTGATTATTGGTATAGTAATTTAGATAATTTAAGCGTTAAATTATATGATTATATTGAAAAAGATGTATTGATAGGTAATACTAAGAATGAATATGTTTATTTAACGTTTTTAAAAGATGGAAAATATTTAGATTATGAAAAGTATATTTAAGATAAATATATTTACATATATATTTTTAATATTATCTATGTTATCTGGTTATGGTAGAGAGATGTTAATTGTATATTTCATATTAATTGTTCATGAATTAGGTCATTATATATTATTTAAATATTATAACATTAATGTTAATAAAATAACTTTGTATCCTTATGGTGGTATGATAGATAATAATATGTTAATTAATACTAATTCTAAAAAAGTATTAATAATTAGTTTAGGTGGTATATTTATACAAATTGTTTTATATTTAATCATATATTTATTATTTAAAATTGGTTTTATAGAATATAATTTCTATAAAATGTTTGTTAGTTATAACTTATACATTATTTTATTTAATTTAATACCAATATATCCTTTAGATGGATTTAAAATATTAAATAGTGTGTTAGAGTTAGTTTTATCTTTTAAATTAAGTTTGAAAATTAGTATTATATTTAATTTTGTTTTTATTATATTATTTTTTTTATATTTATATATATTTAATATTAATAATTATGTGATAGTTATATTTTTATTATGTAATTTAATTAATTATATTAAAAGCATAAAGTATATTATTAATAAGTTTTATTTGGAAAGAATGATATATGATATTAAATATGATGGGTTGATTAGTGTTGATAGTAAAGATAATATGTATAAAAATAAATATAATTATGTAAACGGAGTGGGGGAAGAATTTATAATAAACTTAAATATATGATAAAATAATTGTAGTAGGTGATAAATAGTATGAAAACTTTGGATATTGTTTTTGGAGATAGTAGCTACAACATTTTAAAAAAAATAAATTTAAAAGATAGTGATATTTTGAAAATTAACATATTATTTAATGTTGGAGATTTATCTAATATTTCAAATTATATAATTAATATTCCTAAAGATTTATGTTTTGAAGAGAAAAATTATTATATAAAAAATGAAACAGATAAAATAATTGATAGTATAAATAGACAATATAAAATTAGAGTATGGACTAGTCATATAGATATTTATTCATATTTGATTATGTTATATGTGTCAAGTATTGTAAAAAAATATGATTATCAATTATATGTAATATATTGTGATGAGTATAAAAAAGATTATCCTTCTATAAGTACTATGAAAATAGAAGAGGTAGAAAAATTAGTCTTTTTGGAACATAAATTAGAAAATGAAGAGATAAAATATAATTGTGATGTTTGGAAAAAATTGATTAGAGATAATTCAGAACTTAGAATAATAGAAAATGGAATAGTTAAATCAGTTTCGTTAAATTATTATGACAAATATATTTTAGATATATTGAGTAAAATAGGTAAGGTTAAGATAAGTCAGTTAATTGGAGAACTTATGCAAAAGGTGTATTTGCAAGATAATTTATATAGATATTTAATTAATAATTTAATAAAGAATGGAAGGATTATAATTTATAGAGATAATAAAGTTAGATATTGTGATAATTTAATATCGGTAAATGTTTAAAATAATGGAATTTATGTTTGACAATGGGGTTATTATTTGGTAATATACTTATGTTTGTAAGTGTTCTTATAAACCGCATTGAAAAGGTTTTAAAACATATTTTGTTGCCTTAAGAGCGAGTCCTAAAAAATTATAGAAGGGAGTAAAAGAATATGAAAGCTATATTTGTTACAGGTGGTAAACAATATTATGTTTCTGAAGGAGACGTTATTTATGTTGAAAAATTAGAAGTTGAAGCAGGAAAAGATATTGAATTTACTGATGTATTAATGGTTGGAGAAAAAGTTGGTACTCCAACAGTTAATGGTGCTAAAGTTGTTTGTACTGCTGAAAAGAATGGTAAAGCTAAGAAGGTTGTTGTATTTAAATATCATCCAAAGAAAAAATATCGTAAAACTCAAGGTCATAGACAACCATATACTAAATTAGTTGTTAAGAAAATAGTTGGTTAATAATGATTAAAGTAATTAAAAAAAATGAAGTAATAGAAATTAGTGGACATGCAAATTATGATGAATTTGGTAAAGATATTGTTTGTGCCAGTGTAAGTAGTATTGTTATGACTACTGTTAATTCTATTTTGAGTATAGATGATTCATCTATTAGTTATGTAGATGATGGAGATAAAATTATTATTAAGAAACTAAATGATAATGATATTGTTGATAAACTTTTAAATACAATGATACTTATTTTAAAGGATTTAGAAAAACAATATAAAAAAAATATTAAAGTTGAGAGTGAGGAATGAAAATGTTATATTTAAGTTTAAACATTCAACGTTTTGCTCATGTTAAAGCACAAGGTTCAACACATAATGGCCGTGATAGTGAAGGTAGAAGATTAGGAGCTAAAGCTAGTGACGGTGAAACTATAAATGCTGGTTCTATTATATATAGACAAAGAGGAACTAAGATTTATCCTGGTAAAAACGTTGGTATGGGTAAAGATCATACATTATTCGCATTAGTTCGTGGTGTTGTAAGATACGAGAGATGTGGAAGAGATAAGAAAAAAGTTAGTGTTTACGAAGCTTAATTAGATATCATCTTATGATGATATTTTTTCTTGATAAAGATTATTTAATTTAGTAAAATGATTGTGAGGTGTTAATATGCGTTATAATAAAGTAGTTAATGCAGATAAAATAATTAATGGTAGTAGTTATTTAATAAAAAATCCTGAAATGTATAAAAATAAATGGAGAAATGTATTTGGGAATAATAATCCTATATGTTTAGAACTTGGAATGGGTAGAGGTAGTTTTATAATTGAAATGGCTAAAAAATATCCTAATATAAATTTTATAGGACTTGAACTTGATGTTAATCAAACTGCTACTGCTGTAAAAAATACAAGTGGAATGAAACTTGATAATTTAAAAATGATATGTGCAGATGCAAATAATATAATAGATTATTTTGGAAAAGAAATAGATACAATATATTTAACTTTTTCTGAACCATGGCCTAAAAAACAAGATGAAAAGAAGAGATTTACATCAATTAATTATTTAAAATTATATGATAGAGTATTTAAAAAGAATAAACACATTATATTGAAAACTGATAATAAAATATTATTTCAATCTGGATTAGAAAGTTTGAGTAGCTACTGGTATACATTTGATGTAGTTAGTTTAGATTTACATAATGACGAAAGAAATATAAAAAATGTAATGACTGATTTTGAAATGCAATATTATAAAGAACATAGACAAATATATTATTTAGATGCTTCTTTTAAAAATTAATATAGATAATTCTATATTTTTTTGTTGATAAATTTATTAAATTCGATATAAATGGAAATGTGGTATGGATAGTAAAAATGAACTAAAATAACAAAGAAAAATCTTCTTAGAAGATAAATTAGAAGAGATATGTTTTAATTAGAGAAAAAGTAATTAATTTATAATAAGTTACTTTATTCGACAAATCATTTAAATATTTTGGTGTAATATATATAACCAGAACATTTATTGTTTATGTCCTGCCTTTTGTATTTAAGTATGAAGGGAGTAATAGTTATGAAGTTTTATTCATGTATTATGAAAATATTGGATAGAATAATTATTATATTTTTTATTAAAATCTTATATAGTTTTATAAAAGACTAATTTAATGGGGGTTTTGGTAAACAAAAAAGACATAGTACTAAAAAGTACAAATGTCACACCACAAGGTAGGACATTTAATAATAAATGTTCTACTTAACTGAATTGTACCATTATATTATGTTAGTGTCAATTATATATTTTTTAATTTTTAGTAAACTAATTTTTAATAATAAAATATCTTTAAATCTTTTAATTTATTATATAATATGATAAAATTTTCTTAGTAAGGTGATGTTATGGGAAAATGTGATTTTTTAAATAATTCTATTATTGCCTTTAGGGGTATATATAATAACATAACTATATATGAAAATAGTTTAGAATCTATTATGTATGCTGTTAAAAATAATTTAAGTGTTAGTATAGACGTTAGACATACTAATGATGAAATTATAGTGTTTAGTGATAAAGATGGTACTAGATTATTAAAATTAAAAGATAATATAAATACTTTGAATAAAGAAGAGTTAGATTTTATAAGTGGATATAATATTCCTAAATTAGTTGATGTTTTAAATAATATTGATGGTAAAGTACCAGTATTAATAAATATTTATGATAACGATAAAGTGTTTAGAAATAAATTAAATAAGATATTAGATGATTATAAGGGTAAGTTTTTGATATTAAGTGATGATATAGATATAATAAAACATTATAAAAAAAAGTATGTAGTAGGGCTTAGTATTAAAGATAAAAATGTTAAATATTTAGATAAGAATTATGATGTAGATGCTGTTAATGTTAAATATGATATTTTAGATAAGAGAGAAATTAATGTTTTAAAAGATGATTATTATGTTATTGGTAGTGTTATAAATAATAGAAAGGATGCTGAATATTATATTAAAATATTTAATAATTTAATTATTGATAATGTTGAGGAGGTATTTAAATGATAAAAACTTTTACAGGTCCTATGTTTAGTGGTAAGACAACTGCTCTTTTATCTACTTATTTTAAAATGTGGAATAAAAAGAATATAATGTGTTTTAAACCTAGGATTAATACTAGAGATGAGGGAATAAAATCTAAAGATATTAAAGATAATGTAGATGCTATATTAATTGATGATTTAAGTGATATATTAAATTATATAAAAAAGAATACTAGAACTATATTTATTGATGAAGGTAATTTTTTGAAAGGGGATGTTAGTGTTTTAACAGATTTAAGTATTGATAAGAATATTGATATTTATGTATGTGGGTTAAATATGACAAGTGAACAAAAACCTTTTGGAATAATGCCTAGTATACTTAGTGTTAGTGATGAAATTGAAATTTGTAAGGGATACTGTACTGAATGTAATAGACCTGCTAGTTATACATATTTTGAAGGTGGAAAAAATAAGGATATAGTTGTTGGTGATAGTGGATATATTACTTTATGTGAAGATTGTTTAAGAAAAAGGAGAAAGAGTAATGAGTAGAGGTAAATTGATTGTAATTGAGGGAACAGATTGTAGTGGAAAAGAAACTCAAGCTAAGATGTTGTTAAATAGATTAAAAAATGATGGTATAAAAATAGAAGAGAGAGCATTTCCTATGTATGATACTCCTACAGGTAAAATAATTGGTGGCGCACTTTTGGGGAAGAGTCATATAGGAGAATCTGTTTTTTCTAATGTAAGTAAATTAAATCCTAAGGTTGCTGCACTCTATTATGCTGCTGATAGACTTTATAATATTGATGAAATAAATAAAATGCTTGATAGTGGTATAAATGTTATATTAGATAGATATGTTGAGAGTAATATGGGACATCAAGCTGGTAAATTAAAAGATAAACAAGAAAAGTTAGATATGATGAATTGGTTGGAAAGTCTTGAATATGATTTGTTAGAACTTCCTAGACCAGATATGGTATTATTTTTGTTTATGCCATATCAATATACTATTGAACTTAGAAATAAACGTGGAGAAGCACCTGATGAAGTGGAAAAAGATGTAGAGTATTTACATAATGCTGAAGAAACATATAGTTTAATGGCTAGCAAATACAATTATAAGATAATATATTGTGTTGAAGATGAAAGAATAAGAACAATTGAAGAAATAAATAATGATGTTTATGGATATGTTAAGGATAAGTTAAAATAGTTTTGACTTATTCTTTTTTATATAATATTATATTTTTGGTGGTTATATGAAATATGTTTTAATAACTGGTGGAAGTCAAGGACTAGGTAAAAGTCTTGTAGATGTTTTTGCTAGCAATCAATATAATGTTATTATTGGTTATTTAAGTAATAAAGATAAGGCTTTAAAATTATGTGAAGAAATTAATAGTAAATACAATGTAAATTGTGTTGCAAAGAAAATTGATATTACTTGTAAAGATGATGTAAAAAATATGTTTAATGAATTTGATATAGATATTTTAATAAATAATGCTAGTTTATCTATGGATAATTATATTGAAGATAAGAGTTTCGATGAATTTATGAAAGTTGTTGAAGTTAATTTAGGTGGTACTTATATGGTGTGTAAGTATGCAAAAGATGTAAAAACTATTATTAATATTAGTAGTAAAGATGGTATAGATACTTATAATCCTATTAGTTTAGATTATTCAAGTAGTAAAGCAGGTATTATTAATTTATCTCGTAATTTAAGTTTATATTATAAAGATAAAAAAATTATTTGTGTTTGTCCTAGTTGGATTAATACAGAAAGTGTAATGAATATGAATCCTAATTATTTGGATAATGAGATGAAGAGAATTGGACAGAATGAGTTGTTGGATAAAGATTATGTTGCTAAGAAGATTTTTGATATAGCAACTGGTGATGTAGAAAGTGGAAGTGTTATAGAAATATGAATAAAGAAGATATAATTAAGTTAGTAAATGAATGTGAAAATGAATTAAAAAGTGAATTTGATAAAGTAGATAAAGTTTGTGAAGAAAATACTTTTAAAGTGATGGATGCTTTTAGAAATAATAATGTTAGTGAAGTTCATTTTAATAGTACTACTGGGTATGGATATGGTGATATAGGACGTGATGTTGTTGAAAAAGTATATAGTGATATATTTCATACAGAAGATAGTTTAGTTAGAAATCAATTTATTAGTGCATCTCATGCTTTGTGTGTATGTTTATTTGGATTATTAAGACCTGGAGATGTTATGTTATCTATTAGTGGTACTCCATATGATACTTTACATGAAGTAATAGGTATAAAAGAGAATGATAGTAGTTTAATTAGTTTTGGTGTTAAATATGAAGAAATTGATTTAGTTAATGATGATTTTGATTATGATAAGATAGATTATGCTTTAAAAAATAAAAAGTATAAATTAGTACATATACAAAGAAGTAAAGGTTATAGTACTAGAAAGAGTTTAGTTATTGATAAGGTTAGAAAAGTTATAGAATTAATAAGAAGCATTGATAAAGATGTAATAATTATGGTTGATAATTGTTATTGTGAATTAGTTAGTAATTTAGAACCTAGTGATGTTGGTGCTGATGTAGTGGTTGGTTCTTTAATAAAAAATTTGGGTGCTGGAATTTGTAATAATGGTGCTTATATTGTTGGAAAGAAAAAATACATTGAATTATGTGCTGAAAGATTAACTTTGCCAGGAGAGGGAATTGATGTTGGACCTAGTTTAGGTGCTAATAAAGATTTTTTGAAAGGATTATTTTTTGCGCCTAGTGTAGTTAGAAGTAGTTTAAAGGTTTCAATATTAACTAGTATGGTATTAAAAAGATTAGGATATAATGTAGAACCTAAATATAATGAAGAAAGAGCAGATATAGTAGAAAATGTAATATTTAATGATAAGGATAAATTAATAAAATATGTACAAGGAATACAAAGTGGTAGTGCAATTGATTCAAATGTTTTACCAATTCCAGTTAAAACACCTGGCTATGATGATGAAGTTATTATGGCTAGTGGTGCATTTACACAAGGTTCAAGTATAGAAATGAGTTGTGATGGTCCTATTAGAAGTCCTTTTATTGCTTATCAACAAGGTGGATTAACTTATGAAACTGGAAAGTATACTTTAATATGTGCTATAGATTATTTATTGAATAAGTAGTTTTGTTGTCGAAAAAAATAGAAAAAAAGAAAGTTTTTCGAGTGTAAACCGAAAAACTTTTTAATATTAATAATATATTATATAAAAAATATAAGTTATGATGTGAAAATGCTTGCATAAATGATGATTTATGTGTATAATATCAAATGTAAAAGTTATTTCATGGATTTAATTTACTCCGAATTACATCTATGATATGACGGTTAATAGAAAAATGGAGGTTAATTTTATGGCAGTTACAAAAGAAAGAAAAGCTGAATTAGTTAAAAAATTTGGTAAAGATGAAAAAGATACTGGTTCAAGTAAAGTTCAAATAGCTATATTAACAGATGAAATTAATGATTTAACTGAACATTTAAAAGTTCATAAACATGATTATCATTCTAAACGTGGATTATTAATGAAAGTTGGTAAGAGACGTAGTTTATTAGACTATTTAAAAAGAACTGATGTAGTTAGTTATAGAGAACTAATTAAAGAATTAAATATAAGAAAGTAGGCACATTATTTTTTGTGTCTTTTTATTTTTTATATTAGGAGGTTAATATGAATTTTAATACTTTTATTAAATCAGATAAAATATTTGTAGTTTTTTTATATAGTGATTATAAAGAACATTTAATATATTTAAATGACGATAAATTTTATGATATTATAAATGAACGAGAAATAAATGTAAATGATATTGATAGAAATAGTGTTAGAAAATACTCTTTTAATCAAATTAATTATGATAATTTAGAAAATTGCAATTTAATTGATTTTGAAAGTGTTGCTCGTTATGTACGTGAAAATGTAGATATAAAACTTCCTGTGTTTAAAACTAGAAATAATTTTATTAAAAATTATATTCATGATAGAAATCAGTTAATTGATTTAAAAAATTATCGTTTTATGGTAAAAAAATATAAAATGTTTGTTGAACGCATAGGACGTTTAAATCACTATAAGGAATTGACATATTCAATGGGATTATATTTAAAGATTTCAGAAAAATATTATTATGATATGTTTAGCCAGGAATTATTAAGAAATGAAAAAGATACGTTGGCAGGTTATGATTATTATTATTTAATAAAAGAGAATTGTGATATTAGACAATATTTTTGTGGAAATGTTGTACGAAAAAGTGAATTAATTAATGAAGCATATAAATTGATAAAAAAATAAATAGAAAATGTTTATAGGAGGTAGAGAATGGATAAAAATGTTTTTGAATTAGATTTTATGGGGAGAAAATTGGTTGTAGAAAATGGAGAACTTGCTAAACAAAGTAATGGTGCTGTATTAGTAAGATATGGAGATACTGTTGTTTTAACTGCTGCTGTTATGAGTAATAATGTTAGTACTGCTGATTTTTTTCCTTTAACAGTTGTATATAATGAAAAATTATATTCTGTAGGTAAGATACCTGGTGGATTTATTAAAAGAGAAGGTAGACCTAGTGAAAATGCTACTTTAGCAGCACGTTTAATAGATAGACCTATTAGACCTATGTTTGATGAAAATTTTAGAAATGAAGTACAAGTTATTAATACTATTTTATCAGTAGATCCTGATAATAGTCCTGAAATGACTGCTTTATTTGGATCAAGTTTAGCACTTGGAATATCTAATATTCCTTTTGATGGACCTGTTGCTGGTGTTGTTGTTGGTAAGATTGGTAAGAAATTTATTATTAATCCAACAAGTGAAGAGTTAGAACAAACTGAACTTACATTAACAGTCGCTGGTACTGAAACAGATATATGTATGATTGAAGCTGGATGTAAACAAGTAAGTGAAGAAGTTATGCTTGATGCTTTAGAATTTGGACAAAAAGCAATTAAAAAATTATGTCAATTCCAAAAGAAAATTATTAAGAAAATTGGAGTTAAGAAAACTGAAGTAGAACTTGCTAGTATTGATCCAGAACTTGATAAGGCTGTAAGAGAATTTAGTACTAATGATATGTTAGAGGCTATACAAATAAAAGATAAGTTAGAAAAATATGCTAGAATAGATGAAGTTAAAGAAGAGGCAATTAATCATTTTAATGAAATTTATGCTGATAGTGAAGAATTAGAAAGTATTTTAAAAACAGTTAAAAAGATTGTTGATATGATTGAAGGAGAAGAAGTTAGAAAATTAATAACTGAAGATAAGATTAGACCTGATGGACGTAAGATGGATGAAATTAGACCGCTTAGTGCTAGAATTGATTTACTTCCTCGTACTCATGGTTCTGCTTTATTTACAAGAGGTCAAACTCAAGCTTTATCAACAACTACTTTAGGTGCTATCGGAGAACATCAAATTTTAGATGGACTTGGAATTGAAGATACTAAGAGATTTATGCTTCATTATAATTTCCCTGCATTTAGTGTTGGTGAAACTGGTAGATATGGTAGTCCTGGAAGACGTGAAATTGGTCATGGTGCTTTAGGTGAAAGAGCATTATTACAAGTTATTCCTAGTGAAGAAGAGTTTCCTTATACTATTCGTGTAGTTAGTGAAATTTTAGAAAGTAATGGAAGTTCTAGTCAAGCAAGTATATGTGCTGGATGTTTATCTTTAATGGCTGCAGGTGTTCCTATTAAAGCACCAGTTGCTGGTATTGCTATGGGACTTATTACTAAAGGCGATAAGTATACAATACTTACAGATATTCAAGGATTAGAAGATCATATGGGTGATATGGATTTTAAAGTTGCTGGTACTAGAGATGGTATTTGTGCTTTACAAATGGATATTAAAATTAAAGGTGTAACACGTGAAATATTAAAAGAAGCTTTAGCTCAAGCTAAAAAAGCTAGAATGGAAATTCTTGATTTGATGGGAACAGTTATTAGTGAACCTAGAAAAGAATTAAGTCCTTATGCTCCTAAGATTGCAACATTTAATATAGACCCTGAAAAGATTAAAGATGTTATTGGCCGTGGTGGGGAAATGATTACTAAGATTATACTTGATGCAAGTAATGTTAAAACTGTTAATGATAAAGATGCTGTTAAAGTTGACTTAGAAGATGATGGTAGAGTAATTATATATCATACAGACCAAAATGTAATTAATAAAACTGCAGAAATGATAAAAAATATTGTTAGAGAAGTAGAAGATGGTAAAACATATACTGGAAAAGTCGTTAAAGTTGAGGACTTTGGTTGTTTTGTAGAATTATGGCCAGGATGTGAAGGATTAGTACATGTATCACAACTTGCCCACGAAAGAGTTGAAAAAACTAGTGATGTTGTTAAAGTTGGAGATGAAATCATTGTTAAATCTTTAGGATATGATAATCGTGGAAGATTAAATTTAAGTCGTAAGGATGCTTTACCAAAACCTAAGAAAAAGGAAGAAAAAGGCAAAGATAAAAAGAAAAAAGATGAATAGAGAAATAAAAATTGGAGAAGTTTATAAACATTTTAAAGGTCATATAGTTCGAATAGTTTGTGTTGCTAAAAATACAGAAACCATGGAAGAAGAAGTAGTTTATTACCATATTAAAAATAAAGAATATTGGGTAAGACCTCTTAATATGTTTAACTCTTTAGTAGATAAAGATAAATATCCAGATGTTAAACAAGTTTATAGATTTGAAAAAATAGAGTCTGATAGTGAATAGTTATCAGACTTTTTAATATAATTTAATATGAATAATTTTGTAATAAATATAATGAATAAATATGGATATTTAGGAATACTTTTTTTGATAACAATAGAAAATATATTTCCCCCTATACCTAGTGAGGTTATACTTACTTTAGGTGGATTTATGACTAGTAAATATGGAATTAATATGTCTTTATTTGGTGTTATAATGTATTCTACTTTTGGTAGTATGTTAGGTGCTATAATACTTTATTATGTTGGTTATATTTTTAATAAAGATAGACTTTTAAAAATAGTTAGAAGTAAAGTAGGTAGAATACTTTGTTTAAAAGAAAGTGATATTGTAAAAAGTGATAGTAGTTTTAATAAAAATGGTGATTTAACAGTATTATATTGTCGTTTTATACCTATTGTTAGAAGTTTAATAAGTATACCAGCTGGTGTTAATAAAATGAAATTTAGTATATTTTTATTATATACTTTTATAGGTTCTTTAATATGGAATACGGTATTGGTTAGTTTAGGTAAATTAGTTGGAGAAAATTATATGATAGTAGTAGGAGTGTTTAGCAAATACAGTAAAGTTATATTAATATTATTAATTTGTTTGATTGTGTATAAAATTATAAAGAAAATAAAATAGATAAAATTTAACGATGAAAGATAATAAAAATTATATATTTGTGTAAAAGAATATAAAAAAGTGAAGAATAATTTAAAATTACTTTAATTTAATAAAAATATAGTATATAATTGATAATAGGTGATAGGGAAATGATATATTTAGATTATTCTGCAACGACACCAGTATTACCTGAAGTGTTAGATAGTTATAATAAAGTTACTAATGAGTATTTTGGTAATCCTAATAGTTTACATAATTTAGGATTAAAATCTAGAGAATTATTAAATAGTGCTACTAGACAAGTTAGTGAACTTTTAAATATAGATGTTAGTGAATTTAGTTTTACAAGTGGTGCAACAGAAAGTAATAATTTAGCTGTTATAGGGGCTTGTTTAGCAAATAAAGATAAGGGAAATCATATAATTGTTTCTAAGTTAGAGCATCCTAGTATATATAAAATTGTTGATTATTTAGTTAGTATAGGTTTTAAAGTTAGTTATGTTAATAATACTGTTGAAGGTGTTATTGATTTTGAGGATTTAAAAAGAAAGATGAATGAAGATACTATATTAGTTAGTATATGTGCTGTTAATAGTGAGACTGGTATTAGACAACCTTTAAGAACTATAAAACAAGTTATTAATAAATATAATAAGAATATATTATTACATTCTGATATAACACAAGCGTTAGGTAAGGTAAGTATTAATTTTAATGATTTTGATTTAGCGAGTGCTAGTGGTCATAAAATATATGCTCCTAAAGGAATAGGTTTGTTTTATAAAAAGAAAAATGTTAAATGTCAAAAGTTATTACATGGTACGGATGAATCTTATCATCCTGGTACTCCAGCACTTCCATTAATAGTTTCATTTAGTAAAGCATTACGTATAAGTTTACATGAATTGGATAAAAAATTGGAAATAGTTAGTAAATGGAATGAAAAATTAGTTAAGAAATTAAGTACTTATCCTAATATTAAAATTAATCAAAGTAAATATTCGATTCCTCATATTTTAAATATAAGTTTAATGGATATTAAACCAGAAACTTTTATACATGCTATGGAAAGACATGAAATATATATATCTAGTAATACTGCGTGTAGTAGTGGTAAGTTATCTACTAGTGTAATGGCTTTGTATAATGATAGATTGAGGGCAGAAACTACTATAAGAATAAGTTTATCTTGTATGACTAAATTAGAAGAAATAACTGTGTTTATTAATACTTTTAATGGTGTATATGAAAAGTTGCATAGTTTAAATGAATAAAAAAATATCTACTATTTGTTAGTAGATTTTTATATGAATAAATTTTCATAATATTTAATATCAAATTCACTTTGAATTATACATAAATCATTTTTTATTTTAAAAGTATGAAATATATTATTTGATTTTAATAAAAAGGGTAGAGATTTACCATTTTTAAAATTAATAATTATGCTTTCTATATTTTTTTCATTTTTAATTAAATTGAATGCATTTTCTTCTAGTTGTTTATTTGTTAAATTATATTCTATTGTTTTATTTTTTAATTTTATCATAAAGAAATTACTTATTAAAGAATTAGTGTTGTTTTCTTTATATGGGATTTCATCACCGTTTGAATCAATATTAGATATATATAGTTTATCGAACATTTTATTATTGGCGATAATTGTCTTGTTGTTGTCTAAATTAATAATAATATTGTTTATTGATTCATTAGTCATATTATCACCTAAATTAATTATAGTACAAATTTTATATTTTTGTCTATTAAAAAAACACAATATTTTTAAATTATTGTATTTATGTCCTAGAGTGGAGTGTCTTCTTTCCAATCCATGAAGTTAAGAACTTTATTTTTTATGCTTTCATCTTCTATAGGTGCTGGTTGGTAATTATTTGTTTTAGTTGTATAAACATAACATGGTATTATTTCTGAGTTTTCATTTACTAATGTATTATTGTTGTCTATAGTTAAATTCATTTGATATATAATAGTTCTATTTTCTGGATTTTTACTGCCACCATAACAGAAATTGCCTAAAGAATATATTATTTCTTTATCTTTATATATTTCTCTAGGTTGCAATACGTGTGGGTGACTACCTATAACTAGATCGGCACCATTGTCAATTAGTTTTCTTGTGGCATTTATTTTCCATTCTTCTGGTTTATGAATTCTTTCTTGTCCTCCGTGGAAAAAAACTATTTGGTAATCTGATTTTTTTTCTGCTTCTTTAATTAATGTAATAATTTCATTTGCTTGTGATTCTATCCACAATCCTTTGCATATAACGGCAATAACGTAATTATTTTTTTTAAAGTACATGATGTTGTTGTAGTCTCCATATTGCATATTAGTTTTAGATATAGTATTAATTGTATCTTGTTTTCCAAGTGGTCCATAGTCATTAGAATGATTGTTAGAAATAGAAACACCTTCTACGCTTGATGAAGTTAATATATTTATATTATCTGTTTTTGATTTATACCAATAAGCTGGTTCAGTATTTTTATTGATTTCTGTTAAAGGCTGGTCTGTTAGAACATTTTCTAAATTTACAATAGTAAAATCATCTTCTTTAAAAATGTTATTAACTTTACTAAGAAAGTATGAAGATTCTTTATTATTAGCATATTCATTAAAACTACCTGGTGTAGTTTGATCTTTATATGATGCTAACATTGTATCTCCTGCAAATGATAATTTTATATTAAATGTATCATTTATAGTTTTATTATTGTCATTATCTATACTATTTTCATCATTTGTATTTTTTGTTTCGTTATTTTCTAATTTAATTTTTTCTTTACTTATTTCTTCTTTTGCTATTTTTATATAATTTTCATATACTTTTTTTGATTGATTTTCAAAATATAATTTAGATATAAAAATAGTTGAAATAAATGTTAAAAAATATAAAATTATATATGTTATTAGTGTTTTTCTTTTCATATAATCATTATCCTTATATTTTTAATTATATGTTATAGTTTTATTGGTGTCAAATATAATTATTTGTATAATTTTAGGTTTAAAAGATATTAATTTTTGCTAATTTAGGGCTTCACAAATTATTAATTGTATGTTATATTAGTTAAGTAAATTTATTTGTGCGCTCATAGCTCAATTGGATAGAGCGTTAGACTACGGATCTAAAGGTTAGGGGTTCGACTCCCTTTGGGCGCACCATTTTTTGTTTTTTATTCATGAGAAAGTACTATTGTACTTTTCTTTTTACATATTTATTTGTGTTTATTACATAATATATAGTGTATTGTATTTAATTTTGTATTTTATAATTTATGCTTTGTATATTAAAAATACTTGTATTTTAAATATAATATGATATAATTAAGTTGTGATAAGTTTACTTGTCAAATTAAAAAGAGATACAATTTTGGCTTAGATGTATCTCCACAATGTGGGTTGCACCTAATTATATAGGTGCTTTTATTTTTATTTTAATATGATTGCAAGGACTACAATGATGAAAAGAATTAATGAAAGTATTAATACAACTGCCATTAAGTATTCCATTTTTTAATGTAGATAATAATTTATATGCTTTCATACCATCACCTCCTCATACATATAAATATGTATTGTGGAGGTACACCTATAATTGTATCTCTGATATAATTATATAATATAAAATTTAATATTACAACGATAATCTATATAAAATAATAGAAAGTATTTATTAAAAACAAATTTTTTTTTTAGTATAAAATCGATTTAATGATGAACACTATATAATGGTGATTTATAGTGATAAACGGTTATAATATTAGAAAAATAAATGGAGAAGAAATACTTTGTTTGTATTTAGATTTATCTAGTGAGTTTGCTAATTTAGATTCTAAAAAAAATAAATCTTTAAAGAAAAATATTAAAAAATATATTAAGAAAAATAAAATAACTTTTAAAGGTGTTAAAGTTGCTTTAATTATTGGTGGATTTCTTGTTGGTACAGTTATGTTGAATAATGTGAATCAATTTGATAATAATTTTAATAATAAAAATAATATTGTTGCTATTATGAATGAAGAACATGATGATATAATTGATAATAATACTTTACAAGAAAATGAAAATAAAGAAGAAGATGTTGTTGTTCAAGATAGTGATGTTGAGAACAATACTACTAATCAAATAAATAAAAAAAAAGTAAAAAATAGAGATAACGTTGTTAAAGAAAGTAATAATAAAGTAGAAGTAAAAAAAGAAGAAGATATTGTTAAGGAAGAAGTTATTGATAATAATATATATGTTAATGTTAGAAGAAATAATGGTAATATAGAAAAATATGAACTTGAAGAATATATAATTGGTGTAGTTGGTGCTGAGATGCCTGCATCCTTTAATAAAGAAGCACTTAAGGCACAAAGTGTAGTTGCTAGAACTTATGCTTTAAAATCTATAAAAAATAATAAACAGTTAACTAGTGATAATAGTACACAAAATTTTAAAGATAATAATGAATTAAAAAAAATGTGGGGTAGTAGTTATAATACATATTATAATAAAATAAAAAGTGCTGTTTTAGATACAAAAGGTTTATATTTGTCATATAATAATGATTATGTTGATGCAGTATATCATTCTACTAGTAATGGGAATACAGAAGATGCAGTTTATGTTTGGGGGAATAGTGTACCTTATTTAAAAAGCGTTAGTAGTGATTATGATAATACTAATAAAAATTATAATAGTACTATAACTTTAACTTATAATGAAATATCTAATAAATTAAAAAATAGTATTGATAGTAATACTAAATTTAATATTATAAGTAGAACGAGTGGTAATAGAGTAAAAGAAATAGAAATTAATGGAACAACATATAGTGGAGTGGAATTTAGAAAATTATTAAATTTAAGGTCAGCTGATTTTAGTATAGAAAATAATGGTGCTAATGTTGTTATAAGTACTAATGGATATGGACATGGTGTTGGTATGAGTCAATATGGAGCAAATGGTATGGCTAATAATGGTAGTAGTTATAGAGATATATTATTACATTATTATACTGGTGTATCCATTAAAAATATTTATTAAATATAGTGTTTAATGTGTTAGATATTAAATCTGTTATATGTGATACATATAAATCTATATTTGAATTAATTAATAACATAGTTTTATTATTATTTATATATTCTAAAGATACTGGTATACCAATAGTTATTATTGGTTTTTTTAATAAATTATAGTCTATTAATTTATTATTATTTAATATACCACTACCTGGTTTAATACCTGTATTAGATATTTCAATAGTTTGATTAATATAATTAATATTATTTGTTATAAAAGAATCTATTAAAATAACTAAGTCTGGTTTAATTAAGTTTGATATACATTTAATTATTTTATCTGTATTTATACCAGTACAGCCTAATATACCTGGTATGAATGCTGATACTTTAATATTATTTATATTATCTAGACCTTTTATGTTATAATTAACTTTTATTTTATTTATAGTAATTGGTCCTATACTATCTGCTGTATTATTAATATTACCTAGTCCTATTATAAGTACATGTTTAATATTAATATTTAATTTATTAATAAAATATAATATTTCTTTTAAAAATATATTATTTAAAAATTTATTATTAATATTATCAAATTTAATTGTATGATAAATATTTGTTTTATATATAGATTCTAATATTTCTATATTATTATATTTTTTTATTAATTTATATTCTTTGTTAGTATCTATATACATATCTGTTCTTAAATTCATATATTTTCACCCTAATATTATATTGATTAAATTATTAAATAAATATACAATATTAATAGAGGTTTTAAATATGGTAGTAATTAATAATATAAATAATTTAGATTTAGATAATACTATTTGTTGTGGACAAATATTTAGATATGAAAAATTAGAAGATAATAGCTATATAGTTGTATTAAAAGATAGGGTAGTTAAATTAAAATATATAGATAATAAATTGTACATTGATTCTAATAATATGGATAATATAGAAAATGTTATTAGAGAGTATTTAGATTTAGATAGAGATTATATTAGTATAATAGAAAATATTAAAGAATGTGATGATGTACTTGGTAAATATTTAGATAAGTCTATTGGATTAAAAATGATTAAACAAGACCCTATAGAATGTATTATTAGCTATATAATAAGTCAAAATAATAGTGTTAGAAATATAAAGAATAGTTTAGATTTAATAAGTTGTAAGTTTGGAAATAAAGTTATATTTTTAGATAAAGACTATTATTTATTTCCTGGTATAGATAAGTTAAGTAAAATTAGTTTAGAAGAATTTAGAGAATGTAAAGTAGGTTTTAGAGATAGATATTTAGTTGATATAATAAGTGATATTGTAGAGAATAGATTAAATGTTAATTATATATTTGAAATGAATAGTGAAGATAGTTTAAGATATTTGATGAGTTTTCGAGGAATAGGGATGAAAGTTGCTAGTTGTATACTTTTATTTGCTTATCAAAAGTATGATGTTTATCCAATAGATACTTGGGTTAAAAAATATATGGATACTAATTACGGTATTAAAGATGAAAAGAATATAAAAGAGTTTTGTAAAGAAAAATATGGTAAATATAGTGGACTTGCTATTCAATATATGTTTAATGGTATGAGGAATATGTAAATTTTTTTACAATTTGTTTAATTATGTAGTTGATTTTTATAGAAATATATATTAGAATTTAATTATATAGTAGAAACATACTAGTTTAAATTGAAAGGAAATGATAATAATATGAAAAAATTAAATAAGAAAGGTTTTACATTAGTAGAATTACTTGCTGTTATAGTTATTTTGGCTTTATTAATTGTTGTTGTTGCTAACACTGCTTTACCAGCACTAAATAATTCTAAAAAGAAAAGTTTAACAACTTATGCACAAAGAGTTGCTGAAAAAGCTAAAGAACAATATTTGACTGATGAGCTAAATAATTCATCAACAAAGTCATGTTATACTGTTAGTGAATTAATGGGTACAGCTGAAGGTTCAACTTACAGTGGGATTGTAGAAGTAACAAAAGATACTGAAAATAACAAGTATACTGCAACAGTTTATATTTATGATAAAGATTATATGTTGAATGGGGTTGCCGATAATAATTTATCTAGTGCAGATCCTGCTGCTAAAGGCACTTTAACTAAATCTTCTTGTTCCTAATATTTAATTATAATAGTGTTTTATAAAAAATTGTAATTTTATTGAATTTTAGTTTAAAAAATCTTAGTGAACAAAAAAAATATGAAAAATTTTACTTGCATAAATCCCAAACCTGTAGTATAGTATTAAGTAGTTAAGTTAATTAACTGCTTTTTGTATCGAGAAGTAGCACAGCTTGGTAGTGCACTTGGTTTGGGACCAAGGGGTCGCAGGTTCGAATCCTGTCTTCTCGACCATTTGATATTTACAGCACTTAAATGTGTTGTTTTTTTATGTCCCCTTGTCCCAAAGTAAAAAAATAGAATATATTGATTATAAATATTCTATTTGTTAAATGTGCTACTTCTCGATGCAAAAATTATATTTTATCGATTAAATTAAATAAATCTTCAATATTTTCTGTAGATAATCTAAAAGCTGTACCTCTATCATGAATTTCTCCAAATCTTTTACCTTTCTTAAAATATTCTATATTGATTGTTATGTATATTTTTTGTTTTTCAAATAACTAAATAAAATTATTAAAACTTTTCAATTTATATATTTTTAGATTATTATATTTATAATAAGTTCTATTATATTTTTTATATGGATAACCAACAATGTAAGCTAAGCATTTGAATTTTGTTTCTAATCTATTTTTTATGTCATCTAAATCCCAATATATACTATCATTAATTAAATTTAAATTAATATCACTTATTAATAATTTTAATAAATTATTTTCCTTGTCAATTTTTAATTTAAATATATATTTATTGCTAATTATTTTATTTTTATCAACATAAATATCTGTTTTAAATGTTTTATAATTATCTTTATCTAAATATCCAAAAGTTTCAATTATATATTTTATGGCTCTGTCATTTTCTTTCTTTGGTGTTAATGAAAATAACGTTAATGGACTTTTCGAGTATCCTAGTTTTGTTTTAATTTCTATTCCATTAAAACCTGGTAAAGGCAAGTTATCTTCTTTTTTATTTATTAGAGTTTCAAAAGTATATCCTATTCCTGTATTTCCTTCGCGTAGGCTATTTTGGTTATTCTTTTTTATTGTTGTAAAGTATTTTTTTAATTCTTCTATATTATTTTTCATAGACATTCCTTTTTTCAAGTAATATATTAAAACATATTATAGTTAAAAAAATTGTCGTTTTATGATAATATAAATATATCTGAAAGAAGTTTTTTAAAATATGGAATATTAGGTCAGATTTTATTATAATAAATTAAAATTATTGAAATATAATATTAATGATATTGTTTGACTTTGTATAGGGTCTTATATATAATATCAATTGCACAACTTTATTTGATTTTTTATAATGTTGTGATATAATTTAAGTGATAGGAAGTTCTATCATATAATATTTTTGGACAAAAAAAGAGTTACTTAATATTCGTCGTTAAGTACTTTCAGTCCAATTTGTTCTGTGGGTACCTAAATGAGTTTGGTACCTATTTTTTAATCCTTGTCGAAGAGTATTTTAAGCAGTATTAATATCACTACTAAGATTACTAAATAATCCATTTATTTTTCCTTCCATAGGACCACCTCCTTCCACAAAAGTTGAGAGAGGTTGAAAGTACCTAACTTAAGTAACTCATTTGATATTATAATATATTTAATCCATTATTACAACGTTAAAGTAGAGGTGTTTTATGATAAATTATTTAATTATAATTAATTTTATTAGTTTTATTATATATGGTGTAGATAAGTTTTTGTCTATAAAACATTATTATAGAATAAGTGAATTTATATTACTTGGTTTTGGTTTTATAGGTGGTGTAGTTGGTTCTATTCTAGGTATGATATATTTTAAACATAAAACTAAAAAAATTAAATTTAAGATATATTTATTTTTGTGTTTTATATTGTGGATATATGTTTTATTAAAATATTATAAAATTATTTAACTATTAGTTTACATAAACTATTTTTTTTGCTATAATTTTTTATAGAATAGGAAGGTTGTTATTATGGATAGTATGATAAAAGAAATAAATGACAATTTAAATGCTATATTAGAAAATATAAAAGAAAATAAGGATAATTCTATTAATACGTTAGATAATATACAAAGTCAAATGGATAAGAAAATAGATGAAGCTAAAAAATATAAAGTACAAGTTGATGGTGCAAAGGATAAAATTAGTGAATTAGAAGAAGAAAATAAATCCTTAGAATTATCTTTGAAAGAACTTACTGATAAATATAGCAAAATGAATTTAGTTAATTTAATAGAAGCTGGTAATAAAGAAATTAAATCTAAAATTAATAATAATATAATAGAAATAAATAAAGAAAAAGAACGTATTCAAGAACTTACTAATAGAGCAAGAACTATTAAAGATTTATTAATTAATTTAAAGAAAGATAAAACTATAAAAGAAGAAAAATTAGAAAATATAAAAGTAGTTTATGAATACTATAATGAAAGAATAAATGATATAGTTGATTATGCTTTTAATCATGCTAATAATTTGTCTGATTATAAAAAAACTTTTGAAAAAGAAATAGAAGAACATAATGTAGATGTTGTTCCAGAAGTAGAATTAGATAATAGTGAATTAGAAAATACAATGGTTTTTGATGAAATTGCTAATATAGATGATAATGATAGTTTTAAAGAAGAAATGTCTTTCATAGATGATAAACAAAATAATGATGATAAAAATATAAGTGATATTAATGAAGAAAGTAATATAGTAGATTCTATTAATGAAAAAAATAGTATTGATGAAGAAATAGTAAATCATGATAATTTTGAAGATGGTATAAGTGAGATTGAAGTAAATAAAAATATTGAAAATGATACTAATAATGAAACTGTAGAAGAAAAAGAAAAGATTAATCAAGATATTATAAATAATATAAATTTAGATGATAATGAAGAAATTAAGTTAGAACCTGAAGTAAAAGAAGAAAATGGGTTAGTATCTGATGAAGATTTAATAAATATAAAAAATAATGATGAAAATAATAAACCAATGGAGAATATATTTGAATTAGATAATAATAATGATAATATTGAAGAAGATGTAGATAAGACTAATATATTTGAAGTTGATAAAAATATAGATGCGGAAAATAGTGATAGATTAAATAAAATAAATGATTTGTTTTCCTCTGTAAATAATGTTCCAAATATACCTGTAGAACCTCAAGTAATAACTGGAGTAGAAGAAAAGATTGATAATGCTTATAAAGATATTTTTGGAGAAGAATTAAATGAAAAAGATTTAAATAAAAAAGATCCTACTTTGACAGATATATTTGGTAATCCTATAAAAAATGAGGATTTAAGTGCTGAAGTAAAGAATGGTAAAAAAATTGAAGAATTATTTAGTATGAATGGGCTAGATTTTAATAAATTTAGAGAAGATGAACAAACATATTTAAAACAAATATATAATTCAAATAAATTTAATGAAATAATTGAAGTTTTAAAGAAACATAAAATTAATTTAAATAATTTATATTATGCATTTAATTTATTTGGTGAAATAAGTGCATTAGATCTAGATAATATAATAAATAAATTGATTAATGTTGGACAAAGTATAGAGGCAATTGGTATTATACTTGAAAAATTACCTAAAGTTAAAAAATATAATTTAGATGATGCTATAAATAGTTATGGAAATTATGTTAAAGATATAGATATAACTGAACTTATTATTAAAGCAAAAGAATTATATCAAAATGGAGGTAATATATAATGGAATACTTATTTGATTTAGGATTTAGTTTAGAAGAAATAAATAGTTTAAAAAATAAATATGATAATATATCTTTGGAAAAATTAGAGTTTTTTCCTAGATTGGTTAGTACTAATTATAATTATTTGAAGAGTTATGGTATAAAGAATATAAAAGTTTGTTTTATTAATCATTTAAAATTATTCTTTATAAATCCTGATAAATTTAGAAATATATTTAATAAATATGATAAAAATGATTTAATAAGATGTATAGAAAAAAATGATATGGTATTAGAAAAGTTGTAAAGTTTATTTTATATCATTTCTTTTTTTTGTTTAGGTGTGTTATAATTATTATGTATGATAAATAAATTGTAGAGTAGTGAGGTGCTAATATGAAATTATTTGGTAAAATATTATTTATTATTTCTATTAGTTTTATATTTATTTTGTCTACTAATGCTGCAAGTGCTATTGGTATTTCTAAATCAACTGGTGGATTAACTATGAGAACTGCTATGGATTATAATGATGATAGTAATAAATTATTGGATATTCCTTATAATGCTGAATTTAAAATATTAGATATTAATAAGGAATATGGTAAGAATTGTAGTAATGGTTGGTACAAAGTAAGTTATAATGATAAAACTGGTTATGTATGTAGTAGTCTTATGCAAATAAAAGATGGTTCTATTCAAAGTGAAGTTGCTAATGATGCAGATTATACAACTGTACTAAGAAATGCTGGATTTAGTGATAGTTATATACCTTATTTAACTTATTTACATCAACAACATCCTAACTGGGAATTTGTTGCTAAACAAACTGGAGTTAGATTTAATGATGCTGTTTTTGCAGAGAGTGCATGTAATGCTAATTTAGTTCCATCAAGTGATGAAGATAAGTATAAGAATAATAATTGCGGTTCAAATTATCATGGATATGTTACAGCGTCTAGTAGTACTATAGCTTATTATATGGATCCTAGAAATTTTTTGAATGAAACTAATATATTTATGTTTGAAGATAATTATGTAAATAATAATATAAGTGATGAAAACTATAGAAATTCTGTTGGTAATATGTTTAATGGTTTATATATGTATGATCAAATTCCTGGATTACCAAGTTTTATAACTTCTGCTAAATCTAGTGGCGTAAGCCCCATTTCTATTGCTAGTAGAATAAAACAAGAATTAGGTAATGGTAAATTAACTTCTGGTAGATATAAAGGATATTTATATACGGTAATAAGTGGAGATTACACTGATAGGTATGGATTGTACAATGGATTAAACTTTAATAATTATTATAATTTCTATAATTATGGTGCTGCTGATAGTTGTGGTGATATTACAGATTGTGCTTTACTTTATGCTTATAGACATGGCTGGGGTGGTTCTGGTAATAAGGATAATGATAGACAAAAGGCAATTAGTAGTGGGGCAACAATTATAAAAAGCAATTATTTAGATGCTGGACAACATACTGCATATTTACAAAAATTTAATGTTGCGCCTAATAATTCTAATTCAAGATATGTTCATCAATATATGACTAATGTTAGAGCAGCTTATAGTGAAAGTAGTATAATTGCAAGTGCATATAAAAATTTAGGTTTAATGAATTCTAGTTTTAAATTTTATATACCAGTATACAATGATATGCCTAATGAAATAAAATTACCTACTGATAATAATGATAAAAATTATGATGGTATTGGAGGAAATAACAATAATACTCCAACTGTTGATGAGTCTAAGATAGATGTTTATAGTGCAATTACTGGAGCAGGCTATAGAATTGAAGGTTCTTTTCTTTCGAATATTGCTCTTAATAGCAGTGTAGGTGATGTTAAATCTAACCTTTCTGGAATGGGATTAACAGTAAATATTAAAGACAGAAATGGTAATAATGTTGATAGTGGTAAGATAGGAACTGGATTTAAAATTATAGTTGTTGGAAGTACTACAAATGAATATAATGTAGTACAATACGGAGACGTTTCTGGGGATGGAAAAATAAATGCCTTAGATTTGTTAAAAATTCAAAAATATATTTTAAAAGAATCTTCTATTAGCGAAAGCGAAAAGAAAGCAGCTGATGCTAGTAAAGATGGTAAAATAAATGCCCTTGATTTATTGAAGGTACAAAAACAAATTTTGGGAGAAACGACTATTAGTCAATAAAAAGGAGTTATTATATGAAAAAGAAATTATTAATTTTATTAAGTTTTATTTGTTTAACTTTATTACCTTTTAAGGTAGAAGCAGCGAGTGCTAATATATCTGTAAGTGGGACTTCTACTGCTATGGTCGGATCGACAGTTACTATAAATGTTATTTTGTCTTCTTCTACACCTATGGGTAGTTGGCAATTTTTAATTGATTATGATTCAAGTATGTTGCAACTTTCAAGTGGAAATGTTAGAGTTGCTGATTATACTAATGTTTCTGGCGGTGAAAAAAGTAAAAGTTATACATTAAAGTTTAAAGCATTAAAAAGCGGTACTGCTAAAGTATCTGTTGGTTCATATGTTGTTTATGCATATGATGAATCAGAAATGTCAGTAACGGGTGGTAGCAAATCTGTTAAGATTATGTCACAATCTGAATTAGAGGCTACATATTCTAAAAATAACAACTTATCTAGTATAAAAGTTGATGAATATGAACTTACACCTGCTTTTAATAAGAACACAACTGAATACAAAGTTACTGTTCCATCAAATGTAGAAAAGGTAAATGTTTCTGCTGTTTGTGAAGATAAGAAGTCTAAAGTAAGTGGAACTGGTGAAATAGAGGTTGCTGAAGGTGAAAATAAAGTAGAATTAATTGTAACAGCCGAAAATGGTAGTACAAAAAAATATAATTTAGTTATAAATGTTGAAGATGAAAATCCTATACAAGTTGAAGTAAATAAGAAAAAATATTCTGTAGTTAAAAGAGCATCATCTTTGACAAAACCAGATTTGTTTGAAGAAACAACTATTAAAATTGGTGATATTGAAGTTCCAGGTTTTGTTAATAAAACTTCTAAAATTACATTAATTGGTTTAAAAGATGAAGGTGGAAATATTTCATTGTTCATTTATAAAAACAAAAAATATTTAGAATTTAATGAAGTTAAAAGTGATAGTTTATCAATTATTTTTACTGATATGAAATCTGTTCCTAAAAAGTATACAAAAACTAAAATTAAAATAAATGATAAAGATATGGTTGCTTATAAGTTAAAAGGTGAAGATAAAGTATTAGTTTATGGTATTAATTTATCTACTGGTAAAGAAAATTATTATACATATGATAAGAATGAGAAAACTTTACAAATATTTGATAAAGATAAATATGAAAATAATTTAAAAGAAAGTGATACTAATAAATATTTAATTTATGGATTATCTGGGATTGTTCTTGTTTTATTTATTTTATTAAGTTTAGTTACAAGTAAGAATAAGAAAATGAAAAAATTGTTGATTTTAAAAGAAGACAAAAAATAGTACTATTGATTTAGTACTCAGACTGTTGACAAATAGGTAGAAATTTTACTTATTTGTCTTTTATTTTGTAAAAATAATAAAAGTTTCCAATATA
>CAKOOJ010000011.1 GCA_934098385.1 uncultured Bacilli bacterium
ACAAATATTTTAAATGATTTATTGTAGTATATATAACCAGAGCTTTATTTTGTTTAGTGCTTACCCAACTATTTAATAAATAGAAGGGTTGTGATGATAATGAGTACTAAGTTATTCATAATAAGAATAATTAATAGATTAATTGTTCTAGTCATATTAAGTATGGCTTTTATCCTCCTATACAAAGGAATTTAAAGTAAACTTATAAGCACTACGTATTAATTATTTGTTCTACCTAATATAAATAATATATTATGGTTTGATATTAAATATCATATTTTACCTACTATTATATTTGTAATAAAAACAAATATATTAATGTAAAATAAAAAGACTCGTAATTTAATACGAGTGCTTACCCTATGGGTAGGCATTACAAAGTAATGCTCTACTTAAATTAATTTTAACATCATAATTATTGATGTGTCAATATAAAAAATCTCAAAAATTCACAAAATATGTTTACAATAATTATAAAAAATGTTATATTTTTATTAAGGTAGAAATACCACAAATTATAAATTATAAATTTTACGACTCATGAAAAAACTATAAAAACATATCTCTTTCCCAACCCCCAAAAACGTTGGGGGGGGGGGTATGAAGAAATATGTTTTTTCGTGAGAAAAAAGGAGTGATAGAATGAGTCGTAAACAAAGAATAATAGTAAGTGTAACTGGTATATTTTTAGTATTATTAATATTAGTAGGACTTACATATGCATACTTTTTAACAAAGATAAAAGGGAATGAAAATAATAAATCTATTAGTGTTACAACAGCAAATCTTTTACTTGAATATGCAGATGTAAATGATGAATTGATAACAGATAGTGCAGTAGAACCGGGTAAAACATGGACAAAAACATTTGTAGCAACTAATAAAGGAAATAAAATTGTTACATATGGAGTAGCACTAGAAAATGTAGTAAATACATTAGAAAGAAAAGAAGATCTAGTATATACATTAGATTGTAAACAATATTCTAAAACGGGATTTAGTATAGATAAAACAAATAAAACTGTTGCTGGAACTATATCTGGAACATGTAATGGAGTAAGTGCAGAAACAACATTCCCATCAATAGGAACAATATTAGTACAAAATAGTATAGAAGATGATAAAGCACAAGTATATACATTAGTAGTAACATATAAAGAAACAAATACAGATCAAAGTGTAGATATGAATAAAACATTTAGTGCAAAAGCAAATATAGTAGATCCAAATACATTTGGAGCATTTGGAAGTGGAACACTTGCCAGTGCAATATATAAAAGTGCAGAAACCGCTACAACAAATAGTGATACAACAAGAACAATAATGGGTTCAACAGTAACAGAATTTACTAGTATAAGTGGAGAGAACGAACGAGTACTTAATAATGCACCAGATGATTATGGAACAAGTTATTACTTTAGAGGAAATGTAAAAGATAATTATGTAACATTTGCGAATAAAACATGGAGAATAGTCAGAATAAATGGTGATGGAAGCGTAAGACTAATATTAGATAGTAGTGCTGGTAGTTCTAAATTTAATTCTAGTTCTAATGATAATGCATATGTTGGGTATATGTATGGACTTACTGGACAAAGTACAGTCAAAAATCAATGTATTAAACTTAATAGTGCAGGAACTGCAGCAGAATTAGATACAACAATTACAACAGAAAGTGCATGTACATCTGCTGGATATAAATGGACAACAACACCTTATGATGCAACGCATACAAATGTAGTAAGTAGTACAGTAAAAAAAGCAGTAGATAAATGGTATGAAGATAATTTAAAAACTAATTATGCAAATTATATAGCAGATACATTATTCTGCAATGATAAAACTTTAGCATCAAGTTCTATAGGAACTAGTAACACTGCATTAGGTTATGGAACAAATAAAACATATTATGCATCAACAGAAAGAATACAATTTAGTACAGGAACAACAGAAATTACAACAGCAAATCCAACATTCAAATGTGCAGAAAGTGCAACAAATGATTATTCAAGATTTACAGTAGATGTTGCAACACTTTCAAACGGAAATAAAACAAATGGAGATTTAAAATATCCAATAGGACTTTTATCTGTTGATGAAGTATCCTATGCTGGTGCTTATAAAGCTGATCAGACAAATAAATCATATTATTTATATAATTCATCTATAAATCCTCGTTGGTGGCTTTCGTCTCCGGTCATCGGTGTTGGTGAGTATACGAGTGAGTGGCTCGTTCGTAGTTCGCCTGTGGGCATCTACATCTACGGCGATGTCGTCGACATCTCTTACGTTTTGCGCCCTAGTATCAATCTAAAGGCTGAATTGCTGGTAGGTGGAGGAGATGGAACTAGTTCAAATCCTTACACAGTGAAGTTAAGTTAAAGTATGGATAAAGGATTCAAAAAGCATAGGCAAATGCTTTTTGAGAGGATACATCTAATGGCGAAGTCACGCCGTAGATGTGTGGGTGTAAGTTTAAAAATGAGTACTATTAATTTAGTACTTTTTAAATGCATATAATTAAATGGTGAATAATATATGTTTGAAATATTTAAAAATTATTTAAAAAAAGAAAAATATTATATAATACTTTATTCTAATTATGTATATGTATATAGATATATAGATATAATAAAATTTACAGATAAATATATAAGTTTAAAATTAGAAAATATGATACTTAATATATATGGGATAGATTTATTAATTGTAAAATTAGAAAAAGAAGAATTATTAATAAAAGGTAATATTAATAAATTGGAGAAAATATATGAATAAATATATTATTATAAATGTAAAAAATAATATAAAAAGATTTATAAATAAATGTAATAAATATAATATAGAATTATATAATATAAATTATATAGATAAAGATAATATAATAGTAAAAATAAATAAAGAAGATTATAAAAATATTAAAACATATAATTATTATTCAGAAATTGAAATATATAGAAATGTTGGAATAGATTATTTTTTTAATAGAATAGATAAATTAAAATATTTTATATTGGATTTTATATTATGTTTAGTATTTACTTATTTAATATCTAATATTATTTTAAGAATAAATGTTATACATAGTAATAAAAATATTAGAGAATTAGTAAGTGATGAATTATATGAGTATGGTATAAAAAAATATAGTATAAAAAAAGATTTTAATCAAATAGAAGATATAAAAAATAAGATACTAGAGAGTAATAAAGATAAATTAGAATGGATTAGCATTACTAATATTGGTATGACATATGTTGTAAGAGTTGAAGAAAGAATAATAGATAAACCAAAAGAAGAAAACGAATATTGTAATGTGGTTGCTACAAAAGAATCTCTTGTAACTAATATATTTAGTGATAAAGGGGATATATTAGTAAATGTAAATGATTTAGTAAGAAAAGATGATATATTAATTAGTGGTAATTTGATACTTAATGAAGAAACTAAGAGTTATACATGTGCTAGTGGGAAAGTAATGGGAAAGGTTTGGTATAATACAAATATAACTATAAAAAGAGATTATTTAAAAAAAGAATATACTGGTAAAAAAAGATATAATTTTATAATTAATCATAAAATATTAAAGAATAATAAATATAGTAAATTTGATAAAAAATATATTATTAATAATAGATTTATAAAAATATATAAAGAGATAGAATATAAAGAAAAAAGATATAAATATAATGAAATAGATAGTGTAAATAAAGCATTATTAGAGATAGATAATAAATTTAAAAATAAATTAAATAATAATGGTAAAGTATTGGATAAAAAGATATTAAATAAGAATATTAATAATAAAGAAATAAATTTAAATGTATTTGTTATAACAGAAGAAAATATAGGTAAACAAGTAGAATTAAATAAGGATGAAATAATAAATACAGAAGATAATATTTCATAAAATATCTTTTTTTAAATGTGAAAATATATTATAATATGAATGTAATATAAATGAAGAGGTGGAATATGATACCTAATGAAGTTAATGTTGTGTTAAAAGATATATGGCCTATGTTGTTATTATTTGTTATAGTTATAGTAACTATTAGGATAATAGATGTAATTATTAATAAGAAAAAGTTTGTTCTTTATAAAGATTTATTTATATTAACTTTTATATTGTATATGTTTTTGTTATTTGAATTAGTTACTAGTACAGATTTTGAAAGTTATTCTAATAATTTTATACCATTTAAGGAAATAATGAGATATGAGTATACAAGTAAATTGTTTTATAAGAATGTACTAGGTAATGTATTATTATTTGTACCATTTGGATATTTTGTAAATAAAATGTTAAAAAATAAACAAATAATTATAGGTGTATTTATTACTTTAGTTACTAGTTTATCTATTGAACTTATACAAATGAATATAGGAAGAAGTTTTG
The DNA here is from genome assembly GCA_934098385.1 of uncultured Bacilli bacterium. Lineage (GTDB taxonomy): Bacteria > Bacillota_I > Bacilli_A > RF39 > UBA660 > UMGS1124. The sequence continues at coordinate 4,400 of CAKOOJ010000011.1, forward strand.
ATATAGATGATATTATATTGAATTTGGTAGGCGGAATATTAGGTTGTATAATATATAAATTTTTAGATTTTATAAAAGAAAAATTACCTAATTGTTTAAGAAAAACATGGATATATAATATAGTGTGGATATTAATATTATTATTTAGTACGTTGTTTTTACTTAATTATTATGGAATAGTGGAGGTTTTATGAATACAGTTTATGATATTATAGATAATTATGGTTATAATGATTATGAATACTTAAATGAAGTATTAGATTATGCTATAAATAAGTTAGATATTAAAAATAGTATATTTGATATAATATTTATAGATGATGAAGAGATGCATAAATTAAATAAGGAATATAGAGGGATAGATAGGACTACTGATGTATTGTCTTTTGCTTTAAATGATAATAAACATATAGATGCTATTGTAAATAGTTTGGGAGATATATTTATATCTATTCCTAAGATGAAAAGTCAAGCTGAAGAATATGGTCATAGTGAGAAAAGAGAACTGTCATTTTTGGCTTTGCATGGTTTATTACATTTATTAGGTTATGATCATACATTGGGGAAAAAAGAAGAAGAGGAAATGTTTGGGTTACAAAAAGAAATATTAAATGAGTTAGGAATATAAAGAGGTTTATTATGTATAATGAATTAAAAGAGTTAATAAATAATAGTTATAGTATAATGAGTAATTATAAAGTTGCATGTATAGTAAAAATGAAAGATGGTAAAATTTTTAAGGGTGTTAATGTAGAAAATCCTTCATTTAAAGATGGTATGTGTGCAGAGCAAGTTGCAATAGGTAGTGCAATTGCAGATGGATATAAAGAAGGAGATTTTGATTGTATTTATTTATTGGGATCAGGTAAAAAATCTATTACACCATGTTTTTTGTGTAGACAATTAATTATAGAGGTTATGGGTATGGATAATGAAATCATTAGTTATGATGAAAATGGTAATGAAACATTATATAAAATAAGTGATTTGTGTCCTCATGCATTTAGTAAGGAGGATTTAAATGATTAGCAAATTAAAAGAATTATTATCAAATTCTTATAGTCCATATAGTGATTTGTGCTTTTCTTGTATTGTAGTTATGAAAGATGGAGTCGAGTTTAAGGGTGTAACTGTTAAAAATGCGACATATAGAGATGGACTTTATGCAGAACAAGTTGCAATTGGAAGAGCAGTTGCTAGCGGTTATAAATATGGTGATTTTGAAAAAATATATTTAATGGTTGGAAGTAATGATATAAGTGATTTAAAATATTTAAATGAAAGGATTATTACAGAGTTTTTTGAACCTATGAAAAGTGTCATTCTTCATACTCTTGATGGAAGTACTAGAGTTTTAAAAGTTGGTAATTTGTATAATAATATATATTAAATTGTTAAAAAATTAAAAAAAATTTAAATTGAAGTAAAGAAAGGGGATAAATATAATCTAGAAAAGTTATTATATTTCTTTGTATGTAAAGATAAAAAATTACTAGAGGGTATTTATGATTGTAATGGTTTAATGAAAGATATTAGTAAAATATTCGATATAGATACAGAGTCTTTAGATGAACAACTATATTATGATTATGATGAATATATGAAAAAAGTTTCTTACGAACAAGGTGAAATTGATAGTAGAAAACAAATAATAAAGAATATGTTAGATAATAATTTTGATATAGAAACAATGTTAAAAGCAACTAAATTAAATGAAGAAACTTTAAATGAAATTATTGAAGAAATATCAAGGGAAAAAATAAGTTCAGACAAATAATTAACGTACGTAATGTACGTTTTTCTCGTTGTAATGATATTTAATTGTTCTTTAAATATACCAAATTATGAAAAAATAATGTATAATAGTATTGAAACTTTTTATGAGGTGATTTAATGGATACGAATAAGGTATTTACCACTTTTAATAAAAATGGTTGTGAAATATTGCTGTTTTTGGAGTCTATGAATAATTATTTAGATCTTATAAATAATAAATTGTTAAAAAAAGAGGATATAGAATTACAAACTTTGGTAAAATATAGAAAAACTATAAAAACGTTAAAATATTTACCTAAAAATCTTATCAAACAATTATATATTTTTGATAGAACTAGTATGATTAATAGTGAAAATATTTATTTAGGGATACAATGTACAGTAAGTAACTATAATGAAAGAATTAAGTTTGATTATACGTATTATACAGAACGTACATGGGATATAGTTGATAAAAAGAAAGGCTTATATGTATATTGCAAAAGTGCACATTATAAGGATATAAATTATAATATATTTAAAAATATAATTAATCAAAAAGATTATATTCAAAGTTATAATATATCAAGATTACCTAAATTTGGTGATGGAACAAAATACGTTTTGATAAATGGTGTTAATTTAAATGATGTAATTAAAGAAAAATATATTACAAAAAAGAAAGTATATGAATATGCAAATTGTATAAATAAATTAGATGAGGGAGTGATTGTGTGAAAAGTGGATTTGTAAGTATAATTGGAAGACCAAATACTGGGAAAAGTACTTTAATAAATACAATAGTTAATAATAAAATTGCAATAGTAAGTGATGTTGCTGGAACTACTAGAAATTCTATTCATGGGGTGTATAATGATAAAGATACACAAATAGTTTTTGTTGATACACCTGGTATACATAAACCTCAAGATAAACTTGGAAGAGAATTAAATAAAGAAGCTTATAGTAATTTAAGTGAAATTGATTTAATACTTTTTATAGTTGATGCATCAACTGGAATAGGTAAGGGAGATAAATTTATTATTAATACGCTTAAAAATAATGATGTTCCTGTTATATTAATATTAAATAAGATAGATAAATTAAATAATGAAGGGATAATGAATGCAATAAATACTTATAAAGATTTATATGATTTTGCAGAGATTATACCTGTTTCAGCACTTAAAAACGATAATATAGATAGATTGTTAAAAGTTATTAAAACTTATTTAAATGATACCATTAAATATTATGATGATGGTGTTATAACAAATGCTAGTAAATATTTTTTAGCTAGTGAATTTGTTAGAGAAAAAATATTAGAACTTACTAAAGATGAAATACCGCATAGTGTAACTTGTGTAACAACAAATTATCAAGAAAAGTCTAATGTAATAAATATAAGTGTAGATATAATAGTTGATAGAAGTAATTTAAAGAAAATTATAATTGGTAAAGGCGGTAAAATGCTTAAAGAAATCGGTTCTCGTGCTAGGGTAGATTTAGAAAATACATTAGGTAAACAAATATATTTAGAATTATATGTAAAAACTATAGAAGATTGGCGAGATAAAGAACGTTATTTAAAGGAATTTGGAATAATAGATGAATAAAGAAAAATATTTGAAATTTTACATAGATTCTAATGGAGAGATAGATTTAATAAACAAATTTATAAAAGAAGAAAAAATAAATTTAAATGAATTTAATGATGTAGTCACTAACTATATAAAAGAATTAGAACAAAATAAAGAAGTAAATAAATTATATTTAGAATATAGATTAAAATTTAAAAATAAAAAAATAAATAGTAATAAAATAAGTAAAAGAAAAGAAACAGAAACTATTATTAACATAATAAATAATTATATAAAAGAAGATAAACATAATATAAAAGAATATGTAACTAATTCTAATTATTTATATAGTGAATTTAAAAAATTTATTAATAACTATAAAAATTATTATTTAACAAATATAGAGAAAAATATACTAAAAGAATTCTTTAAAAGAGAAAATGAATTTAATAAAAATAATTTAGATAAAGTAAAAGAGGTAGTTGATAAAATAAGTGATGATTTAGTAAATGATAAGCCTTTTAATATATTAGATTATTATAATAGTTTGGGTTGGGATTCTAAGTTACTAATATATTATTTAAATAATAATAAAGATGTATTTTCTAATTTTGTAATTGATAATGTAAGGATATATTTAAAAAAATATAATATAGCAGATAAGAAATATAAATTAAATGAATTTATAGAATATATTAAATATAAAAATAAAGATATTAATATTAAAGAAATAGAAACTATAATTAATTATATGAATGATAATAAAATGCCATATAATTATTATTTATTTAAAAGTATAGAAGAAAATTTATTTAAAGTGAATAAAATATAGAAATAATAACCAATATAATTATGTAAGTAAGAAAGGGTTGGTTATTATGACTAAAAAAGAATTATGGGAAATGTTTAAGAAGACAGGTAAAATAGAATATTATTTAGAATATAAAAAGAAGTGATATAGTGAGAGAAGTAGAAGGCTTTATTATTAGTGAAATACCATATAAAGATACTTCTAAGATAATAAATGTATTTACTAGAGAGGGTATTATTGGTTTAGTTGCTAAAGGAGCTAAAAGTTTAAAAAGTAATTTAAGAGTTAATACAACTAAATTTACATATGGTAAGTTTATTATTAAGGGTACAAGTGATAAGTTAAATACACTTATAGAAGTAAGTGTAATAGATGAGCTTAAAAACATTAAAAGTGATTTATTAATAATAAGTTATTTATCTTATATAGTAGATTTAACTTATCAAGTAATAAAACAGACTTATGAAGTTAATAGTTTATATGATTTGTTTATTAGTACTATTCTTAAATTAAATGAAAAGTTAAATCCTAAGGTAATATGTAATATATATGAATTGAAAGTATTGGATTATTTGGGAGTTGGTATAAATTTTAATAGTTGTGCAAAATGTGGTAGCAAAAATAATATAATTACTATTAATGGAGATACTGGTGGTTATTTATGTAATAATTGTTATACTAATGAAATAATATATGATGCTAAAACTATTAAGATGTTTAGAATGTATTATTTGATTGATATAAATAGTATATCTGATTTAAAAATTAGTAATGATGTTATTAATAATATAGATTATTTTATTAATACTTATTATGATAGGTATACTGGACTTTATTTAAAAAGCAAAAAATTCTTAAAAGATATTGATAAGTTATATTAATACTTTTAAGTTTTTAATTTGTAAATTTTTTTAAAATATGATAAACTATTTCATATTTCAAAGGGAAGTGGTTATTGTGTGGAAGATTGGTAATGTTGAAATAAAAAATAAAATTGTTTTGGCACCTATGGCTGGTATTAGTAATACTAGTTATAGGAAGATAATTAAGAGTATGGGCTGTGGTTTGATTTATGCTGAAATGGTAAGTGATAAGGCAATTACTTTTGATAATAAGAAAACACTTGATTTGTTGAAAATGGATGATAGTGAAAGACCTATAGCACAACAAATATTTGGAAGTGATGTAGATTCCTTTGTATCAGCAGCTAAGAAAATAGAAAAATTGATGCATCCAGATATAATAGATATTAATATGGGGTGTCCAGTACCTAAGATTGCACTTCGTAGTCAAGCTGGTAGTGCACTTTTAAAAGATGTTAATAAAATAGGATTAATAGTTTCTTCTGTAGTAAAAGCAGTAAATGTACCAGTTACTGTAAAAATTAGAAGTGGATGGGATGATAAAAGTATAAATTGTGTGGAGGTTGCTAAAGTAATTGAAAAGAGTGGTGCAAGTGCAATAACAATACATCCTAGAACTAGAAAACAGGGGTATAGTGGTTTTGCTGATTGGAGTTTAATAAAAAAAGTGAAGGATAGTGTTTCTATACCAGTTATAGGTAATGGGGATGTAACTACACCTGAACTTGCAAAAAAGATGCTTTATGAAACTGGGTGTGATGCAGTTATGATAGGTAGAGGAGTTCTAGGTAATCCATGGTTAATTCGTGAATGTGTAGAATATTTAGATACAGGAAAATATGATAACAATATAACATTAGAAGAAAGAATAAATATGTTAAAAAAACATTATGAACTTCTAAAAAATGATAAAGAAGAACATATTGCGCTACTTGAAATAAGAAGCCATGCAATATGGTATTTAAAAGGTTTAAAAGGTAATAATATAGTTAGAAATAAATTATGTAAAGCAACTAGTAGTGATGAAATCTTTTATATATTAGAGGAGTATAAAAATAATTATGAGAACTATTAATTATAAAGAATTAGATGGAATATATCCTTTGGATTATGGAGGTTATTCATATACTTATACTACCAATTTAGATAATAAAACATATTGTTATAAAGAATTTAAAACATTATATGATGTTGATATTATGAATAATATAAAAGAATTAACAGATACTGATTTTATAAAAGAGTTAATTACACCAAAATATTTAGTGGATTGTAATAGAAATTGGTATTTAGGATATTTATCAAATTATTATGGTAAATTGATGGATATTGATAGTGAACATGATATAAATAAATTAATAGGTATGTTAAAAGAATCAAAAAAATTAATTGAAATATTACATAATTATTATAAAAGAATACATTGTGATATTAATAAAGCTAATGTGGTTTATAGAGAAAGTGATAATAAATGTTTTATAATAGATTTTGATAGAAGTCTTAAAATAGGACAAGAACCTATGTCTAATATGTCTATGTTACCTTCTGTAATAAATTATTTAAAATATCATAAATTTGATTATTTAGTAGATGTATATTCTTTTAATAGTATGACTTTAAGTGTATTATGTAATACAGAGTATGTATTTGAATTAAATAAAAATAAAGATGTAAAAAGATTAAGTAAAGAGTTGTTACCAAATAATATAGATAAAAAAATAAGTGGAGAATATATAATAGATTATATTAATTAATTTATTATATATTTTTTTAAATTTGTGATAAAATAATAAAGCGAAAGGAAGTATATTTATGGATAAAATTGTAGTTAAAGGTGCAAGAGAAAATAATTTAAAAAATATTGATATTGAAATACCAAAGAATAAATTAGTTGTAATGACTGGAGTAAGTGGTAGTGGTAAAAGTAGTTTGGCTTTTGATACTATATATCGTGAAGGAGAAAGAAGATATGTAGAAAGTTTATCTAGTTATGCAAGACAATTTTTAGGTGGTAGTGAAAAAGCAGACGTTGATTCTATAGAAGGACTTAGTCCAAGTATATCTATAGATCAAAAAACTACTAATAAAAACCCACGTAGTACAGTTGCAACTGTGACGGAAATTTATGACTATTTTAGACTTTTATATGCAAGAATAGGTACACCAATTTGTCCTAAACATAAAACTCCAATAAAAAGTCAAAGTGTAGAAGAAATGACTAATAAAATTATGTCATTAGAAGAAAATACTAAATTAGAAATATTATCTCCTATAGTTTATGGAGAAAAAGGTACTCATGAAAAAGAATTTGATGATTTAAGAAAAAAAGGTTTCACTAGAGTTATAGTTAATGATGAAAGATATGATTTATCAGAGGAAATAAAGTTAGAGAAAAATAAGAAATCTAATATATTAGTAATTGTAGATAGAGTAATAGTTAGAAATGAAGATAGAAGTAGAATATTTGATTCTATTGAAACAGCAACTAAATTAAGTGATGGAAAAGTTGTAATAAATATAATTGGTGATAAAGAAATAATTATGAGTGAACATTATGCTTGTGAATATTGTGATTTTTCATTACCAGAACTTGAACCTCGTTTATTTTCATTTAATGCTCCATATGGTGCTTGTAAAGAATGTAAAGGTCTTGGTATAACACAACATATAGATATAGATTTATTAATACCAGATAAAAGTTTAAGTATACTAGATGGTGCTATTAAACCTTTAAATTTAGATCAAAATATATATATGACAAATGTAATCACAGTTGCTAAATATCATAATATAGATTTAAGTATACCAGTTAAAGATATGAAAAAAGAAGATTTAGATATTATATTATTTGGTTCTAAAGAATTAATTAATTTTGAATATACTTCTAAAAATGGTAATAAAAGATATACAACGGATTATTATGAAGGTTTTGTTAATAATTTAGAAAGAAGATACATTGAAACAACAAGTACTTGGATAAGAGAATGGATTGAAGGATATATGGTAGAAAGTGTATGTCCTAAATGTAAAGGTGCAAGACTTAATAGTGATGTATTAAATGTATTTGTTGGTAAAAAAAATATATATGAATTAACTTGTTTAAGTATTAAAGAATTAATTGTATTCTTTGATAAATTAAAACTTAATAATGAAGAAAAACAAATAAGTGAATTAATTATAAAAGAAATAAAATCAAGATTAGAATTCTTAAATAATGTAGGATTATCTTACTTAACTTTAAATCGTTCTGCAGGAACACTTAGTGGTGGTGAATCACAAAGAATAAGACTTGCAACACAAATTGGAAGTAGATTAAGCGGAGTATTATATGTTCTAGATGAACCTAGTATTGGATTACATCAAAAAGATAATGAAAGATTAATTAACTCACTAAAAGAAATGAGAGATTTAGGTAATACTTTAATAGTTGTAGAACATGATGAAGATACAATGAGAGCAGCTGATTATTTAATAGATATTGGTCCTAAAGCTGGTGATGCTGGAGGGTATGTTGTAGCAGCTGGTACACCACAAGAAGTTATGAAAAATGATAAAAGTATTACAGGAAGATTCTTAAGTGGAAAAGAAAAAATAGAAATACCAAAAATTAGAAGGAAAGGTAATGGATTAAAATTAAAAATTAAAGGTGCTAAAGAAAATAACTTAAAAAATATAAATGTAGATATACCTCTTAACACACTAACTGTTATAACTGGAGTAAGTGGTAGCGGTAAAAGTACTCTAATAAATGAAATATTATATAAATCATTAAGAAAAGAAATATATGGTTCTAAAGATATTCCTGGAAAATGTAAAAAAATAGAAGGAATAGAAAATATAGATAAAGTAATAGATATAACACAAGATCCTATAGGAAGAACACCAAGAAGTAATCCAGCAACGTATGTAGGAGTATTTGATGATATAAGAGATGTATTTAGTGAAATGAAAGAATCTAAAATAAGAGGTTATACAAAAAGTAGATTCTCATTTAATGTTAAAGGTGGACGTTGTGAAGCATGTTGGGGTGATGGTGTTAAAAAAATAGAAATGCATTTCCTACCAGATGTTTATGTACCATGTGATTTATGTAAAGGAACAAGATATAATAGTGAAACATTAGAAGTAAAATTCAAAGGTAAAAATATTAGTGAAGTACTAAATATGAGAGTTAGTGAAGCAATAGATTTCTTTGAAAGTGTTCCTAAAATAAAAAATAAATTACAAATATTATCAGATGTAGGATTAGGATATATTAAATTAGGACAAAGTGCACCTACATTATCAGGTGGAGAAGCAAGTCGTGTTAAGCTAGCTAAAGAATTACAAAAGAAACCTACAGGAAAAAGTATATTTATACTAGATGAACCTACAACTGGATTACATTCAGCAGACATAAAAAAACTACTTGTTATTCTAGAAAGAATAGTAGATAATGGTGATACAGTACTTATAATAGAACATAACCTAGATGTTATAAAAGTAGCAGACTATATAGTTGACTTAGGACCAGATGGAGGTAGTGGTGGAGGAAGTGTAGTAGCAACTGGTACTCCAGAAGATATAGCAAAATGTGAAACAAGTTATACAGGAGAATTCTTACGTAAAATACTATAAAAAAACTTACATAAAGTAAGCATTTTAAACCATATACATATTATTATTGTATGTATCTCCTAAATCTTTATTAGAAAAATTACTTCCAATTTCTCCCTCTAACTTATTAAGTCTAGCTTCAATTCTATTAATCTGTCTTTCTATTTTTGATATTCTAGATTCTATATCTGAAGTATAATTATTATTCATGTTATTATTCATATTATAGTTTCCCATATTTTGATCCATCATAGCAGGTCCTGAATAAAAAGAAGATTGACTTGCTACTTGATTAGGATACATATTAGGCATCATAGGTTGCATATTATTATAAGCACTCATATTATATTCAGAAAAAAATGAATTTCTATCTTTTTTCAACTTAATTTCCCCCTCTAATTCATTATATGATAAAATACATAAGGAAGTGATATTATGCGTTTAAGAAATGTTAAAAATGCAAAAGAAATAGTAAATAATTCAAATTATGTTATAAATAATCCAGAAGAATATATTGGAAACTATAAAAAAATATTTAATAACAATAACCCTATAAGTATAGAAATAGGTATGGGAAAAGGTAATTTCATTATAGGTATGGCAGAGAAGTATCCTAATATTAATTTTATAGGTATAGAAAAATATGAATCAGTAATGGTACGTGCTATAGAAAAACTAAATAATATAAATTTACCAAACTTAAAATTAATTAGAATGGATGCAAAAGATATAGATAAAGTATTTAATAAAGAAATAGATACAATATACTTAAATTTTTCAGACCCATGGCCAAAAACTAGACATGCAAAAAGAAGATTAACTAGTCCATATTTTTTAGAATTATATGACAAAATATTTATATCTACACCACATATAATTCAAAAAACAGATAATATATTATTATTTGCCTCTAGTATAGAAACATTAAGTAATTATGGTTATACATTTGATAAAGTATCATTAGATTTAAAAAATACAGACATAGATAATGTAACAACAGAATATGAAGAAAAATTTATGAATATGGGAGTAAAAATAAATTATCTAAATGCATATAAAAAATAAATTATGTCGACACGCTTTGACATAATTTTTATATACAATAATGTAGTATATATAACCAGAGCAATTTATTTGATTAGTGCTTACCCAATCATTATAAAAATGAGAGGGGATGTATAGATGAAAAGAATACTTTATTATATTAAAGAAATATTAAAAAGTATATTTTTAATATATGTTTTGAAAATAATCTACTTCCTCCTACAAAAAGGGGTTTAGATTAACTCCAATAGGCACTAAATATTATTTATGTTAGGCTACCATACATGTGGTTTGATTAATATCATATTTTGCCTCTTAATTTATTTATAATAAAAATAAATAACTTAATGTAAAATAAAAGCCGCATAATTAATATGCGTGCCAACCTTTATGGGTAGGCATTACAAATGTAATTGCTCTACTTAATATAAGTTTAACATTATGGTAGTGATGTGTCAATACAATTTTTACAAATTTTATGTATGTAAAAAGTAAACAGCAATTGTTTACTTTTTAAAATTGTATTATTTTATTGCTTTTTTCAAATTCTAATATGTCTTCATCTACTAACATATTATATATTTCATAAGCTTTAATATTATAATTTTTTATAGTAGAATTAATATTTTTTAAACTAGATACTATTGGAATATTAGTATCTTTTTTTATTGAATTAATATATTTTTTACCTTTATCATTAAATCCTAATAATCTAATATATTCGTTTTTTAAACATTTTTCTTTATCTTTTTTAGTTAAACCAATTAATATATGTATAAACATTCTATTAATTCTGTTATATGTATATCTTTTAGATTTAGTTTTATTTATTAAATCATTTATATTATTACATTCATTAATTACTTTTTTTAATCTGTTATCTATTCCTTCATCAACTGTTAAATATTTATCTAGGTTATCATCATTTATAATTTTATATTTAAGTAATTTAAAATATAAATCGTAATCTATTTTATTAATATATTTAGTAGTAGGAACATATTTATTTATATCTTCTTTATTAAGAATTTTGTTTCTAATATTACTTGCACTAACTACATTAGAATCATTTTCTATATCATGATAATCATTAGTTCTTTTTATTGCAATGGCTTCTATATCATATTTATTTTTTAATATAGTTTTAATATATGATAATCCTAATAAATCATTTGGGGTATTAATATTAGTTTTAAGAGCTAAATTAAGGGCAGTAGGATAATTAACACCATCTTTTAAATATTCCTTTACTTTACTATCATAATCTTTATTAAGAGATATATTAGCCATATCATATAATTTATTAATGTTACCAGATTCACTACCAAAGATTATCTTTTTAACTCCTAAATAATTTAATAATTCTATACTAGCATCACTAAATATATCTGCAGAATTACTACCAAATATAAAAGGAAGTTCAATTACAATATCCACATTATTATTAAGAGCTAACAAAGTTTTGTTTTTAACACTTTCTATACTAATTTCACCACGTTCTAAAAAATATCCATTTAAAACTAATATAATAATAGAATTAGGATAAAGTTCTTTTATTTTATTTATATGATATATATGCCCATTATGAAATGGATTATATTCTGCTATAATTCCTATTATATCCATAATATTCTCTCCTTTATATGGTTTATATTACTAAAATAATATAAAATAGTCAAATAAATGATTATTATACTATTGCATATATTATATATGTATGATATATTTATATACAGATACATTATATTTTTTTGCTGACTTATTTTTATGGTAATCACCAAATACTTAAAAATATTAAAGCATTAATAATGTATCTATTTTTTTAATATAATTTAGTATGAATAAATTATTATATTTTATTATAAGTATTATTTTTATTAGTACATCAAGTATATTTTTTATATTATATCTAAACTTGTTTAATATAGGATATAATGTATTTGAATATTTGTTTTTTTGTTTTAGAAAAATAGAATGTTTACTTTTAATACCTGGTATTTATATTTTATATAGAATAAATAAGAACTTATAATATAAATATTATTTTATTACTTGAATAAATTTATTAAGTAATATAAAATATATTGTGAGGAGTGGTGATATGAGAGAGATAACGCTTTTACCAGCAGATACTTATGTTGTTGTTAATAAAACTATTCTTACTGAGTATGATAAAAAAGTTATAATAGATTTATATCAACCACTTATTGGTCCACTTGCAATATCTCTTTATTTAACATTAATAAGTGATTTAAATAAAGATTTAAAAAAAAGTGATGAATATTCTCATCATCATTTAATGATTAATTTAAAAAGTGGATTGGATATTATTAAGAAAGCAAGAAGTAGTTTAGAGGCAGTAGGACTCGTTAAAACTTTAGTTAAAATAAACGAAAATCAAAATAATTATATATATCAAATATATAGTCCTCTTACACCAAATGATTTTTTTAATCATCCTATATTAAATGTTATTTTATATAATAATGTTGGGGATATAGAATACGATAAATTAACTGAATTTTATAAAAAAGTATATATAGATACTAAAGATTATAAAGATATATCTGCTACACTAAATACAACATATAAAACAGTAAATAATGTAGTAAAAAAAGATATAATTGATAAAGAAAATATAGGTACTAATGTTGGAAATATGATAGATTTTGATATGTTAATATCTAGTATTCCAAGTAATATATTAAGTAGTAAGGCTTTTAACAAAAAAACTCGTGAATTAATTAATAATTTATCTTTTGTATATGATATTGATAATTTAAGGATGATAGATTTAGTAAGATTATCTATAGATGATAATGGTATGATAAATAAAGATAAATTAATAAGTAATATTAGGAAATATTATGATTTTAATAACAATGGAGCTTTACCTACATTAATATATAGAACACAACCTGATTATTTGAAACAAGGATATAATGATAATTCAAATAGGGGTAAAATGTTGTATGTATTTGAAAATACAACGCCATATGATTTCTTAATGGGAAAATATAAGGGAGTGAAACCTACTAGTAGAGATTTAAAGTTGTTAGAATATTTAGCATTAGAGTTAAAGATGCAACCAGCAGTAATAAATGTATTAGTGGATTATGTTCTTAGAATTAATGATAATAAACTTAATAGGAGTTATGTTGAAACTATTGCTGGAGAATGGGTTAGAAGTAATGTAACAACTGCTAAAGAAGCGATGGAAAGAGCAGAAAAGCAACATAAAAAAAATAAAATGAAAATAGTTAAAAAACAGGAAAATATTCCAGTTTGGTTTAATGAAAAAAATGATAGTCAAGATATAACAGATAATGAAAAACAAGAATTAGAAAATTTATTAAAAGATTTTAGGTGATGAAATGATAGAATTTAAAGAAACAAATAATTATGGCAAAAGTAATTTGAATGATGAGTTGAAAAGAGATTATATAAAAGCATTGAAAAATATTAAGTTTAAAAACTTAGTAAATAGATTAAAATTAACTGATGAAATTGGTATGAAATATACATCAAAATTAGAACATACAATAAATGATTTACATAATTGTGAGAATTGTAAAGGATTAGTAGAATGTAAGAATGATGTTAATGGTTGTGTGTATTATCCTGAAAAAGATGATGATAAATTAGTATTTAATTATGTTGCTTGTAAGTATAAAAATAAGGATATAGAAGAGAAAAGTAAAAAGAAAAGTTTATGTTATGGTGTAGGAGATATGTTAGCAAATGCATCAATGAGTGATATTTATACTGATGATAAGAAAAGAATTGATTTAATAAAATGGATTACTAATTTTTATCATAATTTCCCTAAAGAAAAAAAAGGATTATATTTGCATGGTTCGTTTGGTAGTGGCAAAACATATATAGTGGCTGCTTTATTAAATGAATTTGCTAAAAAGAATTATAAAACTGTATTAATGTATTATCCAGAAATGTTAAATAAATTAAAGTCTACTTTTGATAATACAAATGAATCTTTTAGTGAAATGTTAGAAACAATTAAAAAATGTGATTTTTTACTCATAGACGATATTGGTGCAGAATCTGTGTCTACGTGGAGTAGAGATGAAATACTTGGAACTATACTTCAATATAGAATGGAAAATAAATTAACAACATTTTTTACATCTAATTTAACGATTGATGAGTTAGAAACTAATTTAAGTATAACTAAAAATAATGTGGATAAAGTGAAAGCAAGAAGAATAATAGAAAGAATAAAGCAACTTACAATTGATATAGAATTAGTTAGTAAAAATCGAAGAAACTGATTTACTTCGATTTTTTTTGATGTTATAATTAAATAAGGTAGGGTATGCTTATGGAAAATAAATCTTTTTTAAGCAAATTTCTTTTAGTATTAATAATTATAGTTTTAGTAATTATAATCACGTTTTTTCTTATAAATAAAAATAGTGTTGCAAACGATATGAAAGAAATAGAAAAAATTACAAGTATGAATGTGGATACATATGATGAAGATTTATATATTTATAAATTAGAGAATAATACTATATTTACATCTCCTTATTTTTATAATGCATATTATTTATCAAATAATGAAGTTACTTTTACAGAGTATAAAATTACCGATAAAACTAAGTTTTATTTGAAAACCCTATCTAATACAGAAAAGGATATCAATAATATTAAAATTACTTATGATCCAATTGATATTAATGAATTTAATTATATTTTAAATAATTATAATTTACTTAAAGTTTATATTTGGAAAGATAGTTACAATAATTGCAAAAATGTATTATTGTATTCTTCGAATAATGTTACTTTAGAAGTAGAAAATTATTAATTAATTTAATCTAAAAAACCGTATGATTACGGTTTTTTTAGAGTTATTTCATTTAATTTTAATAGTTCAATAATTGCATTAGACCTATTAATAACGTCTAATTTTTGCATTACATTAGAAATATGATTTCTTACAGTTTTTTCACTAATGTTTAGAATGCTACTTATTTCTTTAGTACTTTTATTATCTATTAGCAACTCAAAAATCTCTTTTTCTCTTTTTGTTATTATATTTTTCATATTATCCTCTTTCTATAACATTACTCAATATATTTTATGAGAAAAAATAATCTTTGCTATTGAAATTTAATAGTTATATACATTTTATTAGTATATTGTTCTTGTATTTTTCTAATTATTTGATTGGCAAATTTTGCATCAACATCTTTCTTAGATATTGTAATTTTTATATTATCTTTATCTATTTTTACAAAACTTTGTAATTTAAAAGTGTCTGTTATTATTTTTTCGATGCTTTCTTCTTTGCCTTTATTAGAATTAATATTTTGTATTTTTTCATAAGCGTTATTTTTTTCTTCTAGTGTCGCTTTATCATTTAAAAGTATGGATTGTAGTTCATTCATAGTACTTGCAATTTCTTCGTCATCAAGAACCCTGAGTGATGCTAAAGAATCTGTATCTTTGATATTAATTGTTTCTACATCACTTGTATTTTCTTTTAATGTTGCTAAAGTATTATTGGGCATAGCAATGTAGTAAACACTTAAAACTAGAATTATACTAAAAAGAGTTAAAAACCAAAGACCTTGTTTATTTATCATATTTTTCCCTCCACTAACTATTAAATTATATTTAATGAAATGCTATTTTATTCTTATAAAAATAATCCAATACCATAAATTAATATTTTAAATATTTTCCACCACATTTTGTATTCTCCTTTCTTTTAAAATCTTAATATAAATAATTTGAATTTTAGATATAAATATCTTATAAATTTTTCCATTGTTAAAACATTAGTATTAGTTTTATAAGTAACTTAAAAAATCTATACATTTTGCATTCTCCTTTCTTAGGGCCCTCACTTATATATATAGTGAAAAAATTTGCATTTCCTTTTTTTTTCTTGCATTTTTTTAAACTTTTTTTTAAAAACTTACAAATAAAAAATATCTGTATATAAAAATTAACAGATATTCTGTTTTTGCTGTAAAGTAAATGTAAATACAAAAATTTATAATTTGTAGTTTTAAATTTTTATTTTTTGTTATATTTCATTAAAAATTTTTAATAGAAATTAATAACTTACTATAGTTGAAAATGGTAATATACATTTAAATAAAAAAAGAATGTATTTACTGGTATACCAGTTTTATACATTCTTATATTATTACAATTTCATAACTTGTTCTTCAGTTAAATTAGTTATATCAACTATATCTTTATTTGAAAAATTTTTCTTTTTAAGAATTTTTGCAATATCAAATTGTTT
>CAKOOJ010000012.1 GCA_934098385.1 uncultured Bacilli bacterium
AAACCCCAATTGAGTATAGAACTCAACTAGGGTTTAAATAAAATCTTTTTACTGTCTACTTTTTGTTGACAAGTTCATTAAATGTTTTAAAATAATTCTTTTTTTTTTTTTTTTTTTGACTTTATAAAACAAATGTATTATAATACAGAACAAAAGAGGGGTTTTATGAAAATAATTAGGTTAAGTGAAAAAGATATGGATAAATATAAAAAATATGAAATACACAATGATATATTAAATACAGAAGCAAATTTATATATTTATCTTGATTATATATTAAAAATTTTTAAAAGTACTGATAATATGATATTAGATAATAAGATGTATATTTTAAATAAATTGTTTTATATAAAAAAATATATTGATATAAAAGAGATAGTATGGCCTAATGATTTAGTTAAAGTAGGTAATATAGATAGAGGATATACAATGAACTTTATAAAAGAAAATTCTAATATTAGTTTGATATTTAAATCAGATAAAGTATCTATAGAAGATAAACTGTATTTTTTAAGGTGTATAGGTAAAATATTAGAAAAATTAGAAAATGATAAATATTTAAGATATATTAATTTTCATTTAGGAGATATACATGAAGGAAATTTTATTTATGATAATAAAAATAATATGTTAAGAGTAATAGATATTGATAGTAGTTACGTAGAAGGATCAATGGCATCTATTTCTAAATTTTTATATTTAAATGATAAGTTGTGGGATTTTCCAAATAAATATCCTTTAGATAATAATAATAGGCATATTCCTAATAAAAATACTACAATAATAAGTTACGTTTATATGATTTTAAATTTAATTACTGGGTATTATACTCCAGATATAAGTATAAAAGAATTTTGTAAAATACTAAATTTGTTAAATATGAGTGATTTTAATAAAGAGTTGTTGGATATGTTTATTAACATTTATAAAAAAGATGATAATTATTTTGATTATGATTTATTAAATACTATTACAGAAAGTAAAGTTAATAAGTATAAAGAATTAAGTTTGAAATTTGACATTTTTAATAAATAGTTGTAAAATAGCACATTAAAAAAGAGGGGATATATATGTTGAATAGAAATACATTTATTAATATTGAAGAAATATTAAATAAAATTAATAAAAATAAATTGTATATTGACATACTTGCATCTGACCATATATATAATATAATATCATTAACAAAAGGGAATATAGATGAGCAAAAAATAATATCAAATAATATTGATTCATTTTTTAATAAAATACGTATAGATTTTGGATTGATAGATTGTTTATCTCTACTTAGGTTAATAGAATTAAATATTAATAAAGAAAAATGTATGGAGTTGTTTGATTTAACTATGAAAGAAGTATTTAATATCAAAACAATAATGTTTTTACGTAAAATTAATAAATATACATATGATAA
Organism: uncultured Bacilli bacterium; assembly: GCA_934098385.1. Classification (GTDB taxonomy): domain Bacteria; phylum Bacillota_I; class Bacilli_A; order RF39; family UBA660; genus UMGS1124. The sequence goes on from CAKOOJ010000012.1 coordinate 1,415, forward strand.
TTCTTTTTATAAAAGTGATGAAATATTTGATTTAATGATATCTGAATTAATTAAATTAGAAAATGAAAAGATATCTACAATATTATTTGATTTAATATTAACATTTGATTTTAAATATTATTTAAAAAAAGAATATCCTATAGTAGAAAAACTATTATCTTTATATCAAAAAAATAGTATAGAAGAAAATACTAATTCATTATATAATGGAAGTAATATCTTAGGATGTTTGTTAAAAAAAGATAATCAATTATTAGCTTATGAATATATAAAATTATTATTAGATAAATATAAATTAGAGTTAGATAACATTGAATATATTGGTGGTGGAGGAAGTAATTTGGTTTACAAAATAGGTGATAGTGTTATTAAATTAGGTGAAACAAGAAGTGATAGAAAAATATATGTAAATCATAGAATTTTAGCATCTCAAGTTAGAAAGTTATTAAAAAGCAAAAACGGAAAAGATTTGTTTTATGTTGAAATAATGAGATATATACAAACCGATGGAATTACAAAAAAAGATTTAATAGAATTAAAAGAAGATTTATTAAGACAAGGTTTAATATGGGATGATGCTAAATTAGCTAATTGCGGTATTCTTCCAGAAGGATATGACAATAAATCCACTTTAGATGTAGATTATATTGACGTCGCTGGAATAGTTGATAATCCTTTAGATAGAGAAGAATTTATGAAAAGAAAGAGAAAAGTTGTTGTTTTAGATAATGATAACATTAGAAAAGATCCTAGATCAAATTGGAAATAAAAAACGTTAAGAAATAAAATTCTTAACATATTCATTGTATGCTTTGTCATCCGTTGTAGATATACTTTTATATAGTATGTCTTTTTTATCTAAAACTTCTTTTATGATATGATTTTTTAATAATGGATTACGTATTAAAAGGGGACCTAAGTTATAGCTTGCATATAAATTTTTGTAATGTAATCCTTCATTATGTGATTTATAATTATCAGCGTAACCTTCTATTATATTAAATAAATGATTATCTTTATTGTTTAAAACACATTGTCTATTTTGAAAAGCAATTACAACATCTTTATATAAATTGCACTCAAGTATTTCTTCACCAATAATACGTTTGTCAACTTCTTTAGAATAATAATCAAATAAACCTAGAGTTTCTATTTTGCTACCATTTGTTTTTTCTATATATTTACCTAATATTTCATAACTATTTCCTGTAAATATAAAATGTTTATTATTTTCTATTGCATTTTTAATTTTATCTTTATATTTTAAAATATCTTCAATTACTAATGATTGATTTTCTTCACTTCCACATCCCATATAATAAATATCATATTTGTTAAAATCAATTTTATCACCTATGGTCAGATTAGATGTTTCTGTATACATATCTTGATCATTAAAGCCTTTTTCTAAAGCCATAATATTTCCGTTTTCACCATATAAATTCATTAAGTCGTAGTATAAGTGGGCTATTTTAATTTTTTCCATGAGTTTCCTCCATTATTTTTTTTCTTAATATTTCAGTCATATCAAAACATACCATTGTGTATATATCGCCAGATGATTCATTTTTAATATTTTCTATAATATTATCTAATTTATCAACAACAACTAATTTGTTATTATCTATATTGGCGTATTTAAGTCTAGTTAAAACATCATATCTAAATCTACCTATAATAAATATTTTATCTATGTTATTGTCATTATTTAGCAATTCAAAATCTACATCATACAACCAACTTATATCATTTAAGTTGTATCTTCTAGAGACATTATCAAAACCTAATATAATAGTTTTTTTATTTTTTATATTCTTTATATAATGTAGAGATTCATAATAACTTAAATTATTTTCATTTTTACTTTCTAACATTTCTACATTTCTATTATCTATTGTATAAGATTTCATTCTTTTTGATGGCATAACTTCTTCGTTTAAATATCTTTTGATTTTTTCATCATTTAATCCAATAGTTTTAAGAAGTGTATAAGATGCTAGAGTATAATATACTGCAAAAAATACATTTTTATTTATATGATATATGGAATCATTAATTGTAAAAAACTGTTTTTCTAAATTAACATCATTTGCTTCAAAATTTACTTTTTCACGAGCAAAATCACAATTTAAACATTTATATTTTCCGATATGACCAGTATGATAAAATTCGTAGACTAATTTTTTATGACATATAGGACAGTATGCTGCATCAACAGAATTATTTATAGGTTCTGTCGTATCATATTTTGTTTTACCAATTCCATAAGTTGTGAGTAGACCATGATGTGTATATTTAATTCTGTTTAAGAACGGATCATCTGCATTTATAATTACATGTGTATTATCTCCAATAGAATTAATTATTTTATTTAAAATTATTTCAGGGTGGCCATTTCTCGCTGGTTGATCACGTGTTATATTTGTTATTAACAAATGAGTTAAAGTTTCTTTATCAAATATTTCTTTAATATATGATTCATCTAACTCCATTAGCAATATATCTCCATTTAATTTTTTGCTAAATGGATTAGTATTATTTAATATTAACGTTATTGCAGCATTAATTAAATTAGAACCATTTTTATTCCATATTACTTTATATCCATTTTTTTCAAGTATATAAGCAAGAAGACTAGTAGTTGAACCTTTACCACTACTACCAGTTACTCCGATTACATATTTAGGATATTTTATTTTTTTTAAAATGTATTTGTCGTGTTTTTTAACTAAACTTCCTGGAAAAACACTACCATTTTTTTTAAATAATCTACAAATTTTATATATTAATTTATTATATATAATCAACAAAGTAGTTTTCACTATAATCACCTATAACTATTATAACACGATTATTTTTATTTAATATATAAGTATTACTCGTTTTACACTTATTTTATTAAAAAATTTAGTTGTTAAAGATAAAAAATTATAGTATAATTAAATTATTGTAGGAGTGGTGCACTTTGAGAAGAGTTTTATCAAGTATTGATATAGGAACTAATTCTATTAAATTAATTGTAGCAGAAATTGTTAATAATAAGATTAATATATTGTGTGCTATATCTGAAAATACAAAAGGAATAAAAAATGGGTTGATTGTTGCTGAAGAAGAAGTAATTTATTCTTTAAAAAAATTAATAAGAAAAGGCGAAGATATCTTAGGATTAAAAATAAAAAAGGTTGTTACTTCTATTCCTGAGTATGATTTAAAATTTTCTAAAGGTGTTGGTGTTAATACAATTAATAATGATGATGGTATTGTTAATAGTCATGATTTATCTAGAATTTTGAAGACTTGTGCTTATAACAAAGTTATGGATGATTATGAACTTATTAATATTATTCCATTAGAATATGAATTGGATGATAAGCCAGTAAAAAATCCTATTGGAATGTCTGGCACTAAATTAAAATTAAACAGTATTGTTATAAGTGCTCCAAAAGAGACTACATATTCTTATATTAAAGTATTAGAGAAATGTGGTTTAATAGTAGTTGATATAACTATAGGTTCATTAGCAGATTATGCTTTATTTAAAAATGAATTTATTGATGAGAGTAATGGAGTCATAGTTAATTTAGGTGCAGGAAAATCTACAATTTCAGCTTTTTATAAAGGAATATTAGTGGGGGAAAATATCATTAAAGATGGTGGATATTTAGTAGATAACGATATAAGTTTTATGTACAAAACTAAAATTAATGATAGTAAAAAATTAAAAGAAAGATTTGCACTAGCAAGTACTAAATTAGCGAGTGCGAAAGAAACAACTTTTCTAATTAATAAATTAGGGGAAAAAGTTGAAATTAATCAGTATGAATTAAGTGAATACGTTAGAGCAAGAATAGAAGAAATATTAAAAAAAGTAAAAAATAATATAAATCACTTAACAAAAAAGGAAATTAGTTATATAATAATTACAGGAGGATTGACTGAAATAAAGGATTTTAATATTCTTGCAGAAGAAATATTTGGTAAGAATGTTACAATTGGAAACGTCAATGTTATAGGTGCTAGAGATAATAAATATTCAACAGCTATTGGTTTAATTAAAAATTTCAATGATAAATTAAATAAAAAAGATAGTGAATATACAATGTTTGATAGCGATGAAATAGATATATTAAGTTCGAATGAAAGAAAAATAAATGTTGCCAGTGATGGTATATTAGGAAAGGTTTTTGGTTATTTTTTCGATAATTAAGGGAGAGTGTTGAGATGTTCGATTTACAAATGGATCAAATTGCAAAAATAAAAGTTATTGGTGTCGGGGGCGGAGGATGTAATGCCGTAAACCGAATGATTGAATCAGGTGTCAAGGGAGTAGAATTTATAGTTGCTAACACTGATTTACAAGTCTTAAATGTTTCTAAAGCAGAGAATAAACTTCAAATAGGACAAGATATTACAAATGGTCTTGGTGCTGGTGCTAATCCTGAAGTAGGACGTGAGGCTGCTGTTGAGAGTAAAAATGATATAGCAGAGGCGCTTAAAGGTGCTGATATGGTGTTTGTTACTTGTGGAATGGGTGGCGGAACTGGTACTGGTGCTGCTCCTGTTATTGCAGAAATTGCACAAAATTTAGGAGCTTTAACAGTTGGTATAGTTACAAAACCATTTAGATTTGAAGGAAAAAGAAGAATGGAACAGGCTGTTCTTGGTATTGATGAATTAAGAAAACATGTAGATACATTAATAGTTATTCCAAACGATAAATTAAGAGATATAATTGATAAATCAACTCCAATGGTAGATGCGTTCAAAGAAGTAGATAATGTTCTTCATAGAGGTGTTCAATCTATAAGTGATTTAATTGCTGTATCAGGACTTGTTAACTTAGATTTTGCTGATGTTAAAGCAGTAATGGAAAAACGTGGAAATGCATTAATAGGTATTGGTCTTGGTGTCGGTGAAAATAGAGCGATCGAAGCTGCTAAACAAGCTGTATCTAGTCCACTATTAGAAACTAGTATAAGTGGTGCGACTGATGCAATAATAAATGTTACTGGTGGAAACTCTTTAACATTGTTTGAAGCAGAAGATGCTGCAGAAATCGTTAGACAAAGTGCTAATACTGATATAAATATTATATTTGGTGCTGTAATAAATGAAAATTTAAATGATGAAGTAATCGTTACAGTAATTGCTACAGGTTTTGAAGATGAAAATACTTCATATAATGATACTGATGTTTCAAGAGATGTACCTTCTAGAAACAGTAGAAATGATGATGATAGTGATTTTGATATACCTTCATTTTTAAGAGATAGAGATGAATTTTAAAAAATATGTCGACTTGTTTCGACATATTTTTTTTGATTGTTGTAGTAGTATATATAACCAGAGCTTTATTTTGTTTAGTGCTTACCCAACTATTTAATAAATAGAAGGGTTGTGATGATAATGAGTACTAAGTTATTCATAATAAGAATAATTAATAGATTAATTGTTCTAGTCATATTAAGTATGGCTTTTATCCTCCTATACAAAGGAATTTAAAGTAAACTTATAAGCACTACGTATTAATTATTTGTTCTACCTAATATAGCTTATATTATGGTTTGATATTAAATATCATATTTTATCTCTTAATATATTTGTAATAAAAACAAATATGTTAATGTAAAATAAAAGACTCGTAATTTAATACGAGTGCTTACCTTCAAGGGTAGGCATTACAAAGTAAATGCTCTACTTAAATTAATTTTAACATCTGGATAATGATGTGTCAATATAAAAAATCTTAAAAAACGTACAAAAAGTATTGCAAACAAATATTAAAAATGATAATATTTTATTAAGGTAGAAATACCAATTTAAGAAATTTTCTATTCATAAAAAAGATGAGTTATAAGACTTTATACTTCTCCTCCGACCTCGAAAACTTGTTCGGGGGGGGGGGGGTATAAATAGAAGTGAAAAATAAAGTCTTTTTTGTGTGTGATAAGAAGGAGGAAAAGTATGAATAGAAAACAAAGAATAATAGTAAGTGTAACTGGTATATTTTTAGTATTATTAATATTAGTAGGTCTTACATATGCATATTTTTTAACAAAGATAAAAGGGAATGAAAATAATAAATCTATCAGTGTTACAACAGCAAATCTTTTACTAGAATATGCAGATGTAAATGATGAATTAATAACAGATAGTGCAGTAGAACCAGGAAAAACATGGACAAAAACATTTGTAGCAACAAATAAAGGAAATAAAACTGTTACATATGGAGTAGCACTTGAGAATGTAGTAAATACATTAGAAAGAAAAGAAGATCTAGTATATACATTAGATTGTAAACAATATTCTAAAACAGATTTTGCTATAGATAAAACAAATAAGACTGTTACTGGAACTATATCTGGAACATGTAATGGAGTAAGTAAAGAAACAACATTTCCATCAATAGGAACAATACTAATTGAGAATGATATAGCAGATGATAAAGCACAAGTGTATACATTACTAGTAACATATAAAGAAATGAATGTAGACCAAAGTGTAGATATGAATAAAACATTTAGTGCAAAAGCAAATATAGTAGATCCAAATAATTTTAATCCTTATGCTAATTCACCATTAAAAGATGTAATAGTGGCAAGTGCTAATGCAGCAACAACAAATAGTGACGAAACAAGAACAATATATCAAGAAACTCCTACAACAACACCTGGACAAGCAATATCTACAGAAACAGAAAAAACACTTTCAAAGACACAAGATGATTATGGAGATAGTTATTACTTTAGAGGAAATGTAGTAGATAATTTTGTAAACTATGCAGGAATGTGTTGGAGAATAGTACGTATTGAGGGCGATGGAAGTATAAAACTAATACTTGCATCAGAATTATCATGTAGTGATACAAATGTAACAACAACAAGTGGATATGCAACAGATGGTGCTGTTGGAGTGCAAGGTACAAAACTAACTGCAATTTATGGATATAAAAAAGTTGAAAAGTATTATGAAGACGATTATATAAATAGTTTTGCAAATACTACGGAAAATGTTAGAACAAAATTAAATACGTGGTTACAAACAAAAATAACAAAAGATAGTGATAAAGCACTTCTTAAAAATGATAATTGGTGTATAGGAGATAGAATAACATTTTATGATAGTTCTTATAATTTGATTTCTTCAACTAAAACTATAGGTGAATTAATAAATACAAATATCCCATTTTATTATAGTACAAATAAAAGATTCAAAAAAGATAATGCACCAACATTAAAATGTGATGGAAGTAATGAAAGAGATGGAGAGGTAGATAAAAATACAATAGGAATGTTAACTGCAGATGAAACATTATTTGCCGGTAGTAGTTTTGATAGTAAAAACTTTTTTAATAATTCCACATATTACTTAAATAAAAATGCTACATCTAATGATTGGTGGGTTCTTTCACTTTCTGATTTTTATTTAACTGCTGGTGGTTTATTTTCTTATGCTATGAGCAGTACTGGTATTTTAAATAATGGCAGTATTTTTAGGTACGATGGTTTTTATTCTGTAGGAGGATCTTTAGCTTTTCGTGCTACAGTAACACTTGTACCTAGTACACAAATAACTAGTGGAGATGGAACAGTGAATAATGCATACGTTGTAAAAACTTCATAAGACTTTTATAGTCTTTTTTCTTTACAGAAATAAATTTACATTTATTGTAAATAATAATAGTAATATGATATAATTTTTAAGGAAGAGTTGGTATTTTATGTATAGAAAAACTTATGTAGAAATAGATTGTAAAAAGTTAGAAAATAATATAAAAGAAATAAAAAATAAATATAATGATTATAAATATTATATTGGTGTTGTGAAAGCTAATTGTTATGGTCATGGTATAGAAAGTATAAAATATTTAATAAAGGGTGGAATAAATTATTTAGCAACTTCTAGTTTAGAAGAAGCATTAAAAATAAGGAAGTTATATAATGATATTCCAATATTAGTATTAGAACCATTACATTATGAAGATATAATAGTTGCTAGTAAAAATAATATAGATATTACAATAGATAATAAAGACTTATTTGATAAACTAATAAATAATAATATAAACATTAAATTTCATATAAAAATAGATAGTGGTATGAATAGATTTGGTTTTAAAGATAAAAATGATGTTAAATACGTATTTGATAATTGTAATAAGAGTGTTAAATTAATTGGTATATATACACAACTTTATAGTGGTGCAGGAAATAGTTTAAAAAAAGAATTAGAACAATTTAAAGTTTTAACTAGTTTAATTGATTTAAATAGAATAGATATAGTTCATATAGATAGAAGTTTGACATTAGAACAACATGAAAAAATTGAATTTGCAAATGGTATAAGGTTAGGAATAGTAATGTATGGATTTAATAAATATAGGTATCCACTTTCTTGGAAAAGAAAATTATATAATAAAATATTTAGAGTAAAAGATAATTATAAAGAATCTATTTTAAATCTCGATACAGTATTAAAATTTTATACTGAAGTTATAGAAAATAAAAAAGTTAGTAATAATGAAATAATAGGTTATGGTGGTATGTATGATAATAATAGTGATGTTATTGTTGGAATATTACCTTATGGATTTGCAGATTACTTATTTATAAATAAAAGTTATGTATATATAAATGGCAAAAAATATAATATAGTTGTTAATTATATGGATGTAACTAGCGTAATAATAGATGAAAATGTTAAAGTAGGAGATAAAGTAGAAATATTTGGAGATAATATTAGTATTAGAGAGGCAAGCAGACTAGCAAATGCTAACGTATATAAAACAATATGTAGTATTACTAATAGAGTTCCAAGAGTTTATGTTTATAATGATGAAAGAAAAGAAATAGAATATTAGGTGATGATATGAAAGAGTTCAGATGTTTAATAATAGGGAATGATATAAATGCTTATTACTTAGCAAGATGTTATCATGAATTTACTGGTAAGAAAGCAGATTTAATATCAATAGATATACCAGGACAAAAATCATTTGCGTATACAAGATATACTAAAATATTAAATATAAAATATATAGAAAAATTATGGGATGAAAATATATTTTTAAATGCATTAGAAGAATATTATATTTTACATAAAGGAGAAAAAATATTACTTGTTAGTAGTAATGAAACTTATGGGGAGTTCATTGCTAAAAATCAAAGTAAATTAAAAAAGAAATTTTATTTTAATTACCCTAGTGTAGAATTACAAAGAACATTAGTCAATAAAGAAAGTTTTTATAAAACTTATGCTAAAAGTGTTTTAGATTTACCTAAAACTATATATTTTGATTGTAAAGTAGATGATAAAGTAAAGAAAAAAATAAATTTTCCTGTAATAGTTAAACCTGCTAATGTAATATTATTTAAACATATTAATTTTAAGGGTAAGAAAAAAATATATAGACTTAATACTATGGAAGAGTTAAATGAAGTAATAGAGTATTTTAAAAATGGTGGATATGATGATACATTAATTATTCAAGAATATATTCCTGGAGATGATTCACATCTATTTGATGCAGTAGTTTACGTAGATAAAAATCATGAAGTTAAATTAGTGTCATTCGCACAAATAGGATTGCAAGAACATTCATCTAAAATGATAGGTAATGCTGCTGTTTTAATAAATGGTTATTCAGAATTTCCTGGTGTTACAGATCAAATAAATAAAATAAAGAAATTTATGGAAAAAATAGAATATCAAGGTTTTGCTGAATTCGATATGAAATATGATGAACGTGATGGAAAATATAAAGTAATGGAAATTAATGCTAGACAAGGTAGATGTTCATATTATATTACTCCATGTGGATTTAATTTAATTGAAATATTATATAAAGATTTAATATTAAAAGAAGAATTAGATTATCAAATAGTAGAAAATCAACAATTAGAAACATTTGTACCAAAATATATAGTAAAAAAATATATTACAAATGAAAAATATAAAGAAAAAGTATTAAGTTTATGGAAAGATAGAGTTAATCCACTTTCTTATAAGAAAGATAATGGCTTCTTACGTAAATTATTATTAATTAAAATTGCTTATAATTATATAGTTGCATATAAGGAAGCAAACTGGGATTGGAAGTGATATAATGTGTGGATTTTGTGGATTTAGTGATAAAAGAAGTATAAATGATAAAAAGAAAATAATAAAAGATATGTCTGATAGAATTATTCATAGAGGACCAGATAGTGATGGATATTATGTAGATAAAAATATTGCTATGGGTTTTAGAAGACTATCCATAATTGATTTAAAAGGTGGGAATCAACCATTATATAATGAAGATAAAAGTGTAGTAGTTATGTTTAATGGTGAAATATATAATTTTATGGAATTAAGAAGTGATTTAGAAAAATTAAATCATAAATTTAAAACTAATAGTGATACCGAAGTAATAGTACATGGATATGAAGAATATGGAACAAATATATTTAAGAAATTACGTGGTATGTTTGGAATAATAATATATGATAAAAATAAAAATATATTAGTTGGTGCTAGAGATTACTTTGGTATAAAACCATTTTATTATTATAATAATGATAATTTATTTATGGTAGGAAGTGAAATTAAATCTTTCTTATCTCATCCTGATTTTAAGAAAGAGTTAAATAATAAAGTATTAGGAATGTATTTATCTTATGGAACTAACCATTTAGAAGAAACATTCTTTAAATATACTAAGAAGTTAAAACCAGGACATTATTTAATTTATAAAGATGGTAAAGTTAGTACATATGCTTATCATAAATTAGAATATAATAAAGTTAATAACAGCTACGAATATTATGAAAAATTAGTAGAAGAAACATTAGAAAGTTCAATTAAATATCATCAAATAAGTGATGTTGAAGTAGGTTCGTACCTAAGTGGTGGAGTAGATTCATCATATGTTGTTAGTATGGCTAAACCTAATAAGACATTTACTGTTGGATTTTTAGGTAAAGGGTTTAGTGAAATAGATTATGCTAAAAGTTTATCAGATCATTTTAATGTAAAACATTATAGTAAAGTAATTAGTGAAGATGAATTTTTTGATATATTACCAACAGTACAATATCATTGTGATGAACCTAGCGCTAACGTTAGTACAGTTCCATTATATTTTTTAAGTAAACTTGCAAGAAGTCAAGTTAAAGTTGTATTATCTGGAGAAGGTGCTGATGAGATGTTTGGTGGTTATAACGAATATAATGATTCTTTAGGTGAAAAATTATATTTATCTTTACCATTATTTATCAGAAGTGGAATATCACATATAATAAAACCATTACCATATTTTAAAGGTAAACATACATTAGAAAAATATGGAAAAGATATTAGTAAAAGATATTATAATAAAACAGAAATGTTTTTAAATGATGAAATAAAAGATATATTAAATGATGATTATATATCAGATATTACTCCTTATGATTTATGTAAACCATATTATAACGAAACAAAAGGTGAAAATGATGTATTAAGAAAGATGTATATTGACCTTAACTTTTGGCTACCTAATGATATACTTTTAAAAGCAGATAAAATGTCTATGGCAAATAGTGTAGAATTACGTGTACCTTTCTTAGATAAAGAAGTATGGAATATATCAAAAAAACTTCCTACAAAATTTATGGTACATGACAATCAAACTAAATATATATTTAGACAAGTTGCAAATAAAGTTATTCCAACTGAATGGGCTAAAAGAAAAAAATTAGGTTTTCCAGTACCATTTGGTAATTGGATTATGGAAGAAAAATATTATAAAAAAGTAAAAGATATGTTTAATAAAGATTTTGTTAGTACATTCTTTAATAAAGATAAAATAAACGAAATGTTAGATAATCATTATAATAATTTATTACGTAATGGTAAAAAAATATATACTATATATTCATTCTTAATATGGTATGAAAGATTCTTTATAACAGAAAAATAATCTACGTTTTGTAGATTTTTTTTTATTTTATAATATTTATTATTCTTTTATAAGTACTGCGTGAATAACTAATCTAGTTGCACTATTTGTAGTACTAGTACCACATGTTGATAGAGTAAGTATATGATCGTTTTTAGAAACATTAACACCAAAATCGTACATACTTCTACCGCGTATCATATCTAGAAATTTTTGATATTCATCTAAATCACCAAAATTTGCATATAAATAATCATTTGTAACAGGTATTTTATAGATAGAAAATATTTTCCATTTCATATTTTTTACTTTAGTATTAAATGTTATTATTTGATTATCTGGATTTTTATACCATGACTCATTAGTAACATATCTAAGAGTTCCAAACATTAAACCGGTTCTGGAATTGTGTCCCCATAAGATAGTATTATTACTTAGATTATAAATATTATTTCTATAGTCCATAAATATCCAACCGTATGAATTTGTTTTTTTATTAAAATCCTTTTTTAAATAGTAATCATTATCTGTGTGTTGTACTACTGGGTAATTTACTTTTGTATTATTAACTGTTAACCAACCAACTGTTTCGTTGTTAATATTTGATAACTCCTCAAATATTTGATTATATTTAGTATAATATGGACTTGGTGCTGTATTTTTTGTGTTTTGTTCTTCATTTTCTTCAGTATCTATATATTCTATATCTGGTTGTTCTTCAGTAGTGGCTTCATAATCATCTAATATGTCTGTAAGTTTATCATTAATGTTTTTTACGTTATGTTCGTTTTTATAATTTTTATAGTAATCAATGCCACCAAATATAAGTGCTCCTATTAATATAACTATGCAAATATATTTTAAAGTAACAAAATTTAATTGTTTGAAGAAATTCTTTCTTTTATATTTTTCTGAATAAACTATTTTAAAATCAATATTAGCATATTCTAAATAATTTTTATATAATTCTTTTAAATAATTTATAGAATTAACAATAATATTTACGTTGTCATTTTCATAAAATATTATTATTTTATCTTTTATATTATATTCTTTAAATATATCTATAATACTATATATTAAATCATTAGTATAATTTTTAATATGTATTTCTTTTAGATATTTATTTATTTTTATAAACGTTCTAAAATCCTCTAATTCTTTTTTATCAAAATTTTTTGTGATTACTATTTTTTTCTTATAATATATATCTGAATATTTGTATAATTTATTATCTTCCATAAATTTACTTACAAAGAATATTTCACTTCTTACATCAATTTTTATATTTTTATTAATATCTAATCTTTCTAATAGATAGGGTGGAATATCATAACAATTAATGTATTCTAGTGTATGGTTGTCTAATAATTTCATAAATATTTCATAGTCAATTGTTTTATCTTCACTAATAAGTAATTTTTTTATAGTTGTAGAGTTATGTATTAAATCAAGTGTTAGAGTAGTGAGTTCTATATTATTGACTCTTACTTTATCTATTTTATTTTTTAATATAATTGTATTTAAGAAACTGCTAACTAACTCTATATTATCTTTTATATATGATTTTGAAAATAATAATTCTTTAGTATCAATTATATTAGTATTGTTTAAGTTTTTATTTTCTTTTTTATTAATTAGACTTATTGTAAGTAATGTATTATTTATTTTAATTAATATATTATTCATTTCATCACTTACTTTCTATTATTATTTTACATATATAATATTACCATATTTGTTATTAAAATACAAATAAAATTACTGGTATGTAGGCTTCATAAAGTAGACGTATTTAATTATGAATGTTTAACATAAACTTTTAACTGTTCTCTTATTTTATATTTTTACATCTTAAAGAAAGAACGATAGATGCAATGAAAAAAAGAACTTTTATAATAAAAGTCATTTGTCTTATTACAAACATTTTATTATTTTCTACTTTACTAGGTTAGGAATAAAAAAATAAGAGATACAATTATTTTCATATAAAAAAGCCTTAAATTAAGGCTTTTGTTACTAAAGTGGTGCGAGTATCGTAGTAATCTACAACTTCTCGCATAAGACAATTGATATTCATCAAATCTCTATAAACATTTTAACAAACAAAGATAAAATCATCATTAATTATTTCCAAATTTTACTAAATTTCAAGTAGAAACTGGAATTTAGTATTTTTTTGAATTTAATTACATATCAATTAGAAATTATGCATTTTGATTTGAATTATGATTATCTAGATTTTTAACTAATTTTTTTACATTTTTATTTCCAACTGAT
>CAKOOJ010000013.1 GCA_934098385.1 uncultured Bacilli bacterium
TTCATCTCCTTTACTAAATTATACCAAAGAAAAAGTAAACACATCTTTTTTGTGTCTACTTTTATTTTACAACTTCATTTTAAAACATTTAATAATTCTTCTTTTTTCATAGTAGTATATCCAGATATACCTTTTTCTTTAGCAACTTTTTTAAGTTCAGCTACTGTCATTTTAGATAAATCTGTTTTAACTTCTTCTTTAGTAGTTTTAGTTTCTTTTACTTCTTTTTTTACTTCTGCTTTTCTTACTTTACCATTTAATGCATCTTTTGAAACATTAACTAATTCAGTAAAAGCTTTAGGATTATCAATAGCAAGTTCACTTAACATTTTTCTATTAACTTCTACACCAGCTTTTGATAAACCATTTATAAATTTTGAATAACTTATATCATTTTGTCTACATGCAGCATTAATTCTTGTAATCCATAATTTTCTAAAGTTTCTCTTATTTTGTTTTCTATCTCTATACGCATAAGCTCCACTATGGAATACTTGTTCTTGAGCTGTTTTAAATAGTCTATGTTTACTACCAAAGTAACCTTTAGCAGCTTTTAAAACTTTTCTTCTTCTGTTTTTTGCAACAGTTCCACCTTTAACTCTTGTCATTATACTTCACCATTAGATGACATTTTTTAATTTGTCAACTGTTCCTTTCGCTAAATTTCCTGATTTTCTTCTTTGTCTTACTGCTTTTGCTGTATCTTTACCAGTTTGGTGATTACCACCAGATTTTTTATAAGTTATTAATCCGCTTTTATGTTTCTTTAAAACTTTACTACTAGAATTATGTGTTTTTTGTTTTGGCATAATAAATTCCTCCTTATTTCTTTGGCGCTAATATCATAGTCATGTTTCTACCAACTAATTCTGGATCTTTTTCAATATCTGCAAAATCTACAAGTTCATTTGCAAATTTTAAAAGTACTTCTCGTCCAAGCTCAGTATGAGCCATTTGACGTCCTTTAAATCTTAAAGATACTTTAATTTTGTGTCCTTTAGATAAATAATTAGCAGCATTTTTTCTTCTTGTCTCAAAATCATGAACATCAATAGTAACAGATAATTGATATTCTTTCATTTCTTTATTATTTTCTCTTTGTTTTTTTAAAGCTTCTTTTTGTTTTTTTTGACGTTCATAACGGTACCTGTTATAATCCATTATTTTTCCAACTGCATGTCCCGGTGTAGAATTCATTAAAACTAAATCTAAACCAGCATAATTTGCTATTGTTAATGCATCAGATAACTTCTTAGTACCCATTTGTTCTCCTTTAGGTCCTATTACCATTAATTCACTTACTTTTATTTGATCATTGATTGGTAGATCATCTTTCTTAACATTTGCTATAAAAACGCACCTCCATAAATTTAAAAAGTGAATACATATGTATCCACTTAAAAACCTTACATTATATTGGCTTTCAACCTACTGCTTTTTTGCAATCAGGTGGATGTGGATACATCGCTTTCCTTTTCAATTCGTTATTATTATATCATTTATAAATTACTTGTCAATACTATTTTTATAATTTAGTACCAATTTTTTTATTTCGGCTCTTTTTTTATCATCAGGAAATAATTTATCATTTAAAGATAAATCTTTAGTTACTTCGTAATAATTTTCATCTAATAATACTTTTTTTATATATTCCTTATATTTTTTTAATTCTTTTATATGTTTTTTTCTATTATATTTCTTATTTTTATTTAATTTTTTATTATATTCCAAAGCTGTTTTTGCTTGAATAGCAATTGTAGATGATAGCGGTATAGCATTAATCATTTCTTTATTTTTATTAATTTTATCTAATAAATTTTGCAACATAACTTTACACTCACTAAGTAATTCATTATCTATTTTTATATTTTCTAAATCACTAATTAGTTCTGGAGATAGTCCAGTAAGTAAAACTAAACTCATTGTTATACCCATAACCCACATTTTTATACGACCTACTTGTATTGATTTTCCATCTCCACCATGCAATGTATTATTTATATTAATTGTTCCAATTAACACTTCTAATGATAAAGGTATTAACATTAATGGATACATTGTAGATAATACTACTAACATTGCTATTCCAAATATTTTATCTGCAGTCATATCAGCTAAACTACCAAACAAAGTACTAACTTTCCACTTTCTTGCTAACAAACCATCTAAACAATCTGTAAACAATATTGCTCCCATAAGTAAAAGAAAAGAAATAGCACTTAAAGAACCAATTAAAACAGGTAATAATATAGTTGCACCTATTCTAGATAAAGTTAAACCATTTACTATAATCTTCTTTATTTTCTTTTCCATATTTCCCCCATTAAATTAAAACCTATTATAGTTTAAAATATACTATTTGTCAAAATCAATCACATACTCATCACTATCAATTAAATATTCTACTTTATATATACTGTTTTCATTAGTATATATTTTTACATTTAATATTCTACCATTATCATTTATTTGATAAGTATAATCTTTATTATTATTGTTATTTTCAATAAATGCATTGTTATTTTTTAGATTGTTAAATAAATTATTAAAATCAAACAAATTAACATTAATTACACTTTCTAATAAAACCTCATTACTATCAATAATTTCATACATATTATTATTTTTTACAATAATCTTCTTTATTCCATTATCAGTTTCTAAATAACCTTCTATTATATTATCTCTTAAAGTTCCATTTATTTTATATTCTATATTATTTATTTTTATAACCATATTTACATTATGTTTATTATATAATAATTTATTTTGTTTATCTATAAACTTATTAGTATCTTCATTCTTACTATTTTCTTTAATTTGATTATTATCATTACTTACAGTATTATCAATTTTCTTTAAACTATTTGATATAGCTGCTATTGATAAAAATATCAAAAAGAATATAAAATATCCTAAAAGCTTTATACCAGCTTTTTTTCTAGGATCTTTCCATATTTCTTTTAATTTGTTCCAAAATTTCTTTATATTTTCCTTTTTATTTTTCATTTACTCTTACTCCAATTAAATTATTTTTATCTATACCATTTAAGTATGAATTTACTAACATTTGTTTTTTCCCAGATGGAATAAATTCAGTTATGACTACTTCACCATCACTGCATCCAATACCAATTCCATCTTTGTAAATATGATTTATTACACCAATTTTTCCTAATTTATTTTCATATCTAACTTTAACTATTTTATATTCTATATTATTCATTATAAAATAACTTCTATTATATAATGCTCTAACTTTATTAAATATATTTCTATAAGTTGTATTAAAATCAATTATTTCATCTTTTCTCTTAATTATATAAGCAAATGTTACTTTATCTTTTTCTTGCTTAATATTTGGACAACTTCCATTAATAATAGATGGCAATGTTTCTATCAAAAGTTTAGCACCTAACATACTTAATTTTTCACTTAAAGTATTTATATTATCACTATCTAATATTTTAATGCTTTCTTGTTTAATAATATTTCCATCATCCATACCTTCATCCATATACATAATAGTAATACCAGTTTCACTATCCCCATTTATAATAGATGCATGTATTGGAGCACCACCTCTATACTGAGGTAGTAGCGAAGCATGTACGTTTATGCACTTATATTTAGGTAAATCTAAAAGTATTTTAGGTATAATCTGTCCATAAGCACATGTAATAATAATGTCTGGATTTACTTCTAATATTTTATTATAATCTTCTTTTATTTTAATTGGTGTAAATACTTCTATATTATTATCTAATGCAACACTCTTTATTGGACTAGGAGTTAATATTCTTTTTCTACCAACAAAAGCATCTGGTTGTGTCACTACCATAACAACGTTAGTATTTTCTATTAATACTTTTAAAACTGGAACTGCAAAGTCGGGTGTTCCCATAAACACTACTTTTAAATCTTTCACGTTATCACCTCTACTAAATATTATACAAAATATATAAAAGAAAAACCAGTCTTTATAACTGGTCTTATAAACTAATAAATTAAAAGTATATACACTTTCATTGAAAAAATCAAGTTATGGAAAAAAATTTCCAAAACTACCAAAAAATACAAAGTTTTGGAAATATTATATTTTTTTCACCTATTCACTAACTTCAAAATTATTTAAATTACCATTTTCATCTAATATCTTATTTACAGATTCAGTTGCTCTATTTAATTTATCACTACATATTTTAATTAACTTCATAGCCTCACTATATTTTTCTATACTAGTTTCTAAATCTATATTACCATTTTCTAAATCTTTAACAATATGTTCAATATCTAACATTAATTCATCAAATTTCTTTTCTTCCATTATTCATTCTTCCCTTCTACTATAACATTAATATTTCCCTTATATAATTTAATATTTAATTTATCTTTTATGTTAATATCTTTTATATCTTTTATAACATTATTATCTTTTTTAACTACACTATATCCCTTACTTAAAATATTAAGTGGATTTAATAAGTTAAGTTTATTTAATAATAATTCATAAGTATTATTATACCTATTTAAAATCGTATCTGGATTATTAATAGTATAATTCTTCATTACATTATCTAATCTTTTCTTATTATTATCTAATATATTCTTTATTTTATTGTTTAAATTATCTATTAATGTATCTAATTTTTGTTCTTTTATTTCAAATGTTGCTAAAGGATTTGTTAATACATAATTTGTTTTATAATTATCCAATCTTTTTTTATTAAATTCTATTATATTACTAATATCTTTATTAAGTCTAATATTAAGTTGATTTATAAAATTTTTTACATCTATTATATTTGGTACAGCCATTTCTGCTGCTCCCGTTGGTGTAGGTGCTCTTAGGTCACTTACAAAATCACTAATTGTAAAATCAATTTCATGACCTACTGCAGATATTATAGGAGTTTTAGCATCGTAAATTGCACGTGCAACTATTTCTTCATTAAATGCCCATAAGTCTTCAATAGAGCCTCCACCTCTTCCAACAATAAGAACATCTAAATTATATTCATCTGCTTTTTTTATTTGTTTCACAATATCTGGCGCAGCAAGATCACCTTGTACAAGCGCTGGAAAAAGTATAGTTTCAGTTGATGGAAATCTTCTTTTTATAGTACTTAATATATCTCTAATAGCAGCTCCAGTAGGGGCAGTCACTATACCTATTTTTTTAGGAAATTTTGGTATAGGTCTCTTATGTTCTTGATTAAATAATCCTTCATTTGATAATTTCTTTTTTAATTCTTCAAATTTTAAATATAAATTACCTACACCATCACTAATCATTTCATTTACATAAATTTGATAACCACCTGTTGGTTCATATACACTAACTCTTCCAACAACTAATACTTTCATTCCATCTTTAGGTACAAAATTAAGCTTACTAGCATAAGTACTAAACATGACAGCATTTATTCTACTTCCTTCATCTTTTAAAGTAAAATATAAATGACCTCTGGTATGACCTTTAAAGTTAGAAATTTCTCCTTTTAATCCTAAGGTTTGAATATTAGGATCAGTATCAAATTTATTCTTTAAATATTTATTTAATGTAGTTACAGTTATATATCTTCTTTCCATAAATTCTCCATCAAAAAGAATAGTTAATTATTAACTATCTTATCTAATACAGCATTAATCATATTTTTTACTTTTTCATCACAGTATTTTTTAGCAAGTTCAACAGCTTCATTTATTGCTACTATATCTGGTGTGTCAGTATATTTAATTTCATATATACCCATTCTTAAAATACAAGCACCAATAGTTTCTATTCTATCAATAGTCCAATTATTCAAATACTTATTTGCCAAATCATCTAATTCATTAATATTATTTAATACACCATTTACTATACTATTTACAAAATCATTATCTACTTCCATATTTTCTTTTATAACTTTATTTATATCATAATCATAATTACTTTTTTTATACATTTCAATTTGATATAAAATAGTCATTATTTTTTCTCTTAATTCACTTCTTTTTATAGCCATATTTTTCACCTGTTTCCAATTATATCACAAAGCAATAACAATTCCAATATTACTTATTTATTTTCTTATAATATTTACAATAATCTTTTAATAAACATTTATCACACTCTGGTTTTATACTTTTACAAATATATCTTCCAAACAATACCAATTGATGATGAACTCTACTCCATTTATTCTTTGGTATTTTTTTCATGAGTTTATTTTCTACTTTTAGAACACTATCTTTATCATTTGCAAGATTAAGTCTTTTTGATACTCTTTCTACATGTGTGTCAACAGCAATAGTAGGTACATCAAAAAGATTAGATAAAACAACATTAGTTGTTTTTCTACCTACTCCTGGTAAACTTTCTAAATAATCTCTATCATTAGGAACTATACCATTATAATCATTAATTAATTTTTTAGATAATTCTATTATATAAGTAGTCTTCTTTATATAATTTCCACAACTATATATAATTTTTTCTATATCTTTCTTATTTGATTTACTTAAACTATATATATCATATTTACTAAATAAATCTTTAGTAACTTCATTTACTCTTTTATCAGTACATTGTGCAGATAAAACTGTTGCAATTAATAATTCATAATCTTTATTATAATTAAGTTCACATTTAGGATTAGGTATCATTTTATCTAAAAGTTTTAATATATCATTAATTTTCATCTAACCAATTATATTCAAAGAATGATACACTTTTTTCATTCTTTTCTTCTTTCTTCATTTTATTTTTATTAACATCATCAATAGTTTTATATCCCTTTTTACCCCATTCATATAATATTTTATCAATATATCTAAAATTATTTACTCCATTATAGGTAGCTTCTTTTAATGCTTCTTTAATTAAATCCTCATTAATTCCACTTTCTATCCAAGCATTAATAAGTTCATATTCCATAGGGGTTAAAGGCCTAGCAAATTCATTTTCAAATAATTCAAATATATTTTTTTCTTGATTTTTAGTTATTTTTTTATTTATATTAGTAGCAGCCAACTTATATATACCATCTAATGA
Organism: uncultured Bacilli bacterium; assembly: GCA_934098385.1. Taxonomy (GTDB): domain Bacteria; phylum Bacillota_I; class Bacilli_A; order RF39; family UBA660; genus UMGS1124. The sequence goes on from CAKOOJ010000013.1 coordinate 7,040, forward strand.
TATTTCTTCGTCAATTCTATCTCCATTCTTTATGATATTAGTACTTATTAAATTTTTTTCCATCAATGTATTAAATGAATTAATAATTTCTTCATTACTCATAGTAGTTATTTTATTAATTAATTTTAAATCTAATTCAGGATGTTCTTGATTAGTTAAATATATCAATAAAAGTATTTCGTTAATATTCAAGTTGTTTTCTTTTATTATCTTAAATAAAAAAGGTCTAATAATGTAATCCTTATTCTTTATAATATTATAAATAACTTCATTACTCATTATTACACCTACTTTCTTATAAATTTTACTATATCTCTACTCTTATTTTTTATATTACCACTCAATATATTATTTTCAATATTAGTATAAATTTCATTAATATTATTATAACAATTATTATTAAGTTTAACTATACTTTCTAAAGAAATTTTTATATCTTTTCTTGTTTTTATTGGTAATGATTTATATTTTTTTACTATATCTTTATACTCTATACCAAATATTTCACCTGCTACACTATTTATATAAAGACCATACGTATACAAAGTATTATTATCTATTTGTTTATTATCGAGTATACATCCAATATCATTTATTATATTTTTTTCATTTTTAGTAAATGGATATAAATCACTATATTTAATTTGAGCATACATTCCCAATACATCTTTACAATAATATATTTTATCATATTCTATACCAAATATATCACATAAATTTAATTTTTTTATTAACTCTAATCCATATAGTTTATTTTCATATGATAATATCTTATCCAATTCTTCTTTTTTTCTATTCCAACTTATAGAATATATCAATTTTTTATTATTATTTATAAATTCTAATATTTCATCATCTATTTTAAACAGATATTTAACAGACAATCTTATAGCACGCAATATTCTTATTGGATCTTCTTTTAATCTATCCTCTGTATTACCTATACATCTAATTATTTTATTACTAATATCTTCCATTCCATTATAAGTATCAATAATATTTTCATTAACATCTAATAATAATTGGTTACAAGTAAAATCTCTTCTCTGTAAATCTTTTTTTATGTCATTTATATATTCTATAGATTTAGGATAATGATTTTTATAATTACTTTCTTTCCTATAAGTTGTAATATCTATATTATATTTTTTTGTTTTTATATTAATACAACCAAAACTATCTTTAGTTTTTTTATCTAATTTTAATATTTCTATTACATCTTTAGGTAAAAGATTTGTACATATATCAATATCACTTGAAGGAATACCTAATACTTTATCTCTTACGTATCCTCCAACTATATATGCTTCCCCTCTACTATTTAATTTTTTTAATATTTTATAAATTATCTTTTCCATATTAGTACCTAAATAAAAGTGTTATTATTAAATCAATTATAATTACAATATAAGATGAAGTTGATATTATAGTTACTGTTTTTTCTTGTTTTTTTATTAAATAATTTATGAATGGTTCTACAAAATAAATAAGTAATAAAGTAAGTACTGCAAAATTAAGTACGCTTCTTAAACAAACATAACCATTTAAATTCATAAATAATCCTGTATAATCCCACCAAGTTCTATTAAATATTGTTTGCATTAAATAACCTGTAATGTATTCTAAAGTACCAGTTATTAATATAGATAATAAGAATATCAATATAGGATACTTTTTATATTTTTTTAAAAAATATATTAAAAATACAGCACCAAAACCATAAACTGGTAAGTATGGTCCATACATAAAACCTCTATTTTCTAAAGTTTTTTCTATTAGAATACTGAATCCTTCTTCATAAATCCAACCAATAATTGCTCCGAATAAAAAAACTAAACTCCAATAAATAATTTTACTATTCTTTTTCATAAAATACTCCTATATATATTTTATAACACAAAGTAAAATAAATCTATCTTATTATAATTAATTTACAAAATTATACATAAAGAAAAAAGGACTTTAAATCCTTTTAACAAGTTCTTCTATTTTTAGCATAGTTAATAGCACTTCCAACATTTCTTCCTAATTCTAAGAAAATATTAATTATTCTTACTAGACTATTAATAAAATTGCCAGAAGTATAAGATGCACCACCAACTACTAATTTCAATTCATTATCTTTCATTAGTTACATTTAAGTGGTCTTAAAAATCCATCAACTACTCCTACTAAAAAACTTCCAAGTGCTGCAAAAAATATTCCTAAGCCTATTTTTCTACCTGTTCCACCACCATTAATTTTCATTAATTCGTTATTTTTAAGTACCATACTTACTCCTTTCTAAAAGTTAAAACTCTATCAAACAATTTTTCTACATTTTTATGACTAACATATATAATTAACTTATTATCAAAGTATTTTATAATATCTTTAACAATATCATATTCTAGATCATAATCAATTTCTTTTAAAACCTCATCTAATATAATAATATTTTTAGAATGAATTAAACTACGTGCTAATATTATTCTATTTCTTTCACCACCAGATATAGAATTATTATTAACTAACATATAGTCCATTCCATACTCTTTTATTATATTTATATCATATAATCTACAAATGTTTATAATATCATTAAAATATTTCTCATCAATTTCTTCACCTAATTTTAAATTATTAAGAATAGTATCGTTAAACAAATTTTCATCTTGGGATGTATATGAAACTATATCAGTTAAATCGTACTTTCTTATATCTTTACCATTTAACAAAACTCTACCCTCATAATTCTTAATTTCATTATTAATAATCTTCAATAATGTACTCTTACCTACTCCAGATGGACCTTTTATAAATAATTTATCATTATAATTTATAACATAATTCAATCTATTAATAATATTATTTCCATTAATATTATAACTTAAATTAATTAATCTTACATAATAATTATTATTTTTCATTGTATTTAATTTATCAATTTTAATAGATAAAAAATCATTATTCTTTCTAATAATATTTTTAAATAAAATTATTGATGGATAATACTCTGTAATTTTTTTTATAACGTCTATATAATAATTTACTATACTAATTATAAATACTCCATTCACTATATTTAAATTATTTTTTATTATAATAAATACAACGAATAACATTAAGAGCGAAAAAATTATACTATTAGTCATATTAATTAACATTATTTTTTTACTTATAGAATTAGATATATTATTTTTATTTTTTAAATTAATATTTATATTATTTATAAAATAATCATAAACAGAAATATGTTTAATTGTAGTAAAATTACTAATGTAATCTATTATATTTGAATTATAATTTTCTTCTAAATTAATAGAATATTTTATTATATTAACTAATTTTTTATAAATATAATAATTAATTATCAAAAACAATAAAGACAAAATAAATAATATTATAAATATAATCACATTTACTTTTATCAAAATTAATAATATAAAACTACTTATAAGAACATTAAATAAAATATCAAAAATAATATTTAATAAATTATTTGAAATATTGTCTAATTCATTAAATCTTGTAGAAATTTCTCCTTTCTGTTTTAACTTTAAATAATTTAAAGGAAGTTTAAAAATATGAACAACAAAACATGATATCATACTATAATTGAATTTTATATTAACATTTAATAATAATACATTTTTTAAATATATAATTATTTCACTAAAAACAACAAGAAATATTAATAAATAAATATAATTTAAGTTATAATTTAGTATTTTTATTTCAAAATTTTCTAAAATTAATAATAATAGTGATAGTATTGTTAATAATATTATTAAAAAGTACTTTATAAAATTATTTTTAATGTGTTCTTTTAATTTAATATTTATAAAATTGTTTTTTTTATAAATTGGTAATTTATTAATTGGATTAAATAATAATATTATGCCTGTAAAAATATTATTGAAATCTTTATAAGAAATTTTTTTTAAACCAATTGACGGATCCATTATTAAAAGATAATTATTTCTAATTTCATAAATCACTACAAAGTGAAAAAATCCATTGTTTAGTTTTAAGTGTGCGATTAGAGGAAGTTTTTGGTTTACTAATTCTTCAATTGAAACTTTTTTACCATAAGCATTAAATCCATTTCTTTTAGCACAATTTAATAAATTAAATGCACTTGTTCCAGATTGATTAGTATCAGTTTCATATCTAAGTTTTTCAAGAGGAATATAACCATTATAATATTTGATTATTGAACCTAGACAAGCAATACCACAATCACTATTTTCTTCTTGTATAATTTCACATTTTTTTATGTTCATATTTTTTCTCCCTTCACTTATATATATAGTGAAAAAATCTGCATTTCCTTTTTTTTTCTTGCATTTTTTTAAACTTTTTTTATAAAAACTACAAATAAAAAATATCTGTATATAAAATCTTACAGATACTAATTTTTTACTGTAAAGCAAATGTAAAGACAAAAATCTATGATTTGTTGTTTTTAAATTTCTATTTTTTATTATATTTACAAGAAAAAAAGCAAAATTATAGCATCATAATTTTACTTTTTGATAACTTAGTAAGTTTAAGAATTTTATTCATTGGATATCCTTCTGCTTTTAATGCTTTTGCAAATTCTATTTTTTCTTCTTCAAGTTGTTTTTTTTCACTTGCAACTTGTTGTTTCTCATTTGCAACTTGTTGTTTTTCTTCTTTAGCTTTTCTTGCAACTTCTTTAGCCTTTCTTGCGTCTTCTTTTGCTTTTCTTGCATCTTCTTTTGCTTTTCTTGCATCTTCTTTTGCTTTTCTTACATCTTCTTTTGCTTTTCTTGCATCTTCTAAAGCCATTTCTTCTAATATCTTAAGTTCTTCTTCACGATTATAGGTAACTGGGTCTCCTTCTCTAAAATCCATTCTGGCTATGTAATCCATAATATCAATCACTTCCTTCTCTACATTTTTATTTACAAGATTACGCCTATCCTGTTCAATGAATATTATTAATAATCTTTCCAAATCATTTAATTCAATATTATTATACATTTTATTTCTTAACGAGTCAATATTAATATGTATAATATTTATTAAATTATATATATTTGCATAATATTTTGTATCAAGTATTTTAGATGTATATACTATTTCATTTCTTTTATTTACATCATAATCATCAATATTTATTAATATTGTTTTCTTATTATAATTATTCTTATTATTTAGTCTACTACTATGTTGTTTAAATAAATAATAATAATTCTTATTAATATGATGTTTCATATTATTGCTATTCATTTCAAATATTATATAAATATCTTTATATTCATAAATAACATCACTTCTATTTATATTATTAAATACACTATTACTAGGATGTTCATTATTAACTATTTTTAAATTATTTTTTAAATCATTTAAATCATATCCTAATAAATAATGTAATAATTTACAAACATAATTCAATGAACATTTATTTAAAAATACATTTCTAAATATTAAATCATTTTTAATATCAAATAATAGATTTTTATTATTAATAATATCTTCGAACTTTCTAAATTTTTTCACGAAGTTTACCTCCCTTCTAAAAGGCGAATATATTTTATACCCTTCACTTATATATATAGTGAAAAAATTTGTATTTCCTTTTTTTTTATTACATTTTTTTAAACTTTTTTTCTAAAAATTACAAATAAAAAATATCTGTACATAAAATCTTACAGATACTAAATTTTTATTGTAAAACAAATGTAAATACAAAATATTATAATTTGTTATTTTTATATTTGCTATCTAAAACATAAATAGACAACAACAATTTCAATTATTAAATAAAAAAGAATATTCAAGAATTAACATTATTGATTTTTCCTAAACAATATATATTTTCTCTTTTTAAAAGTAATTCTTTTTGATTTAAATTATCTAATAAAACTTTTACTTTATTAGCAAAATCTATTTTATCTTCATAAAGAATAACATCTTTATATTTTTTCACATTCTTATCTTTAACATTTATAAAATAATATATAGGTTTATTTAATTTTTTTGCTGTTTTTATTTCAATATTAAGAAATATATTTGATTTCGTTAAATCACATATTATTACATCACTATCTATATATAAGTCTTTTATATAACTGCTCTTATATTTATCAGACAATGGTAATATTAAATAATATTTTACCATTAATTTTAAATTTAAAAGTGGTCTATATATTTCATTAATATAATCAATCTTATCACTATGCATTATATATACTTTTAATTTATTCATAATATATTTCTTCTTTCTATTATTATTTTCAATAAAAAGCATATTACTATGCTTATTTAATATATTCTAATTATTTTATAACCTTTCCTTAACCTTACCCAACAGTGTACGGATTATTCTTTGTTCCATCTCCTCCACTTATACTTGTGGAAGATTTAAGCGAAACTGCGGGACGAGAACTATAGGTGCTGTTGACTCCAACGTAGTACAAGCCACCATTGCTGTATATGATGAATGAGATTGTCCCTGACCCACCCCAATAGAGAGGCGAAAGAGACCACCAATAATTAAAGTTTATTCTTTGATAATCATTTAGTAAATAATAACCATAATTATCGGTATAAGCCTTACTACCAGCATAAACTATTTCATCCGCAGTTAATGTTGATACATACATGTCTGTATTATCGTTATATTGATTTAATATTGTTCCGTTACATTTATTTGTTGGTGTTTTTGTACTTTGTCCATATAATCTTATATAACTATCATAATAGAAACTTCCACTTGTTGTTCCATTATAATAATTTGTTTTTCCTTCTTCTGTTAATGGTGTTCCACTAGTATTAGAACTACTTGTATAAGCAGTATCATCATAACACCAATCTCCACTCTTCAAATAATCACTTAATTCTTTATTATATGTATTTTTTATCTTTGTTGTTAAGGTTCCTGCTTGGAAAGTTTTAAATTTATTTACTAGCGAATTTGATACGTTTGTTACTGGATTTAAATAATTTATTACAAATTTATTACTACCATAAGTAGATTGATCATATCCAAAGTTTGAATTTTCTAAATTCCAATTTCCAGTATAGTTTGAAGAATTACATGTTGTATTTTGATCTTCTAATATTAGTTTTACAGAACCATCACCTTGTATTCTAACTATTCTCCAACACATTCCTGCAAAATTTACATAATTATCTATTACCTTTCCTCTATAATAATAACTATCTCCATAATCATCTTCTGTTTTTGACAAAGTTTTTTCTACTCCTATAGTTTGTGGTAATATTGATTTATACGTTATTTGTGATGAGGTTGCAGCAGTTACTTTATATATATAGAGTATATTTGATGTTGTCTTTGGATTTGCTGTTGATGTACTTGATACAGAATTACTACTTGCAACATTTGATATTAAATATTTTCCTACTAAATCACTATACATATCCGCATATGTTTTAGAGCTTGTTGATAAAGAATTAACACCAGTTAATGTGAACTTACCTGTACTTTCATTAACTGTATAGCCTGTTCCATATATCCAATAATATGCTTGATAAGTACTTGATACTGACATTGTACTTGAATTTCCCTCTATACCACTTCCATCAGTAGTTACATATTTAAATGTACTAATTGCATTTCCAGGTGAAGTTGTTGGTGTTTCTTGATATATTGATTTATCTCCCGTCGCATTTTTTGCATTTGTAATTAATGTATATGCAAAAGAACCTTCACTATATGGATTAGCCATATCTTCACCAGTTGCACCTATTTGTATTTTTCCAGTAAATTTCTTTCCTTGATCAATATTTTGATTTTCTGTAGGATGATTTATATAAGTTATTTTTAAAGCATAAGTGTAATAATCATTAGTATTAGCAATAACTTCATTTGCTTTTATTTTAGTCATTTTAGATGGATATTCAACATTTTCTAATAATACTTCACAATCACTCATATCACTAGTATCTATAGTATTATTTCCAACTTTTCTATATAAAGTATATGTTAAATCTTGTTTCCTACTAAATGAATTAGATACATCAGTTAAATATATATCATATCTAGCAGGTAAATCCCCTATATTCTTTATAGTAAATAACTTTATATTAGTATACCCTGGCTCTATTATTTCGCTAGTATCTTCCGTAGATAAATCAGTATATAATAAACTACTATCTCCAGATGTTATTTCTAAACTCTTAGAGTTTTTATTCCCATTTATCTTTGTTAAATAATATCCATATGTAAAACCTAATAATATTAATAAAGTTAATATAATACAAGTTGTATAAACAATTATTTTAGTTTTCCTCTTCATATTATCACACTCTTATACACTATTAATGATACCATATATGATACTCAACAGTCAATTTAATATTTTTAATTTTTTATAGAAATTTACATATGTATATAATACAAATTATAATATTTTGTATTTACATTTGTTTTACAATAAAAATTTAGTATCTGTAAGATTTTATATACAGATATTTTTTATTTGTAATTTTTATAAAAAAAATTTAAAAAAATGTAATAAAAAAAAAGGAAATACAAATTTTTTCACTATATATATAAGTGAAGGGTATAT
>CAKOOJ010000014.1 GCA_934098385.1 uncultured Bacilli bacterium
AAACCCCAATTGAGTATAGAACTCAACTAGGGTTTAAATAAAATCTTTTTACTGTCTACTTTTTGTTGACAAGTTCAAATATTTACACCTATGTTCTTTTTTGATAAAATAATATTATATAAAGTAGAATTTTGTGGAGGCAGTATGGTACAAGATTATAAATTATATAAAACATTATTAGAAGCAATAAAAATATCTATAAATAATAGTAATTTAGAAAGTGATATGGAAAATTTAAAGATTGACAATTTAGTAAAACAAAATTTATTAAATGATAAAGATATTAAAAAAATGTTAATAAGAAGGTAAATGTATGAATGAAGAAGATAATTGGAATTCTTATTTTTATAAAGGAACAAATATATTAAAAAATAATTTTGATATAATGGATAAGGAAAAATTAAGTGAAGTGGAGTATAGGATTGTAACTAAAAAGAATACTTTATTAATTTTAGATAAACATAAACCAGAAACATTTGATATAAATCATTTAAAATATATTCATAAATATTTATTTGAAGATATTTATCCTTTTGCTGGTCAATTTAGAACTGTAAATATGGGTAAGGGATTTATGTATAATTTTACACCTTATGCGGAAAATTTAGCTAAAACGTATAAAAGATTAATTGAGATACATCCTTTTAGAGAAGGCAATGGAAGAGTTGCTAGAGAATTTATAAGAGAATATGTGGAAAGTAGAAATAAGTATTTTGATTATGATTATTATATAGATTTTAATTTAAATGATGAAGATAAGGATACTTTAGAACATGTACCTAGAGAAGAATTGTATGGTAATTTAACATTATTTTTTTTGAATATGTTAAATAAAAAGGAAAAAGAAAATCAAAACAATGTAAAACAAATGTAAAATATTTTTGCAAATTATATTTAAATATTAAAGATTGTAGTATATTATTATTGTAGGAGGGTGGCTAAATGATATATCCATCAATTGATAAATTATTAAACATTATTGATTCTAAGTACAAACTTGTTCATGTTGCTAGTAAAAGAGCAAAACAAATGCATGAATATGATCATTATCAAATGAAAGAATGTGACTATCATAATAAAAGAGAATTAGGTAGAGCACTTGAAGAAGTTGAAAAAGGATTAATAAAAGTTAAAAACAATTAAAATTAATACTTAAAAATAGTATTTTTTTTTGTTTTTTTAATAGTATTAATTAGGAGCGTGAAAATAATGGAAATTTTAAAAGTTTCATCAAAATCAAACCCAAGTAAAGTAGCAGGTGCGATTGCAAATGTTTTTAGAGAACAAGGTAGTGTAGAAATTCAAACAATTGGTGCAGGAAGTTTGAATCAAGCAATTAAAGCAGTATGTATAGCAAGAGGATTTTTAGCACCTAGCGGAGAAAATCTTATAGTAGTACCGGCATTTTCTGATATTATGATTGAGGGAGAGGAGAAAACAGCTATAAAATTAGTTGTTGAATCTATATGATAAATATACTTATTGGAATATTTTATATAGCATTAGTAGCACTTACTTCGTACTTGCTTTATTATATTATCAAAATAGCTATTAAAGATGCTTATTATGAAATAGAATTTAAAGAAGAAGAAAAAGAAACAACTTATGAAGATACAGATATAAATGAAGAAGATGAATAACTGTAAATATTTACAGTTATTTTAAAAAGAAAATAAAGTATTGTCGAATCTATTTAAAAATAACAAAAAATAAATTATATTAATGGTGATGGTGCTTATGTTAAATATAAATATGGAGTTTAACAGTGGTATATTATTTGTAAGATTTATAGGATCCTTAAATAAATTAACAAATGATAAAATAATTAATGATTTAATACCAGTTATTAAAAATAATGGTATTAAATATTTAGTTTATAACTTTGAATATTTGGAAAGTATAGATATGATAGGTTATAAATCATTATTACTTTGTTATAATGAAATAATAAATAATAATGGTAACTTATTAGTAGTAAATAATAAGTTTAGATTAAAGAATTTAAAAGAAGTAAATGATGAATTAAGTGCACTTAAAATACTAAAAATTTAGGTGAATATAATGAAAATTGATGAAATACTTAGTAGTGAAGATTTAAAAAAAATAATTATTTCTATAGCTAAAAAGTTTTATAATGCAGAAACACATGATTTATATCAAGCAGGATATATAGGAGCATTAAAAGCGTATAAAAACTATAAAAATAATAATATTAAATTTACTACATTTGCATATAAATATATTTTTGGAGAAATGTATGAACTTGCTAAAAATAATAGAAATATAAAACTAAATAAGAATTATTTCAAAATCTATAAACAAATAGAAAATGCAAAAATATTATTAGCACAAAAATTTAATAGAGTACCATCTAATAAAGAAATAAGTGATTATTTAGAGATTGATTTAAATGTATTAAATGATGTAATTAATACTTGTAATGTTACTTTATCATTAGATAATATATATGATTCCGATAATGAAAGTAACCTTTATGCTTTTGTTGGTAATTATATAGATTATGATACTTCAATTTTAGTAAAAGATTCATTAGAATGTTTAGATGATTTAGAAAAGAAAGTTATTAATTATAAGTATTATTATGATTATACACAACAAGAAATTGCTAGCATGTTGGGTATTAATCAAGTGAAAGTATCGAGATTGGAAACAAGGTCAAAAAAGAAGATAAAAGAATATATTAATGCATAAAAGTAGATAAAAGCCTCCATAATAAAAATGGAGGTTTTTAAATGGAAAAACGAGAATATCAAGAATTAGTAAAAAATACTACTCCTAAACCTAGGAAACTTACACATAGTATACTTGCTTTTTTATCGGGTGGTATATTAGGTTCTATATGTGAAATATTAAGTGCATTACTTGTAAATTATTATAATTTTAAGAATAGTGATGCTGTAAGTATAGTAATATTTACTTTAATAGTCTTATCTTGTTTTATGACTGCTTTTTTTGATTTTGATAAATGGGTTGTAAAATTTAAGGCTGGACTTATAATACCGATAACTGGTTTTGCACATTCTATACAGAGTAGTTCAATGGATTATAAAAAAGATGGATTAATAACAGGATTGGGTGCAAATTTCTTTAAACTTGCTGGAAGTGTAATATTATATGGTATGGTAAGTGCATTTATATTATCTATATTAAAGGTGGTGTTTTATGGCTAGTTTTAAGTATAAAAATGTATATATAAATAAATCTTATAGTATAGCAGGTGTTTATGAAAATAATGGAATGCTTAACAATGTAGATAGGTATTTAAAAGATTTTTATGATAATAGTAAAACTACAGAAGATTGTGAAATAAAAATACAGAAAGAAGTATTGGATAATTTAATTAATCCAAAAACAGAACTTATTGTTGGTGGTGATTTATCAAATCAAAATGCTTTATTATCTTCTAGTGTTATAAATAATAATATATCATTTATTGATGTATATAGTGCTTGTGCTACGTTTAATGAGTCACTTATAATATTGTCTAATTTTATTAATAACAAACAAATAAAAGAGGGAATATGTATTACAAGTAGTCATAATTTAAATAGTGAAAAACAGTTTAGATTTCCTGTTGAATATGGTGCACAGAAACCAATATATAGTACATTTACAACAACGGGTAGTGTAGGTATAATTGTATCAAATAAAATATCAAATATAAGAGTTGTAAGTAGTACTATAGGTAGTGTTGTTGATATGGGGATTAAAGATGCTAATAATATGGGTGCGGTAATGGCTCCTGCTGCTGTTAAAACATTAATGGAACATATTAATAAATTTGATTTAAATTTAAAAGATTATGATGTAATATTAACTGGAGATTTAGGAAGTTATGGAGAAGAATTATTTAAAACAATATTAATGAAAGATTATGGTATTAATATAAAAAATTATGTTGATGCTGGTAGATTAATATATAAAAAGGAACAAGAAAAATATAGTGGTGGGAGTGGACCAGTGTGTTTACCATTAATATTATTTAATAATATATTACAAAATAAAAAATATAAAAAAATAATATTTATTGCAACTGGAAGTTTACATAGCCCTACTATAGTTAATCAAAAACATTCTATACCAAGTATTGCTCACTTAGTAGAATTGGAGGTATTATGACATTATTTTATTCATTTATATTTTGTGGTTTTGTTTGTCTTATAGGACAAATAATATTAGATAATACTAAACTTACGCCTGGTCATGTAACAAGTATATTGGTTGTAGTAGGATGTATTTTAGGTATGTTTGGTATATATGATAAGATTATAGATTTTGTAGGTGTTGGAGCAAATATACCAATAACGTCTTTTGGAAATACGTTATTTAATGGTGCTTATCTAGGATTAAAAAGTGGTGGTTTTATAGGATTATTTGAGAATATGTTATGTAATGTAAGTTTAGGTATAAGTAGTGCAGTTATATTCTCTTTCATATTTACATTAGTAAGTAAAGTAAAAGATTAAAGTACTAAAATTAGATAGTACTTTTTTTTATGTGCGTTTTATATTTCGACATATTTTTTAAATGGGATGTTGTAGTATATAAAACCAGAACATTTATTGTTTATGTCCTGCCTTTTATATTTAAGTATGAAGGGAGTAATAGTTATGAAGTTTTATTCATATATTATAAAAATATTGGATAGAATAATTATTATATTTTTTATTAAAATCTTATATAGTTTTATTAAAGACTAATTTATGGGGGTTTTGGTAAATAAAAAAAGACATAGTACTTAGAAAGTACAAATGTCACAAACCGAAAGGTAGGACATTTAATAGTAAATGTTCTCCTTAAATTAAGTTTAGCATTCTGGTAATGATGTGTCAATATAAAATAAATTATTTTTTTGGAATAAATTGGTTTAGTAAATATATTATAAATTAGCATAATAATAATGGTGGTAATATGAAGAAAAAATTAATAATATTAATAACACTTTTACTATTTCCATTACAAGTTTTTGCGTATTCTGATTATATAATACCGGGAGGAAATAATATTGGTATTGAAGTACAAAATAACGGGATAATAATAATTGGTTTTTATAAGATAAATAATAAATATAATATTAATGATTTAAAAATTGGAGATGTTATAACTAAAATAAATAATAAATCAGTATATACAGTAAATGAAATGATAAATCAAATAGAAAATAATGTAAAAGATAATAAAATCGATATTACTATTAAGCGTAATAATGTAGATAAAAATATTAATTTTGATTTAATAAATGATAATGGTATATATAAGACTGGATTATATGTTAAAGATAGTATAAGTGGTATTGGAACACTTACTTATATAGATCCAACAACTAAAATATATGGTGCATTGGGTCATGAAATAATAGAAGGAAATAGTATGAGAAGTGTTGAAGTAAAAAGTGGCACTATATTTGAAAGTTTGGTTACTAGTATAGATAGAAGTAGTGTAGGAAATGCCGGAACTAAGAATGCTAAATTTTATTCAAATAATATATATGGTAATATTAATAAAAATACAATTTCTGGTATATATGGTAAGTATACAGATGAAATAGATGAAAATAAAAAGATGGAAGTAGGTAAACCTAATGAATTAAAATTAGGTAAGGCAATTATATACACTGTAGTAGATAAAGAAAAAGTTGAAGAATTTGAAATAAATATTACTAAAATAAATGATAAATCAAATATAAAAAATATATCGTTTGAAGTGACAGATGCTAGTTTATTAGATATAAGTGGTGGTATAGTGCAAGGCATGAGTGGTAGTCCGATAATACAAAATAATAAAATATTTGGCGCTGTTACTCATGTTATAGTAAATAATCCAACAACTGGTTATGGTATATTTATAACGACGATGTTAGAAGAAGGAGAAAGATAGTCTTTTTCTTCTTTTTTTCTTGATAAAACTTATATTTTATCTTATAATTTTTATAGTAGGTGATAGTATGGACATTCCAAAGATAAAAAGAGATATAACTAACACAACAATAACTAATAAACAAGAAATAATAGATTTTATTAACTCTTATGATAATATTGATGAATTAAGAATTTATTTAAAATTAATAGAAGAACAAAATAAAGTAGATAAGAGTGAAGTAAAACCAATTATTGAGGTAGTGAAAAATAGAATTAATAGCGTAACAAATAAGTATAATGAATATGATAATATAAAACAAGATTTTGATAAATTAAATGAATTTTATGATAATAATACTGATTTTATATTAAGTTGTATGAGAAATGTTAATAAGAATAATTTAGATAGTAGAAATATAAATATAGTAGTAGATTTTTTGAAGTTTTGTTTGGAAAAAGAACAAAATGGATATCAAAATTCACTTAAAGTACAAAATTTATTTAATGATTATTTAAATTATTATAGTAATAATAAATATAAATTTAGTGATAATATTAGATTAGTATTAGATGAAATAATATTAAAAAAAGAAGATATTTTAAATAGTATTGATAATACTGCAATGGATTTTAAAGAAGATGATTATTTATCAAGGACACAAGTACTTAGACTATCACCAAATAAAAATAATGGATATAATCTAACAGAAGATGATTTATT
The DNA here is from genome assembly GCA_934098385.1 of uncultured Bacilli bacterium. GTDB lineage: Bacteria > Bacillota_I > Bacilli_A > RF39 > UBA660 > UMGS1124. Next base: position 6,601 of record CAKOOJ010000014.1, read on the forward strand.
GTTAAATTCAAAGGCATTTGTTGCAACAACAATAATATTAGAGGCATCACTTGCAATTGCATTAATAATTGCATTAATAATAGTATTTAAATAGGTGATATAATGAATAACGATAATTTAAGAATAAATTTTTTAAGAAAAAATAAAGATACTATAATAAATTACTATAGTAAAACAAATAGTGTAGATGAATTAAATGGAGTATTAAATAATTTGAATAATACGTCACTTAATATTAAAGAGATTGAAGAAATAAAAGAAGCTATAGTAAATAGAATGAATGAATTAAATGTAAAATCATTAAAAGATGTATTGGAAGAAGCAAAAAATAAAAACAGTAATATAAAAGATATTAATATAGTAGAAACAAGAAAAGAAATAAATAATAAAGATTATTATGGATTTAGAAATAATATAAATTATTTGAGAGTTTATAAAGATGGAGAAAATAAGTTATTCGAAATACCTAATAATTATGTTGATAAAGTTAAAGAAATATTAGAATTAAACCAAAATATTACTATTAAAGATTTATTAGAAAAGATAAAACCTTATACAGAAGAATTAAATGTAGTTGACATGGATTATAAAACTAATCTAGATAAAGAGGTAGTTACTAGGGAAATAAATAATATACAAGATGCTAAAACAAAACAGAAATTTCTAAATGATATAGCAAGTGTATTGAAGGAAAGAATAGAGATAAATAAATATATAAGTGAAAAAGGTTTAGAAAAGGAAACATTGAAATATAGTATTAATTCTAGTGGTGAAAGAATATACTATGTTGGTGATAATATTATTAAGTTTTTAGATAATGAAACTAATATGTATGTATTAACACCACCAAACAATGATTTTGTTTCTAGTAATAAAAAAGAACAAGAAGAAAAAGAGTTCGAAAAAGAAACAAAAGATAAAGAAAATGAAGAAGAGAAAATTAATGAAATACCAAATAGTTTAGATGAATTAAATACAGAGTTTTATATAAATGCAATAAATTTTGGCATGGATAAAATATATAAAAGTGAATCTTTAAATAAATATGAAGAAAAATTAATAGAGATATTTTTGTATTTATGTGTAAATACTAAAGAAAATGATATTCCAATAAATTTATATGAAATATATAATACTTATTTTGAGTATTTATATAATTATAATGATTATTATAATGATAATATAAGAAATATGTTTCAAGATAAAATTGAATTTATGAAAGAAGAAAAGAAGAAAAAAAGCAATGAAAAACAATTAGTATTAGAAAATAATGATAAATTTGGTTTTGCTGATATAACACTTATAGTTTGTTTAGGTATAGTAGTAATTATAATAATATTGTTTATTTTACTTGTAAAATAGTAAAAAAGTTAATATAATAAATTAAAAAAAGAAGGAGAATTTATGGATATTTTAGAAAATACTGAATTAAAAATGATAGAAGCTGTAGAAAATCTTGAGAATAGATTAACTAGTATAAGAGCTGGTAGAGCTAATCCTGGTATGGTAAGTGGAATAAATGTTGAAGCTTATGGAGTAATAAATCCTATAAATACACTTGCTAATATAACTGTTCATGATGGAAAACAATTGTTTATAAAACCATTTGATAGAGGAAATTTAAAAAATATAGAAAAAGCAATTAATGAATCTAATTTAGGAATAAATCCTACTAATAATGGAGAAACGATAATATTAACAGTTCCTGATTTAACAGAAGAAACAAGAAGAGATTATGTAAAACAAGCTAAGAATATGGCAGAAGAGGGAAAGATACAATTAAGAAATATAAGACAAGATGCTAATAATCATATTAAATCAAGTGAATTTACAGAAGATGAAAAGGATAGTTTAACTAAAGAAGTTCAAGAACTTATAAATAAATATAATAAAAAAGTTGAAGAAATTTTTAATAATAAAGAAAAAGAATTAATGTCAATATAAAATTCTTTTTTTTCTTGAGAAAGTGTAATAATAATGATAAAATATAATTGTCTGGGAGTGATAATATGGATAATACAAATTTATTTAAAATTAGTGATATTAATAATGCTTTAGTAAGCAGTACTATAGTAGATGTATATAATAGTCTTAATGAAAGAGGTTATAATGCTAATAGTCAAATTATTGGTTATTTGATAACTGGAGATCCTGGTTATATAACTAGTTTTCAAGGAGCTAGAAATAAAATAACTAGTATTGATAGAGAAAAAATATTAGAAACTGTATTAGAATATTATGTAAAAAATAACTCATGAAATATTTAGGTTTAGATTTAGGTACAAAAACTTTAGGATTAGCAATGAGTGATAAATTAGGTATATTATCTAGTCCATATAAAGTTTTAAGATATGATGATATTAATAATTTAATAGATGAATTATTAGATATTATAAAAAAAGAAGAAATAGATGAATTAGTATTAGGACTTCCTAAGAACATGAATAACTCACTGGGATATGCTAGTGAAAGAAGTTTGAATTTTAAAAAATTATTAGAAGAAAAATGTGATAAAAAAATACATTTAATAGATGAAAGATTAAGTACAGTTGAAGCAGAAAAACATTTAATAAGTACTGATACATCTAGAATGAAAAGGAAAAAAATAATTGACGCTTATGCAGCAAGTATTATATTAGAAATATATTTAAATAAAAGAAGGGATTAGCATTATGATACAAGATGGAAAAATATTAATAAAAGATATAGATAATAATACACATGAGTGTGATATATTATTTACTTTTGATAGTGATGAAACTAAAAAAAGTTATATAGTATATACTGATAATACAAAAGATGAATTAGGTAATTTAAAGGTATATGCAAATACATATGATCCATATAGTGATAGTGGAGATTTAGGAGATATAGAAACAGAAGAAGAATATAATACAATAGAGCAAATATTTGCAAGCGTAAATGGTAAGATAGAGGGATAGTATGAAACATAAAAGAATATTTATAACAATTTTATTGTTGATTTTAATTTTAATAACAAGTTTTACTATTATAACTATTCATTCATTATCTCCTGTAAATAAAAAAGATGAAAAAATAATAACATTTACAGTAGAAAAAGGGTGGGGTAAAAATAAAATAATAAGTGAATTAAAAAAGAAAGATTTAATAAGAAGTGAGTTTTTTAGTAAAGTTATTGTTAAATTAAAAAATAAAGAATTATATGCAGGTACATATAAATTAAGTAAGGATTTAAGTACTAATGAAATAATATCTATGTTGGAAGATCAAAATAATGTAGAAAATGAGAGTATAAAAATTACATTTGTAGAAGGAAAGAGATTAAGTACTTATGTAAAACAGATTAGTGATAATTTTCCTTATACTGAAGAAGAAATAAATAATAAATTATCTGATAAAGATTATTTAAATAAATTAATGAATAAATATTCTTTTATAACTGAAGATATATTGGATGAAAAGATATATTATCCTTTGGAAGGTTATTTGTATCCTGATACTTATGAATTTAAAAAGAATAGTACTATTGAAGAAATAATAGAAAAAATGTTAGATAATATGGAAAGTAAATTATCTAATTATAAAGATGAAATAGAATTAAGTGATTATAGTATTCATAAGCTTTTAACTTTAGCTAGTATAGTAGAGTTAGAAGGTGTAAATTCTAAAGATAGAAGTATGGTTGCTGGAGTATTTTATAATAGACTTAAAAATGGTATGAGTTTAGGTAGTGATGTTACAACTTATTATGCTGTTGGAAAAGACTTTTCACGTGATTTATCTCAAAAAGATTTAGATAGTTGTAATGGTTATAATACAAGAGGTACATGTGTTAGTGGACTTCCAGTAGGGCCAATATGTAGTTCAAGTTTATCAAGTATATCTGCTGTAATAGAACCAACAGAAAGTGATTACTTATATTTTGTGGCGGATAAAGAGAAAAATACATATTTTAGTAAAACAAGTGAAGAACATACACAAACAGTTGCAAAATTAAAAAGTGAGGGTAAGTGGTATACTTACTAAAAGGGTGGTAGTAAAATGAAAGAATTAATATTAGAAATGGAACATTATGCTAGTACAAATAACGTTCCAATAATTGAATTAGATGCAATTAAATTTATAATGAAATATATAAAATTAAATCAAGTTAAATCTATTTTAGAAATTGGTACTGCAATAGGATATAGTGCAATACTTATGGCAAATGCAAATAGTTTTTGTGAAATAACTACAATTGAAAGAGATGAAAAAAGATATAAAGAAGCTGTTAAAAACGTCAATAAAAGTGGATTAGATAAAAGAATAGAATTAGTATATAATGATGCAATGGAAGTTAATTTAACAAATTGTAAATATGATTTAATATTTATAGATGCAGCGAAAGGACAATATATTAAATACTTTGAGAAATTCTGTAATTACTTAAATCCGGGAGGAGTAATTATAACTGATAATCTTAAATTTCATGGACTTGTTAAAAATAAAGATTTAATAAAATCTAAAAACGTTAGAGGAATAGTAAATAAAATAGAAAAATATATTGAATTCTTAAAAGAAAATGATGAATACATTACAAAATTTTATGATATTGGAGATGGCTTATCAGTAAGCTTTAGAAAAAATGAAAAAAGAAAAGATACTATGTAATATAGAAAATTTAATTGATATAGATAATTATAAGAAAATTGGAATAAACAATTTTCTTTTTGCAGTAGATGGGTTTAGTATAGGATATAATTCTTTTAATATAAATGAATTAAAAAAATTAGAATGTAATAAATATTTATTATTAAATAGGGTTTTAAATAATGAAGATATTGATAATTTATTAAAAATAAAAGAAGAATTAAAATGTTTTGATGGAATAATTTTTGAAGATATTGGAGTGTACAATATTTTATATGATACAAATATTACATTAATATGGAATCAAAATCATTTTGCAACTAACTATAAATCTATTAATTATTATTTAGAAATGATGGATAGTGCAGTAATATCTAATGAGTTAACAAAAGAAGAAGTTAAAGATATAATAGATAGAGTTAATAAACCTATTATATTAAATGTATTTGGAAAAAATATGATAATGTATTCTAGACGTACTCTTTTAACGAATTTTAATAAATATTATAATTTATCAGAAATAAGAGATAGTATTATAGAGGAACCTATTACAAATAATGAATTTAATATAAAAGAAAATGATAAAGGAACTATAATTTATAATAATAAATATTTTAATATAATTAATTATTTAAATGAATTTAATGATGATAATATATTATTTTATTTAATATATCCTAATGGATTAGATTATTTAGAAATAGATAAAATAATTAATAATAATTCAAATATAGTATATGATGATGGTTTTATGAATAGAAAAACTATATATAAGTTGGGGGAGAAGAAATGATAGAATTACTTAGTCCAGCTGGAGATTTAGAAAGATTAAAATTTGCTTGTCTATATGGTGCTGATGCTATATATATAGGTGGAATAAATTATAGTTTGAGAGCAAATGCTAAAAATTTTAATAACGAAGAAATAAGACAAGCAGTCTGCTATGCACATAAATTGAATAAGAAAGTTTATGTTACAGTAAATATTGTATTTCATAATGAAGAATTAAATGGTTTAAAAGAATATTTATTATACTTAGATAGTATTAATGTAGATGGAATAATATCAAGTGATATAGTAGTTATGAAATTACATAAAGAATTAAATTTAAAATTAGAATTACATATAAGTACACAAGCAAGTATATCTAATAGAGAAAGTGCAATGTTTTATAAAAAATTAGGTGCTAAAAGATTAGTGTTAGCAAGAGAATGTAGTAAGAAAGATATAGAAGAAATAAAAAATGCTACTAAGTTAGATTTAGAAGCATTTATACATGGGGCAATGTGTACTAGTATTAGTGGAAGATGTGTATTATCAAATTATTGTACTAATAGGGATTCTAATAGGGGGGGATGTGCTCAAATATGTAGATGGGAATTTAATTATTTAGATAAATTTAATAATAAAATAACTGAAAAACCATTTTCAATGACACCAAAGGATTTAAATATGGTTCCATATATTAAAGAAATGATAGATGTTGGAATTAATTCGTTTAAAATAGAAGGTAGAATGCGTAGTATATATTATGTTTCTACTGTAATATTAATTTATAGAAGATTAATCGATAAAATAGTAAACAATACTATAACTGATGCATATACTAGATATTGTCTTAACATATTAAATAGATGTGCTAATAGAGAGTCTACTCCTCAATTTTTTAATAAATTGCCAGGAGTTGATGAACAATATTATTTAGGTAGACAAGAGTTATCTAATCAAGATTTTTTAGGATTAGTATTAGATTATAAAGATGGTATAGCAACTATAGAACAAAGAAATAATTTTAATGTAGGAACTAAAGTACAGTTTTTTGGGCCTAATATAGAAACATTTGATTATACAGTTTTAGAAATATATGATGAAGAAAACAATATGATAGATGTTGCTAGACATCCACAAATGATAATAAAATTAAGAGTAAAAAATAAATTAAATAAATATGATATGATGAGATTGAAAGTATTTGACATTTTATCTTAAATGTAGTATTCTTATGAAAGTTAATATTAATTAACACTAAATTGAATTTGAAAGGTGATATACATGAAACAAAAAAAAGAATTTTTGCTAACAAGTGAAGGATATTTAGATTTAGAAACAGAATTAAACACTTTAAAAAGTGAAGATAGACCAAGAATAATTGAGGCTATAAAAGAGGCTCGTGCACAAGGAGATTTATCTGAAAATGCTGATTATGATGCTGCTAGAGATGAACAAGCAAAAATAGAAGCAAGAATACAAGAGTTAGAATATATGTTAGAACATGCTAAGATAATAGAAAAGGCATCTGGTGATAAAGTTGCTGTAGGTACTACAGTTACAGTTAAGTATGTAGACGATGATGAAGAAGAGGAATATTCAATAGTCGGTTCTATGGAAGCAGATCCATTTGAAAATAAGATATCAAATGAATCTCCTATAGGAAAAGCAATAATGGATAAAAAGGTAGGAGATACTATAAGTGTTGAAAGTCCTAATGGATCTTATGACATTAAAATAGTAAAAATAGCATAAGTACTATTAATTAGTACTTTTTTTATGTATATTTTATATTTCGACAAATATTTTAAATGATTTATTGTAGTATATATAACCAGAGCTTTATTTTGTTTAGTGCTTACCCAACTATTTAAT
>CAKOOJ010000015.1 GCA_934098385.1 uncultured Bacilli bacterium
GGAAATAAAACTGTTACATATGGAGTAGCACTAGAAAATGTAGTAAATCAATTTGAAAGAAAAGATGATATTGTATATACATTAGATTGTAAACAATATTCTAAGACAGGATTTAGTATAGATAAAACAAATAAGACAGTAAGTGGGTCTATAAGCGGAACATGTAATGGAGTAAATGATGAAACAACTTTTCCATCAATAGGAAATATATTAGTTCAAAATGATATAGCAGACGATAAAGCGCAAGTTTATACATTAGTTGTAACATATAAAGAAATGAATGTAGATCAAAGTGTAGATATGAATAAAACATTTAGTGCAAAAGCAAATATAGTAGATCCAAATACATTTGGAGCATTTGGAAGTGGAACACTTGCCAGTGCAATATATAAAAGTGCAGAAATCGCTACAACAAATAGTGATACAACAAGAACAACATTAGGTTCAACAGTAACAGAGTTTACAAGTATAAGTGGAGAAAATGAACATGTACTTAATAATGCACCAGATGATTATGGTACTAGTTATTATTTTAGAGGAAATGTAAAAGATAACTATGTATCTTTTGCAAATAAAACTTGGAGAATAGTTAGAATAAATGGAGATGGAACAGTAAGACTAATACTTGATGATGTTGCAAAGGATTCTAGTGGTACTGTTATAAACACAGCATTCAATACTAATTATAATGATAATGCATATGTAGGATATATGTATGGAACAGTAGGAGGTACAACATATGATGCAACACACGAGAATATTAATGATAGTACAATAAAACAAGCAGTAGATAAATGGTATGAAGATAATCTAAAAACAAATTATGCAAATTTTTTAGCAGATACATTATTCTGTAATGATAAAACATTAGCATCAAATGGAATAGGTGGAGTAACAACTCAACTAGGTTATGGAACAAATAAAGCATATTATGCATCAATAGAAAGATTACGATACAGTACTGGTACAACTGATATTACAACAGCAAAACCAACATTTAAATGTGCTGAAAATGCAACAGATGATTATTCAAGATTTACAGTAAATGAAATAACTTTATCAAATGGAAATAAAACAAATGGTAATTTAAAATATCCAATTGGATTATTGACAGCAGATGAAGTAGCTTATGCAGGCGCATATAAAATTAGTCAAACAAATAATACATATTATTTATATAATTCATCTATAACTTCTGTTTGGTGGCTTTCGTCTCCGGGCGACTCTCGCGGTTCGGATGCGCGTGGGTGGTTCGTTCTTGGATATAATGGTGCCCTCATCGTTGACCGCGTCAACGACTCTTACGCTTTGCGCCCTAGTATCAATCTAAAGGCTGAATTGCTTGTAGATGGAGGAGATGGAACTAGTTCAAATCCATATTCCGTTAAATTGAATTAGACTTTTATAGTCTTTTTTCTTTTCGACAAATTATGACAATAGTTTACATTGTTTGACAATACTTTACAAAAGATTTTCTTTCAATTTGTCACATTATGTACTATAATTAATTTGTGTGAAGCAAGAAGGAGAAAATTATGAAAAATAAAGTACGTGTATTATTAGTTGATTCTGATAAAGAACAACTTAGTAGTATCAAGAAGTATTTTAGTAGTCACACTGCAGTAGAAATTGTTAAATCTTATGATGATGGATTAAGTGCATATGAATATGTAAATAATTATAAAGATACTTATGATATTATTGTTTTAGATTTAATATTACCTAATAAAGATGGGTTAAGTATTATAAAAAGTATTAGAGATAATTCTAAAGAAAAAGGTATAATTGTTTTAACTGGATATAATTCATTTGATATTATAAAACAAGTTAGTTATTACAATGTAAATTATTTTATGCTAAAACCATTTGATATTAAGAATTTAGAATATCAAATATTAAATACTAATACTAGAATTGTAACCTTATTGGATTTTGATAAAGAATTACAATCAAATATAAGCGATTTATTACATTCTTTAGGAGTTCCATCTCATATAAAAGGTTATGAATATATAAGAGAGGGAATAGGTCTTTTATATAATAAACCGTCTATTTTAGGGGCTATAACTAAAGAATTGTATCCTGAAATTGCTGTTAAATATAATACAACTAGTAGTAGAGTTGAACGAGCTATAAGACATGCTATAGAAATAAGTTGGAGTAGAGGAGATTATGATTTGATGGAAGACTTATTTGGAAATAGTGTAGATGTAGATAGATCAAAACCAACTAATAGTGAGTTTATTGCTACTTTAGCTGATAAATTGAGATTACAAAGATAATGAATAAAATATAAATTTTATCCTCATTATATACATAAGATATATAAGGAGGATTTTTTAATGAATAAAAATAGTAAAGATTGTATAAATGAGTATATGAAACTTGCAGAAAAAGAGATGTTAAAATTAAATCATCCATATGTTGGTAGTGAACATATGATACTTGCACTTCTTAAAAATGATGCTATTAAAGAAATATGTGATAATTATGATTTAACGTATGATATATTTAAAAACGAATTAATTGATATTATTGGTAAATCAAATGTAAAGACGACAAGTATTTTACATACTCCTTTGTTGAAAAGTATAATTAATGATGCTAAGAAAGATGCGAGAGAAAATAATGATGGTATTACTACTCCTAATCATATTATGATAAGCATACTTGAAAGTGGAGATGGTATTGGAGTTAGAATATTAATAAGTTTAGGAATTGACTTAGAAGGCATATATAAAGAGTTAAAAAGAGGTTATAATCCTATATTTAATGAAATAAAAAAATATGGTTATGATTTGAGTGATAATGATACTAAACTTATTGGTAGAGAAAAAGAATTAGATGAAATAATTGAAGTATTACTTAGAAAAAATAAAAATAATCCTTTGTTAGTAGGAGATGCGGGAGTGGGTAAAACAGCTATAGTTGAGGAACTTGCTAACAGAATTAAAAATGGTTATTATAATAAATTTAATGGTTATAAAATATTTTGTTTGGATATGTCACTTTTATTATCAGGTTCTAAATATAGAGGGGATTTTGAAGAAAGACTTAATACTGTTATTAAAGAAGTTATTAGTAGTGGTAAAATAATATTATTTATAGATGAAGTACATACTATTATGCATGCTGGTGGTAGTGAAGGGGCAATTGATGCTTCTAATATATTAAAACCATATTTATGTAAGGATAAGTTAAAAATTATTGGAGCTACTACAAAAGAAGAATATGATAAATATATTTGTAAAGATAAAGCTTTAGTTAGAAGATTTGATGTTATTACAATAAATGAACCTAGTATAGAAGAAACTAAATATATTTTATATAAAATTAAAGATAAATATAAAAATTATCATGATGTTAATATTACTAAAAGCAATATAGATATGATTGTTAATTATAGTGATAAGTTTCTGTGTGATAAAAAGAATCCAGATAAATCTATAGATTTACTAGATAGTGTTTGTTCTTATGCTAAAAATTGTGGTAAAAGTAAGATATATAAATGTGATATAGAAAGTGTTATAAGTAGAAAAATTAATAGAAATTTAGTATGTGATAAAAGTATTATTATTAATAATATTAAATCAAAGGTTTATGGTCAAGATAATGTAATAGACAGTATCGTTGATATTGTTAATAAAGATGGTTTTAAAAGTGTTTTATTATTAGGTGGTATTGGAGTAGGTAAAAGTATTAGTATTAGAGAAATTGCGAATGAAATGAATATTAATTTTATTTGTTTTGATATGAGTTTATATAGTAATGTTTATAGTATTAATAATATATATAATGGTGAAGATAGTATTTATAACAAGATGAAGGATAATAGTATTATATTGTTCGATAATATAGAAAAGGCTAATAAAAGTGTTGTAGATATTATAATGAATATAATTGATTGTAGAAAAATTAAAGATAAAAATTTGTTAAATAGTATTATATTCTTGAGTGCTACTAATAATATAAAATATGGTATTGGATTTAGTAAAAATATTAATCTTGTTAAGTATGATGATAAAAAAGTTATTGATGGAGTAGACTATGTTGTTAATTTTAATAGTATTGATGATGAGGCAATAGGTAAGTTTATAGAGTATAATAATATTAAAGATTTTGATTATACTCATTGTGATTATATAAATTATGGTTTCAGAGGGGTTAAAATTGCAATGAAGAATAAGGATTTGATTAAATAAATTACATCTTTTGGTGTAATTTATTTGTTTTGGAATTTAACGTAATAATATTGTGTTATAATTGTTATTATGGTTAATGTTTTCATATTAAATTCATATAAAATATGATAGAATATTTTTAAGGAGATGGGGAGATGAAATTTTATAATAGTTTAACTAAGAATGTTGAAGAATTTATTCCTAGAGATAAAAATTTGGTTACTATGTATACATGTGGTCCAACTGTTTATCATTATGCTCATATTGGTAATTTGAGAACGTATATAATGGAAGATATTTTAGAAAAAAGTTTAAATTATTTGGGTTATAATGTTAAGAGAGTTATGAATATTACTGATGTAGGACATTTATCTAGTGATGCTGATACTGGTGAAGATAAAATGCTTAAGGGTGCTAAAAGAGAACATAAAAGTGTAATGGAAATTGCAAAATATTATACAGAATGTTTTAAAAATGATTGTGATACTTTAAATATAAAATGGCCTAGTATAGTTGTACCTGCTACTAGTATGATTAGTGAATATATTGAGTTTATTAAAGATTTGGAAGATAAAGGTTATACTTACTTTAGCGGTGGTAATGTTTATTTTGATACATCTAAACTAGATAAGTATTATGTTTTAACTAATAATAATGAAAATGATTTAAAAAATGCAGTAAGAAATGATGTAGAAGTAGATTATAATAAGAAAAATAATATAGATTTTGTTTTATGGTTTACTAAATCTAAATTTGACAACCAAGAATTAAAATGGGATAGTCCTTGGGGTGTTGGATATCCTGGATGGCATATAGAATGTAGTGTAATTAGTTATAAAAATTTAGGTGAATATTTAGACATTCATTGTGGTGGTGTTGATAATAAATTTCCTCATCATACTAATGAAATTGCACAAACAGAAAGTTATGTTGGGCATAAATGGTGTAATTATTGGTTTCATGCAGAACATTTAAACGATGAAAGCGGAAAAATGAGTAAGAGTAAAGGTGAATTTTTAACTGTTTCTTTATTAAAGGAAAAGGGATATAATCCTTTAAGTTATAGATTTATGACATTAAATAGTCACTATAGAAAACAACTTGTATTTAGTTATGATAATTTAGATCAAAGTGAAAACGCTTATAAAAAATTATTAAATAGAATTAATAGTATTTCTGATGAAGGAGAATTTGATATAGATATTTTCGAAAAATATAATGACAGTTTTAAAAAATGTATTAGTGAAGATTTAAATACTAGTAATGCTGTTACTGTTTTATATGATTTGTTAAAAGATAATGATGTAAATGGTAAAACTAAATTAGAACTTATTAAGTCTTTTGATAAAGTATTAAGTTTAGATTTAATTAAGCTTAATGTTGTTAGTGATAAACACGATTATATTATGTCTAAAATTGAACTAAGAAATAATGCTAAAAAGAATAAGGATTATGAACTTGCTGATAAAATAAGAAATGAACTTTTAAATGAAGGAATTGTTTTAGTAGATACTAGAGAGGGTACTACTTATAAGATGGAGGATTAGTTATGGATAATTTTGCTTTATATTTACTTGCTTTAATTGTACCTTTAATTGCTCAAATATATATTAATATTTGTCACGATAAATATAGAAAAATTGAAAATAAAAATAGAATAACTGGTTTTGAAGTTGCCAGAAAAATATTAGATGCAAATGGTTTAAAAGATATTTATATAGTAGAAACGAGAGGTAATTTAACTGATCATTATGATCCGAGACGAAAAACTGTTAAGTTAAGTAGTGAAGTTTTTCATGGTGATAGTATTGTTAGTATGGCTGTTGCAGCTCATGAATGTGGTCATGCTATTCAAGATAAAGAAGGCTATTTATTTATGAAAATTAGAAGTTTTATATTTCCGATAGTTAGTTTTGGTACTAAAATTGCTTATGTTATATTGTTAATCGGTTTGATAGCTAATTTAATGAATTTGGTTTGGGCTGGTATCTTATTGGTTGGACTTGGACTTGTATTTCAACTTGTTACTTTGCCTGTAGAGATTAATGCTAGTAAAAGAGCTATGATTGAGTTAGAAAATAATGTTGGTGCTATAGATAGAGATATAGATGGAACTAAAACAATGTTAATTGCTGCTGCAATGACTTACGTTGCTGGAGTATTATCAAGTGCTTTAGAAATTTTAAGATTAATTTTAATATTTTCTAATAATAAAGATTAAAAAAATGAAGTGTTATCTTCATTTTTATTTTGATTTTAATTCAAATAATATATCTCTTAATTCCATAGCTCTTTCAAAGTCCATGTTTTTTGCTGCTTCTTTCATTTCATTTTCTATATTTATTAACATTTCTGTTTTTTCTTTTTTCGATAGTTTTACATTTTCAACTTTTTCTTCTATTTCATTAGATATTACTTCTTTGATTGATTTTATTATTGTTTTTGGAATTATATTATGTTCTTTGTTATATTGGTCTTGTATCTTTCTTCTTCTTTCTGTTTCTTTGATACTTAAATCCATTGCTTCGCTTATTTTATCGGCATACATTATAACATGACCATGTTCGTTTCTAGCGCATCTTCCTATTGTTTGAATTAAACTTCTTTCACTTCTTAAGAAACCTTGCTTGTCTGCATCCATTATTGCGATTAAACTTACTTCTGGAATATCAATTCCTTCTCTTAATAAGTTAATTCCTACAACCACATCGTATGTACCTAATCTTAATTCTCTTATTATTTTTAATCTTTCTAATGTTTTTACTTCACTATGTAAGTAAGCAACTTTTATACCCATTCCTTTTAAGTAATTTGTTAGTTCTTCTGCCATTCTAATAGTTAGTGTAGTTATTAATACTCTTTCATTAATTTCTTTACGTTTATTTATTTCATTTATTAAATTATCTATTTGGCCTTCAGTTTTTCTTACTTCAATAGTTGGATCTAAAAGTCCAGTAGGTCTTATTATTTGTTCTACAAATTTATTATTTACTAATTCTAATTCATAATCTCCTGGAGTTGCTGATACATATATTGCTTGATTAATTTTATTTCTAAATTCATCAAATTTAAGTGGTCTATTATCAAGTGCACTAGGTAAACGAAAACCGTAATCTACTAGTGTTTGTTTTCTCATCCTATCTCCATTATACATTCCTCTTATTTGTGGTATTGTTACATGTGATTCGTCAATTACTAATAAATAATCTTTTGGAAAAAAGTCTAGTAGACAGTTTGGTGTTTCTCCTTCATCTCTTAAAGATATATGTCTTGAATAGTTTTCTACACCATGACAAAATCCAGTTTCTTTTAACATTTCTATATCATATAATGTTCTTTCTCTTAGTCTTTGCTCTTCTATTAATTTATTATTTTCTTTAAAATATTTTAGTCTTTCATCTAACTCTTCTTGTATTCTTTTAATAGATTCTTTTAATTTATCTTCACTAGTGACAAAGTGACTTGCTGGAAATATTGTTATGCTCTTCTTATTTTGTTTTACTATACCTGTTAATACATCGAATTCACTAATTCTATCAATTTCATCTCCAAATAATTCTATTCTTATTCCGTTTTTCTTTTCTGCAATTGGAATTATTTCTATAATATCTCCATTAACTCTAAATGTGCCTCTATGAAAGTCCATTTGATTTCTTTCATATGTCATATCAATTAGTTTTTTTAATATATCATCTCTTTTAATTATATCTCCAATATTTAATATTAACATTTTTTCTTTATAATCTTCTACATCTCCTATACCATATATGCATGATACACTAGCAACTACTATGGTATCTCTATTGTTTAAAAGTGATGCTGTTGCACTATGTCTTAATTCATCTATTTCATCATTAATACTTGCATCTTTTTCTATATAAGTATCACTAGATGGAACATATGCTTCTGGTTGATAATAATCATAATATGATACAAAGTATTCTACATGATTGTTTGGAAATAATTCTTTTAATTCACTATAGAGTTGACCGGCTAATGTTTTATTATGTGCTAAAACTAAGGTAGGTTTGTTAACTTTATTAATTACATTTGCAATAGTGAACGTTTTACCAGTACCAGTTGCTCCTAATAAAACTTGATCTTTTTTTCCATTATTAATACCATCTGTTAATTCCTTTATAGCTTTTGGTTGGTCTCCATTTGGTTGATATTTTGATACTAAATTAAACATTGTTTTCACCTCGTTTATTATTTTATAACAATTATAATAAAAAAACCACTAAAGTGATTTATTTTACTAATAATTTAATAACTGAATTTAATTCTTCTTCATTATTTAGAGGGATAAGTTTGTTGTCTATAACTTTTCTAATCATTAAATCTTTATTATCTGTTTCATTACATAAATAAACATAATGATTATTTTCATATTCTGTTTCGTTTACGACTAAATAATCTTTATTATCTATAGTGTAATAACTGACTAATAATTCATTTTCCATTACCTAACCATTCCTTTATTTTCTTCTATTACTTTTTCTGCATTATCTTGAAGATTTTGTACGTGATTTATATAATTTAATTCTACATTGTTTTCAAATACTTTTTCATCTCCATGTTTATATAGATAGGTACTACCATTATTAGATAATTCACCAGAAGGGTAATTTTTATATAAGTAATCATCTATATTTTCATATCCTTGAGTTTTTAATATTTTGTTAATTGTTTCTTTATCACAGTTTTTTGTTATTCCATAAATTGATTCATTGATATTAAATCCATCTTCTTTCATATTATTTAATAATATATTTATTTTATTTGAATCTGAATCTAAAATAACTAATTTTTTATCTTTATTTATAACATAGTCTAAATCCGATTTTTCTAAATAAGAAACTATTTTTGTATTCATATAATCATTTGCAGCGTTTAAGTCTAATCTTCTTTCAACAGAATCAACAACTTTTCCACCAATTTTTACACCTGCTATTACTGTGAATATTATTATTGCATTTCTTAATATTATTTTATAATTTGCTTTTAATTTTCTTTTTCTTTTTCTTCTTGTTTCTATTGGTTTTGCGCCTTCTGATTGTAAACTATTTTTTAATAAATTTGTTTTGGCTTCTCTTATATCTATATTATTATAATTATTCATAGTTACACCTCTATTTTAATTATAGAATACCTTTTTTTTTAAATCAATAATTATATTATTATTTACACTTATAGTTTACAAAAAAATTATTTAAAGTTGTTTACAATATTCTTGAATTCATTACCTCTGTCTTCCATACATTTGTATTGATCCCATGATGCACATGCTGGAGATAACAGTATGGTGTCGTTTTCTTCTGCTAATTTGTAACTTTCTAAAGTTGCTTCTTTTAAATTATTAAATGTTAAACATTTTATATTTTGTTTTTTAGACCATTCTTTTATTCTATCTTTAGTTTCGCCAAATGTTAAAATGTATTTTACATTTTTTAGATATGGATTAAGTGGTTCAAAAGAATGTCCTCTATCAAGTCCACCTAATAATAAAATCACATTGTTATTAAATGATTTTAAAGCAACTATAGTAGATTCTGTATTTGTTGCTTTACTGTCATTATAAAATGTTATATTATTTATATTTCTTACAAATTCTATTCTATGTTCTACGCCTTTAAATTCTTTTAAATACTCTATTATGACATTATTTGATATATTAAATTCTTTTACTACCCCTAACATACACATTATATTTTCATAATTATGTATTCCTTTTACTTTAATATCATTTATATTAAGAATAGGTTCATTCTTATAATATATTGTATTATTATCTAGGTATATGTCTGTTTTAGTATTATTTGAAAAATATATTTTTTTACTTTTAATATCTTTTGTTATATCTAATACATCTTTACTATTTAAATTTAATATTGCTAAATCATCACTTGTATGATGGTTGAATATTTTTTTCTTTGTATTTTTGTAGTTTTCATAAGTTCCATGGAAATCTATGTGAACGGGTGATATATTTGTTAAAACACTTATATTTGTTTTAAATTTATTTGTATCTAATAATTGATGGTCTGATATTTCTGCAACAATTATATCGTTTTTCTTCACTTTATTAACTATACTTGATAATGGATATCCAATATTTCCTGCAAGGTGAACGTTTAAATTAGCATTTTTCATTATTTCATAAATCATAGTAGTAGTTGTTGTTTTACCATTTGAACCTGTTATACCAATTATAGTTGCTTTATCTTTTATAAAATCATATGCAACTTCTATTTCATTTATAACTCTTATACCTAATTCTTTAGCTTTTAAAATGCAAGGATGCGTTTTAATGATACCAGGATTTTTAATAAAATAGTTATATGAATTATCAAGTAAGTTTTCTGGAGTATCTGTTTTTATAAATTTAATATTTAAATTATTTAATTCTTGTATATGTTCTATGTCAGTATCGGTTTTATCAACTACTATTATATCATTATTATAATTTGATAATAGTTTTGCTACTTCATAACCGCTTCTTGCTAAACCAAATATAAATATTTTTTTGTTTTTATACATATTAAATCACCTATAAATATTATATAATTTGTTAGAAAAATTACAAGTATTAATTGACTAATAATCTTTGTTGTAGTAAATTATTTATATATAAGGGAGTTGGAAATGTGAAGAAGATTTATATTTTTGGACATAAAAATCCTGATACTGATAGTGTATGTGGTGCAATTAGTTATAGTTATTTAAAAAATCAATTAGGTTTTAATACAGAACCTAGAATTCTAGGAGATATTAATAATGAAACTAAGTTTGCATTGGAGTATTTTAATGTGAAAGCACCAAAGTATTTAGAAGATGTCAAAGTTAAAATAAAAGATATTACATATCATAAAGATTATTTTGTTAAAGAAGATAGCAGTATATTTGATACTTATAACTTTATGAATAATAATAATATAACAGGTATACCAATCGTAGATGATAAAAATAAATTTGTTGGTTACGTTTCTTTAAAAGAGATTGCTAAGACTATGATTACAGATAATAATAGTTACCTTGATACAACTTTTGATAATATAACTCATACTTTAAAAAGTTTAAATTATATAAAAATTGATGAAGAAATAAAAGGTAATATTGTTGCTGCAACTTTTGATGATAATACATTTATAAATAATGTTAAGTTAGATAATAATAGTATTGTTATTGTAGGCGATAGACAAGCTATTATTGATTATGCTATAAATAGCAAAGTAAAATTAATTATTGTTATTGGTAATAGGGAACTTAATCCTAGTCAATTATTAATGGCTAAAAATAATAAAATAAATATAATATTTACACCTTATACAAGTTTTGAGGCAAGTAAACTATTGGGACTAACTAATAATATTAATACTATTAAGAGAAATGAAAATTGTATATGTTTAGAAACTGAAGATTATATGACAGATTTTATAGAAATTAGTAATAAAACAAAACATACTAATTATCCAATTGTTAGTCATAGTGGTATTTGTCATGGAATGCTTAGATTAATAGATATAAGTGAATATGATAAAAATAGAGTAATATTAGTGGATCATAATTCTATTAAACAAAGTGTTGATGGTATTGATGAGGCTGAAATTTTAGAAATAGTAGACCATCATAATATAAGCGATATTAATACTAAAAATCCAATTAATTTTAGAAATATGGCCGTGGGTAGTGTTAACACTATTATATATTATTTATATAAAGAAAATAATATTAGTATACCTGATGATATTGCTGGTTTAATGATAAGTGGTATTATATCTGATACTGTACTTTTAAATAGTCCTACTACGACATATCATGATAAGTTTGTTATAGAAGAATTATCAAAACAAACAAATATAAATTATAAAGAATATGGTATGAAATTATTAAAGAGTGGTATGGATATAACTGGTTATAGTACTGAGGATATTATTTACAGAGATTATAAAGTATTTAATGTTAATGATTATAAATTTAGTATAGGTCAAGTATTAACTGTTGATTTTAATGATTTCAAAAATAATATTAATGATTATGTTGATACTTTAAATGAGATAAGCAGAAGTAATGGGTATATATTAAGTACTTTGTATATTACTAATATTTTAACTAAGGAATCTATGATATTGTATAATAGTAGTGGTAGCCATATAATAAAAGATGCGTACAATTTAGATAATGTATATGAAGGTGTTATTATAAAAAATATTTTATCAAGAAAAAAACAGATGGTTCCTAATATAATGTCTGTTCTTGAAAAATAAAAATATAGGGAATGTTAATCCCTATTTTCAGACTGTTGACAAATAGGTAGAAATTTTACTTATTTGTCTTTTATTTTGTAAAAATAATAAAAGTTTCCAATAT
>CAKOOJ010000016.1 GCA_934098385.1 uncultured Bacilli bacterium
ATATTGGAAACTTTTATTATTTTTACAAAATAAAAGACAAATAAGTAAAATTTCTACCTATTTGTCAACAGTCTGAATAGAGAACTAAATTGGTTCTCTATTATTTATATATTCTTTTGAATTATATTTTATTATATTATCATATGCTAATCTAGAATAGAAAAAAGATAGAGGTATATTTTTTTCTTTACATATTTTTTTTACATTATTTTTATCATTTATTAATAATTTATAATCTTCACTATTAATCATTTGTTCTAATGCATATCTATCCATTTTATTTTCACTATCATCATCAATAATAATAATATTTTTTGCTTTATTATAATTTGTTTTAATATGCCCAAGTTCATGATATAAAACGTAATAAAATGATGATTTTTCTTTTAAGTAGGTTGTAATATATATCGCTGGATTATTTTTCTTTACAGTAGTGCAACCTCTAATTTTAGTACTCTTAAGCGAATCCTCTATAACTAAATAAATACCATATTTGTTAAATAATTTTATTAATGATTCTTTATTAAATTTTTTAGTTCGTAGAACAACTAATTCTTTTAAAAGTCTATTATAATTATCTTTATTATATTCTTCAACGTATTGATTATTTAGTAATAAATCACAATGCTTTATCCATAAATATATTTTTGTTAAATTAGCATCATCTTTCTTTTTATACGCAATTTTTCTTTGTAAATATTTATTTATATCTTTAAAATCAGAAATTTTTAAATATTCTAATAAATCCATAGCAGTTTGTATACTAGACTCTTTATCTTTTAAAACTATCCATTTTTTTTCTACCATTTCATTAATATAATAATCTTTATAAATTTTTTTAGCATTTTCTAAAGTATTATATTTTGTTATTAATGAATTATAAATTCTCTTTTTATTTTCTACATAAAAAATTAAGTTAACATCTATATCTGTAATCAAACTAATCTTTAACATTAATTCTTCTGAAAGTCTAGTATTATCATTTAATATTTCATTCATATGCTTTAATGATATTCCTAATCTTAATGCAAAATCACTTTGACTTATTTTATAATAATCTAAGTAATCTTTTAACATACTTCCAAATCCATTCATTTTTTATCCCTCCCCATAATGTTTATTATCTATATTAATAAATTCTATTCCTTCTATATTTAATACATCATAAGGATAATTTCCAATTGGTTTCATAATAAGTCTCAACTTATCATTTATTCTTGCAGTATAATATTCCTTTAATTTCCCACTTTTTTGTTCTATATGATATATATTTTTATAAGGATTAGTTAATAGCATTTTCATATTAGAAACTGATATTATTAAATTTTCTATGTTATTTATTCTTATTTGTTCCTTTAATAAATGTTTATTAATAATATTTTTTTTATAGTCTTTCAAATATTGTTTGCTTTTATTTATAATCATGATGCGCTCCTTATTGCATATTATAACCTAATAAGTAATAATATGCAATACATATGATCATTTAATAGAATTATTTTCTATATATTCTAGGATTTCAACAAAATTATTATCATCCTTAAATTTATCTTTATCAAATTCTAACCACATTGTTGCAAAATCTTTACCTTCTTTTAGTAATTTTTGTACTCTTTTGTCATAAAAAGAATTATTATTACTTTGAGTATTCATATCTACACATTTATTATTTTCTTCATAGTATAATTTACATTGTATATCACACTCTAATTTATCAATATGATATGCAAATATTGCTTCTTTACTACTTTTATTATTAAATTCTGATATAAGTTCCTCTAATTCGTTAGCACTTATTATATTATTTAATATATTATGTGTAGCTAAATGTCCGTTCTCTATTTTTTTATTACTATCAACATCCCATTCAGTTAAATCGCTAATAATAGTTTCTTCAAGTTCATGTATACTTAACATCATTATTACTTTATTTAAATCTATATTATAATCATATTCATAATATATTGCAATGGCAAGCATCAAAGTACCATATACATGTTCTGCGACGCTTTCTATTCTATCTCTATTTATATTCCAATCTAACCAACCTTTTCTAATAATATTTTTTAACCTATTACATAATACATAATATTTAATCACATTTTCTTTCATCGTTACACCTTCTTTGCGACTACAACAAATCTACCATTTTCTTGACTATATTCACATGTAGATAATGTTATAAATTTATCTCCTAATTTAGCATCAACATTCGTATTATACAAACTTAATTCCTTAATATTTTTTACATAATCATTTAATTCTTCTTCATTACTAGCATTATAGAACTTATAATATTTAAATACATTATCTGTTTCATAATATACTTTAGAATAAAATACAGATATTATTTCATATTTTTCACTATTATCAACTTTATTAAAATATATATATTTATGTTCTTTATAATAATTTTCTTTTTTATAATTTAATAATTCATGAAACATAGTACCATTTTTCATATTATGACCATATATGATTATATTATCATCTATAGGATCTATATTATTATGTTTATCTATAAATAACGTACCAGCATCACTTTGTTTTTTATCAAAACTACGCCTTAAATAATAATCTTCTCCCTTAGTATACATAACAGGATAATTTATAATTGTATCTGGTATAGAAAGTACACCAACAAAGTCTTTATTCATATTCTTTAATTCCTTAACTATATTAGTAACATTCTCTTCGTTAGTATTATTCTCTTTAATAGTCTCTTTTAATATATTAGTTATTTTTTTATTAGCATTTTTATGTTTTACAATTCTTATTGTAGATATTATTAGTGGTGTAAATATAAATAATATTATGAGTAATACTATAAATTTTTTCTTTAACTTATATTTCTTTTTCATATTTTTCTCCTATATAAATTATACTATATTTTACAGCATTATAAAAGAGTGGTTTCCCACTCTAATTAATTATTTTTTCTTAATAATTTTACTGTAACTACAGTCATCAATCCAAATATTGTAAAGAATATAGTATAATTTATAAAACTTGTTTTAGGTACATCATCAAGTTTTCCTTTAACTGTACTTTCTTCATCAGTATATGTTAATATATAATCAGAAAATTTATCTGTTTTAAATTCTATCTTACCATTAACTAAGTTAGCATCTAATTTTGTAGTTTCTCCATTATGAATACGTATTATATAATATTTTCTTGTATATCCAGTTTTTAATTCAGGAAGGCTATTTGGAACGTCTACACTAACTAATATACTATCATTTAATTCAGTTATTTTTCCTAAAGAATTATTGTCTGCTTTTAATAACACATTTATATCATAATATGCAGCAATCTTTTCTTCTTTTTTTAATATTTTATTTACTTTATCTTTAGTGTCTTTATTTACTTCACTTGATTTGATTTCTTTAGTATTAAGTTCTGTAGTTATTGTTTTATTATTGTTTATTGCTTCCAATAATTTATTTGAAGTTTCTTTATCTAATCCTTTTACTTCTTTTTTACCATTAGCAATTTCATTTATTAATGAATTTAAGTTGTTAGTTTCATTTTTTGTAGCATTATCCGTTTTAACTTCATAAACTATAACTTCTGCTGCTTCAAGAGGATTTCCTCCTATAAATAAATCTACGTTTGTTTTTCCAACACTTACACCAGTTATAACATCGCCTTTTATAGTTGCTATTTTTTCATCAGCACTACCAACATTTAAATATTTTTTTCCAGTTTCATTTGCTGTATAATCTAATTTAATTGTTTTACCTTTTTCTACATAATATTTAACTTTAGTTAATTGAAATTCAGCTTGTCTATCAACAATAACTTTTTGATTTTCAACATCAAATGCATCAAAACCTTCTTTTAAATAATTATATACATCAGAATTAACGTCAAATGTTCCGCCACTTACTTTCAATGTATTGTTATTTAATGAATCTTTTTTGAAATTACTATTTATCATATATTTTATTTCAAAATTACCATTAGTTATTGTTATAGGTTTTTGTGTATTTGCATATCCTTCTATAAAATTCTCTGCTTTAAATGTACCACCTGTTACTTCTAATATACCTTCATTATATCCACCAGCTAAATAAAAATTATATATTGTAGTTTTATCTTCTCCTGTTGGTACATTAAATTCTCCACCATTTATTTTTGTAATATTTGCATTCATTACAGCTACTTGTATGTAATTTTTAAATATACCATTATTTATAGTTAAAGTTCCATTATCATCATTTTTTACAGTATTAATACCACCACTAAATTCACCATTATTTATTGTAAGTGTTGGCTTTTCCATTCCTACTCCACTTACATATCCTATTTTTTCTGAAGTGTTAGTTGTAAAATTATAATATCCACTTGCAATTAAACTTGATGCATTTTTTCCTAAAGTTGTATCCATAGTTACTTTTGCATTATTAATAGTTAATTTACCATGATTTAATATTGCATAATATCTATCTACATTTGCATTTGTTTCTTTTTTATATATTTCGGTATTTTTGTCATCAATTACTGTAGTACCATTATTATAAAGTCCTGCAACTCCTTTACCAACTGCTTCAATTGTTCCTTTACCTTTTAAATTTAAAGTTGCTCCATTTTCAACTATAATTGAATCTTCTTTTGTTGTTGTAATATTAAAACCGTTTAGATCAATTGTTATATTACTTCCACTCTTTACTACAATACTCTCAGTCCTATTACTAGTTAATTTTAAATCACTAGATATAGTTTCTGCATTTACATTTTTAATCATAAATAATGCTCCGATGACTAAAGCAAAAATATAACTAAAATGTATTCTTTTAAAAATACGTTCCTCCATAATATCTTCCTCCTTCGTATTTTCAACCTCATTGTATGATATTTTTAATTGTTAATCAATACAACCATCAAATCTTTACATCTGTTTTACACAACTTTACATTATTGAAAATAAAAGATATGTTTACAACATACCTATTATAGCAATAACACTTAATAAATTATTTAATATATGTAATCCTACACTAATAAATATATTATCCGTTTTATAATATATATAAGAAAAGAACATTCCCATAGTTACATAACTAATTGATTGTATTATTCCAAGAGATAATGTAACTCCTTCATCTAATGGAAATATATGTAATAATCCAAACAAACTTCCACTAATTATTATGTACAACCACTTATTATTTATAACTTTTTTAAAAGCTAATCTAAATATTCCTTCTTCATAAAATGGTCCAAATAATGAAACAGATAAAACCATTAATATAGGTGATGCTTTTACATAATCAATTATCATTTTCTGATTAGTACTCATAAAATCACTAGTACCATAACCACATAATATCATTATAAAACTACTTATAATACCAACAACATATTTAAATATCATAAATATTATAAATAGCTTAATAACCTTTACTATATTTTCTTTTAAATTCTTTTTAAAAGATTTGAAATCCTTCTTATATGTTTTATAATATAATACTAGTAATAAAATAAATAATAATAAAGAAACAATAAACTGATATAAAACAATACTAAAGTTACTTAAATTATCCTTATTTATATTAAATATACTTAATATAAAACTAGCTATATTGCTTATTGAAAAAAAGAATACTATACATATTAATAATTTTAATATATTATAAATTTTATCTTTCTTCATATTTACCATCCTATATATTTTAATATTAATAAATTACACATTAAATATAATCCATACAATATTATACTAAACCATATATTATTACTTTTTCTATACATTATACTAAGTATTACAAATATCAAAAATGTATTTAATGAATTTATTATTACATATGTTATATTTCCAGATAAAGTTAATGCATTACATACACTAGCTAACAATCCACATAAGATAATATATGTATCATTTCTTCTAGCAATTTTATCTATACTTAATAGTATTATAGAACATATTATAAATGGATAAATAATATAATCTTTTACTATTCTAATAATTAAATATATATTTAACTTTTTATCAAATATATTATAAAAATTATTTTTCTTTATACTAACATTAAATATATCACCCAAATAATTTATAACGTAATTAAATAAATACATAATTAAAACTAACCCTATAACAGACACAATTAATATTATTATAGTTTTAAATATATTATCTTTTCTTTTATGTTTAAAATCTCTCTTATACAATAAATAAATTAATACACACAATATTATATTAACTACTAAATCTATTATATTTTTTACTAAAGCACTATAATTATTTATATTAATATTTAATAAACTTAATAATTTATAAAAATAAGTATTAAAATATACTAATAATAATATACTTAGTACTATACCAATTATGCCAGATAACTTTTTATTCATATTTTATACCACCTTGTACTTTAATAATATAATACAATATAATATTTTTCAAGGTATTTATTTTTTTATTATATATATTTTATTATTTTTATAAAATGAATAAAATACATCATTTAATAATATTTTTTTATCATGTAAATTATTTATTAACCATTTTTCACTTTTATTAATATATTTTAATGTTTCATATTGTATTTCTGTATCTATTATAAGTGGCATTGGAAAATCGCCTTTAGTTTTTAATATGTTATATTTAAATATACTTAATTTACCATTAGGTTCTAATATAGCGTATTCTACATCATTTATAGATTTAATACTTTTTTGTCTTAATTCTAATAATATATCATCCAAACTATATCTATTTTTTATTAATTCTTTATAATTTATTTTACCATTACTTATTATTATACTAGGTTTACCACCCATTAAATTATTAAATTTTTTAGATTTTAAAGATAATTTAGCTAGTAAAATTTCTAATATTACTAATGCTACAATAGGTATTATTGTTAGAATAATTGAATCATTTATATTTTCTATACTAATTGCAATTAATTCTGCCATTAAAATAGATACTATTAAGTCAATTACTTCTAATTGGCTTATTTCTCTTTTTCCCATTACTCTATATGCAAAAACTACAAAGAAGTAAAAGAAAATTGTCCTAAATAAAGCATTTATTATATCCATAATAATATCACCAATAATATTATGGTATCTAATACATTTTTTAAACAAAAAATAGTGCATTACACACTATTATTTTACAACGTAAGCATTGTTCACAGTTCCATCTCCACTTGAAACTTCTGTATTAGATAAAAGCGTTATTACAGGACGGAGTAATGTAGAACTCTCAGCGTAATCATGGGTATTCAAACCACCCCTCGAATCCACATTGAATACATATGCCACAAAAACATTTTCTGAATATAGGCGAAAACCAGAAAGCGAAAGAGTCCACCAAGACATATAGTACCCAGCATTTTTATATAAATAATATGTTAAATTACTATCATTTATAGATGCTCCAGCAAATACTATTTCATCTATTGTTAACATTCCTACCTTATTTGTATCTATTTCTCCAGCTCTTTGTTTAGTCCCATCACATACTAATGTTGGTGTTTTATCATCATATATTCTTTTTCTTGCACTATAATAGAATTCTGTTTCAGCACTTATTAATTCTTCTGCTGTACTTGATGATAAATCGTAAGTTTTGGTAGAACTATTGTAAATATATGCACTTGTTCTATCTCCTATACACCAGTCTTCATTTTTAAGTAGTGTTTTATCGCTATCACTTGTTATCTTTGTTTGTAACCATGTATTTAATTTATTTCTTGCATCAGTTGTGCTATTTATATAATCACCTATATAATTAACTCCTCCATAACCGGCTTGTAATTTTGTTCCTTGCACTCCAGCGGCTCCATCTGTTGCATAACCACTTTTTGCTGTCACATTTGTATCGCTACATGATAGTTCTGATGCAAGTATAAGTTTTATGCTTCCATCACCCTCAATACGTACTATCCTCCAACACATTCCAGCAAAATTTACATAATTATCTATAACGTCGCCTCTAAAGTAATAACTGGTTCCATAATTGTCCTCAGTTTTTGAAAGTGTTTTTTCTGATATAATTTCATCAGTTTCAAAAGTTAATGATTTTGACGAACTATCATACTTTATTAATTTTTTTGTCCATCCACTGCAATTGTCATAAACATATTTTCCTACTGCAGCATCGTATGAACTTACACTAGATTTAGTAGTTGTTTCACTATCTCCTACTGACCAAGAGTCATATCCATCGCATAAATTACTGGTTGTAATTGTTTCTTTAACTTTGTTACCAGTTTTATAACCCGTTATTTCTTCTGCTATTTTTGTCAATGGTACATTTCTATATACTGTTCTTTCTCCGGTTGCATTCTTAGCACTGTCTATTATAGCAGTTGCTAAAGTATTTGTTCCATACGGTTTAAAATTGTTTGGATCTACTATATTCGCTTTTGCACTAAATGTTTTATTCATATCTACACTTTGATCTGTATTTGTTTCTTTATATGTTACTACTAATGTATATACTTGTGCTTTATCATCTTCTATACTATTTTGTACTAATATTGTTCCTATTGATGGGAATGTTGTTTCTGCACTTACTCCATTACATGTTCCAGATATAGTTCCAGCAACAGTTTTATTTGTTTTATCTATACTAAATCCCGTTTTAGAATATTGTTTACATTCTAATGTATATACTAAATCTTCTTTTCTTTCTAATGTATTTACTACATTTTCTAGTGCTACTCCATATGTAACAGTTTTATTTCCTTTATTAGTTGCTACAAATGTTTTTGTCCATGTTTTTCCTGGTTCTACTGCACTATCTGTTATTAGTTCATCATTTACATCTGCATATTCAAGTAAAAGATTTGCTGTTGTAACACTAATAGATTTATTATTTTCATTCCCTT
>CAKOOJ010000017.1 GCA_934098385.1 uncultured Bacilli bacterium
AAAACATATTTCTTCATACCCCCCCCCCCAACGTTTTTGGGGGTTGGGAAAGAGATATGTTTTTATAGTTTTTTCATAAGTCGTAAAATATAATTTATAATTCTTGGTACTTCTACCTTAATAAAATATTATCATTTTTAATATTTATTTGCAATACTTTTTGTACGTTTTTTAGGAATTTTTATATTGACACATCACTACTGTAATGTTAAAATTAACTTAAGTAGAGCATTTACTTTGTAATGCCTACCCTTTTCGGATAAGCACTCGTATTAAATTACGAGTCCTTTTATTTTACATTAATATATTTGTTTTTATTACAGATATATTAAGAGGTAAAATATGATATTTAATATCAAACCATAATATAATATTTATATTAGGCAGAACAAATAATTAATACGTAGTGCTTATAAGTTTAAACCTAAACCCCTTTACGTAGGAGGATAAAAGCCATACTTAATATGATTATAACAATTAGCCTATTGATTACTCGTATTATGAATAACTTAGTACTCATTATCATCACAACCCTTCTATTTATTAAAATAGTTGGGTAAGCACTAAACAAAATAAAGCTCTGGTTATATATACTACATCATAGTATTTAATTATTTTGTCGAATACTGTAATCTTTTATAAATTTATTATAAATATTTTTAAAGCGTTATATTTATCTAACTCTCCTACTTTTATTTTTCTATCTAATTCACCAATATAAAGTAATTTTTCTTTTAATTCTTCATTAGAATATTTATAACTATTATCATGAGCTAATTTTATTCTATATGGATGAACAGAAAGTTCATCTGCTATATTTTTTTCTGTTAAACCTTGTTTAATTAAATTCTTAGTGCTATATATTAATCTGTATTGTGTGGCAATGTTACTTAATATTATTGCTGGTTCTATATTATTTTCTATTATTATATGTAATTCTTCTAAACATTTTTCTATATCCTTTTTTATAACTAAATCTACATATTTAAATATATCTATATTTTCTATATTAACTGTATATTCTTTAATATCGTTTATATTAATTAAATAATCTTTTTTCATTATTAATACTTTATCTAATTCATTTAATATATAATCATAATTATTATCTAATCTATTTATTAATAGTTCTAAGGAATTATTCTCTATTTTATAATTTTTATCTTTTAAATATTTTATTATTTCTTTTTTTAAATTATCTTTTTCTGGCATAGTTAATTCTAATAAATTACCTTTACTATTAATTAATTTAACACACTTTTTAGTTTTTTTAATATTATCTGTTAAAAATATTAGTGTTGTATTATTATTAGGATTATTTAAATATTCTTCTAATATTTCTAATTCGTTTTTATATTCATATTTAGTTCCAAATATAAAAGAATTATAAACTATAATAGCTTTTTTATCATTAAATAAAGATACGTAATTTGCTTCTTCTAATATAGTTTTTATATTATCTACACTTAAATCAAAATAACTTATATTTTCTTTATCTATATCTTTAGTTAACTTATCTAATTCTGTTTTTAATAATCTATATGAATTGCTTTTTATAATATATTCCATATTTATTTCTCCTAATTATTATAATAACATATAAAGAAAATAAAAGACAGATAAATCTGTCACTTTATTAACCCATTACTAATGCAAATAATGATAATACTACTATATTGGCTATTGCAATAGTAAGTACTATTTTGAAAGCAAATTTAACCCAGGTAGAATATTCTACTTTTGCTAATGCTAAACCACCCATTATTGCTCCACATGTTGGAGTAATTAAGTTTACAAGTCCATTTGCAGATACCATTGTCATTACAGATACTTCTGTACTATAACCTAATTGCGCTGCAAGAGGTGCAATAATTGGAGTCGATAATGTTGCAAGTCCACTACTTGATGGTACTAATATTGATAATATAATATGTAATATATAATTAAGTGGTACAAATGCTAATTCTGGTAATTTAGATAGCATATTTGCTGCATTATAAATTATATAATTATCTAAGTATGTTGTTTGCATTAGTACGCTAGCTCCACGAGCTACTGCTATAATTAATATAACACCTATCATATCATCTGCACCATCTACGAATGTATCAACAAATCCTTTTTCACCAAATTTATTAATGATAGCAATGATGATTGACATAACTAAGAACCATAATGCAGATTCATAGAACCACCAGTTACCTAAGCTAGATCCAGTAAGCCATCCAGTAAATTTATCAAATATTGTTATATTAAATTCACCCCATGGAATAAATCCTATAATCATTATAATAAATGTTAATGCAAATAAATATAATGTAACTTTTTGTTTTCCAGTTAAAACTGCTTTATCTTTAGTAGTTGTTTCATATTTACCAAATTTCTTTTCTGCATTATTTTGTTCTCTTAAACTCATTATTGTTGAGCCTTTATCACGTTTAACTTTAGCAGCGTAACGTAATACAAAGAAACAACTTATTGCAAGTGATGTTAACCAAAGTATAACACCTATCATAATTACTAATCCTTGATTAGCTTTAATTCCATCTGGTAAAGCACTTATTGCAGCACCAGTTGCAAATGGATTAATAGTTGAGCCTAGAACACCACTACCAGCACCAAGTAGTATGGTAGCAGAACCTACAATAGGATCCATTCCAGCAGCCATCATAGTTGCTGCTAATAATACATAAAAACCAACAGTTTCTTCAAGCATTCCATAAGTTGTTCCACCTACTGAAAATATAAACATCAAGATAGGAATTAAAAGTAATTCTCTTCCCTTTAATTTTTGTACTAATGTTTTAATACCAGTTTCAAGAGCACCAGTTTTATTTATAACAGCTAAAAAACCTCCTAAAATCATTATAAATATTGATACATCTACTGCATCTTCAAACCCTAATATTGGTGACATTAATACATCAGATAATTTTGCACCAACTGTTCCACTTCCATTAACAATATTTTCTCCTACAAACTTTGCATTTGGAAGTAAATGTGATAATATTCCTAAACCAAATATTAGTATAAGAATAATTGAAAAAGCTGATAACATTGTTTTCTTTTTCTTTTTTGCCATTTTATTTTCTCCTCCTTATAGTTGTACCATTTTTACCTTTTATTGCATCAAGTGCATTTTCTAAAGAACTAATAACTGCTATTTTTTTATCATCATTTTCTACAAATGACATACATGCTTCAATTTTTGGCAACATACTACCAGGTTTAAATTCTTTTGATTTAACAAAATATTTTAAATCACTTATATCTACATCATTTAATCCAGTTTGATTTTCTGTATTAAAGTTGATATAGACTTTATCAATTGAAGTAAGTATTAAAAGCATATCTGCATCTATTAATTTTCCTAGTAAACTTGCAGTTTTATCTTTATCTATAACTGCATCTACTCCCTCTAATAGTTCTATTTTATTTGTTCTTACAACTGGTATTCCACCACCACCACATGCAATAACTACGACATCATCATCAATAAGTTTTTTTATAACATTTTTTTCAATAATGTCTATTGGTTCAGGAGATGGTACTACTCTCCTAAAACCTCGCCCAGCATCTTCTTTCATGATATAGCCTTTTTCATTTTCAATTTTTACAGCTTCACTTTTTGTGTAAAAATCTCCAATTGGCTTTGTAGGATTTTTAAAGGCCTTATCTTTCTTATCTACTAGGACTTGTGTTATTAAGGTTGCACAATTTTTAACAATACCACATCTTTCTAATTCATCTTGTAAACATTGTTGTAATTGGTAACCAATATAACCTTGACTCATACTTCCACATTCGGCAAAAGGCATATCAGGTGTTTTAACTTTACCATTCGATGCATATTCCATTGCTAGACTTATTGCTCCTACTTGTGGACCATTTCCATGCGTAAGCACTATTTTATTTCCTTCCTTAATTAAATCAACAAGTATTTTACTTACGCTTTCTAATATTTTTAATTGTTCACTAGGGGTTTTGCCTAGAGCATTACCTCCTAGTGCAACTACTATTTTACTCATTTTTCATTGTAGCATACATTACAGCTTTTATAGTATGCATCCTATTCTCTGCTTGATCAAATACTTTTGATTTATTACTATTAAATACTTTATCAGTAACTTCCATTTCCTTAAGACCAAACTTTTCATAAACATCTTTACCAATAGTTGTATTTAAATCATGAAACGATGGTAAACAATGTAAGAATATTGCATTATCTTTAGCATTAGACATTACATTATCATTAACTTGATAAGCATTAAGTAATTTAATTCTTTCATTCCATACTTCATCTGGCTCTCCCATAGATACCCAAACATCTGTATATATAACATCTGCATCTTTGGTACCAACATTAACATCTTCTGTAAAACTAATTGTTGCACCTGTTAAGCTAGCTATTTCTTTTGCTTTAATAACTAAATCTAAATTAGGCCATAAACTTTTAGGAGCACAAGCTACAAAATGCATTCCCATTTTAGCACAAACTATCATTAATGAATTAGCAACATTATTTCTAGCATCACCCATAAATACTAATTTTATATCTTTTAAGTGACCAAAATTTTCTTCAACAGTTAACACGTCTGCTAACATTTGAGTAGGATGAAATTCCGTAGTTAAACCATTCCATACAGGAACTCCTGCATTTTCTGCTAATGTTTCTACAATACTTTGTTCAAACCCACGATATTCAATTCCGTCATACATTCTACCTAATACTTTTGCTGTATCACTTATACTTTCTTTTTTTCCCATTTGACTGCTTCCAGGATCTAAGTAAGTAACTCCCATACCTAAATCTCTACCAGCAACTTCAAAAGCACAACGTGTTCTAGTAGATGTTTTTTCAAATAAAAGTATTATATTTCTTCCTTTTAAATATTCATGAGGAATATTATTTTTTTTCTTTTCTTTTAAATCTTTAGATAAATCTAATAAGTATCTTATTTCTTCTGGTGTATAATCAATTAATGTTAAAAAATTCCTGCCAGTTAAATTCATTCTCTTCATCCTTTCCGTCGGTGGGTACATCAAACATTTCAATATCTTCTTTTACTTCATTTTTAATACTCAAATCTTCCCTAACTAAAGGCATACTCATACAACGAGGGCCTCCTCTACCACGAGATAATTCAGCACTACTCATTTCAATTACTTTAAGTCCATGTTCTCTTAAAATATTATTTGTTATATTATTTCTGTTATATACAACAACAACACCAGGTGCTATGGCTAAAGTATTAGTTCCATCATTCCATTGTTCTCTTTCACTACTAGTTTTCTCTCCACCAGCACAAGGAATTAGTTCAACTTTTCTTCCTAAATATTTTTCTAATATGTCTTCTAAACTTCCATTTACTTCAACAACATTTAAATCTTCGTCACTTTCAGGAATATCTCCTTCAGTTATTTCAAAAACTTGTAATGTTTCCATTATTCCGGGATGATATGTAAATTTATCATAATCTATTTGAGTAAATACAGTATCTAAGTGCATAAATGCACGGCTTTCCGGAATATTAAATGCAAGTATAGTATCTATCATACAGTCAGGATCTTTAAACATATTTTTTGCAAGTTCATCTATTGCAGCAGCTTCAGTTCTTTGACTAATTCCAACTGCAAGTACATGTTCACTTAAATTTAAAACATCTCCACCTTCAATATGATAAGATAAGTATCTATCATAATATTTTTTTACATCTTTGTTATAATCAGGATGATAATTAAATATATATTCAGCATAAATAGTTTCTCTATTTCTAGTAACAGAATACATTTTATTTAAAATAATACCATTACCACTACTAGCAAAAGGATCACGAGTAAAATATAAATTTGGCATTGGATCAGCAATAAATTCTGATTCTTCACTTACTAAATCTACTAAAGATTTTTCTACTTCTCTTTTCTTTCTACTAATATCTCCTATTTTTATACCTTCCATAGTTTTTAAAACTAATTCTTTTTTATTTACAAAACTCTTTAAATATTCATAAACTAAATTTTTATATTTAGGAGTACGTATACCTGCCTCATATATAAATTGTCTTATAAATTTATCTTCTATTTCAGTACTAAGACTTAATACATCAGCCATTAAATCTTCTAAGAACACTACTTCTACTCCATTACTTCTTAATATAGTAACAAATTCTTCATGTTCTTTTATAGCATCTGGTAAATAAGGAATATCATCAAATAATAATCTACTTAATGTATCTGGAGTTAAATTTAATAACTCATTACCAGGTCTATGTAATAACACTTTTTTAAGTGGTGCTATTTCACTTCTAACATTTATCACACTCATAATATTCTCCTTCTATTCTACATTACTAGTATAACATATAAATATTATTTTTTATATTAAAATTTATCATTTTTTGCAATTTTTTAATAACACTTAACTTAACTTAAAATTTATATAATTAAAAAAACTACTAATAAATATAGTAGTTAAGTAAATTTAATTATAGTTCCATAACTTGTTCTTCAGTTAAATTAGTTATATCAACTATATCTTTATTTGAAAAATTTTTCTTTTTAAGAATTTTTGCAATACTAATTTGATTTTCTTTATGGCCACGTTCAATTCCTTGTTCAATTCCTTGTTCAAACATTTCTCTCTTTTCATTTTCATGAAACTGTTCTTCATTGAACACT